>JBELHZ010000053.1:0-16994 GCA_042091155.1 Gammaproteobacteria bacterium
TGGAGCGGGAAACACGGAGGAGCATCGCTCCGACGGTGTCGTTGCCTTGGCCGCGTGTTCGCGGACAAGACCAGCAACGACAGTCTCGTTTCTGTCTAGGCATACCAACAGTAGCTGGTCGCAACGAGCTTTATCTAATCAGGGAGGGGAAATTGGAGCGGGAAACACGGAGGAGCATCGCTCCGACGGTGTCGTTGCCTTGGCCGCGTGTTCGCGGACAAGACCAGCAACGACAGTCTCGTTTCTGTCTAGGCATACCAACAGTAGCTGGTCGCAACGAGCTTTATCTAATCAGGGAGGGGAAATTGGAGCGGGAAACGAGACTCGAACTCGCGACTTCCACCTTGGCAAGGTGGTGCTCTACCAACTGAGCTATTCCCGCATATCTAGCGTAAGACGCTGACAGGCCGAGCATTCTAGCTCAAGCCGCTCGGGTGTCAATTCCTATTGGCGCTTGAGCGTCGTAACGGGGGGCGCTTTTCGCTGTCACTGACCGAAAAATGCCTCAATTGCCAGCGAGATAAAAGTCTCTACTCGGTCTTGCAATCGCGCTTTGCTTAGACATAATCAGGGTCCCTAAACAATTTATAAGGAGGTGATCAGTGTTATCTATTGCAAGTTTTGAGGGTCAACCTTCTTAGATGTTGCTCCTCTAATACGAGCAGAAAAGGCCAGCCGCGTGCTGGCCTTTTTTTCGTCCGCAGTTTGCTGCGACGGCCGCCATTAGCAAGGCCTAGGACTGCGATGATTGCTCCGTGACACTGCGCCATAGCGGGCTGATAAACGCCATAACGAGCACCAGAGACGCCATTCCCGCCGACGATATAACAATCGCCATTTGCGGTCCGAACAGATCCGCCATGTACCCTGCCCAAAGCGCACCCAAGGGGCCTGCCCCCATAAAAGAAAACGCATAGAAACTCATGACTCTGGCGCGTAAAGCCGGCGGTGCTGTCTGCTGCATGATCGTGCGGGACATGGGCATGGCCACTCCGCCGCACACACCCCACAAAAAGACGAAGAAGATAAACAGATACTGCTGCACCACCAGTCCCGCCAGTAACAGTACGATAGAACCGAAAAACTGCGCCAGCAACAACGCTCGTCCGGCTCTGGCGATATGCCCCACACGCAACAAAACCAATATGGTTGCCACTAAGCCTAACGAGTTAAAGGCATTCAACGACGCCAAGTCAGCAGAGCTACCGTCGTAAACCTCGCGCAGAACCAGCGGGAAGGCGACAATGAAGGCGCCCATAAAGAACACGCCCATGGCAACATTTTGAATCATCACGGCGCGAAGTACTCTATTTCCGGCGACGGTAACCGCCCCCTCCCACAGATCCCGCAGCACCGAAGGACTACTGGCCGTTCTTATCGCCGGCGCTCCGATGTCTTTCAAGGCCATCAGTGCCCCGCAGCCCAGAAGCAAAATCACGCTCTGAAGCCCCAAGATGTATATCGCCCCGACCGTGTCAGTAAATCCGGCAAGGGTATAGCCAATAATCTGAAATCCAAACTGACAGAGACTGGCCAACACCACCATGCGCTGGACATTGTTGCCCGCAACGAGGTTCAGCAATCCGTCTCTGGCTGGCGTCACAAAAGCCTGCGCCAGCCCCATAAGCAGTGCATAGACGATCAAGACCGCATAGGTCAGCGCCTCAAAATAGAGGAAGTAAATCAACAACAAAGGCGTTAACGCGGCAAAGAGCTGGGACCAAAGCGCTTGGCGTCGCAATCCCACACGATCGGCTATCGCACCGGCCAGCAAAATCAACAGCATGCCCGGCAGCAAGATACTCATTTGCGCCAAGCCCACCCGCTCGGCGGGCTCGCGCAACAGCATGGTGACCAACCAAGCGAACACCACTGACTGCATGCCAAAGGCCGCGTACCACGTCGAGATCGCAAACAGATAGGTGCGTTTGTTGTTCATTTGGACCCTAGGCTTGCAGCAAGAAGCCTTTGTAGTCGTTCTTGGCTACCTCATCGCATTTCTCGCGGTACACGCCCACGCCACCCACATAGGGCATAAAGATGCGTGGCTTACCGGGAATGTTGGCACCCAAGTACCACGAGTTACAGGACTGCGCGGTAAACATGGTGTTTTCTGCCACTTCGTTCACATGGGCAATCCAGGCATCCTCGGCAGCACTGGTGGCTTCAATGGTCTTCGCGCCTCGCTGGTCTAAATCGGCAATGCACTGGGCAATCCAATCAATATGTTGTTCGATGGAAACAATCATGTTGCTCAACACCGACGGTGAGCCCGGACCCGTGACGGTAAACAGATTCGGGAAGCCCGCCACCTGCAACCCAAGATACGTGCGCGGCCCTGCTTCCCAGTAATCCGTCAGGGCCACATCTTGGCGACCGCGAATGTCGATTTTGCCCAGCGCGCCCGTCATGGCGTCGAACCCTGTGGCATAGACCAATACGTCGAAAGCGTGTTCGCCTTGGGCCGTGCTGACCCCTTGCGCCGTGATGCGATCAATGCCGCCCTTGCGCAGGTCGACCAGCGTCACGTTCTCCCGGTTGAAGGTTTCGTAGTAATTGGTGTCAATAACCGGTCGCTTGCAGCCCATGGGGTAGTCTCTGGGCATCAGCGCGTCAGCGGTTTCCGGGTCTTGGATCACCCGACCTACTTGAGTGCGGTACATGTCACAGGCAAGCTCATTCGCTGCTTCGTCCACTGACACATCGGCATAGCGACGTATGGCCAGGAAGCCTTCTTCTTCGACTAAACGCTGGCGTTCTTCTTCCGTGGTGTTGCGAATTTCTTCTGTCGGCTCAACGTTCTCAGCCCCGCCAAAGCCAAAGCCGTAGCCTACGATTCCCACTTGAGACGCCCGCTGCTCTGCACGAATGTTCGGGTAGTTTTCCTTGGCTTGCTGCAAAAATTCTGGCTTCAACGGCGCATTGGCTGCCGGCATGGTGTAGTTCGGGGTGCGTTGAAATACGGTTAAGTGCGCGGCTTGTTCCGCAATTACCGGTATGGATTGAATGCCCGATGATCCGGTACCAATAATGCCAACTTTCAGCCCACTGAAATCAACCCCGGCTTCTGGCCAATTGCCCGTGTGATAAACCGCACCGGCAAAGCTGTCCTGCCCGGCGATGGTTGGGGTGTTCGGTACCGATAAACAACCGGTTGCCATGACGCAGAACCGCGCGCGCAAGGTCTTTCCTGCGTCGGTGACGACCTGCCATAGGTTGCTGCTTTCGTCGAATATCGTGCGGGTCACACGGGTTTGAAACTGCATATCCTTACGCAAATCAAAACGATCCGCTACGTGGCCGGCGTATTCCAATATCTCGGGCTGAGCCGCCATAATTTCAGTCCAGTTCCACTCTTGCTCTAAATCTTTATCAAAGCTGTAAGAGTACTCGACGCTGGGCACATCGCATCGCGCCCCCGGATAGCGGTTCCAGTACCAGGTACCACCGACGTCATTGCCCGCTTCCAAGACCTTGGCTTGCAGGCCCATACCGCGGAACGAATGCAGCGCGTACATGCCTGCGAAACCTGCGCCTACGATGACAACATCCAAGGTGTTTTCGGATGATCCTTCAGCCATGCGTCCTCTCCTAATCAGTTACACTCAGCCGATCATTGCAGCACAAAAACCGAATTGATGCATACTTGCGCTGGCAGAACTGTTGCCTGGCGGCGTGTGTCAAAGCAGAAAACCCAGCGCAAAAAAAAGCCGCTAGAGACTGATCTCAAGCGGCTTTACGTATGGCGTCCCCAAGGGGAGTCGAACCCCTGTTGCCGGGATGAAAACCCGGAGTCCTAGGCCTCTAGACGATGGGGACTAAGATCGTGCGCTCTGACCAACCCTTTCAAGCTGTTCGGAACTCAACGAAGCGGCGCATTCTATGAGCGCGCCGATACACAGTCAAGGTTTTGCGAAGCCCTTTCGCCGTTAACCATACGTTGTCGAAAATTCGCGGCAATCTACTGCTCGATCACCTAAAACTTAATGCCGACCCCCAAGCTGTAAGTGGTATCGGTTTTCTCATTGCCCGGCGGTGGATCGCTCTCATAGGCCAAGTCGATACGAAAATTGGTATCTATGCGATCGTTATAGGCATAGCGAATACCGGAGGAGGATGAGAACACCAGATTTTTCTCGTCTCCCAAGAGCTGCAGTATCGACTGTCGATGGAACAACTCTATGGTTTTCGCCAACACAAACCGTTGATAGTCCACGCCCACACGCAAGGCGGGTTCGACGTCGCTGTCCCCGCCAATATCTTCCCTTACTGCGCTGATTCCGATGTCCGAAGACAGATTCTGGATGCTATTGTCGATAAACTGCACACCCACACCGGCACCCAAGGTAATCCTAGAGTCAATTTCCTTCAGCGTGTCCTGAAAGAACTCGGCGTTTCCCGCCCCGTACCATCGTTCGGTCACAAAACGTTTGTATCCGTAATCAATGTCCAACTGGTCCCGGGTCAACAGCCCTTCGCCTTCTTCGCGCGCCAGCAAGGCCGTAACCAAGTGAGCGTTTAACTCGTCTTGGTAGTCCACCTCCAACAACACATTGAATGCTTCCGTGGACGAATTTCCATCGGCCAACGATAGCGCAAGGTCCAAATGCGACCCCCACCCGGCGGTGAATCTGGTAAACGCGTTGCGACTTTGGGTAGCACTGCGAACCCTCGTCCAGTTCACGATAGTTGCCTGCTCAGGACCAATCAGTTGCTGCAGGTCACCCGTGCCCGCAAAGGTACCCTCGATCACCCGGTCGTCCAGACGAACCGCATACGCCTCCTCGGTTTCTAGGGTTCGAATATCGGCCATCTCGACCCAGATTCGACCGGCGTAGGGTGTGTCAAAAATCGCCTTTCCGCCGGTGATGCTGTCCAGCCGGCCGGTTATTCGATCGCCGTTGTCCATCACCAGCAGGTCAGCGTGAGCCGCCACTGCGCACGACAGAAAACCAAGCAAACAAAGTTTCTGGAACATAGGACTCTTCTTATCAGTATCCGACGAGGACCGTCAGAACATTACTCGTTATTCAGCAACTGCTGACCCACCCAGTGCCGTGCGAAGTGATCGGCACTGCGCCCGTTTCGCACGCCCCGAGCCAACGCCCAGCGCAGCGCCTCCAAACGAAAGCGATCTGGCGTGAACGCAGAATCAGACGATCGAGACGGATCAACCTGGGCAACCAACCGTAAAACCGCTCGATTCACCATGTCCAGATACTCCGCCTGTCGCACCGGATAGAAGGATAGCCAAAGACCAAAACGGTCGGACAACGAAATCTTCTCCTCTACCGCCTCGCCGTGATGGAGTTCACCATCAACCAGCTTGCTGGACGCATTATCGGAGGCTTTTTCCGCCAACAAATGACGCCGATTGGAGGTGGCGTAAATCACCACATTTTTTGCCTGAGCAAGCACGGTGCCTTCCAACACGCTTTTCAGCGATTTGTAGGTGGCATCGTCGTCTTCGAAAGACAGATCATCGCAAAAGACGATGAAGTGATAGGGCAAATGAGCCAATTGTTCGATGACCTCGGCCAGATCAGCCAGGGCATCCTTGCCAACCTCAACAAGCCTCAAACCCTCTTGCGCATGGGCATTGAGCACGCCATGCACCAAGGAGGACTTACCAGTACCTCTGGCACCCCACAGCAGTGCGTTATTCGCCGGCAGACCCGCCAACAGCTGCTGGGTATTTTGCAACAGCGACTTTTTTTGCGCGTCCACATGCAGCAGATTATCCAATGAGACGACGCCGGTTTCTTCAAAACCAACAATGGACGAGGACCAACGCCCTCTTCGCCAATAGCCTGCAATACTCTGCTGCCAGTCTATGTCGCGGCTAACAGGCAACATCGCGAGCAAGCGCTGGGCCACCTCGGTCCAAGCCAATTGAGCAACAGATTGACCATCGTTTTGTCGATTATCTTTTGGCAAGTGACACCACGTTGTCTGATTGTTTATGGAAGAGTTCCGCCGTGCCGTTTTCAGCGGTCAGGCTAATCACCCCCGGCTGAAACATCTGTACGGTAAAGGACTGTTGATGCGTGCCATTCAGGGTCAGCCTGTCCCCTTGGTAGCGCCAGTGACCGCTGTCGTTTGACGTTTCGCCTTGGCACACGAATTCCCCTGAATCAAAACTGCCCGCCAAGGACAGATGCGATCCATCGCGCTGGGAAACCCAATGACCGGGCAGCGACAAATTCTGCAGCCAATTCGCTCGCGCCTTGCGATTGCTGCGTAAATACACAACCACTAGCCCTGCGACGAGTAAGGTGATCAACACTGACATGATTTTTGCCCTGAACCGATTCGTACCCCGTGAATCCCCCAGTTTGCCATAGGGGCCTGCATAAGCGAACATCATCGTGTTTCTGGGGGGAGAACAGTGACAGTCAAGAGCCTTGGTATGGGCTTGGCATCTCGGTCAATTGCATGGCAATGGATGAACCCCTCTCTAATCGAATAATAAGGGTGACCCTATGACTGACAATGCCGCCACGCCAAAACCAGCCGCCACCATTTTGCTGCTGCGCCCTGGCACAGAAAATCTAGAAGTCTTCATGGTGGTACGACATCACCAGATTGATTTTGCCTCCGGCGCTCTGGTCTTCCCCGGTGGCAAGGCGGACCCTCAAGATTTCGATGATGCGCTCATTCCCTATCTGCGCGGTGCTGAAGCAGACAGCGACATGCGAGCGGCGCAAGTCAGCGCGATCCGCGAAGCTTTTGAAGAATGCGGTATTCTGCTCGCCCGGGAAGCCGGGTCTAACGACATCATCAGCGGCGATCGATTGGCGGAACTGCAATCCGCCCGAGAACCCATTAATAAGGGAGACATTCCCCTGCTGGACTTTCTGCAGAACGAAAAGCTGGAACTCGCCTGCGATGCATTGACCCACTTCGCGCATTGGATCACACCACCCATGATGCCCAAGCGTTTCGACACCCATTTCTATCTGGCGATTCCTCCAGCAGACCATATTGCCGTGCATGACGGTTACGAATCCGTGGACTCGGTCTGGATTGATCCTGCCGACGCCATCACGGGAGCAGAAAGCGGCAAATACACGATCATCTTTCCCACGCTGCGCAACATCGAAAAACTGGCGACTTGGTCGACACCAGAGGCCGCGATTGAAGCCGCACGGTCAACCACGCCGGTACCCGTGCTGCCCTGGACAGAGAAGCGGGACGATGGCCAATACCTGTGCATACCCGTTGAAGCCGGCTACGCCATCAGCGAAGAGAAAATGCCCGAACGCGCACCCAAATAAGCATCCAAAAAATTCACAGGAGGCACCCATGACGGACAGCCAAAACAGCGACATGCTCTATGAGGTAGCGGACCACATCGCCACCATTACGTTCAATCGTCCCGAGCAGCAAAATACGATTTCCAGAGACATGCTGGCACGTTTCAGCGAGCTGCTGCTGGAGGCCGATGCCACCGAAGACGTTCGCGCCATCATCATCACCGGCACCGGCAAGTTCTTTTGTGCAGGTCTCGATCTACGCGGCAGTGATATTACCGACAGCTTGAGCGACCGCTCGCGCCGGGTCTCACCCACCTTGGATTTACGCAATACACCGCCCACGGTCCTGCACAACATCGACACGCCCACCATTGCCGCATTGAACGGATCAGCGGCAGGCTACGGCATGGACATGGCACTGGGCTGTGACATGCGCATCATGGCGGATACGGCAAAATTGGCAGCAGCGTTTACCTCTCGGGGCGTTGTCCCGGAATCCGGCGGCACTTGGATTTTGCCAAGACTGATTGGCTGGTCCAAAGCCAGTGAAATCATTTTTACCGGCAAGACCCTGACCGCTAGCGAATGCGAGGAAATGGGACTGGTCTCTCAGATTGTCAACAACAACGAAGTCGGCAGCGCAGCGCAGGATCTGGCCAAACGCGTTGCCGCCCAAGCACCCATGGCAGTGCAAGCCTCCAAGCGCATGATGCGCATGGGCATGGACGAGAATTTCGACGATCATGTGCATCACGTATTTTTGCAGCTGCTGCCGCTGTTTCAGTCCGATGACTTTAAAGAAGGCATGGCATCGTTCATGGAAAAACGCGACGCAAAGTTTACAGGCCGCTAACACAACACGATTATTAAAACGGAGAGTATTATGACCGAGGCATATATTATCGACGCCGCGCGAACCCCAAGGGGTATCGGCAAAGCGGGCAAGGGCGCGCTGTCTGAATTCCACCCAAGCCGGCTGTTGGCAAAGGTGTTTGAAGGAATCGGCGAACGCAACGATCTGAATACGGCAGACATCGACGATGTGGTTGTTGGCTGTAGCTCACAGGTCGGCAAACAAGGATCCTGCGTTGGACGCATGGCTGCGCTGGACGCAGGCTGGGACACTTCGGCATCTGCGGTAACGTTGGATCGTTTCTGCGGTTCCGGCATCACGTCGGTGAATCTCGCGGCGGCCAACATCATGAGCGGCATGGACGACCTTTGCGTTGCCGGCGGCGTTGAAATGATGTCCTACACCACAACACGCATGCCCGAAAACAATAACCGCACCGTCGATGGCGGTAATCTGCACCTGCGCGACCTGCACCCTCAGCCGCACCAAGGCGTATGCGCGGACATGATCGCCACGCTGGAAAACTTCAGCCGTGAAGAGCTGGACGCACTGGCCGTGGAGTCACAAAATCGCGCACAACACGCCATCGCCAACGGACACTTTGATCGCAGCGTTATGCCTGTGTTCAATGACGACGGCACAGTGGCCTTGGACCGCGAAGAATTTCCCCGTCCGGGCACCACGCTGGAAAGTCTGGCAGCCCTGCCTACGGTGTTTTCTCAGTTTATGCAGGCACCCATCGACGATACCGGCGAAACCTTCCAGCAGTTGGTGGCGCGCAAATATCCCGACATGAACATCAACCACGTACACCACGCCGGCAACAGTTCTGGAGTGGTCGATGGTGCTGCCGCCCTGATTCTGAGCAGTAAGGACTACGCCGATAAAGTGGGCTGGAAACCGCGAGCGCGCATCACATCCATGGCAACGGTTGGTGGCGATCCTACCCTGATGTTGAACGAGCCCGTGCCTGCTGCACTGAAGGCGTTAGCCCGGGTTGGCATGACGACGGACGACATTGATCTGTTCGAAATTAACGAAGCCTTTGCCGTCGTCGCAGCGAAATTCATCCGCGACCTCAACTTGGATCCTGCCAAGGTCAACGTCAATGGCGGCGCCATGGCGCTGGGACACCCTATTGCGGCCACAGGTTCGATCCTAATCGGCACCATGATCGATGAACTGGAACGACGGGACCTACAAACTGGCCTAATCACCATGTGCACCGGTGGCGGCATGGCACCAGCCATCATCATCGAGCGGGTTTGATCCCTAACCTGCTCTCAGCGCGTCAGCAACAGGTTCTGTTGCTGACGCTGTGCACCTTCTTACTCACAAGCTGTGCACCCGACCCCAGCGCCATTCAATCACAAGCTCTGCAGGCGGCGTCGGCATGGTTTGATCAAGCCAAAGCCTCCCAAGAGAACGACGACACCACACCACCCAGCTGTCATGCCTTTGGTTTGCTCAAATTCACCGACGCGAGCTGTGGTGACATGATCGAACACGCGGCCCGTCTCGATGACTCGACACGCCGGATCGAGAGCGTCGAGCTGTTGAAGTGCTTTGGCCAGGGTGCCAAGGAAGTGTGCGGCGAATTCGCCGAAATATGGTTTAACACCCAAACCGTGGACGGTGTTGGCGTCAAAGAGGGCATGGTGCTCAAACGGGACAACGAGCAGTTTCGGCTTTATTGGTATCGATCCGACACGCTGTTCACGGAACTGACCGATCGTACCGCACGACAAGAAGCCGGCAGCAAATCCGGGCAGATGGCGATCAAACAAGAACAGTTGGACGCGATCTACACCCAGATAGTTGAACGCGAACCCAGCGTTTATGCCTATCCGCCATGCATTGATGCCCGAGTCACAAGCTCGGCTATGATTGGTGAACTGATACCCCAACAGCAGGTGACCGGCTTGGTCTTGGATCGCCGCGCCGACCAGTGCGCAAAGGATCTTTGTCTGGCCTTGGTGGGCAAACGAATTGCGGCACTGTGTATCTGATGAGACGGGCCTGTGTCTGACCGACGACGGATCCGCTTCACATGTGCTTGAACAAGTGACCGTAGGCCCGGCTGCAAGGCGACCTCAAACGTCATTTCCCCAGCTTCCGCAAGTTGACTTATGGCAACCGGCGCTGGAGCGGAATCCTCTGCGAACTCAAACCCCTGTTCACTGTTGGCCACTTGAACCATAAGCCAGCCTTCACTGACACGAATGTTACTGATTGTTATGGTCAAGGTATCTGCGCTAACTAGGACGGGCGCGAACGCTGTTGATGTCGCGAGGGCAAGAAAAAGCGGTACGATGCGTGACATACTTCAGTCCTTTAATCTGCTGTCCAGGCAACTTGACTGGCCCGATTACAATAAAAACCGGATGCGACGAAGCGGCAAATAAGCCGATAAGCGGTTTACTTAGCCGCTCAACCGGACCCGCAGACCACATCCCGGTGACCTGAAATACCCAAGCGGGCTTTTCGGCGAAAAACAGGCTTAACTGGCGAGGTTAAAGCCGCCCTTCAATTGCGAAAAAGGAGACCGCGTGAGTAGCAACCAAGGCACAGAATTCCGCCAAGAGACCCGAGCATGGTTAGCAGACAATTGCCCTGAAGGCGCGCGCGGGCCAGGCCAAACGCCTTGGGGCAGCAGCAAAATATCCTTGGATCGCGACAGCGCGCTGTGGCTGGAACGCATGGCAGAGCGCGGCTGGACCGTACCGACGTGGCCCAAGGCCTACGGCGGTGCGGCACTGGACAAAGACCTTTATCCGATCCTGATTGAGGAACTCAAGCGCATTGGTGCGCGAACGCCTCTAACTGGACGCGGCGTGAACTACATTGGACCGACGATCTTGGAGCTAGGCAGCGAAGATCAGCGACAGCGGTGGCTGCCGGGTATCGCCCGCGGCGAGGGCGGTTGGGCCATGGGTTATTCCGAACCCGGTGCAGGCTCGGATTTGGCCAGCTTGGCCTGCCGCGGTGAGCTGATCGGCGACCAGTACCAACTCAACGGACGGAAGGTGTGGACCTCAGATGCCATGCACTGTGACTATATTTTTGTGCTGATTCGCACCGACACAGAAGCACCACGGCACGAAGGAATCAGCCTGATCTTGGTCGACATGGATCAACCCGGCGTTGAGGTGAGCCCCATTCGGCTAATCTCCGGCGAATCACCATTTTGCGAGACCGTTTTCAATGATGCGTTAGCACCTGCAAGCGACATCATTGGTGGGGTCAACAAAGGCTGGACTGTCGGCAAACGCCTGCTTCAGTACGAGCGTTCGACCCATGCGGGCATCAACACCTCCGGCTCCCAGGGAGGTCGATCCGTGGCCAGCCCGCTGCCTGATTTGGTCAAGCGCTATCACGCGGATAATGCCGGACGCATCAGCGAGCCAGCTCTGCGGCGACGAGTGTTGGATCACCAGCTGGCCTTCAAGGCCCAGCAGCTCACCCAGCAACGCGTGATACAGGAAACCGCCGCCAGCGCGCCGGGCTTTGCGTCTTCGGCGGTGAAGCTTTCCAACGCGCTGATCACCCAAGAAGGCGATGAAATTTTAGTAGCCGCCATGGGCACCCAAGGTGCTGGCTGGGTCGGCGAGGCATTTGCCGATGATGAGATAGACGCCACGCGGAACTGGCTGAAACAAAAATCCCTGACCATCGCCGGCGGAACAAAGGAAGTACAGATGAACATCATCGCCAAACGTGTGCTGGGGTTACCCGACGCATGAGCCAACAACCGACTACGCCCTACGATCAGCCGGGAAGCATGGCCCGAATAAACGGCATCGACCTTCACTATGTTTTGCAGGGTGCGCCAAACAAACCGGTTTTGGCACTGATCAATATGGCCAGCCACAACCTGACCTGCTGGGAAATCGTTCTGCAGCCCTTACTCGAATGCTACCAAGTGCTCCGCTTTGATCTGCGAGGCACCGGAAAATCCGGTTGGGGCGATGAGGAGCAGTTTACTTTTGCGCAGTACGCCGACGATCTTGCAGGTTTGCTCCAGCATCTTCGTATCCACAACGCCTTTGTACTTGGCGTGGCTTACGGCGCTCGCACGGCGGCTCAGTTCGCTCTGCGGCACCCGGACCAGCTCAGCGGACTGGCGATGTTCGACGTGGCACTGACGCCACCGGTCGACCAAGGTGATCAGGGCGCGCTTGGGGCCAAGGCAGCCGAGCTGCTTCAGGCAGCGGGCTTGGGTATGCCGGAACGGCAGAAGTATTGGCGCTTTTACGAAAATCGGGACGCGGCCCTGCTTTGTCATACCGCCCATCAGCGCGAAGGCGACACCAACGCGCTGTTGCACAACATTACCGCACCCACCTTGGTCGCCTGCGGACGCCAAGACATGAACCTCGCGGCGGCCCAGGAAATTGCCCGGCTGATCTCCGGCGCGCGTTTTGAGGTCATGGAAATGACAGGCCACGGTTCGGTTTTTTTTCGGCCCGATCTATTCGCCGGCCTGGTGACAGACTTTGCGCCACGCTTAAACGCGGGCTAAACCGAGGGCGTTCCGGCCCGGACTAAGGCTGCAGGCGCTCCACAGCCCAACCGCTGCTGGTTGAACGGTACTGTAGCCGGTCGTGTAAACGACCTTCCCGACCTTGCCAAAATTCATACTGGGCTGGCTTGAGACAGTAGCCACCCCAAGCCTGCGGGCGAGGCGCTTGCTCGGAGTACGAGTGGGTCAGCGTCCGATAACGCTGTTCCAGGGTCTCTCGACTGTCCACGGGTTGGCTTTGTTCCGAGGTTGCCGCCGCAAGCTGGCTATCCAAGGGGCGAGAATAGAAGTAGGCGTCGGACTCCGCTTCCGACAGGCGTGTCACGTCTCCCCGGACACGCACCTGACGATCCAACTCACGCCAATGAAACAGCAACTCGGCCTGTGGGTTATTCGCCAGAGCCTGCCCCTTTTCGCTGCGCCCATCGGTAAACCAGCGGAAGCCGTCCTCGTCCAAGCCTTTCAACAAGACGATGCGTGCAGAGGGTACTCCGGCTTGAGAGGTCGCCAAGGCCATGGCGCTGTAATCCAGCACTTGAGCCCGCTCTGCTTCAGCAAACCAACGCCGAAATTGTTGCAGCGGATCGTCTTGGACATCCCGGGCGCTGAGGGTGCCATAACGATATTCCCGACGCAGTTCGGCAATGACGGATTCTTCCGCAGACGTTTGGGACGACGACATGGGCTGGGTACTCATCTGGCTCGCTTGAGCCGCAAGGTTAGGCTCTTGGTCGCGAAAGAACCAGCACAGAACTACTGTGCTTCACTGCTCCGATAGGCCCACACAGGAGAAAACCACGCGCCGTAAACAAACAAAATGGCCGAAAGAACCATGGCGGGAATCAACGCATTCAGCGTGCCGGTGGCTTCAATCAACCAACCCAACACAATGGCGCCCAACGGCGCACTGCCTACCATACCAATACTGAACACCGATAAGATGCGGCCCAAGAAAGGCTTCGGCGCAGACTCTTGAACCATGCTGCGCGCCAGATTTGTGGTAATGCCCATGTTCAGGCCCCAGCCGATCGTTGCCACCACCAACAGCCAGAACGGTGGCTCGATCCACATCAAAAAGATCACCAAAATGCGCGACAACTGCATGATCAGAAACAGCCGCCCAGGCCGAAGCAGGGGTTGATACCGCAGCAGCAGAATATTCGACAAAGTGGCGCCGGCAAAAAACACGGCCATCAGCAGGGCCAGCAACCAGGCCGTGCCGTCATAGACACGGGCGACGATAAAGGGGAACACAGTAATGAACGCCCCAGCATTAAAAATGCTGGAGGCAAACGTAATCGCAAGCACGTTGAAAATTAACGGATGGTCATAGGTGGCGTTTAGCCCCTGCCGAATGCCGGTAAGCGCCCCCTGCTTTTCCGCTGGACCCGCATCTGCGGTCGCAGGTTCGGGGCTGGCCACAGGAACGCGCACCATCATCACCCCCGCCAAGCACAGGCCCACTGCTTGGGCAAAAAGTACCGGAGTGACACCAACGGTATCGATTTGGCCCGCAAGAATCAGACCCACGACCTGAACAACGAAACCAATGGCCGTCGCCGCTGTTACGCCTTGTTGAATGTTTTTGCCGGCAATGCGATTCAGCAACGCCTGCTGACCGGGCATGGAAAAAGACTGCACCACCGTCATGCCCAAGCCCCAAAAAATGACGCTGGCCACACCCAGCAGTTGCCACTGCTCGACGAGCACGAGAAACAACGGGAATATCGGTGCAAGCAGGTAAACGCGGATGAGCATGCGGCGGGCATCGGTACGGTCGGCGCTGGCACCACCGGCCAACATGACGAATACACCGGGCAAGCCAATCACCGCTTGAATCAAGCCCACCTGATCCGCCGGCAGTTTTAAAATGCCAATCAAAATCCAGCTGAGCAGCAATTGCTGCATGGCCAAGGCCATACCGGAAAAACCGGTGGAACCCAGATAGGCACGGAACGCGCCATCCCGCCATATTGTCGCTTCGTTATCGGACTCTGACATCTCTCCCTCCCAAGCCGAGCATGTGCCCCCTACGCAGCCAGCGCAAGACTTGCCTTAGCGCAAAAAATACAAGCGCAACCGGATCAACAGCACGAACAGGACAGGCAAAAAAAAGCCGGAGCATGCTCCGGCCTTTCTTCGTCGAACGCATCATCGAGACACGCCGAAGTGATTCACTTATTGAATCTCTAATAACTCCACTTCAAACACCAAGGTGGCATTCGGTGGAATGGCGCCGCCTGCACCGCGCTCGCCGTAGGCCAGCTCGGATGGAATCACCAGACGCCACTTGGATCCCGTTCCCATCATTTGCAACGCCTCGGTCCAGCCCGCAATCACTCGATTCACTGGAAACGTCGCCGGGCTGCCGCGTTCAACCGAGCTGTCGAAAACCGTGCCGTCGGTCAGCGTGCCGTGATAGTGGGTCACCACCGTGTCCGTCGCCGCAGGCTTCGGCCCAGTGCCTTCCACTAGAACTTCGTACTGCAATCCGGATTCTGTCGTCGTGACTTCGGCACGCGCGGCATTTTCTTGCATAAACGACTCACTCGACGCGGTCTTTTGTTGCATCAATGCATCGGTCAATGCACCCATCAACTGCTCTTCGTTCTCGACAGGTACCTGGGACTCTTGGCCGGCAATGGCATCACGGGCACCTTGGCCGTAGGCCTGCATATCAATGATATCGCCACCCTGCTCCTGAATATTTTGCGCTTGGCGAAAGCCAATCAGATAACTCGCGCTTTCCACATCGGACGAAGCATTAAAGGTCGATTCAGACATATCGTTTTCCGGTTGCTGACAGCCTGCCAGCATAACACTGCCCAGCACCAGCATGATTAGCCCCAGCGGTGATTTGTGATTATTTTTCATCGAAGTCTCCGATTCACGGTTACGACCAACAAAGCGCGGTCTTGAGGTATACGTAGCGCTTCACGCCGTGCCAAGGGATGGATAGACTGTCTAACCGCGTCCGCTGACCGAGCATTGTCGCGAGAGCAGGATACGGCAGCAGGCAAGAAATTACACGACGAGACGTTACACAGGTGGCCTAAACGCCTTAATAGTGACCTTGGTACCATTAGCGTCCAACCATTGAGTGATCTTCTTGTGCAAACACGATTGGAATTTGCCCCGATATAACCATCTACTAAAAACGACATGCGTTTGACATCGGGAAGCCGACACTATCGGCCAGCCCAACGCGCCAACAGGCGACAATGACGACGAGCACACTTATGAATCAGCACTGGTTTTCAGACCGTTCAGGCAACCCTCGACTAGACCGCGTAAAAGGCTGGACCCCAATCCTGCGACTGGCAGCCGTCTGTGTATTAGGCCTTGGCTCATTCGGCACGCTACAGGCCGAAATGACAGCCCCTAGCGAGTTAAACCAAGTGCAGCCGCCGCCGGTGCTGTCTCCTCTTGCCGCGCACCCGCGCACAGCACAAATTGTGGTGGAGCAATTGCGCCGCAATCATTATGTGGACCTGCAGGTTAATGACACCCTCTCCAGCCAAATGTTCGACAACTATCTGGAAGCATTGGATCCTGGCCGCTACTACTTTTTAGCCAGCGACATCGCTGAATTTGAAACCTATCGCTACGAGCTCGACAACGCGTTACGACGTGGCGATCTGCTGCCCGCCTACCGTATGTTCAACCGACTGCAGCAGCGTTTGATAGAGCGCACGAACTACGTTCAGCAACAAATCAACTCCGGTCTCGAGCGGTTGAGTTTTGATACCGACGAAATCATCCAGCTCAAGCGTGAAGATACCCCCTGGTCTATTGACGCTGCCGCGCAGGATGACCTCTGGAACCGACGACTGAAGTCCCAGGTCTTGAGTATGAAACTCAACGACAAAGACTTGGAGGAAATCACCGAAACCCTAGGCAAGCGCTATCGTAATCAGCAAAAGATTGCCCTGCGCAACCGCAGCGAAGACGCCTTTCAAACATTCATTAACGCCTTCGCAACGACCTTCGACCCACACACCCAATACTTTTCACCGCGAACCTCAACGAACTTCAACATCAACATGTCGCTCTCCTTGGAGGGAATTGGCGCGGTGCTGCAGACTGACGAAGACGCCACGACCATTGTCCGTCTGGTACCCGCGGGGCCAGCGGACAAATCTGGGGCATTGAAACCTGCGGACATTATCTCGGCTGTTGGCCAAGGAGACAGCGGACCCATGATCGACGTGGTTGGCTGGCGTCTGGACGACGTCGTTGAACTCATTCGCGGGCCAAAAGACTCCACCGTTCGTTTATCCGTCAGCGATGCAGACGCAGAAAACGATGAAAGCCGAATCGTCACCATCGTCCGAAACACCATCAAACTCGAAGAACAGGCGGC
>JBELHZ010000054.1:0-16930 GCA_042091155.1 Gammaproteobacteria bacterium
GGATCACAACATGGGCACGCTCCATGGCCTGCAGGGCTTTGACCACAGAGAATTTCTCGGTGACTTCGAACACCTTGCCCTTGCGTCGCACACCCGCCGTATCGATCAGCACGTAATCGGTGCCGTCCTTATGAAACGGAATGTCGATGGCGTCCTTTGTCGTGCCGGGCATATCAAATACGACCTGCCGCTCCTCGCCAATCAGTCGGTTGACCAAGGTGGACTTACCCACGTTCGGACGACCGACAACGGCCACGCGGATGCCGTCCGCTTCCTCTTCCCACTCGGTTCCCTCGAGCAAATCCAGCGTGGTCAGACGTTCGGCGATGGATTCGCGCAGTTGTTTCAGGCCCCGATTGTGGCTGGCGGAAATCATGGCGTATTCGGGAAACCCAAAGCGCACGAAGTCCGCGGTGATCTGATCTTCGTTCAGACCATCAATTTTGTTGATCACGGGCAGAAAGGCGACATTACTCTTGCGCAGATAGGTCACAACATCTTCGTCTGCGGCGGTCACCCCTTCGCGGCCGTCGAGCAGCAACAGAACCAAGTCGGCTTCATCGACGGCCAGCTGGGTTTGGCCGGTAAGCTCGTTGGCCAAGACATGCTCGCCAAACAAACCACCCGTATCGATGAGGGTAGCAAGCCCTTCCAGCACTTCCATACGACCGTAACGACGGTCACGGGTCAGCCCGGGCACGTCCGCCACCAAGGCATCTCGGGAATTGGTCAGTTTGTTGAAAAGGGTCGATTTTCCAACGTTGGGTCGACCCACAAGGGCAACGGTAGGCAGCAAGGCTATCTCGACGTGATCTTGTAGGCGTGCAGACCGCCGGCATTATCTAATACGTAAAACGTTCCATCCGCTAACACGAACGGAGTACGAAGCCCTTTACCGTTGACCTTTTTGCGTCCCATCATGCGGCCATCGCGCTGGGCCATGACATGAACGTAGCCTTGAGCATCGCCAACCACCAGATAGTTGGAGTAAGCCAGCGGAGCGGTCAGTCCTCGACGGGCCAGCAGATCGTGCTGCCAAATCACCTCGCCGCTTTCCTGATCAAGAGCAGTTACCGTGTCTTTTTCTTCTACCGCGTACACCTGACCGTAGCCTTCCGCGAGATTCAAAAAGCTGGACACGTCGGCTTCCCAGCGGGGTCGGCCGTCCCGGGCCATGATGCGCATCATGCGACCCTGATAGGCCTGAGCGAAAACTGCATTGGCCGTAACTAAGGGCGCGGCATCGACATCGACAATCCGTTCAAGTTCGGATCGGCCTTCGGGCAGCATGACCCGCTGTTCCCAAATCGGTTCGCCGTTGTTGGCGCGCAGCGCAACCACCTTACCGCTGGCGAACCCCGTAAAGACCACGTCGCGCGCGGTTACCGGCGTGCTGGTACCGCGTAGCGTGAGCAGTGGCACCTGACTGGAGTAAGACCACAGCTTCTCGCCGGTTTCAGCGTCCAAGGCGATGAGTTCGCCGTCGATGGTTTGAGCAAATACTCGGCCCTGCGCTGCGACCGGTTGCGCACCAATTTCAGATCCTACGTAGGTGCGCCATTGTTCGGTTCCATCGCTCAGCGCCAGAGCGATCACATTACCCCGGGTGGTTCCCAACAGCACCAGACCGTCGCCACCACCGACACCGCCGCCAACAAAGCCTGCGTCGCTACGGTCCATAAAGCGATCCAAACCTGACGCGCGTCGTTCCACCTCACCCACTTGCTGCTGCCACAGTTCGTCGCCCGAGAAGCGATCAAAGGCAACGACAACGCCATAGGCGTCCGCAGCGACCACGCGGTCGGCGACCACCAAGGGCTGCAATCGGATGTATTTATTCCCGAGGCCTTTGCCGACCTTGGTCTTCCACTGGCGCTCGACGTTCACTTCCGCATCGAAATCAACCAACGCCGCCGGCTCGGTCTTCTCTTCGTCGTCTTCGTCGTCACCAATGCCCGGTATCCAGGAGAACGCTGCGCATCCGCTCAACAGCACTACCCAAGCTAGCAAGAGAGCGCTGCGAAACACGTTCTGTTTGGTGGTGAAGCCGAGGTCTTGTGTATGTGTCATCAATGCGCCTTTCAGTCGTCGGAAGTCGAGTCGGAAGCGTCGTCAGTAGCCAGGGTTTTGCGGGCATCCTGCAGCGCCTGCTCTAAAGGCTGAGCGAACACGCTAAATTGGCCATCTGATGGCGCAGCGTTGTCGCGTTTAATTTCCAGCAGCGGTCGCGTTTGCTCACCCAAACTTTCCAGCGCGCTGGTGTAAGCCGCATAAGCTTGTTCTGTGTTGCCTTCGGCCAAATATATGTCGCCAGTCAACTCCAGCGCCCAGGACTGATAACCTTCGTTTCGAATACGTTGCAGGGACTGCAGTGCGGCATCCGCCTCTCCCAGTGCGTACTGGACTTTGGCCAAGCGCAGACTTGCTAGATCGGCAAGCAACGCATCGGGGGCAGCCTCACGCGCACTCTGCAGAGCCTCGAGAGCCGTCGTTAGGTCGCCAGCATCAACGGCTTCCTTGGCTTCAGTAAGAGCGACTAGCACCTGAAAGCTGGATCCGGGAAATTCCGTTTTGATACGCTGGGCTAAGGCCAGCTTGTCGTCTGCCTCGGTGGCATCGACGTACTGGGCATAGACCGCAGTACCTGACTCGATGGTTTGTCGTCGCTGATCAGAATACACATTCCAGCCCACGATAGCGGCAACGGTCACACCCACAGCAATCAAAAGCGACGTACCATGCTCTTTCCACCACTCACTAAAGCGGTTCATTTGCTCTTCATCGCTTATGTATTCAGACACTGCAGGCTCCCACCAAACTTGTTTTCAGCTTGCATCGCACTAGCAACGCACATGCTTTTATTTTCGAGGCGCTATTCTGGCACAGATCGTTATCACATATACCTATCATGACATCTGAGATGATCGAGAATTCGCAAAAACCGGTACTGTGCGGACCGCGTTGGCCTCTGACGATTTATCCTTGCCGTAAGCGGTCCACTCCGGCGTCGAAAGACAGACTTTCCTGACCTAGAGCCGCATCACGCAAATGCTTGAGCGTTAAGCCACCGGCGTCTGCCGACTGCTGATCCACCAGCACCGCTACCTGCGCCCCGCTGGCATCGGCTTTTTTCAATTGTTTCTTAAGGTTTCCGCCGCCCATGTGCAGCCGTATGCGCTGGCTCGGCAACGCCATCCTGAGCGCCTGAGTGGTTTGCATGGCGGCCCCGCTTAACTGCTGGTCCAGCACACAAACGTAAATGTCTGCCGCCCCCTCTACTGCCCGCTCATGGGCCAATTCATGCAGCAACACCACCCGATCCAAACCAATGGCAAAGCCAACCCCCGGTGTCGCTCTGCCGCCCAAACGCTCAACGAGACCGTCATAACGTCCCCCCGCGCACACTGCGCCTTGAGAACCCAAGTCATCGGTTGTCCACTCGAATACCGTGTGCGTGTAGTAATCCAAACCTCTGACCAAGTTGGGGTTTTCGCGAAACGGTATGCCGAGGTCTTGGAGAAAGCCCTTCAAGCCGTCGTAATGCTCAATGCTTTGCCCATCAACAAAATCCGGTAGCTTCGGCGCATCTTTCAGCAACTGTTGGGTCTCTGGGTTTTTACTGTCGAGAATGCGCATGGGGTTCGTCGTCAACCGCCGACGGCTGTCCTCGTCTAGCTGATCCTCCAGCGGCGACAAATAGGACACCAAGGCACTGCGATACTGCTGGCGCGCGTCTGCCGAACCCAGCGTATTGATTTCAAGCCGTACCATCGACTCAATTCCCAACGCCTGCCAGCACGCCCACCCCAATCCGATCAGTTCGGCATCAATGTCTGGGCCTGCCAGACCATAAGCCTCGGCACCAATCTGATAAAACTGACGATATCGACCCTTTTGCGGTTTCTCGTAACGGAACATCGGTCCAGCGTAAAACACCCGCTGAGTTTGGTTATACAAATATCCATGTTCTTGCAGCATGCGGACGCTGCTCGCGGTTCCTTCCGGCCGCAACGACAACGAATCACCGTCACGGTCCGCTAGCGTATACATTTCTTTTTCCACGATATCCGTGGCTTCACCAACGCCTCGCGCAAACAACTCGGTAAACTCGAGCAATGGCAGACGAATAGCCTCATAGGCGTGACCACGAATCACTTCGGTCAGCTTTTGCTCAACCAAATCCCAGCGCCGGGCTTGTTCCGGCAGGATATCTCGCATGCCTCTGACTGCTTTCACCACAATAATGTTGCCTGTGTTGCCTGTGTTGCCTGCGTTGCCTGCGTTGCCTGTGTTGCCTGTGTTGCCTGTGTTGCATCAGTTTGCGGCGCTGGCTCTGCATCACCCGTTGACGCTCCAACAATAACGTTCGCAACATCTCGTCGCGTATACGGCTCCAAATCCACAGCCTTGTTGTTGTAAACAAGCGTGACGCCCGGACTGTATCCAAGCTTGATCTGAAACGGTCCACCGCCAACGTAGCGTCGTGTTTGGGTGTCTCGGCCCAGATCGGCGTGCAGCAAGTCTCCACCTTCGTTACGTATTTCGAACCAACAGTCTGCCGTAAAAGTCAGGACGATTGCGTTATCGCCAAATTCCGTCAATCGCGGCAATGCGAAGGCCAGAGGAATCTCGCGTTCGGGCTCAGGCTCACCGGCGGGTAGGGTATCGTCGGTCACTAGGTCGGCGGCTGATCGATCATCAGTCAACGACTCAACCACGTCTGTTGCCGCGCGTTCATTTGCATCAACTTCAGCAGCTTCTGGCTCGGCCATCTCTGTCTGAACAGGCTCTGGCTTGGCAACGACTGGCTCCGTCACCGCCGACTCAACCCTCTCCGTTCCCGTAACGTCTGGGGTTTGGGTGTCATCAGGGCTGGGCTGGGCTCCCATTCTCTGAACGGGCGAAGGGTCGGTTTTGATCTCTTGGGTTGGCTCTTGAACTGGCTTGCGAACCACCACTTGTGCGGTTTCTGGCACCGACTCTCGTATTGGCTTCGACAACGATTCTTGCTGCAACACATCGGCCTCACTGGCGAGCCGAACCTCTGCTTCGCCGCTCGTGGCCTGCTGATTGTCGTTTGTCACAAAGTAAACAAAGCCCACAGACAGCAGGAGTCCCGCCACTGCCCAGCGACCCATTTTGAAGGGTCTGACATTGACGGTTTTTTCGGCTCTTTCGTCGTTGCGTCCTTCAATCGGCACTTGTGCGTCGTTCTCAACATGTTGCGCCCACCACGCATCGATCAGCGGTTGAGACGCGAGTCCGAGGAGCTTGGCGTATGAACGCATGTAGCCATTTACATAGACAGCATCGGGCAAAACAGTGGGATCGTTTTCCTCGATCGCCACTATCGTTCGAACCGGTAAGTTCAAGACGTCGGCCATTTGCTGGCGAGAAATCTCAAGTGCTTCTCGCCCTTCGGCAAATACCTTACCCGGCCCAGACAAAGACGCGCTGTCACGTATATCGCTCATACTGTGAACCGTCCATGCGCAGTCGAGGGAAAACGGAAGGCACCAGCAGGTCGCTGACGTATGCTCATCAAATCACTTCCACTGCCGGAATCTGTTGAGCCAATCGTTCCCGATATCGACTCTGTCTGCGGGTTCGGTCTTCCACCATGCCCACCAATTGTCCGCAGGCTGCATTGATATCGTCACCGCGCGTGGTGCGCACCATGGTGATGAACCCCGCTTGCATCAGCGTTGTTTGAAAGGCGTATATATCCTCATCTCGTGGTCGCTCATAGCCAGACCCGGGGAAAGGATTGAAAGGAATCAGATTCACTTTGCAACGCAAGGATTGGAGCAGTTTCGCCAACGCTTTGGCGTGATTCGCCTGATCATTGACGCCGCGCATCAGGGTGTACTCGATCACCAGCTTGCGTGCTGGGCCTAAGTGCTCGACATAGTCGCGACAGGTTTCCATCAGTTCTGCGATGGGATATTTCTTGTTGATGGGCACCAGTTCGTTGCGCAACTCGTCGCTCGGTGCGTGCAGCGATATGGCTAACGACACATCAGTATGCTCTTGCAGTTTTTTGATACCGGGCACGACACCGGCTGTGCTCACGGTCACCCTGCGCTTCGACAAACCAAAGGCGTGATCGTCCATCATCACGTTAGTCGCTGGCAGCACGGCATCGAAATTCAGCAAGGGTTCGCCCATGCCCATGAGGACGACATTCGTAACCGTCTCGGATTTTTTGGCGAGATAGGCGTTGGCAATGGCCATTTGACCAACAATTTCAGCGGATGTGAGGTTGCCATTAAAGCCCTGCTTGCCTGTTGAGCAAAAACTGCAGTCCAAGATGCAACCCACCTGAGAAGATACGCACAGGGTATTTCGTCCCTTGTCAGGGATCAGAACCATTTCGACCAGATCGCCCGCAGCCACGTGCAGCAGCCACTTGACGGTGCCGTCCTTGGACAAGAAACGTTCGTGTATCTTGGGCAGTTCGAGGCAACAATGCTCCTCCAGCCACTGCCGCGCCTTGAGCGGCAGGTCCGTCATCGCGGCAAAGTCTGTTATGCCTTGATGATAGACCCACTTCATGATCTGCCGGCCGCGAAAAGCCTGCAGACCCATCTCCTGAAACAACGATTCCAGCTGACCTCTGTCCAATCCGTAGAGATTACGTTGGGTGGTCACGGGTTGCTTCTCCGGTTCCTTTGAACTCAGGCTCGATCGATGATTTCTGAGGCGGTGAAAAAGAATGCGATTTCACGCGCAGCAGATTCTGGACTATCCGAACCGTGAACAGCGTTCGCGTCGATGGACTCGGCAAAGTCCGCACGGATGGTACCCGGATCTGCTTCTTGTGGATTCGTCGCACCCATCAATCGACGGTTTGTGGCGATCGCATCTTCACCCTCTAGCACCTGCACCATGACCGGGCCCGAGCGCATGTAGGCGCACAGGTCGGCAAAGAAAGGCCGACCATCATGTTCTGCGTAGAAACCAGCCGCTTGCTCGTCGCTGAGTTGAAGCATTTTTGAAGCCACAATCCTCAGTCCGCCCTTTTCGAAACGTGAGTAGATTTCACCAATCAGGTTACGAGCTACCGCATCCGGCTTAACAATTGAAAAAGTTCGCTCCATTCCCATGACCATCTCCGTTAGGGATACCTAAACGCCCGACTCTAACCCGCTTTGGCCACCGTCCTAGACCCCCGTGCTTTTGGCTAGGGGCTTGGCATGGATTCTTCCGGTTGTGAAAAGAACGCTATGTATCTAATTTTTAATAAAAAACTCGGCATGATCGAGCTTTGAGGGCGCGTATTATACGCAGCACGACTACTGACGCAATCGGCCGAGCACATCGGCTACGTGGGTACCTGCTGAGTCGATATCAGTGTCTGTCGTGTATCGGCCAAAACTGAATCGCAGCGACGCATGAGCCAGCTCTCTGGACATCCCAATGCCTCTCAACACATGAGACGGCTCGACACTTGCCGAGTTGCAGGCCGAGCCTGTGGAAATCGCCACACCGTTCAGCGCCAACAGCAGAGTCTCGCCGTCAATACCATCGAAGGCTACGTTGAGAATATGCGGAATGCTCTGACTTGGTGGCGAGTTGAGGTGCACACCGGGTATCTGCTGCAAATGACTGACAAAGCGATCGCGCAGCATGCCGATTCGCCTTGTCTCATCGGTCATTTGGGACTGCATGAGTTTCGCAGCCGCAGTCAGACCAACAATCTGATGCGTTGGCAGGGTACCAGAGCGCATACCCATTTCGTGTCCGCCACCGTGTATCTGTGCGTCGAGCGCCAGACCATCTTGGCGTCTCACATAGAGCGCACCAATACCCTTTGGCCCGTAAATTTTGTGTCCCGATAGCGACAGCATGTCGACCCCGAGAGCCTGTACATCCAGCGGCAGCTTGCCAAAGCTCTGCGCCGCGTCGGTATGACTGAGCACGCCCTGCTCACGACAAATGCTGGCAATACGACCCAAGTCACTGATGCTGCCGAGTTCATTATTCACCTGCATCAGCGAGACTACTAGAGTGTCGCCGCGAATCGCTGACGCCACCTGTTCCGGCGTGATGACGCCCATTTTATTCGGCATGAGATAGGTCACCGCAAACCCCTGGCCCTCCATCCATGCGCAGGTATCCAACACGGCCTTATGCTCTATGGCACTGGTCACAATATGCTTGCGCCCCAGCCGCAGGCCTCTGGACAGCAACCCTTTAATCGCTAAGTTGTCAGACTCTGTCGCACCCGACGTCCAGACAATTTCTCGTGGATCCGCATTCAGGGTGGCGGCCAGCTCGGCTCGCGCGGTTTCGACCGCTTCGTCCGCCTGCCAACCATAAACGTGGCCGCGTGATGCTGGGTTGGCGAAAACACCCCCCAAACACAGATGCTGTTGCATGACCTCTGCAACCGACGGATCCGTCGGCGTGGAGGCAGCGTAATCCAAAAAGATAGGACTGTTCATGCGGGGAAACTCTCGGGAATTTGGATTATGCGGAGTTGCGACTAAACGCCAATCGAACCGCGCCGCCCAGACCAACGCGCAGCGGTCCCTTCGTGGACTCGCCCGATTGTTTGAAAGAGCCAACCCATTCCACGATGTCGTCCCATGCACCGATGTCTTTCTGAGCCTGCCATCGAGGCAAGTCGACGAGACCCTGACCCGTCTCAGCCACACGCGTGTAATTGACCGAATCGCGCAGGGTTGCGACAACGGGAATATCGAAATTTTGTAGGAAGCGTCCCAGTCGCTTACCGCCACGGGTATTGGGCTTAACGCGATTTGCAATAATGCCAAAGCACTTAGCCCCCGACATGCTTTTGGACCCCAAAAGCAAATCAGCGATGCAGTGGGTTGCTGCATGAATATCAATATCAGACGGCATAACCGGCATCAAAATGGCATCAGCCCCTCGGGTTGCAGCCTCCAAGCCGCGTCGATCCAAGCCCGCCGGCGTATCCAAAACCAGAGCTGTTGTATCGGCCGGTGGGTTAAGCTGAAAGCTCCGGGTTGAGTTTGAATCGCTGCGAAATCCGGCAATTCCAGTAATGGGTGGCAATTCTTCGGATCGCTGTTTTAACCAACGCATGGAGGAGCCTTGTGGATCCAGGTCCAGTAATGCAGTGCGCTCGCCGCGTGCGGCCAAGGCTGCCGCTATGTTCACGCTGACGGTCGTTTTCCCGGATCCGCCCTTGCTGTTAATGATCACAATTTTCTGCATGGAGACAGTTGACCCTGAGATGTTCTTTATTGCAAGTCCCCGGCAACGATTTGCCGGTCGCCTAGCCCAAGCAAAAAATTACCTCATTTTGCTTTGAATTGCTTTGAGCAAACCCCGCAAAATTTGGACTTCTGTCTCGTCCAGCTGCTGGCGCATGAACAGGCGACGCAGCCGCGTTACTGTCTGCCCAGGATTGTCCGCTCCGATAAATTCACTTTGCACCATCAGGGCTTCCAAGTGCGCCATTAAACCATCGAGCTGCTGACCGGAAGCGGGCTCTTTGTCCCAAATACGGCTGCCTAAGCCCGATATTTGACTCTGTTCTTGCTTACCTTCCGCCGCTACCTGAATGCTGGTCTTTTCCAGATGCTGAAAAATCTCGTAGCAAACCACCTGCACGGCCATCGCCAAATTTAATGACCCGTACTCTTTTGAGGAGGGAATTTGCAAGTGCGTATGACAGCGCTGCAGCTCTTCGTTGGTCAGTCCGCTGTCTTCGCGGCCAAACAGAATTGCGATTTCGGCATCTTCCGCCTGCTCGGTGAGCACCGCACCGAGATCCTTAGCCAGCATTGCAGGCCACGGAATGGCCCGCGCCCTTGTACTGGTACCCACCACGTAGTGACAGCCGGCCACTGCAGCGGACACATCATTCACTACCTGAGCCCTGTCCAAAACATCCATGGCACCAGCAGCACGCCAGTCTGCCTGAGGATCGGGGAATCGCGCCGGATTGACCAAGACCAGTTGCTGCAGACCCATGGTTTTCATGGCCCGCGCTGTCCCGCCGATATTGCCCGGATGGCTGGGTTCGACAAGCACGATGCGAATGCGCTGAAAAAGACTACTCAAACGTTTCACTACCTTATGTCTGTTGTGAGTCTGCGATAACAGATGAATACGAGGAATGCTTGGCTTCGTTGGCCTCAACCTTTAGCATGCGCTGCCTCTTCGCTCGGACAATTTGCTATGCAACCCATGGCCAACATCGCATTACGCGCTGCCAGGAAAGCTGCCGACTATTTAGCGCGTAGCATGGATCGACCTGATCAATTCGAAATCCAAGAAAAGCGTCACAACGATTTTGTTTCTAACATCGATCGCAACGCCGAAACGATTATCATCGAACAGATACGCGAAACCTACCCAAATCACCGAATTTTGGCAGAGGAATCCGGCGAACAGCCCGGCGATTCCGAATTCACGTGGATCATAGACCCATTAGACGGCACCTTGAACTATTTGCAGGGTATCCCGCACTTCGCGGTATCTATTGGCATCATGAAGGGTTTACACCATGAACATGGGGTCATCGTTGACCCGGTGCGAGGCGAAGAATTCGTGGCCAGCCGGGGCTCTGGCGCGCAGTTGAACGGCAAGCGCATACGTGTGACCACCCGAACCAAGCTCGAAGACTGCGTCCTTGGAACCGGCATCCCGCCCGGTAGCATGTCGCGCCTTGCCGAGTACAGCAAATCACTGGAAACCCTCACTGGCACCTGCCGGGGTATCCGCCGGGCTGGCAGCGCGGCCTTGGATCTGGCCTACGTTGCTGCTGGGCGTATGGACGGTTTTTGGGAAATGGGTTTGAGCAAGTGGGATATCGCTGCGGGCATCGTACTGGTAAGAGAAGCCGGCGGCTTCGTTAGCGATCTCAGCGGCGGCGAATCATTCTGGGACACCGGCGACATCGTGGCTGCCAACCCCAAGTGTTTCAAAAGCCTGATTCAGACACTCAGGGTTTAAACGGCAGCGAACCGGACCAGTAGCTACGGATAGCTACCGTCTTCATTGCCGTCTTGCTCGGGTTCGGGCACCAGCAAGTCTTCTCGAGAAATGTTCATGACCAGCAACACATTTGCGGCCACATAGATCGACGAGTAGGTACCGATCACCACACCGATCGACAGTGCCGTCGCAAACCCACGAATCACCTCACCACCGGCAAACAGCAGCGCCAGAAGCACGAACAACGTGGTTAAGGATGTCACCAAGGTACGGCCCAAGGTTTGGTTCAACGCTTCGTTGATGATCTCAACAGGCGTCCCTCTTCTGGCGCGCCGAAAATTCTCACGAATGCGATCACTGACAACAATGGTGTCGTTCAGGGAATAACCGATCACCGCCAGTAACGCCGCCAGCACCGTAAGATCGAAAGTCCAACGGAACACTGAAAAACACCCAAGCACGATCACCACATCGTGTGCCAACGCCACGACAGCACCGACAGAAAACTGCTTGGTGAAGCGAAACAGAATGTACAGCATTACCACCAGTAAGGCCGTTAGCAGAGCCAAGCCACCGTCTTCCGCCAGTTCATCGCCGACCGCAGGGCCAACATAATTCGACTGTTGCAGCACGATACCGGGGTATTGGGCAGACAATGCGGTAAAGATTTCATCGCCCAAACTTGCCTGACTCGAACCGTCCACGCCTTGCTGGGGTGGCACCCGAATCAACAGATCTTCATCGGACCCGAACGTTTGCACCGTACCGTTGGTAAATCCGGCGTTGACCAAAAAGCCACGAACCGTTTGCGGCGCCACTTTCTCCGCGAGCTTTACTTCGACCAATGACCCACCGGTGAAATCCAAACCCAGGTTGAGTCCCTGAAAGAACAGCGACCCCAGCGCGACCAGCAGTAGCGCTGCGGATAGGCACGTCGCCATCAGGCGTTTGCCCATGAAATCGATTTTTAGCGCACTCATATTTTAATGGATTCCAACTTGCGGCCGCCGTACATCAAATTCACCAAGGCCCGCGTGACTAATATCGCCGTAAACATGGAGGTCACGATGCCCACGGCCAGCGTAACCGCGAAGCCTCGAACCGGACCGCTGCCGATCGACAACAAGATAATGGCGACAAAAAACGTGGTCACATTGGCATCGGTAATGGTCAACAGCGCGCGGTCAAAACCGGCCTGTATCGCCATTTGCGGCGGATGATTCTTCAACTCTTCTCGAATACGCGAAAAGATCAGCACATTTGCATCGACCGCCATACCGACCGTTAACACGATGCCGGCGATACCCGGCAAGGTGAGCGTCGCGCCGAGAATCGACATGATGGCGACCAGTAGTGTGAGGTTCGCGGTCAGCGCCACATTCGCCGCCAAGCCGAACCCTCGATAATAGAAAATCATGAATGCCAGCACTAACGCGAAACCAATGCCCACGGATTGCCAACCTCGACGGATATTCTCATCGCCCAACTGGGCACCTACCGTGCGCTCCTCGACAATGTACATGGGAGCGGCCAAGGCACCTGCCCGCAGCAGCAAGGCCAAATCTTGGGCTTCCCTGAGATCCAGCCCGGTAATGCGGAAATTGAATCCAAGGGCGGCCTGAATCGTCGCCACACTGATCAGACGTCGCTCTTCAACGGTATAGTATTCTTCTACGGTCTCACCGTCCTTGACGGTTTTCCGCACCCGCGGCTTTTGCTCAATAAACAAAATCGCCATGGAGCGCCCGATATTGTCCTTGGTCGCCGCGTGCATTTTTCGGCCGCCCTCATTGTCCAGCTCGATGCTGACTTGCGGCTGGCTGGTTTCTGGATCGTAGGACTGCTGCGCGTCTTGCACATTGTTACCGGTCACGATGTTGCGACGCATGATGTCTTGCACACGACCTTGGTAGTCATAGGTTTCGATTTGCGACTTGCGTGCCCTGGGTAACGCTTCCAAGCGAAACTCCAGATTGGCGAATTTGTTGAGAATTTCCTTGGCTCGAGCGCTGTCTTGGATACCCGGCAGATCAACAACAATTCGCGAGCGACCCAGACGCTGAACCTGCGGCTCAGACACACCGAGTTCGTTGACTCGGTTACGCAGGCTGGTCAAGTTCTGACTGATCGCCCGGTCTTCCAAGGCACTGATTTTGTCGTCGGTCAGGGTGAACCGCAGAATTTGGTTACCCCCAACCTCTCGCTCCTGCACCAAAAAGTCTTGGTACTCCACCAAGGCTTCTCTTGCAGCAGAGCGCGTTTCGTCATCACGGAAACTGATGGTAATTGTTCGGCCATTGATCCAGTTGCGATTCGGCAAAAATCGAATCCGCTGATCAATCAGGGCATCGCGCATACCCTCCGCGCTGTTATCGACCACACCGGCGATGTAGTCGTCCATATTTACCTGAAGCAAAAAGTGCGCGCCACCAAACAAATCAAGCCCCAACGACATAGGCTTACCGCCCAAATCTTGCAGCCACTGAGGTGTAGTCGGCGCCTGGGCCAGCGCTACGACGAAATTCACGGAACTGGCATTGAGGGTATCGGCAATCAGCGCACGGGCACCCAACTGAGCGCTTTCGTCAACCAGACGGACCAGCAATGAGGTGCCGTCCTCTTCGATTGCGATGACGTCAATGCTGGCGTCGCTCAAAGCCGCTGCTACTTGGGCACGCTGGGCTACGCCAACCGAATCGTCGCCGTCTAGCGCTCTGATCTGCACCGCAGGATCCGGCTGGAACACGTTGGGCGCTGCATAGATCCCGCCCAGCAGGCAGATCACGCCAACCAGCGTGTACTTCCACAGTGGAAAAACGTTCATCGGACCACGGCGCGACGGCGCACCGAGCAGGGTCCCCCCCGCCTCACCATCGTTCTGCGATCTCGTATCGTCGTCGTTTGTCATCCGATCCTCTTAACGTCCGGCAAAACTGCCTAAACTCGAGTTATGTATTGCGCTGTCTTTGCGCGATCTTAGGTTTGTGGCTCAAAGACGATGTGGGGCCAGAGCCTGCCAAGGCAACTCTGAGCGAGTTACCTAAGCACGTCAGCCTAGTCCAGCGACTTAATCGTACCCTTGGGCAGTGTTGCACCCACTGACGATTTTTGAATGCGCATCTCGACGCTATCGCCAACCTGTACTTTGACGAACTCGTCTTCGACCTTCGTAATTTGTCCAACAATGCCGCCAGCGGTCACGATTTCGTCACCCTTGCTCAGGCCACCGACCAAGGCATCGTGCTCTTTGCGGCGTTTGTTTTGCGGACGAATCAGCAGGAAGTAAAAGATGACGACGAAGCCGCCAAGCATAATCAGATTGATCAGTCCGGCGTCAGGACCAGCGCCGGCGGCTTCCGCGGCGTGAGCGGTTGTTTCAAACAAGTTCATGTTCACAATTCCATTGGTTTTGCAGGGATGTAGCGAGGCTGCGAAATGTACCGGTTTCGATAGAACCGCGCAATTGAGCCATCAAATTATGGTAGAAATGCAAATTATGCTGGGTCATCAACATGGCCCCAAGCATTTCGCCGCAGCGGTCCAAATGATGCAGATAGGCTCTGGAAAAATTCTCACAGGTGTAGCAGGTGCACTGTTCGTCTAACGCAATATCCGAGCTTTTGTGCTGGGCGTTGCGGATTTTTATGACCCCGGTGGACGTAAACAAATAGCCGTTGCGTCCATTTCGAGTCGGCATCACGCAGTCGAACATATCCACTCCGCGACTCACCGCCAACACCAAATCTTGAGGCGTGCCCACGCCCATCAGGTAGCGGGGTTTGTTTTCCGGCATTTCAGGCGTGATATGGGTCAGCACGCGCTTCATATCTTCCTTGCTCTCGCCCACAGACAGGCCCCCAATGGCGTATCCGTCGAATTCGATATCCTGCAAACCACGCAAACTGTCGCTGCGCAGATCTTCGAACATGCCGCCCTGAACAATGCCAAACAGTCTGGAGCCCGGATTCATACTGCGGTCACGTTCTTTTTCAAAGGTGGTTTTGCATCGGGCAGCCCAGCGCATGGACAGCTCCATGGACGTCTTAGCCTCGGCATGGGTCGCAGGATGCGCGGTGCATTCGTCTAGAACCATGACCACGTCGGATCCCAAATTACCCTGCACTTGGATCGACGATTCCGGCGTCAGCTCAACGCGATCTCCGTTCACGGGTGAACGAAATACCACACTGTGCTCGGTCATCTTGCGTAGGTCACCCAAACTGAATACCTGAAAACCACCGCTGTCCGTCAGAATCGGGCCGTCCCAGTGCATAAACTCGTGCAACCCGCCCAAATCACGAATTCGTTCATCGCCGGGGCGGAGCATCAGGTGAAAGGTGTTGCCCAGCAGCATTTGGGTACCCACGTCGCGCAGATCCTTGGGGGTCATGGCTTTCACCGTGCCGTAGGTGCCGACGGCCTGAAAAACCGGCGTTTGTACCTTGCCGTGGGGCAACGTCAGTTCGCCGCGTCGCGCCCCGCCGTCTTGGGTCAATACTTCAAACATGAACTTTCTCGATAAACATGGCGTCGCCATAACTGAAAAATCGGTAACTTTCTTTCACCGCCTCGGCATAGGCCCGCATCACCGGCTCATAACCACCAAAGGCACAGACCAACATCATCAGAGTCGACTTGGGCAAATGGAAATTTGTGACCAGCGCGTCGACCACCTGAAAGGGATAGCCTGGGGTGATAAACAGACGCGTTGATCCGGTACCCGCGGTTAAAACGCCGTCAGACGCTGCAGCCTCTAGAGTGCGGATAACCGTGGTGCCAACGGCAATCACCCGTCCACCCACGGCTCGGGTTTTCTGAATTTGCGCCACCACATCGGGTTGAATTTCATAGTGCTCTTCGTGCATCACATGAGTCGACAGATCCTCACGACGCACGGGTTGAAAGGTCCCCGCCCCAACGTGCAAGGTGACATGTCCTATCTCGACCCCTTGCGCCTGCAATTCGTGCAGAAACGCCTCAGAAAAATGCAGGCCCGCTGTCGGCGCCGCCACGGCCCCAAGGTTGCGCGCAAAGACCGTCTGGTAGCGCTCTTCGTCTAAGACAACGTCGTCGGGCTCAGATTCCCCGTCACGTTGAATGTAGGGCGGCAGCGGCAGCTCACCGTAACGCTGCAAAAAATCGAACACAGGTTCGGGGAAGCGCAGATGATAGAACTCGCCCTGTCTGCCCAGACAGTCAATCCGAGCACCCTCCACGGTCAGAAATCGACCGGCCTTGAGGGGCTTGCTCACCCGCACCTGACATAGGGCCTCTGCACTTGAGGCACTAACATGTCCGTCACCCGGCAGCAGAACACGCTCAAGCAAAATTTCTGCCGTACCGCCGGAATCTTTCACCGCCTGTAAACGGGCTTTCACCACCCGGGTGTCGTTTAAAATCAGCAGGTCGCCCGCCCGCACTTGGGTCGCCAGATCGTCAAAGGTGCCATGAGTCAGTCGCTGCTGATTCAATTGCAGCAGGCGGGATCCAGTGCGTTCAGGCAGCGGCCGTTGAGCAATCAATTGCTCGGGAAGGTGGTAGTCGAAATCGGAGAGTTGCAATGGCTTTACTGACCACAAAGACGAAACCTATTGTATCTGCTCTGGTCCTTGGGCAGAATCGCGTTCCTCAAAAGAAACCAAGTTTTTTTGTCCCTGCCCGGGTGGCGAAATTGGTAGACGCAGGGGATTCAAAATCCCCCGGTAGAAATACCGTATCGGTTCGAGTCCGATCCCGGGTACCATTCAAAGCCTTTGATATCCCCTGCTACGCAGTGCCCTATCTACGATAGGGGGATTCAAAATCCCCTGTGTAGAAGGCTGCCGCCATGCGGCAGCGCGAGTCCGATCCCGGGTACCATTCAAAGACTCTGATATCCCCTGCTACGCAGTGCCCTATCTGTGATAGGGACCCTATCTACGATAGGGGGATTCAAAATCCCCCGTGTAGAAGGCTGCCGCCATGCGGCAGCGCGAGTCCGATCCCGGGTACCATTCAA
>JBELHZ010000115.1:0-2937 GCA_042091155.1 Gammaproteobacteria bacterium
CGGCAAACCGCCCTGATTTGCCTACTGGCCTATGTGGGCAGCTATGTCCCTGCCGCCGCTGCAAGCCTCGGCCCAATTGATCGAATTTTCACCCGCATTGGCGCTGCCGATGACCTCACCAGCGGCCGTTCAACCTTTATGGTGGAGATGACGGAGACAGCCCATATTCTGCACAATGCCACCGCCAACAGTTTGGTGTTGCTGGACGAAATCGGTCGCGGCACCAGCACCTATGACGGCCTAGCCCTGGCTTGGGCGTGTGCGCAAAACTTAGCTGAGCAAAGCCACGCGCTGACGTTATTTGCCACCCACTATTTCGAACTGACCAGCCTACCCACACGCTGCCCCAACGTTGGCAACATCCACTTAAGTGCGAAAGAACATCGCGGCGACATCGTCTTTTTGTACCAGGTGCAAACAGGTGCCGCGAGCCAAAGCTACGGTATTCAGGTAGCCAAGCTGGCGGGTGTGCCGAAAACCGTGCTGGATATTGCCCGAGCGCAATTGCGCGGGTTCGAGCAAAATGCCGTGCTCGGAAAAGCCGCGGTCAGCGGTCAGTCAGATCTCTTCGCTGGTGATGAGGGCGAACTAGGCCTCATGATGGATGAAGACGATATCGCCCGGGGCGAGGCCGCTGAAGCGCTGATTGACGAACTCAAGCGTATCGATGTCGACGAGTTATCGCCGCGCCAGGCGTTGGATGTATTGGATCGCCTGAAGCAGCTTGCCAATGAGGAGTTTCCAAGCGACTAGACAGTACCAAGCCATTCGTTAAACTACCGCGCTTTCATTCGCTGCCTCGGGCATTAAAGGAATTCAAATGACGTTCATTGTTGGTGAAGACTGCATCAAGTGTAAGCACACGGACTGTGTCGAAGTCTGTCCGGTGGACTGCTTCTACGAAGGCCCCAACATGCTGGTAATACACCCGGATGAATGCATCGACTGCGCCCTGTGCGAGCCGGAATGTCCAGTCGACGCCATTTTCGCCGATGACGAAGTACCGGAAGATCAACTCGTCTTTGTCGAGCTGAACGCCGAGCTGGCGGAAATATGGCCCAACATTACCGAAATCAAAGATTCGCCGGCGGACGCCAAAGAATGGGAAGGTAAGCCCGGCAAGCTTGCCTTGCTGGAACGCTAGCGAGCCATCGTTAAGGAATCAGGGTTTGCGGATTGATCGGCAGACCCTTGCGTCGAAGTTCGAAATGCAGAGTCTGGCCTACGCCGGGTCTGGGTAGAATTTCTGCGATCACCACCCCTCCGTCGACCTGTTGCTGCTCGGCAACCAACATTTTCCCATTGAAACTGTAGGCGCTGAGCAGTTCGCTGGAATGTTTGACAATCACCAGGCGTTCAAAACCGGCAATACCATTGCCTGCATACACGACCTCCCCACTACGGGTGTTACGCACCCTCGCTCTGGACGAAATGGCGTAGTCCAAACCTTTGTTGTTTTTGCCGAAGACCACACTGGGTTTTTGGGGCAGGGGTTGATGCCAGGTGTTTGAACCCCATGCTGGGGCTTTCTGCGGCGCCTTTGTGACGGCTCTTGCGAGTTCTGGCCGACGGGCTGCCGATGCCTTCGCTGTTGGCGGACTTGCCACTGGCTGTTTTGGCGCAACCTGCGGTTTGCTAGGGGCCTCGGCCACCGTAGCCGTTGGTCCCGTTGTTTTCACCGCAACAGGCGTCACATCGGTCAAACGAAGCTCCTGGCCAGGGTAAATCGTAAACGGCGGACCAACCTGATTCACTGCGGCGAAACGCCGATAATCCAAATTGAAACGCCAGGCAATGGAATAGAGCGTATCGCCACGAGCCACCGTGTACGTGGTTTGACCGGACTTACCCAACGATCGATCGGTGACCACAGGGGAACCCGGTGCGACACAGGCGGTCAAGAAGGCGCCCAAGCAGCCGGTCAGCACTAGCCCCCTGATCCATCGACACAGGCCGACGGCTTTTTTCGGGGTTACCGCTGGGCGAACTTGGACAGCAGCCATACGCTGAGCCCCCCCATACATCCGGCAAGCACCGCCAAGAGCAAAAACGCGTCAGCCCCTGACTGCGCATAGTCGTGGGGCCAGTACAGATAAGAAAGAAATCCATTCGAGTTGGGCTCTTGATCGCCGTCGAGGGCCTGCCAAGGCCAAAGTTTTACTAAGGCCGTAGCCATAAAGCCCGTTAACAGGGCCAACAGCGCATCGTGATAGCGATTCAACAACCAGCCTAGCGCTCGGGTGAACAGCAGTAATCCGCTGGCACAGCCGCAGGCTAACACCGCCAAAAACAGCAGATCGATGGAATTTACCGCAGCGATTACGTCCGTATACAGACCCAACAGAAGCAGCACGAAACTGCCTGAAATACCGGGCAAAATCCAAGCGCAAACCGACACCATGCCAGCAAAAAATAACGCCACCAAGGAACCGGAAAAGTCTTGGGGAGGCAGGCTCAGAAAGACGAACCCAAGGACTACGCCCGCGCCGCCAAAGACTGCGAGATTGCGCAAACGGCGCTCGACACCGATTTGGTAAACCGATGCGGCAATCACGCCGAAAAAAAAGGCCCACAGCACTGGAGCCGCGACCTCGAGCATGAATCCGATCACACGCGCAAACACCAGAATGCCCACGCCCATGCCGGCTGCTAGCACCATCAAAAAGCTCAATTGATGGTGATGCCAAAAACGCGTGGGTTGGCTCAACAGCGTCAGTGATGCCGGCCCAAAGGCTGCCAACGCACCGATCAGCCGATAGTAGATACCGCTGATGAAGGCGATGGTGCCGCCGGAAACACCGGGCACGAGCTCGGCCACGCCCATGAGCACGCCACGCAAAAACACGCTTCGCGTCGAGTCCGATTGGCTTAGGTCATCGGTTTTTGACATGGCTTACTCAAACTCTTTGTTCCGTTGCCGCTCGCGTTTGTTCTGGC
>JBELHZ010000055.1:0-16346 GCA_042091155.1 Gammaproteobacteria bacterium
AGCGGGTCAGACTGGGCACGGGCATCTGTCTCGTGCCTCAGCGACAACCGGTCTACACGGCGAAGATGGTGGCAGATTTGGATTATTTGTCCGGCGGTCGGGTGGATTTTGGCGTCGGCATCGGTTGGCTAAAAGAAGAGTTTGAGAACCTGGGCATGGACTTCGGTACTCGTGCACCGCGAACCGAAGAGTACCTGCTTGCCATGAAAGCGCTGTGGTCAGACGGCGTGGCCGAGTTTACGGGCGAGTCGGTGACGCTTAAGCCCTGCCACTTCAACCCTAAGCCAGTTCAACGTCCGCATCCGCCGATCATTTTTGGCGGTGAATCCGACCCCGCAATGCGTCGGGTGGCCCGGCTGGGTGATGGCTGGTACGGCTACGACCTGACGCCGGAAGATTTGCGTGGGCGCCTCAACAGTTTGGATGCGGCCATGGCGGGCAGTGGCCGTCGCCGCGCCGACATACAGGTGATCGTGGGGCCCAATCGCCACCCGGTAACGCCGCAAACCTTGGCCGACTATGCGGCTGAAGGTGCGGATCAGCTGGTGGTGCCGGTATTCGCGAGAAGTGTGGCGAAGCTTGAACAGCGACTGGATGCTTTAATGGCCATGCAACCAGCCGCTTAGCCAATTGTTCAGTCGGCAAGAGCCTGTTGATATTCGGCAATTCTCGCCAGATGTCCATCCACATCGGTTTCCCCCGCATTGTGGGTGGCGATAGCCAAATGGGTGCAGCCCATCCCTTGCCATGCCTTGGCGTGCTTAACCCAGCGCTCTGGGCTGCCGCCGGCGTACTGGGCTTGGGCTTGAATGCCAAACCCGTCCATACTCTTACCGACGGCTTCACGGCCGCTTTTGATGCGGTCGATGCAGGCTTGGGCTTTCTCATTCGCCCCCATCAGAGGGATCCAGCCGTCACCCAATTTTGCGCAACGATCCAGCAGTGCGGGGGCTGAGCCGCCAAACCAGACGGGAATGTCCTTGGTGGGCCTGGGCTTGATACTGGCTTTGTCGATTCGATGGAATTCGCCGTGATAGTCCAGTGAGTCTTCGGTCCACAGGCGGCGCATCAATTCGACTTGTTCACTCTGTCGTCGGCCTCGGTTGTGAAATTCTTCGTTCAAACCTACGTATTCGACTTCATTCCAGCCAACGCCAATGCCCATTTTGAAGCGATTGTTTGAGAGCAAGGCCACTTGGGCGGCCTGCTTCGCCGCAAGCACGGTCTGGCGCTGGGGCAGAATCATGATCGTGGTGATCATTTCAAGTCGTTCGGTTACCCCGGCGATGAAAGCAAAGGTGGTCAGTGGCTCATGGAAAGCCACATCTTTGTCATAGGGGCCTCGAAAACCACCTTCACGATCTGGGTCAGCGCCGAGTACATGGTCGTAGATCAATAAGTGCGAAATGCCCAACGCCTCAACGCCTTGGGCGAAGGCCTTGATGTCTGCCGGATCGGTGCCGATTTCGTTATGCGGGAACACCGCACCCAGTTGCATGCCGTTCAAGTCCATTGTCCTCTCCTTTTAAAATCCACTCTGATCGAAGCCATTTTTGCCAAGCAGGGTTCGGCAACTGATTCGCAAAGCGGTTACTATACCGCCCTGTTTTATTCAGAGCTTCCCAAATGTCCGAACCCGCAGAAAACGGCGCGTTTTCCTTCGTCGATATGGAGCATCAGATCCTCAAGTTATGGGAGGAAACCGATGCTTTCAAACAGTCGCTGGAAAAAACCAAGGGCAAACAGCCTTTTATCTTTTACGACGGACCACCCTTTGCGACGGGGCTGCCTCATCACGGACACTTGGTGGCGAGCACGATTAAGGACATCGTGCCCCGTTATTGGACCATGAAAGGCCGTTACGTCATGCGCCGCTTTGGCTGGGACTGTCATGGTTTGCCCGTCGAGCACGAGATAGATAAGCAGTTGGGTATGTCCGCCCAGGACGCTGTGGCCAAGCTTGGTGTTGCTGGTTACAACGATGAGTGTCGAGCGATTGTGCAGCGCTACGTCAAAGAGTGGCGGCATACGGTGACCCGCATTGGTCGCTGGATCGATTTCGATGATGACTACAAAACCATGGACACCTGGTACATGGAATCTGTGTGGTGGGTGTTTAAACAGCTTTGGGACAAGGGCCTGATTTATCAGGGGGTCAAGGTCGTTCCCTTATCGACGGCTCTGGGGACGCCGCTGGCGAACTTTGAAGCGACCTCAAATTATCAGGACGTGCAGGACCCCGCGGTGACCGTGCTGCTGAAGCTCCGGGAAGAAGATGCGTATCTGGCGATCTGGACCACCACGCCGTGGACTTTGCCATCGAATTTGGCGGTCTGCGTCGGCTCGGATATCGACTATCAGCTGGTGCAGGACGGTGATCGCTGCATTTATTTCGCGAAAGAGCGAGTCGGCCACTACGTGGGCGACGACGCTCAAGTGCTCAAAGAGGTTAAGGGCGCGGCGTTGGTCGGGCTCTCCTATGAACCAATTTTCGCCTACTTTGCGGATCAACGGGATCTAGGCGCCTTTGTCGTGGTCAGCGATGACTACGTCAGCACCGACAGCGGTACCGGTATGGTGCATCAGGCGCCGGCTTTTGGTGAAGACGATAACCGGGTGCTCAGATCCCACGGCATCGACGCCTTGGTTTGCCCGGTGACCCTAACGGGTGAGTTCACGGATGAGGTGCCGGACTTTGCTGGCCAGCATGTCAAAGAAGCCGACAAGGGTATTATTGCCATGCTGAAAAATGCGGGCAGCCTCTACCGGCAAGAAGTCATTCAGCACAGCTATCCTTATTGCTACCGTTCAAACACGCCCCTGATTTATCGAGCGATTCCCTCTTGGTACGTTCGAGTAACGGCGATCAAAGACAAGTTGGTGGAGGCGAATGCCCAGATCAACTGGGTGCCTGAGCATATCAAGGAAGGCCGTTTTGGTAAGTGGCTGGACGGCGCCATTGATTGGGCGGTGTCGCGTAACCGGGTGTGGGGCACGCCGCTGCCGGTCTGGATCAATGATGTGACAGGCAGCGCGGTTTGCATGGGCTCTGTAGACGAGTTGGAGCAGTACAGTGGCGTGCGGGTCACGGATCTGCACCGCGAGCATGTGGACGGCCTAGAGTTTGCCCTAGACGGCGAAGAAGGCGTCTATCGCCGAATCGAAGAGGTGCTTGATTGTTGGTTCGAGTCGGGATCCATGCCTTACGCGCAGCTGCATTACCCTTTTGAGAACGAAGAGGTTTTCGCGGCGGGTTTTCCTGCGGAGTTTATTGCCGAGGGCTTGGATCAGACGCGAGGGTGGTTTTATACCCTAACCGTACTGGGTGCAGCGTTATTTGATAAGCCGGCCTTTCGCAACGTGATCGTCAACGGCATGGTCATGGCCGAGGACGGCAAAAAGATGTCGAAGAGCCTGCGTAACTACACCCCGCCGGACGATCTCATGGAGGCTTACGGCGCGGATGCGTTGCGGCTCTATGCAATCAATTCGGGTTTGGTCAAAGGCGAGGAACAACGCTTTGCCGATGCCGGTGTACGGGACATGGTCCGTCGTGCTCTGCTGCCTTGGTATAACGCATTTTCATTCTTGCGCACCTATGCGGCTATTGATAACTGGTCACCGGACAAAGGATTGCACGCTGGAGATAACGTGCTCGACCAGTGGCTGCTGTCGCGGCTGCAAACACTGAAAAGCACGGTTGCCACAGAGATGGAAGCCTATCGGTTGTACAATGTGGTGCCACAGCTGTTCGGTTTTATTGAGGATTTGACCAATTGGTACATTCGTTTGAACCGAGGTCGGTTCTGGGGTGAAGACATTACCCCGGATAAGATCGCAGCCTACAGCACGCTGTACGACGTATTGCTCGAGCTGTCCAAGCTGATGGCACCCTTTGCCCCGTTCCTGTCAGAACATCTCTATCAGCAATTGGAAACACTAGCAGATCGGCCTGCGTCGCCGAGTTCGGTGCATCTGTGCGACTATCCTTTGTCAGAAGCCGATCAGATTCGACCCAATTTGGAGGTTGCCGTCGATCGGATGCAGCAGGTGATTTTGCTCGGACGACAAAAGCGTGAAGAAGTGAAAATTGGTCTGCGAACGCCGCTTGCCAAGCTGACCATTATTCACCGGGACGAGGACATGCTGCAGGATATGCGTTCGCTTGAGGGCTATTTGCGCGACGAGCTCAACGTGATGGCGATTGATTACAGTACAGACGAAGCGGGTTACATTGATCTTCAGGCAAAGCCGAATTTCCCCCTGCTTGGGAAACGTTTGGGTAAGCGTATGAAGGCCTTTGCCCAGCAGATCGGTCAGCTGGGTGAAGATCAAATCGCCGAGTTGCAAGCGCACGGCTCGCTTACCTTGGAAGCCGGTGGAGTAGCCGAAACCTTTACTGTCGAAGAGATTGAAGTAAAGCAGCAGGCGAAGGCTGGGACGAACACCATTTCCAACAGTCTGATAAGCGTGGATCTTGATTGTGAGCTGACACCGGAGTTGGTACGACGCGGCTACGGACGCGAGGTCGTGAATCGCATCCAGCGCGAACGCAAAGAACGCGGTTTGTCGGTGAGTGATCGGATTCATGTGGTATTTCATGCGGAGGGCGTCTTGGCTCAGGCCATCGCCGAGCATCAGGATTACATCATGGGTGAGACCCTTTGTTTGCTGATGGACCTCGACGCCACACCTCAGGAAGTTACCGCTGAGATTGATGAGCACGCCTTCAGTTTTCAGCTTAGTCTGGCCGAATAATGGAACCGGCCGAGTGCGATTGAGTCCGTTGTTATGAAGCATGAATTTGTACCCGCTTCCTCAGATTCCCGTCTGGATCATGTGGGCAGCTACCGACGTCGTTTGCCGGTGAGTCTTGATCGCATGTATGAAAATGCACTGGACTGGCAGCACTTGCCCCACTTGCACGGCAGCAGCTTTGGGTCCATCGACTGCGCAAGCGCGGGTGGATGGGGGTGGCGGGCGACGGTGTCATCGGGTGATGGTGAGGCCGCAATCGTGAGCGAGCTTGAGTTGCGCTTGGATCGTGATGCTCGACGCTGGATTACCCGCAATTTGGCCGGCCCCAATGCCGGTGCGGAAATATGGACCCATGTCTTTGTTGTTGCTGATCGTGTTCTGGATATTGTGGTGGATTTTTTTGTTCCCCATGTGCCTGCAGACGCCCGAGAAAAAGTTGGGCTAGCCTACGCGAAGGCTTATGAGGTGCTTTACGACGAAGACGTCGACATGATGACCGGGCGGCAGAACCAATTGGATGTGCGCCTTGATGGCATCGACGAATCGGAGGTGCTCCGGCTGGCCCCGCAAACACTGGGTTCGCTGCCCGCATCGGTCACGATGTCAGGACGCCGGTTTGTGGTCGATAGGCTTGAAGCCACCGAGCCGAACGACACCGAATGGGTGGTCTACCCGGCTCAGTGTCCGCATCAGTTGGGTCCGCTGGACGAATCGCCGTTGCATGACGGTACGGTTCGTTGCCCTTGGCATGGCTATGTGTTCGATGTTCGTACCGGTGAGTGCGTCAGCGGTAGTCACTGTCGCCTGGGGCGTGTGCCGGCTGTGCGGGAGTCAGAGGGGTGCGTGGAGCTTCGCTGGCTCTAGCTTAGTCGCCGATAAACTCGCCACGCTGCTTATGGCGTTGGGCATCAATCGCAGCGGCCCGATCACGGGTGCTGGCGGAGAGTAGGTTCTGATCGGTATCCATGTGCATGATGGCGCTGCCAAGAGCATGGGCCAATTCGTTGGTTGAATGCTTGATCATTTGCACGGCTATCGGCGGCTTGCTCGCGTAGAGGTCTGCCATTTCACGCGCCTTGCCGAGCAGATGTTGATCCATCGTGAGACAGTCCAAAATGCCCCAGTCGTAGAGCTCATTTGCGTTTATGCGCTCGCCGCCCGCGACCAAGCGCTTGGTTTTCGCTGGTCCGACCAAGGCTAAGATCAGCGGCAAGCTCTTCCACATCAGATTGATGCCCAGATTTACTTCCGGATACTCCATGAATGCGCTGTCGCTGCCGACGCGAAAGTCACAGGCGGTTGCAACACATGCGCCGCCGCCCATGGCGGCACCTCGCCATGCTGCAATGGTGATTTGATCAATGCCCAAAATAGCTTCTATGGCCCTTTCACCCATGCGGGCTCTGCGGCGACGTTGCACTAGGGGCATGTCCGCGGGAATGGCCGTGTCCTGAAGGTCCGCTCCTGAGGAGAAATGTTTGCCCGCGCCGGTAACGATGACGACGCGTGTATCGGGGTCTTCGCGAAACGACAAGGCTGCCTGCTCCAGTTCGGCCAAGTGGTCGTGGCTCAAGGCATTGGCGCGATCGGGCCTAGAGAGTGTGATGGTGGCCACGGCGTCATCGCGGGAAACGATGAGGTGCTGATAGTTCTGAAAATCTGGAGTTGTCATGGCGACATCTTACGATGCTTGAAGGCCGGAGTAACGAGTCGGCTGACGGAAACATGATGGAATTGCGGACAGTAAAAAGGCGGAGGATCTTGCGATCCTCCGCCTTCGAAGGATGGGAATTTCCGAAGAGGGGAGGGGAGAGGAGTTCCGGAAATTCCCGTATTCCAACGGGGTGTTGCCACTTGGCCGCTGAATGAAGCCATTGTTACCTCAAGTAACATTAAGTGCAAGTTTTTTGTGTATTTAAGTAGCTTATTTTTTCAAAAACGCGCCATTTATGTGCTCTAGTTGTCATTATTTGTCGAAAACAGGGGAAATCTGCCTCTGAAAATCGGTATCAGAAAAAAAATTGGCTTGGGTTTATCGTCCGACACTCGCTTTTTTACTCATTTCCAACGGTATTCGGGTCATCGGCGGCGGGCGGTGTAACATGTGCGCCTGCCCGACGCGGCGCAATAACCGCTGGTATGTTCTGTTTTTGATTAAGGAGTTTCGATGGCTGTGCTTTTGCCTAACGGACTGTCCCCAACGTCGCACCGTTTTTTTTCCCAACGACTGCGTATGCATTTTGTGGAATGGGGGCCCCGTGAGGCACCCACGGTGGTACTTGTCCACGGTGTGCGAGACCATTGCCGGACCTGGGACGACCTGATTGCCAGACTGTCGATGCTCGGCGAGTACCATTTTGTGGCACCGGATTTGCGTGGTCATGGTGATTCTGACTGGGTGCAGGGGTCCGGCTACCGGTACATCGACTATCTATACGACCTTCAACAGCTCATTGAGCAGAACGACTTGGGTCCGGTTATTCTGGCGGGCCACAGTTTAGGTGGGGCAATCGCTTCATTCTTTGCCGGCGTCTTTCCCGAATGGGTCAGCAAACTGGTGCTTCTTGAGGGAATTGGGCTGTGGTCGCGAGACAATGCGGATGCCGGGATCGACCAGCAAATACGCGACTGGACGGATATCACACGCAAACTTGCCGGGCGTGAGCCTCGCCGCTACCCGGATTTGCAGACAGCCTACCAGCGTATGCAGGCAGCCAACCCCCAGTTGAGTCAAGCTCAAGCATTTCACTTGACCCTTCATGGCGCGGTGCAGCTGGAGGACGGGCAGTTCACGTGGAAGTACGACCAGTACACTTATAACTTTCATGGCGTGGGTCTGTCAGAAGCGGAAATCATAGAGCTTTGGCAGAAGATCAGCGCTCCAACCTTGCTGATCAACGCCGATCAGGGGTTGCAAAATCGGACCGGTCAAGACAATACCCTTCGGTACTTCCGCCAAGCCGAGCTTCACGACGTGGCCGATGCAGGGCATTGGATACATCACGATCAGCCGGAGGCCGTTACGGGTTTGATCGCAGAATTTCTCCGGCAGACACCATAGTTCGGTCCCAAGGTGGAACTTGATTTTGTTCTGCGGCGGTCGTGACTGGTGGGCTCAGGGTCGCTCCAGCAGAAACGCTTGTACCTCCTGCCGGGATCCTCGAAATTGCACCCGGTCGGCTTTTTTCTGCAGCTGAAAGTCGTACATGGGGTCGTAATACTCCGTCAACAGATAACGGATCCAGTCGCGGTGATCGCATTGATGTGAAAAGGCCTGCTGAATTAGATGAGTTAGCTCGGTAAGGCGCACACCGCCAAGCCTGCGCTTGATGCGAAGGACGGCATCTTCGTATCGGGTCTGTAGCTCGGTCTCGGCCAGGCCAGCCTCAGCGTATTCCACCCGCGCATCCTGCACATACTCTGTGTGAATGTGCTCGATTCGCTCCTCGAGTGTGGCCTCAACCAAGGCGATGGGCGCCTGCTGCATTTGGGCATGCCAAGCCGGGGGCAGACCGATTCGGCCAATGGTGCGGCTCTCGTCCTCGACGATCAGAGATTCAAACGAGTGGTGCAGGTAGTCTACGGCCAGTGCGTTTTCGAAGGTTACGGGTGTTGGCTGTGGCGTAAGGCGTCGGCCAAAGGCAGAACCTCTGTGATTGGCCAGGCCCTCCAGATCAACGCTTTGAGGAAGCGCTTGAATTAGTACCGTTTTTGCAGACCCCGTGCGGCCGCTGAGCAACCACCATTTTTTGCGCGGGTTATCGAGTACCTGCAGGCAGGCGCTGCGCAGGGCCTTGAAGCCCCCGGGTACTTTTTCTCGTATCAGGCCTGCTTCGCCCAGCCATTGTTGGGCAAGCCCAGAACGTTGGCCGCCACGCCAGCACATGATTAAGGCGTCGGGATTGGCCTGACAGTAGGCTTGCCAAGCCGCCACGCGCTTCTCCTTGATCTCGCCGCTGACCAACTGATGGCCTAAGGCAACAGCTGCCTCGTGACCGTCTTGCTTGTAGGTGGTGCCCACCCGCGCTCGTTCTTCATCGTTTAAAATTGGGGCGTTGAAGCTGTTGGGCAGCCGGCCTAGCTGAAATTCTCCGGGCGCGCGGACATCCAGCAGTGGCTGCTGTTGCTTGAGCAGTGTCAATGCCGCTTGGTTAGGGGGTTCGGTCGGTGATGTGTGCACCGGCTTCGAAGGATTCCAGATGAGTTTGTAAAATAGCGATCACGTCTGTTCGTTCTTGAATTCGGGCGTGGTGCAAAGCGCGCTTTTGCAACTCGATGGCTTTGACGAAGTTACCATTGGCGGCATAGGTAGCGGCCCAGGTGTCCAAGTACTCGGGGTGGTTTTGGACCTGTTTATTGGTCTGCATCATGGTGTCCATGATCGCCTGTGCGTAGCTGGGTTTCAGCAGGCCTTTCTGATCGGAAACGGCCAAGGTCCACGCCACTTCGTTAATTACCGCGGTATCGCCATGATGACTGGCCTGAACACGTGTGACCGCTTTTTTGTACCAGCGCACCGCCTTGCGCGAAGAGCGTTTTACGCTAACGCCCTTGGCATAGAGATTGCCCAAAACCACCATGGCCTCTGGGTTACCGGCGTCCGCCAGCTCTTGGAGTAGTGGTCTCAGTTGGGTTTCTGGCTGTCGTTCAGGCGATGCGGCAATGTATCTTGCGTAGCTGATGACGGCCTTGGGGTTTCGCAGATTGGCCGCTTCAGCAAAGAGGCGATTCGCCCTGTCTTCGTTAGCGGGCAGCAGAGTGCCACGTTGATATTGGCTGGCCAAGTAGAGCAGGGATTCTGCATGGCCGAGGGCTCCCGCCTGTTCCAGCAAGTCTACGGCACGATCCTTTTTGGTCTGAGGGCTGGCTGTGGGGGCGCTGGCTTTGTCGATCAGAGGCATATTGGAGTCTTCCAGCAACAAACGGCCCAGCGTGTACATGGATTCGGTCGAGCCTAGACCAATGGCTTTGATGTGGTTATCAATGGCCAGTTGGGTGAGTTCTTCGGCAGTTTTGAGCGTCGTCGACGCCTGATCGCTGCTGAGTTCTCGATCGGCCAAGCCGGATTGATACCAAAAAATCCGTGCTAACAGGGTATGCGCGAGCAGGTTGTCGTCTTGGCTGGCCATCTGTAACCAGCCAATCGCAGACTCGTAGCGGCGCTGTTTGGCGAGATAGGTTCCAATGGCTGCGCGAGCCGCGGAATCGTCATTGTCCGCCAGAATCCGCAAAATATCCCATGGGTTGCCTGCCGAAGCGGGGCCATTATCTTGGCCGCCGACGGCGGGAATCAACTTCGATAGATCGAAGTAGTCGCTGGTGATCGGGCTTGTGCTGGTCGAGCGGGAGAGCAACAACAACTGCAATGGTGCAGCCTCACTGTTTTGATAAATGCCGCCGACCAATGATCGATTCTGACCACGCACCAATAGCTCGGCGTCGGCCTTGCTGAGTGACTGATAGGGGCGCGCGGCACTGCCGTCTCCGGATGCCAGAATTTGATCTCTTATGTTCTGAAAGGATTGCTCGTGCCGCTCTGCGGCCTCGGAGGCATCAACATGTTGGTAAAATTGAACCAGTGCGTAATGTCCGGTAAGGCTGGCCGGATTGATTTCGATAAGCGCAGAACCCAGGGCGCCCATGGTCAGCGGTTCCTCAGCACTCAGTGCCATAACGCGAGCTTCCAGCGCGGTGACATGGGTGAACTGCTCACTGAAATTGGGTTGAGACAAATAACCGGTGGTTAACTCGGCGGGCGAGGGCCTGCTGCTCGCGGTGTTCAGGTTGGCGCAGGATGTCAGCAGCAACGCGCTACTGAGCAACAAAAGAATGGGTTTTAAGGGCTTATGCATACAGGGTTTATAGCATTCTGACTCGGTTGATGAAATAAGCGAGGGACTCCGGTCGCGCTTGGAACCCTGTTGTCTAGCCTTTAGCCCCGAACAGCGCAGCACACATTGTTGTGAGATTTGCACCAGAGGTTACACTGGTGCGATCGAATTTGTTGAGCAAAGCTATGACTTTTGGATCCAAAATGCAGCTGCCGAGCGCTGAAACCGCGTTACCCGGTCGAACGGAAACCATGCCCGTTCCGCCCAGTCACTTTGTGTTGGGTCATCCGCTCCTTGGCCCGTTTCCCAGACACCTAAAAATGGTGCAGTTCGGTATGGGCTGTTTTTGGGGCGCGGAGCGACGCTTCTGGCAAATGGAGGGGGTGTATACCACCGCTGCGGGCTATTCCGGCGGCGTGACTGAGAATCCGACCTACGAAGAAGTCTGCTCCGGCGGTACGGGTCATACAGAGACCGTGTTGGTAGTGTACGATGAACGTGTTGTTAGCCTGATGAGCTTGCTCAAAATGTTCTGGGAAAGCCATGATCCCACTCAGGGTATGCGTCAAGGTAATGACCTGGGTACCCAGTACCGATCGGCTATCTACACCTTCGATGAAGACCAGGCAGCAGTGGCTCAGGCGAGCGCAGGCCTGTTCCAGCAAGCACTCACTGCGGTTGGCTACGGTGCGATCACGTCTGAAGTGCAGATGTCGGGACCGTTTTATTACGCAGAGCATTATCATCAGCAATATCTAGCCAAGGTGCCGAACGGCTATTGCGGCCTCAACGGAACCGGCGTGGGCTGCGATATTTCTGCGCTGGCCCAGCTGGAAGTGGCGTCTAGCTGACCCGAGTACGAGTCGTATTGCAGCGGGTACACCGCTGCACGCTGACCAGGCGTCCTTGTTTGACATCAAACTGTTTGGCCTCGTCGTCTTTCCACTGATGAAATCCTGAACGGCACAGCGTGTTGCCGGAGCCTCGCTCCTTGCGGCGCTGCTTGCGGAACTTGTTCAGGTCAGTGGGTTTTTCCATCTCAACGTTACCTCAGGAAAGCGGGGACGTTTCTTTCTTATGCTTACTGACAGGGAGTGTACGCTTCCTAGGATGTGATGGAACTTGGTTGGCGCTGGATAGCGTCGCAGGTAAGATGCCGCCGCATCATAGACCGAGTATTTTTAATGACAAAAGGCATAGGTATCGATTTTGGTACCAGTAATTCTGCCGCCGCGATATTCGATGGCGACGAGTTGAAATTGGTTCAGTTGGAAAGTGCCGACGCCATTATTCCCTCGGCAACGTACATCGATCGCGCTCTGACGTCCAAAACCGGCCAGATGGCAGTGGATCAATACATTGCGGATAACACCGGCCGTACTGTGGAACTGGTGCCCGAGGTCATTGGAGAGACCAGCCAATTTGTGGAGGGTGGCGGCCAAGATGGCGGTCCCGGCGAAGTGGAGACGGCTACAGAAAAGGTTTATGGCGCCGCGGTCACGGACAGCAGCTTGCAGGGAAGACTGTTTCGCGGCACAAAACGCCTGCTTGGGGACGAAGACGTCCGTCGTCTGATGGTCTTCGATCACCCATTTCGGCTCGTGGCGCTGATCACCCCACTCTTGCTGCGGATTCGACAAAGTATCGAGGCTGAGGTAGGTGCCATCACCAGTGCGAATTTGGGCTACCCGGTGAATTTTGAGGGGCGTGACGCGTTTTCAAATCAGTTGGCCCTGAGTCGTTTGGGTGAGGCATTTGGCTACGCTGGTGTCAAAGAGCAGCACTTTTATCCCGAACCCATTGCCGCTGCGGTCAGTTTTTTGCACAGCAATGCAGACGCACAAGGCGAAACCCTGCTTTGCTTGGATTTTGGCGGCGGCACACTGGATTTTTGTGTGCTCAGACGTGAGGCGCAGAGATTTTCCGTGGTAGCTACCCACGGTATTGGGCTTGGTGGCGATCACCTAGATCAGATCCTGTTCCGCGAATTGCTTTTCCCGGAATTGGGCAAGGGCGAGATGTGGCGGCGTCGCGGCTTCGACCGTGAAATTGAAACGCGCTTTCCCTTTGAAGATTTTGAAGACTTGCTGGTCAATTGGGCGGTGACCTACACCTTGAATCAGAATCGGTTCACTACGCCCGTATTGGAACGTATTGCCTCAGGCGGACCTGCAGCGCACAAGTTTGAACGCCTGCGGGACGTGATTCAGCACAACCTCAGCTACCTGATATTTGCTCGTATCAAGACGTTGAAAGCGGACCTTTCAAATAGGCAGTCTGCTTACTTGGATGTCCCAGAGATTGACTTGCGGGTGGAGCTGAATCGGAAGACTTTCGAAGATCTCATAGCCGAACCGCTTCAGCGGGTAGCCCAAGCCTTGGACGAAACCGTCGCGAAGGCGGGCATGGTACACAGCGATATCGACATCGTACTGGGTACCGGTGGCTCCAGCTTGATACCAGCGGTGAAGCAGTTGTTGGAAGATCGTTTCCCGCACCGCGTGGTCGAACACGACCCGTTTACCAGCGTGGCTGCCGGTCTCGCCATCGCCAATTTCCGGGGGCTGACGTTCCAGCCCTGATACTCAGTCGATTTCCAGCGGCGGCTGCCAGCCGCGGTCAACGGCGGTGAAAAATGTTTTCAACATTCGGTAGGTCAGTCCCCAGACAAAGTGTCCGCCACTGAGTCGATAGCCGTTGAAAACTGTTGGATTGCCGGCCATGGGCAAGGTTTGAGTGTCGTGCAGCGAGTTGCCGGCCAGGGTAGACAGTGGGGCCCACACCACATCGGCGACCTCGCGGTTGGGGGTGAAGTCCGGGGTATCCTTGGTGATGAATACGTGTGGGGCCACCAACATGTTGAGCGTTTTCCCTCTGGGCCTGGCTTCTTGGTGATCCAAGGCTCCCAGGTACTCGGCATTTGCCAAGCTTAAGCCGATCTCTTCATAGGTTTCCCTCATGGCAGCAGCCATCAGGCTGGTGTCTTCGGGTTCTCGATGCCCGCCTGGAAAGGCCATCTGCCCAGACCATGGGTCGCCATCTCGATTTGCACGTTGAATAAACAACAGATCGCTCTGTCCCGTTCGTTCATGATGCTCGCGTAATATGACGGCCACTGCGGCCTGCCGCGTGTTTTCACCCGGGGTGACTAAGGATGGCCGATGCGCGACTAAGGCATCGCGAATTTGCGTGGTGGTATACATCTATCGCGTCAGGAGACACAAACGGTTTTGAAATCCGTCAGGTCACCGGATACTGGTCTCCATGAAAAACGTTCATCATAGCGAACTATTGCCGCCGAGTGCGCGGGTCAGGATGCCTTGGTGTATTGCCGTAACCTTTGATTCATTGGGAAGATGACATGACAGAAGACCGATCAGAAAAACGCGCCGAACAGCTTGCCAGTGGCAGCAATCACTGTTTTGTCTGTGGCCCTGCCAATCCCATAGGCTTGGGGGTTAGCTTCGTATTGGATGCAGACGTCTGTCGCGGTGAATTTACCCCCGGACAGGAACACATGGGCTACGACCAAGTCACTCACGGGGGCATCGTCTTCAGTTTGCTGGATGATGTGATGGCCAACTGGGTTTGGTTGCAGGGCGAGCGCTGCTTTACCGCGAAGGCCGACATCCGCTATCGAGCCGAGCTGCCCGTGGGTACCCCGATACGTCTGGAGGGTCGCTGCATCAAGCGCAAGGGTCGCTTGGCCCAAATGGAGGGGAAGCTGATTCGCAAAGCCGACGATTTTGTTGTGGCGGAGGCGACTGGAGCGTTTATGATCGCTGTCGATCCGGGCTGAGGTTGCTTGGACGTACATTCGATAAATCAGGGAGAGGAAGATGGAATACGTAGTAGCCGTGGTGATGTTGGCTTTGCTTCAATACACATGGTTTACCATTGAGGTTGGACGCGCCCGCGGACGTTTTGAGGTCCCCGCTCCTGCCACTTCGGGTAACGAAAACTTTGAGCGCTTTTTCCGCGCCCACCAAAATACCACGGAGCAATTGGTGGTGTTTTTGCCAGCAATTTTCGCCTGCGCTTACTTGGTGAATGAAACCCTTGCCGCTGCCATGGGGCTGCTTTTCGTGGTTGGACGCCTGATGTATTTCCGTGGTTATACCGACCCTGAAAAGAGCCGTAGCCTTGGCTTTGGTTTGGGCCTGATCGCCAATGCGGTACTGATATTAGCGACCCTGTATCAGGCAGGTATTACTGCGGTCGGTTAATGACCCAGCGTAGCGGGTTGTCCATGGGTGGCAACTCGTTCGTGCGCTGATATTTGAAACGCTGCCTTATGCAGCGTAATACCGGTCTAGCCATTCCAACATGGCGGCATTGGTCTCCTCGGGCAACTCCTGCTGTATCCAGTGCCCACAGGGAAGGTCCACCACTTCCAACGTGCTCACCCGTTCCGCCAACGTTTTAGATTTAGGCACCATGTCGTAGTCGCCGAAGATCGCCAGTGTGGGTTGGTAGATGTGTTGTTCGAAGGCTCCCATGGTTTCCCAGTTGCGGGTTAGGTTGCGGTACCAGTTGATGCCTCCGGTAAAACCCGACAACGCAAATGCGTCTAAAAATACCTGCATTTCCGCATCGCTCATGATGGGATCCCCCGGCACGCCGTTAGCAAGCGCGGGATCTTGGGCCATGTTGATCATGTTCATACCTGGGCCAAGATCCGGCGCCGGGTGCTGCCATTGGTTGGTGCGATACATGTTGCTTAAGAATTGCTTGGCGTTCGTTGCAAAAACCTCGTCAGCCACACCGGGCTGGCGGTTGAAGTGCACCATGTAAAAATCCGGGCCCAGCATTTTTTCCCAAAATCCAATCCACTCGGTGTCGCCTCGTTCCATAAAGGGCACGCTGAGATTGATGACCCGAGATACCCGCTCGCGATGCATCATGGCCAAGTTCCAGACGATGATGGCGCCCCAATCGTGGCCAACAAAACAGGCGTCGTCGTAACCGAAGTGATCTAGGAGGGCGATCAGGTCTCCGCTTAGGTGTTCAATCGCATAATCGGTGACGTCATCAGGTTTGGTCGAATGGCCGTAGCCCCGTTGGTTGGGCACGATGACGTGGTAGCCGGCGTCGACTAAGGGCTGAATCTGATGACGCCAGGAAAACGCGTGCTCTGGCCAGCCGTGACACAGCACAATGGGCTTCCCGCTACCGGCGGCAAATACCTCAAGCTCCACACCGTTGACGGCAATCATTTGGGATTGGGGAAAATCCAGCATATCGGGAACCTCTGTAAATGCGTGGTGCGATAGATTAGCGTGATGTCCGCGCACTGACACCTGTGTGTGTCGAATTAACTGGGGGATGTATGAGAGCAATTGACGAAGACAAGCTGGGCCTATTTGTAAAACAGACCGGTGGCATGGTGGCTGCTAGCTTCAATTGTGCCATTACTGTGCTCGGCGACCGGCTCGGTCTCTATCAAGCCTTGGCCGAGTTAGGGCCATGCTCCAGTGAGGTATTGGCCTCCCACCTGACCCTTCACGAACGCTGGGTGAGAGAATGGCTTTATCAGCAAGCTTGCATCGGACAGGTGGATTACGTGGAAGGTTCCGGTCAATTTGCCATCTCGCCGGAGGCTTATGCGGTGTTGGCAGATGCGGATCATCCCGCCTATTTGATGGGCGGTTTCGACTCTGCGCTGGCGGTGTTCCCTGCGGTGAGCAAGCTGGAGCAGGCCTTTCGTACCGGTATTGGTATGAGCTACGACGATCATGGCCCGAACTGCGCCTGCGG
>JBELHZ010000116.1:0-2948 GCA_042091155.1 Gammaproteobacteria bacterium
CATGTTGTATGCCCAACGCAGCTGCATACCCTGATCGAAAAACGCTTGGGCTTGGGGGTTGTCCGTGGCGATGGGCCACCGGTAGCTGCCAAGGGCCTCAGGAAGCAGCGGAACCGAGGCGCTGGGCTGCCCCATGGACAGGTGTTTGTTGTGCGGCTGTGTATCGGGACTCGCTGACCAAGCGTTGGTCGTTACGCCGGCTACGATCGCCAGAAGTACCAAAAGAACCGGTAAACCCAGTCGGTGTTGCCCCGCGAAACGTCGACGGAATGTGATTTGCGTTAGATCAACGTAATTGGTGGATGAGGCCACTGCATGCTCCCTGTTTTTCCTCTAGCGGGAGCAAGACTAGCAGCAAATGCCTGCGCGCTCAGTAGCGAAGGCGAACCGTGTTTCAGCGAATAATGATTTCGTCAGAGGCCGGGGGTAGCTCAAAGACCTGAAGGTCATGGGCCAGCAGGGTCTTGTCGCTCAACCCTCGCAGAAACATGTTTTCGGTGAGCGAGTTCATCGGAGTAGGAACCAGATGATAGAGCACCAGTTGCTCGATATCTGCGGCCTTGGCCGCGCCTTCAAGGGTACGTGTGTCTGCATGATAATCCGTCACGTCGGCGATGATTTGGGCAAGATTGGAGCGCCCGGACTCGGCCATCGCGTTTTGCATAATGTCCAGGGAGTCGCGAGCCAAGGCATCGTGAAAGACAATGTCAGCACCCGCCGCTGCGGCGAACAGATTGTCCGTTGCATTGGTGTCGCCGCTGATGACCACGGATCGATCCCGATAATCGAAGCGGTAACCGACCGCAGGATCGATAGGGTGATGGTCAACGAGGAAGCTGGTTACCGTCATAGCATCGTCTTGCCAGACAAGCCCGGGTTGAAACGTCTTGGCCTCCATGGGTCCGGCAGATGGTGGCAGTAACGCCTCGCCGTGGTGGGCAGTGCGATAGCCGCGGTCGAGGCGGTATGCCTGATTGAAGCCGGCGACAACGGTCTCAACGCCGCTCGGGCCATAGACCCGCATGCTGGCCCGTCGACCGGCGACCCAAGACGCCAAGTTGACGTCGGCGAGCCCTGCGATGTGATCCGAGTGAAAATGCGTGAGCATGACGCCGGTCAGACGATTCATCGGCAGCTGAGCCTGGGCGATTCGCATGGGCGATCGTGCGCCAACATCGACCAAGAAAAAGTGTTCTGGTGTAACCACCGCCAGGCACGCTTGGGCACGATCCGGGTTGTTGCCCAGTGGGGATGCGCTACCGCAAACCACCACCTGTAGGCCGTCGAAAGCCTCTGGCCCACTGTTTAACATCATGGCAACCCCTGACCGCATCAAGATGTCTTGAACCGGTGCAGACCGATACAGCAGGCCGCCCACAATGGTCAGGGCAATGAGTGCAGCGGCAGCGATTTTAAGATTCCGGCTCATGGTGATCACTCCTAGTGAGGTATTTGCTGATGCTATTCGGTTGACGGTTGGCTGCGACGAGCCAGCTCGTGTTCGACCCGCCAAATACGGTCTTGGCCCCAGCAGCAAAAGTCCGGCTCCCCGGGGCTACGGATGCGGAAGCTTGGCACACCCCATAGGCCCGCTCCAAGCATGGCGCTGACGTTGTCCTCCAACAGCTGCGTCCAGGTGTCGCTGTCTGGGTGAGATTGGATTGCCTCCCAACCCAAGCCAGCGTTGGCGATCACTTGACGCAAGCCGTTTTCCGAATCGATGTCGATGCCCTTGGCGAAGGCTGCGCTGAGATAGGCGCCCACAAAGGCCATGCCCTTGCCATGGGCCAAGGCGCCGGGAAACAGCGCAAATCCGCGCTTCACCGGATCGCCAAAGGGATCGACAAAATGACCAAAGGGAATGTTGTTGGCCCGAGCTTCTCGGGCGCAATCTTGAATAATGTATCGCTGTTTGGCACGTGGTGCAGTAACGCCCCGCATGAGCATGGGCATGACCGGGCGCAGGGTCAGTGCGACCTTTGTCCGTGAGATCAGGCGCTCTACGTCGGCGTGAGCAATTGCCGAGTAGGGACTGCGCAGTGACGGATAGTATTCGAGCGTGATCGCTGCAGAGACTGGACCATTCGCCGTGAGTCTTTCTGCTGTGCCATTGCGGTAAGGATCGTATACGGGTAGCGCGGCATCGCAAAAGCCCTCAGCGGCTAGGCGCTCCCACAGTCGCGGCAGGCGGTCAGCCCCCCAGAACCATTCGCCCTCAAAATACAGGGTACCGCCCTGATAATGACCCAGACTTTTTTGCAGTGCGTCGCCCTCATCCAAGGCCCGTGCGACGTTCTCGGCGGCCTCGGCAGACGTGTTGGGTGCCAGCTGCTCAGCCCACAGTGCGCGGCAGATTTGCTGCGCGAGCAGGCAAAAATGTTCTCCATCCAACGCAGCAAGCAAGGACGCGTTGGCGGCGGTACTCTGGTCCAGATGCGGATAGACGGGCTGCTCAAAACCGTCAGGCGTCGGGAAGGGCTCGCCAAGAAAGGGCGCGATGCTGACGGCATCCCGCAGTGCCCACTCATCAAATCGAGAGGCATCGCCTTTGAAGGCATCCTTGGGGCCACGGACAAGGTAAGGCTTGATGTCCAGGGAGATCATCGACCCGAAGCGTTCAAGCTGTTGGGCCATGATGAGGCTGTACGGGTCGTCAATTTGATGAAAGTAGTAGATTGTGGGTTTTTGCCCGCGAATCTTGCGGCGAGCGCGGGCCACGCTGCGCGGTAGGTTAAGGGCGGCTTCAGACCCGAGCAGACGCATGGCCCAGGATCTCAGGCGTGTACTCAGGCGCATGCTCAGTTTCCGAGAAAGGCTTCGCAGCCGGTACCCGCAAGCGCGGTATCGACCCCATCCCGATCCGCCTGATCGAGGCTGAAGTAACGGTGCCTCAGGGTTTGTAGGCATTTGGCTTGGTAGGGGAAGGTGGGCTGTGTCCAAGGTTGACC
>JBELHZ010000008.1:0-24017 GCA_042091155.1 Gammaproteobacteria bacterium
CGCCTGAAACTGGTTCAATGGCGTTAATGTACAGTACAAATAGACTAAATCAAGCCCAAAAGGGCTGTTTGTTCGACTTATTTACAGGTTTTGTACAGTTTTCGCGTTTTTCGTGGTCTTGCGGGCCCTAGTGGGTGAGACCGGCATTGTTTGAAGCCGCCGTGGGCTGGGAAGTGTCGCCGGCTGAAGCCGATGCTGAGACGGCCTGCAAGGCGGTTTCCAGATAGGCGCGAGCGTAGGCTGCGTCGCCGCAGGCGCCGCTGAGCGCGGCAGATTTGCCGGTATCCGACTCTGCTCCGCCGCTGTTTTCTTCAGCACAACTTTGCAAAAAAGCCGCTAAGGCGTTCACCTGATGAATGGCCTCAACCAGATGCTGGGTAGGACGGTTGGGGTCGTCGTCACCAACGGAAAGCGCGATCAGCTCCTCGTCACTGAAGCGACGATGAGCATAACCCATTGATTTCAAATATCTTTTTGATTCTTCTAGGCAGGTGTATTCGATTTCCCGCCAATCCAGAGGCCACTTAAGAATCGGAGCATCCTGACCTTGGCAGCGACTGAGCTCGGCTGCGGTGGCGAATTGGTAGGCACTGATGATTTTGCAGCCGGGTAGGGCTTGCTGGGCCTTGGCAATTTCTTGGCTGCTCAAAACCGGCACTTGAAGTACCAGGACATCGGGTTGCTCCTGTTGCTGGCCCGGATCAAGCAGCGCGTTCAGGTTTGCCCAGCGGGCAACAATGTTGAGGTGTCCGCTCGAATCCTGTCGCTGTTCCAACTGCAGCAGATTGGCGCCGACCAATCCAATCTTGGGTGAAAAGGCGTCCCCCGTTAGCGCAGCAGCGCGAATTGTGGGGGCTGGCTGATCTGTAACTCTCTGATTTAACTGGCTTTCACTCAAGTTAATGACACTGGAGACCGTCTGGCCGCGATCGATTAGATGTTTGATCGTTTTCAGCTTTTCCAGTTGATCGGCGCTGTAAAAGCGGGTTCGACCGTTTTTGTGGGCTGGGCTAAAGCCGTGGCGTCGCTCCCAGGCGCGCAGGCGTTCGACGGCGATGCCGGTAAGCGCGGCAACGCTGCCAATGCGATAAAAATCGTCTGGTATTTGATTTGCCATTGTTTTGTACAGGTACAAAGGGTAGACAAGAATACGGATATATTTTGATTTGTCCAGATCGGGTTTCATGGCTTGTTTGGCGGCACCGCGCGGTGTTCAGCCTCCCAAAGGGTTGTCGTTCACCCCGTGCGGTTATTTTGGGTTTCCAAGATCGCTTTCTGCATCAATAATGAAGGGAACTGTCATTGAACAAGATCGGGAAAAGGGGGAGACGTCGACATGCAGAATAATTTGGGTTTGTTTTTGGCCAAGCGGGCTTTTTTGTCACCAACGCGGGAAGCCTACGTAGAAAGCGATGGCAGTTTGCGTTTGACCTACACGGAACTGAACAACCGGTGTAATCAACTGGCGAACAGTTTCGTCGGCTCGGGCATCGCCAAGGGCGACCGTGTGGGACTGTTGTTGATGAACTCCAGCGAATTCATGGAGAGTTATTACGCGCTGGCGAAGATCGGCGCGGTCGTGGTGCCGTTGAACTGGCGCTTGGTTGCAGATGAACTGGAGTTCATCCTCAAAGACAGTGGTACGACGCGACTGATTTTTGATAACGAGTTTGTCGATACCGTAGCCGAACTGAACAGTCGAGGCGATAAAACCGATATTCATCAATGGCTGCAGGTGACCGACGGCGATGCCGCGCACTTTGCCCAAAGCTATCGCGGCTTTCGCGATGCGGGAGACACCGCAGAGCCGGCGATTGCCGCAAGCGATCATGACATGCTGTATATCATGTATACCTCAGGCACCACGGGATTGCCCAAGGGGGTCGTGCATACCCACCACACCTCAATCTGGGGATTGCTCACGATTGGCGGCACAGCCGTCTATCACGATCCTGAGCGTTATCTCGCCTGTTTGCCGATGTTCCATGTTGGCGCGTTGACACCTCTGGCGGTGAACGTCTACATGGGCGCGACCTCGGTGGTGATGCGCTCCTTCGACCCGGTGGTGGCATGGCAAGTCATTGAGCGGGAGAAAATCACCAGCGGACTGGCGGTGCCGGCCATGTTGAATTTCATGCTTCAAGTGCCGGACTTTGATCGTTTCGATCGCTCAACACTCAAATGGATGATGACCGGTGCCGCCCCCGTACCGCCGTCCTTGGTTGAACAGTACAACAGCATGGGGGTTGGTATTCAGCAGGTCTATGGCCTCACGGAAACCTGTGGTCCAGCCTGCCTGATGGACGCGGAAAATTCGCTCAAGCACCCGGCTTCGACGGGCAAGGCCTTTTTTCATACTGAAGTGAAAATTGCCGATGACGACGGCAACGAAGTGCCTCGGGGCACTGCCGGCGAAGTTCTGGTGAAGGGCGAACACGTCATGGTGGAGTATTGGAATCGGCCGGAAGCGACGCTGGAGACCATAAAGGATGGCTGGCTGTATACCGGTGATGTCGCGATCATGGACGAGGAAGGCTTTGTCACCATTCAAGACCGGATCAAGGACATGATCATCAGCGGCGGCGAAAATGTGTACCCCGCCGAAATCGAAGGTCTGTTGGCCACGCATCCCGGCATTCGCGAAGCCGCAGTGATCGGCCAGGAAAGCGAGCGCTGGGGCGAATCGCCCTTGGCCATCGTTGTTCGCAGCGATGATGCTCTGACTGCCGGCGACGTGTTGGAATTTTGCCAAGGAAAACTGGCGCGATTTAAACAGCCGCAAGTGGTGGAGTTCGTCGAAGAGATCCCTCGCAATCCCAGCGGTAAGATTCTCAAGCGCGTGCTACGCGAACAGTTTGATCGCCACGCACCGATCTAGAGCTGGCCGAGACAGCGTTATCGACCGAGGTCCTGGGGAGGGGTTTTATGGAATTGAGTGAATTGCGTCAGCGGCTAGCGGGTTTCTGTGCCGCTCACTACAGCGGTCCCAGCGAGATCACCGAAGTGGTTGTGATGCCGGGCCACGCAGGATTCGCTTACGGCTTTCGGGTTCAGAGCCATGGCGTGACCGAGTCTTGGTTTATCCGGTTGCCGCCACCGGGTGTGAAGTGGGTCGGCACCGCAGACGTGCTGAGACAGGTGAGTGTTCTCAACGCATTGGATGGCACCGACGTACCCCATTGTTCGGTGAAGTGGTCGGGTGATGATCCTCAATGGTTCGGTTCACCCTATTTCATCGTGCCTTGGTTGGAAGGCGACGTGATGCGGATCGGGCCGGATGACTGGGGGCATCAGCTGTCGGCGGAGCAGCATCTGTCCTTCGGCCGCCAAGCCATGACCGCCCTGGCGGGTCTTCATAAAGTCGATATCGCCAAGGTCCCCTACCTCGGTGCCCCGGTACCCTTTGATGAAGATGTGACCCGTTGGGATCGTTTCTATGAGAAGGCAGCAGAGCCTCAGCGGCTGAGTGATGTGCCCAAGGTCCGGCAGCGTCTGCTGGACACCATGCCGGCGGATGCTCCCACTGGTATTTTTCACGGTGATTTTCAAACCGCCAATTTGTTCGCGTCAAAAGACGCTCAGCTGCTGGCGCTGATCGATTTCGAGCTGACGGGTATCGGCGCGACCTTGAACGATGTGGGCTGGATCTGCACGTTCAGTGATCGTGACGCTTGGGACAGCGAATCGCCGCGCACCATGTTTTTGGATCCGGATACGCTGATTGAGCTGTACCAGAACGCCTACGGTCAGGAAGTTAAAAACGTCGATTGGTATCGCGCACTGGCGGCATACAAGTTTGCCATTATCAGCGGGCTGAATCTGAGTTTGCACCGACGCGGCAAGCGTGTGGATGAGACTTGGGAAATTACCGCACTGTCGATGAAACCCCTGATTGACCGAGCCCAAGCGCTGCTCGGTTGACCGGAGTCAGCGCTGTCGTGTGCTAGTGGGCATGGCCGTGCTGATCGTCCGGGCAGGGCCCCAGCTCCACCTGAATCGTCGAGTGTTCGATGTCGAAGCGTTCTTTTAGTAAGCGCTTGATGTCACCAACCACCTCTTGTACTTGAGCATTCTCTGGAATCAAGGCGTGCAGGGTCAGCAACGGTTTCTCGGCGGTTAATCCCCACGCGTGTACGTGATGAACACCATCAACTCCGGCAACTTCTTCGGTCAGCGTGCTTTTGATTTTGGCCAAGTTCACGCCGGCGGGTACGCCCTCCAGCAGAATATGGCCAGACTCGCGCAAGACGTTGTAGGCCCCTCGGCTCAAAATAATGACGATGCCCAAGGTCAGAACCGGATCGGCATAGAGCCAGCCAAACAACATGACGACAGCGGCCGCAACCATGGCGGCGACGGATCCCAGCAGATCGCCCAAGACATGCAGAGCGGCGCTGCGAATGTTGGTGTTGCCGCTGGTGTCGTGAAGCAGACGGAAAGCGATCAAATTTACGATAAACCCTAGCGTCGCCACGATAAGCGTCGGCCAAGGATCCATGGTTTCGGGGCTGAACAGACGCTGTATCGCTTCCACGGTAATCCAGACAATCAGTGCGACCAGCGTAAGTCCGTTGACAAAGGCGGCCAGCACCTGAAAGCGGTGATAGCCGTAAGACAGTTGTTGATCAAAGCCGCGCTTGGAAAGCTGTGCGGCCCACCAGGCGAGTCCCAAGGCGGTGGCGTCCAAAAACATGTGGCCGGCATCTGCGATCAGCACCAGCGCATTCGCCCACAGGCCAACGCCCAGTTCCACGAGCATGAAGCTGGTGATCAGGACACATGCCTTACGCAGTGCCGAGATGTCAGTGTCGGTGTGATGGTGTGTGTGAGCCATAATGCACTGTAACAGTGGGGATTTAGCCCTGCCAGCGATGACTTGTTTTGGCGGTTATGAGCACCACGACGACGCCTCGTCAAGGTGCGTTGGTGGCACCCATCCGGTAATCTCTGGCGTTGTTTTGACAGTAGAGGGGATCGATATGGAACGTATGAGTCTGGATTTTGTCGGCCGCGTGGCCGTGTTGAAGTTCAATCACCCAGAAGTGATGAACGCGGTAGGCGGCTTAATGCTGGAGGACTTTGCTGAAGCCATAGCGCAGATCAAGGCCCGAGGCAGCGATACCCGTTGCTTGCTGCTCACCGGAGAGGGTCGTGGCTTTTGTGCCGGTGCCAACTTGAATGACGACAGCGACAAGCGCCGCCAGGGCGGTGCCGGTGATGGACTGCGTCATGTCTATCATCCATTGATGTTCGACCTGCGAAGCTTAGACATGCCCATCGTGACGGCTGTGAACGGTGCAGCCGCAGGCGTGGGTATGAGTTTCGCCATGATGGGCGACATCGTTTGCGCCTCTAAGCAAGCCTACTTTCTGCAGGCCTTTGCGCGCATCGGCCTGATTCCCGATGGCGGCGCGACGTTTTTGTTGCCGCGTCTTGTGGGCTGGGGTCGGGCGATGGAGCTTTCGCTTATGGCCGAGCGCCTGCCAGCGGAACAGGCACAGGAGTGGGGTTTGGTTAACCGGTTATTCGATGACCAGGACGCTTTGATGAGCGGGGCCATGGACGTTGCCAATCGACTGGCCAATGGGCCCAAGTCGTTATCACTGATCCGCAAGGCCTACTGGAAGACGTGGTCAAACTCCTACGAACAGCAATTGGAGCTGGAATCCGAACTGCAAAATGAAGCGGGGTCCAGTACGGACTTTAAAGAAGGCGTTAGCGCGTTCTTGCAAAAACGCGACGCACAGTTCAAGGGCCAGTAGACCGAGCCACACAAACACTTTGGAGAGGGAATGACATGACAGGATCATTAGCAGGCCGAGTGGCCTTGGTCACAGGAGGCGGCCGCGGTGTGGGTCGCGGTATCTCAATGGCGCTGGCCGCAGACGGTGCGACGGTTGCCGTGAACTACCGCCGAGACAGTGAGTCAGCGGAAGAAACCGTGGCCGCGATTGTCGCCGCCGGCGGCAAAGCTCAAGCGTATTCGGCGTCGGTAGACGACTATGAGCAAAATGCCGAGATGGTGGCGGCCATTGAAGCCGATCACGGTGCCATTGGCATACTGGTAAATAACGCCGGCATCGCCAGTCGCGGTCAAAGCGTGGAACAGACAGATCCAGCCGAGCTGCAACGGGTTGTTGCCACTCACGCATTCGGTCCCCATTACCTGAGCAAGCTGGTGATTCCCAAAATGCGTACCCTGGATCGTGGCGATATCGTCATGATCTCTAGCGTCGCCACCCGTTCTCTGAGCGGTTTTGGTGCGCCATACAATATGGGTAAAACCGCCATGGAGGCCTTGGCCTATACCTTGGCCAAGGAAGAGCGGCCTAACGGTATTCGAGTGAACATCGTGGCACCGGGCTTGGTGGATACGGACATGGGTCAGCGGTTGATGAACGCCCTCCAAGGCGTAGAAGACATTCGCACGCTGGATGACAGCATGCCCTGGGGCCGTGTTTGCCAGCCTGAAGATGTGGCCAATGTGGTCAAGTTCTTGGTCAGTGACGCCAACTCCTATCTGACCGGCGAGCGACTCTACTGCGACGGTGGCGGTCAGGATATTTCGCGAAGCTAGCCAAGGCTTCTGTCGAGCACGGTCTTAGCGCTTGTTCAGGCAAGCGCTTCGATATGCGCTGTGGCAGACAGCGCCAGCGCGTCCAAGTCGTAGCCCCCCTCCAGAGTCGAAACAATGCGCCCTTGTGCGTACTGATTGGCCATGGCAACAATGAATGTGGTCACCCAACGATAATCCTCTTCGACCAAGCGGATATCCGCCAGCGGGTCGTTGACGTGAGCGTCGAATCCAGCGGATACAAAAATGATGTCCGGCTGATGGGCTTCAATCGCAGGCAGCCAGTCGCGTTCTACGGCGGCTCGAAATATCGCCCCGTCGCTACCTGCCTGCAAGGGCGTGTTCACGATGTTTGGTTGGATTAGGTTGTCCAGTCGATTGGGGTAGTAGGGGGATTGGAAGCTGGAGCAGACCAAGATTTCCGGACGATGCCGGCAGATATCCACCGTGCCGTTACCGTGGTGAACGTCAAAGTCGAGAATGGCGACGCGCTGGATCTCGGCGTGATCCAAGGCCGCGATGGCGGCAATGGCAACGCTGTTGAACAGACAAAACCCCATGGCACTGTCCCGTTCGGCGTGGTGGCCCGGTGGCCTAACGGCACAGAATACGCGCTGCTCTGGGCTGTTCAGCACTGTGTCCATGCCAGCGAAGACTGCGCCGGCGGCGAGTCGCGCGGCGCTCATGCTGGCGACACTCATCCAGGTGTCCGGATCCAGGGGTAATAGGCCCTCTTCGGGCTGGGAGGCCAGCAGGAAATCGAGGTGGGACTGGCTGTGGGCGGCAAGAATCCGTTCGTTAGGAATCGGCTGAGGTTCGATCACCTGAAAGTCCTGGGTAAGGCCAATGCGCTGCCAGTGATTCATTAAATGAATCAGTCGCTCGGGTCGTTCGGGGTGTCCGTCCATGACCAGATGGTTGAGGTATTCCGGATGGGTATAGATTCGCATTGCATGCACGCGTTGAAAAACAGACCGACAGGCTACCGGAGTCTTTCGTTTGCGCCTACAGACCAGCCGGAGTGTTACTCTAGGCCTTAGTTACGGACGGGCTTGGGATAGAGCCGTTTGCCAAGGAGAACGGGTTGAATACATTGGTGCTTTTTCTGCGCACGGCGGTAGCCGGCTGTTCCGGTGTGCTGGTTTGGATCCTGATTCGTGATGCCCTCGGTTCGGATCAATCCATCGCAGCTGCGATTGTTCCGGTATGGGTCGCGGGTTTGGTGGGCGGAGTGGTGGGCGCTATGTTTTCGCCTCGTCAGGGCATCATGGTTGCCTTTACGACCGGGGTGATGATGGCACTGCTGTTTTTGGCCTTTCGCCATGTCTATCTCGGCATGCCCTTGGGTGGTGACATATTGCAAACTCTGTGGCCCATGTGGTTTCCCGTGGCCTACTATCTGGGTGCCTTTGGCTATTTGACGGTTTTACAACAGCTGTACCGGCGCTGAAGCGCGTAGGTAGCAGCGATTTACGGATAAGCAATGCAACATATCATCGATCTGTTTCGGGCCGGCCAGCGGGTTTACGTCGCCGGCAGCAGCAACGAACCTACCGGCCTGCTGAGCGCTCTGGCCCAATGCGAACTGCCTGCGAACTTGGAGTTCATTCAGTTTCCGCTGCCGGGGTTAAATCAGACAGACTTTACCCAGTGGAATGAAACTGCTTCAGTTACGACGTTTTTCATGTCGTCGGCGCTGGCGGCAGCAGGGTCAAGCCGAGTGCATTACTTGCCCATGCAAATGCGCACCACCTACGACTATCTTGGATCGAAGGTTGACGTTTATTTGTTGCAGGTTGCCTACGATCACGAGGGCAGGCTGCGGGTTGGCCCGAATGTGGATTTTCACGACAGTGTGTTGGCGCAGGGGCCCATCGTCATCGCGCAACTCAACCCAAGGTTGGTTGCGCCAGCAGGCAGTCCGCTGATCAACCCGGCCTTGATTGACGCCATGTTTGAGAGTGACGAATCTGCCCCAGCCCTTGGGCAGGCCAACATTGATGAGGCGGCCCAAGAAATCGGTGGATTGGTGGCCGGATTGATTCGCGATGGCGACTGCCTACAGACCGGTATTGGTGCCATTCCCGCCGCTATTTTGAGCCAGCTATCTGACAAGAATGATCTGGGTATGCACGGTGGGCTTATTGACGACGGCGGCATGCGGTTAATCGAAAACGGCAATCTTACCGGGGCACGTAAAGTCCTAGACAGGCACAAGCATGTGACCGGTATGGCATTGGGCAGTGCAGAACTGATGTCTTGGCTAGCCCGGCGTCGTGACGTGGTGTTTCGCGGTGCGAACCATACCCACGAAGTCAGCGCGATTCGGCAGTTGGATGGATTCGTGTCTGTGAACTCGGCAGTGGAAGTGGACCTGTTCGGTCAGGTCAACGCGGAGATGGCAGGTGGGCGACAGATTTCCGGCACCGGTGGCAGCGTAGACTTTATGCGTGCGGCGAAAGCCTCCAAGGGCGGTAGATCCATTGTCGCCATGAACGCCACCGCCCGGGGCGGTAGCGTGTCGCGAATCGTGCCCAAGGTGGAAATGGTGACCGCGTTGCGTACTGACGTGGACACGGTTGTCACCGAGTACGGGGTGGCGCAGATCAAAGACTTGCCAAATCAGGCCCGAGCCGAAGCGCTGATCAATATTGCAGCCCCCCAGTTTCGAGAGGAACTCAGAGCAAGCCTCTAACTCTGCGCTGGTGCCAAGTGCAATAAGAAGAAGGCGTATTCTTCAGCCAGTTCCTCAAGGGCGGTAAAGCGCCCGGATTGACCGCCGTGACCGGCGCCCATGTTCGTTTTTAACAGCAAGATGTGATCATCGGTTTTGGTGTGGCGCAACTTGGCCACCCATTTGTGCAAGCTCCACTAGGCCCCGCTTTGTCCTTATGTCCGCCATACGGAACTGGTTTGAGTTGATCGCGCACTGATATCCAGTGCTCAGTGAGACCGCTGCCGGGTGTTGCGAAGGGTAGCTTTACTCCTTCATTAGCAGGGTCACGGGTGTAGGACTGCTCCACGTCTGTGCTCATTGATTCCTCCGATGAACGGTGGTTTTTAGCGATGAGCGGTAAAACCTTGTTGTATCTTAAGGGATACAATAAGCTCGTGAAATACGAAGTCACAACAACATTAATCTTCACGAACTGGATCAAAACGGTCAAAGACCAAATGGCCAGAAAGGCGATTTTGAAACGTATTGATCGGGTAGCCGCTGGCACCTTCGGTGAATACAAAGCCGTGGGTAACGGCGTAAGTGAAATGAAGGTACGCCTCGGCAAAGGCTACCGCGTGTACTACACCATTAGAGGTCAAGTGGTCGTTGTACTGCTCTGTGGCGGTGACAAATCAACTCAGAGCAAAGACATCGCGCTAGCAAAAAAACTAAAGGCAGAATTATGAAAACTCAGACAAAACCGCTCGACATCCGAGATTTTCTCCACACAAAGGAAGCGATCGTTGAATACATCAACGAGGCGTACCACGACGACGACCCCCGCATGTTTCTTATTGCGCTAGGTAATGCTGTGCGCTCCAAAGGCGTTAGCAAAGTGGCTCAAGAAACAGGGCTTGGTAGAGAGAGCCTCTATAAAATTTTCTCCGGTAGCGCTTCACCGAAGTGGGACACGTTAAAGAAGTTGCTGGATAACCTTGGTATCGAGATTTACATGCGAACTAAAAGCGCGTGAAAAACAACATGCGCTCGATCCATTCTGGCGAAATGCTGCGCGAGGACTATCTAGTACCGCTGAATGTGAGCGCCAAGGCACCGGCCTACGCCGCCTTCTGATTGCCGTCACCTCGCTTGTTTGACTCACTATCCTTGCCAAGTGTCTGTATCAATTAGATCACTACAAGCGCGATTGTCACAGTTTCTGAGCATCAACCAAGTGCAATAAGAAGAAGGCGTATTCTTCAGCCAGTTCCTCAAGGGCGGTAAAGCGCCCGGATTGACCGCCGTGACCGGCGCCCATGTTCGTTTTTAACAGCAAGATGTGATCATCGGTTTTGGTGTGGCGCAACTTGGCCACCCATTTGGCAGGTTCCCAGTAGGTCACTCGTGGGTCGTTCAAGCCAGCCGTCACCAGCATGGGCGGATAGTCCTGGGCGCTGACCTGATCGACGGGGGAATAGCTGCGGATGTAATGAAAGGCTTCAGCGTCTTCGATGGGATTACCCCATTCCGGCCACTCCATGGGGGTAAGGGGCAAATCCGAGTTCAGCATGGTGGTGAGCACGTCGACAAAGGGCACGTGGGCGGCGACAGCACCAAACAGTTCCGGAGCCTGATTGATCACGGCTCCCATCAGTTCCCCGCCAGCACTGCCCCCGCCGATAGCGATCTTGCCCGCCTGGGTATGGCCGCTGGCAATCAAGTGTCTGGCACAGTCGACGAAGTCGTTAAAGGTATTGGTGCGTTGCGCTAGCTTGCCCGAGGTATACCAGTGGTAGCCCAAGTCGTCGCCGCCGCGAATGTGGGCGATGGCGAAGCTGAAGCCGCGTTGCAGCAACGAGATGATGTTGCTGGAAAAACCCGGGGGAATGGCGTGACCGTAGGCACCGTAACCGTACAGGTAAACCGGCGCGCTGCCGTTCACAGGCGTGTCTTTCTGCCGTACCAAACTCAGGGGTACCAAGCTGCCATCGCGCGCGGTGACCTCCAGGCGTTCGCTGACGTATTCTCCTGCGTCATAGCCGCCGGGGATGTCTTGTACTTTCAATGAGGTGAGCTTGGCCTGCCGCCAGTCATAGTCGTATACGGTATGGGGAGTGACCATGGAGGTATAGGCGATGCGCAACGTGTCGGTGTCGTAAGATGGGTTAGTGCCCAGATCCAAGCTGTAGGCAGGCTCCGGGAATTCAATTTGGTGGGTGCCTGTTTCGTCTATGATCTGAATCTGATCAAGACCATCAATGCGCAGGCAAACTACGGTGGCGTTGGCAAAGGCCACATGGCCCATCAGGTAGTGCCTGTCATCACCTGCCAGCATGACCTGCCACCGGCTTTCGTCGGGCTCGGTCACCGGCGTTTCAAACAAGTCAAAATTGGCGTGCTGGCGATTACTGCGAATGATTAAACGGCCCGATGCTGGGCTGTCCCCTTGATGATCCACATCGTATTCGTGGCCGGAGCGACGCGGGGCGATCACGAGTGGGGGTGCCAGTAGGCGATCTCTTGGCACGCATCGCACTTCGCTGGTGACGTGGTCGCCGGCGCTGATGAACATCAGCTGTTCGGATTGAGACAGTCCAAGACCAACGAAAAAAGACTCGTCGTGCTCTTCGTACAGCAGCGTGTCATCACCAGTGGCCAAGTCCCGAAAAAGAGCCTTGTCCGGCCGCCACTGTGCATTGACCAACCGGTAGGCAAAGCCAGTGTTGGATGCATTCCAAACGACGCTTCCTGCGCAGTTTTCAATGGCCGGCGTGAGTTCGTTGCCGCTATCGATTTCGATGACTTTTAACGTAAATCGTTCACTGCCATTCGTGTCGGTACTGTAGGCCAATGTTTTACCGTCCGGACTGACCGCTAAGGCGCCGAGACGAAAATAGTCGCAACCCTCAGCCAGGGCGTTTTCATCCAGAAGGGTTTCCCAAGGTCCATGCTCTGGGGCAGTAGGCTGGCGACGCCAAACGCGGTATTGATCGCCTGTCTGAAAGCGCCACTGATAGCGGTAACCGTTTTTTTCGTAGGGCACGCTTTCGTCCTGCTCGGGCTTGCGGGACTTCAGCTCTTCAAACAGCGTTCGTGTCAGGCCCTGATGGGGTTCGAACCAAGATTCGAAGTAATTGTTTTCGGCATTTAGGTAGGCGAGCACATCGGCGTCGTCCACTTGCGGATAGTTCGGGTCTTGTAGCCAGTAATAGGGGTCATCCAAGTCCACACCATGATAGCTGTGGCGGTAGGGGCGTCGCGGTGCGATCGGGGCTTGGGTTTCGCTCATAGAGGGTTCTGATGCTCACTTGTAAGGCCGGTGAGCATTCATCAGCTGTAAGAGGATTGCAATTGTGATGAGCGATCTCACGTGGGACTTCCAAGTCGGGCGCGTGCAAGGGAAGATGGGAGCTGATGAATCATCAGGAGGACTTCCATGCCACATCTACCCCCCGTAGATATGCAGGATCTGGACGAACTGAAGCCGATTTTGGCCATGTCTGAAGCCACCATGGGTTTCGTGCCCAATAGCGTTCGCACCATGGCGCATATGCGTCAACTGCCCGCAGCATTCTCTGTGTTATTTGGCACTGTGATGGGCGCGGATGTGAAGACATTGCTCAAGACCATGATCGACGTCGCGCCGGAACAAAATGCTTCGGAAGAAAATTTGCCCGCAGACTTGCTTCAGTTGGTGGCCTACTGCGTCAGTATCAGTGCCGGGTGCCGCTACTGTCAGGCGCATACCGGCCACAACACCGAGCGCATGAGTCCTGCGCCAGATGCCCAAGCTGAAAAACGCGCACAGGTGCTGCGCTACGAAACCGCGAAATGTTTTAGCGATGCAGAACGCGCGGTTGTCGCCTTGGCGCTTGCTGCCGGAGAAGTACCCAATGGGGCGACGCAAGGTCATTTTGATGCGCTGGGCCAGTACTTCACGCCACGCCAAGTTACCCAAATTGTGGCGGTGATTTCCGCCTTTGGGTTTTTGAACCGATGGAACGACACCGTGGCGACGGCCCTCGAAGAGGTGCCGACAACCTTTGCCGAACGTGAGTTGTCGCCCGCTGGATGGCAGCTTGGAAAACACGGCTAGGCGGTCGTGTGCGGCAGACTGAACATTCAGGTCACCCAGCTGACGAAGCTGCTGATGGCCATTTTGCAGGAAGAGTATCCCGGGGATGACAACCCAAATGCAGCGCCTACCGAGACCCTGCCGGTGCTGCGGTCCGGTGATGACGGCCAAATCCAATGCATACCGATGCGCTGGTGGTTAACGCCGAGCTGGTCTCAGGGGCCGTCTACCCGCTACAGCATGTTTAACGCCAAAGCAGAAACCGCGGCACGCAGTCCCGCTTTTCGAGGGCCCTTTGCCAAGCAACGCTGTGTCGTTCCCGTCTCAGGCTTTTACGAATGGCAGCGGCGTGCAGGGCACAAACAACCGTTTTTCATCAGTGATCAGGCCCAGGAGGGTTTGTTGCTTGCGGGTTTGTGGGATGCTTGGCAACCAAGGGGCAGTGCGGGCGAAACCGCTGAACACCTGAGCTTCACCTTGCTGACGACCGCAGCCCATCCCAGCCTGGACGAGCTGCATCATCGGCAGCCGGTTTTTTTGCGGCCCGAACAGGCGGTCCAATGGTTAGACCCACAGGTTGAGACATCGGCGTTAAAGTCCTTGTTGGCGTCAGATCTGCCGGTACCATTGCAGCTGACGCCGGTCAGTAACGAAGTGAACAGCGCCCGGAATAAGAGCCCACGGTGTTATTACCCTGTGGGTAGCGCTTTTTTGGCTAGTGCTGAGGTGGCCTTCGCGGCTGATTCGTTGACTACGATCCAACCCCAAGAACTGTTTGAGCAGGAGAACATCATTGTTGATACGTAAAGGACTTTGGTCCGCCAAGGGCAGTGTCGTCTATGAGGGCAGCAGTCTTGGCGTGCCGGTCGAAGTCGATCTTGAGATTGTGGAAGATCAAGACGGCATCACCCTCACCGGCAGTGTGGAAGGTGCCGGTCATGGCAATGTCTCCGTTCGTATTGGTGCCGACGAGAACGGCACCTACGTCTTGGATGCGCGAATTGGATCGTTCGCCCTGGATGGCATCGCCAAGCTGGAAAGCGAGCCAAACGTTTGTTTGCTCTGGAATGAGGCTCAAACCCAGTCCGCGACCGTGAATCTTTTTGTCGTTGATACCGGTATCGGTTGTCGCGGCTTTTTTCGTGAAGCCGGTAAAATTGTGACCTGGGAGATTCTGTTCCGACCGACCCAACAAGTGGTATCAGGGGACAACGTGGTGTCGTTAATGCGCAGGCGCTAAGCGGTCGCTACCCGGGCAGCGTTAAATAGGGGGTGACCAACTGCGCACTTTGTTCGGCCAAAACCGCTCGCAGCGCATTGGCGTTTGCCTCGGCGAAGATCAGTCGCTCGCCCGCGCTGTTGGCAATGCAATACAGGGTATGTGCCATTAGCTGGATGTCCACGTCCGCGCGCAACTTGTCGGTGCCTTGCGCCTGACGCAACAGTTGGTAGTAGTAGCTGTCACCGCTTTGATCCACCAGTTCCAAAATATTGGCCCCGCTGTAGCCGCCAGCACTTTTCGGTGCGAAGTAGCTGCTGATCAGTGTCCACCATTGGGGATCTGCCGCCTGAATCGAGTGGAAGCGCGCGGCATTGATCTCATTGATGCTCGCCAACAAATCGTCTTCGTAGCGTTTGATGATGTTCAGCATATCTTCTTCGGGTCCGACGTAGGTCTCAACAATGAGTGCGCGCACAATTTCTGCCTTGGAAGGAAAGTAGTTGTACAACGTCTGGTAGCTGACCTGTGCGGCTTTGGCGATTTGCCGGGTGGTGAGGGCCTGCCACGTCGAATCCGCCGCCAGGGACCGCGCCGCATCCAAAATGGCCAGTCGGGTTTTCTGACGATTGATTTGTCTGAGGGACATAAGCGCTCTAAATTTTAGACTAAGTCTAAAAATAGATCGCATCCAGATTCTTTGCAATTGCTTTCTGTGCTGGCTAGTCTTCAGCCGGACTTGCAGCAACCAGTACGAGATCAACCATGGCGATATCGACCCAGCTAATTTCTCCGGCGTTGCAATGTTTGACGTGTGTGGCACGACGCGCGGTGCTGTTAAATCTGGCACTTCTCACAGTGCTTTGCTCTACCCAAGCCAGCGAAAAAATTGATGTCGTTGCCTTAGTGACCGGTTCGATCGATCAAACTCGCGGTCTGTCGTCCTACGCAGAAATGTCCATGCTCATCAAACGCCCGAGTTGGCAGCGTAAATCCACATTGAAAGCGTGGACCCGTGGGCGCGAGGACGCGCTGATTCGGTTTGTTGCGCCCACCCGAGATGCGGGCAATGCGTTACTCAAGCAAGGCGAGCGTATGTGGACCTATACCCCGAAGCTCAACAAAAGCATCCGGCTGCCGGGGGGTATGATGTCGCAAAGCTGGGCGGGCTCTGACTTTTCCTATAACGACATGTCCCGCAGCGACAAATGGTTGCGCGATTACACCTTGGAACATGTGGGCACGGCTGAAGACGAGGGCATGGCGGTATACGTGATCGACGCGGTGCCGCGAGAAGACGCTGCCGTCGTCTGGGGTAAGGAGCAGCTGCGCATTCGTGAAGACCTCGTGCTACTGGAGCTGACCTATTTTGATCAAGACATGGAGCCAGTGCGACGCATGGTGTCCTTAGCCATTGGCGAGTTGGGCGGCCGTGTCATGGCGACCCGCATGCGCATGCAGGAAGAAGACAAGCCCGACCAATACACCGAGCTGGAATACCTCGACATGGACTTTGATGTGGACGTGCCAGATCGCATGTTTACGCTGTTTTCTCTGCAGTCTGGACGCAGCCGGTGATACGGCTGGCTTGGCGCAACTTACAGCGTAACGCGGCTCGTACTTGGTTAACCGCCGGTGGTATCGCTTTCTCTGTGTTGCTGGTGTCCTTCGCCATGAGCCTGCAATCCGGCAGTTACGAAATCATGATCGACTCTGCCACCCGCTATTTTACCGGGCACGGACAGATCAGCCAGAAGAGCTACGTCGATCAGCCTCGGTTTGATCGCACCATCGAGAACGCTCAGGCGCTGCAGACGGAGCTGTCGGCAATTGACGGACTGACGGTCTTTCCTCGGGTCCAGGCCTTTGCTGTGGTGTCCATGGGCGAAAAATCCCTGGGTGGCATGGTGGTTGGTGTGGATTTTGAAGCAGAGCAGCAGCACCTGGATATTTACGATAACGTGATTGACGGCGATACGCCCACGCAAGCCGACCAAGCATTGATCGGGGCATCCATGGCCCGTAACTTGGGTGCGGCCGTTGGTGATGAATTGGTGGTGCTTGGGAGCGGCAAACAGGGCGCGGTCGCGGCAGCGATATTTGTGATCTCCGGCATCGTGGAGACCGGTCAAACGGCACTGGATCGGACGCTGGTCTTTGCGCCGATTGCCGGGGTAGCCGAGGCGTTCTATCTGGAGGACGAAGCTCATATGTTGCTGTTGATGGTAGATGATCTATCGCAGCTCAACGCGATTGCTGCGCAGATCGAGCCGCTGCTGTCGGAGCGGCTGACACTGCAGACCTGGCAGCAGCTGATGCCGCTGATTGAACAGTCCATTGAAATGGATAAAGCCGGAGGGTACCTGTTCTATTCGCTGTTGCTGATTTTGGTGACCTTTGCGGTGGTAAACACCTTTGTCATGGTGCTGTACGAACGCACCCGAGAGTTTGGCCTGTTTATGGCCTTGGGCATGCGTCCTTGGCAGGTGATTGGGCAGGTTCAGTTTGAAGCGCTGCTGCTCAGTTCCTTGGGAGTAGCACTCGGTCTCGGCTTGTCCTACCCGCTTATCAGCTATCTGACCAGCGTGGGCATTCCCCTAGACCAGATGGGTGGTGAGGAGGCCATTCAGCAGATGCAAATGGGCGCCATGGATCGCATCTATCCCAAGGCGACTTGGGACAGTATGGCCACCGCACCCTTGGTCATGATCGCTGGCACCCAGCTCGCTGCCTTAGTCAGCACAGTGCGTGTTCGGGGCATCAACCCCGTGACTGCCCTGCGGGCGGAGTAAGCCTTATGTTCAATACCTCTCTCTTTAGCACCTTGGCCATGCTCTTTAATTTCAGTTTGCGGAACATTGTGCGGTATCGACGCCGCAACTTTTTTCTGTTCGCAGCCATTGCTGTGGCCGTTGGCGGAACGACATTGTCCAATGCGCTGATTCGTGGCTGGCAGGTCGACATGCTGGAGACAGCGGTTTCCGGACTGACTGGCCACATCAAGCTGCAGGCGCCGGGCTTTGCCGATGACCCGAGCCTGCAAAATGCTTTTTCGTCGCTAACCCCGATTTCCTTGGACGACCAGGTTCCGATCCTCGGGTTTGCCCAACGCATCAACATTCCCGCTGTGATCAGTAGTGAGCGTGAAACTCGCGGTGTCGCCTTGGTCGGAGTAGATCCTGCCAACGAGGGGATCTCCCTTTACCGTGATTTTGTGATTGAGGGTGAGGACTTGGGCGGGCCTGAGGATGGACGCCTACTGATTGGCAAGGCGTTGGCAGAGACCCTACAAACTCGTGTGGGTAGACGCGTGGTGGTCATCATGGAGGGAGCCGACGGCAAGAGTCGTGAGCGCGGCTATCGCATCGCCGGCGTCTTTGATGCACCGATGAAAGTCTCCGAAGAGCTGTTGGTGTTCACTGGATTAGAAGCCATGCAGGCAGCGCTTGGAAACGCAGAACTCAGTGCGCCCATTACAGAATGGTCGCTGGTGCTGCAGGCAGAAGAGGATCGCGGCGTTGCACAGCGCGAGCTGGCCGCCCAGCACCCGCAACTGGTCGTTAAAGACTGGCGTGAGATGCAACCTCAGGTGGCGGAAATTGTTGATCTTGTGGATGCGACCATGGCGATTTGGTTTTTCTTGATCATGAGCGCCCTGACCTTTGGCCTGGTGAATACCCTCATTGCGACGGTCATGCAGCGCACCCGTGAGTTGGGCATGCTGCGTGCCCTTGGAATGAACCAAGGCCTGCTGCTGATTCAAGTGGTGATGGAATGCGTCGGCATCATGGTGGTGGGTGTGATCGCAGGTCTGTTGCTTGGTGTCGCCATGGTCTTCGGGTTGGGCGACGGTATTGATTTGTCGGCCTTCAGTGAGAGTGTGGAGGCCTTTGGCATGAGCACGATTTTGAAACCGGTGCTGACCTTGGAAGATCTGCTGCTGTTCGGTGGCTTGAGCGTACTGGTCGGTGTTTTCGCCAGTTACTTCCCGGCCAGACGAGCTCTGAAAATTTCCCCGCTGATGGCGATGAATCGCTAGATCGCTGCATGAGAACAGACGAGAACAGATGAGAACAACATGACGGATTCCCAACAGAACAACTCGACCACCGCTCCAGTAGTGGCTTGCCAAGGTGTGCAGCGAATTTACCAGCAGGACACGGTACCGGTGTATGCATTGCGCGGTGCCGATCTGACCATTAACGCCGGTGAGTTTGTCAGCTTGGCCGGGCCCTCGGGCTCGGGCAAATCGACCTTGCTCAACGTCATCGGTGGTCTGGACGGATTTGATGCGGGCAGCGTGGTGGTTGGTGGCGTGGATTTGGGCGGCCTGAATGCGGCGGAGCTGGCGGAGATGCGTCTGCGCAACGTGGGCTTTGTTTTTCAGGCCTATAACCTGATTCCGGTTTTGACTGCTCGGGAGAATGTGGAGTTTATCCTGCAGCTCCAAGGTACGCCAAGCCAGGAGCGTCGCGAGCGCGCCAATATTGCCCTGCAACGGTTGGGGCTGGGTGATCTGGGTGACCGGCGGCCCGGTGAGCTCTCCGGCGGTCAGCAGCAACGCGTGGCCATTGCGCGAGCGATTGTGACCGAGCCGGTGTTGTTGCTCGCCGATGAGCCGACGGCAAACCTCGACTCGAAAACGACGGAGGAATTGCTGGGACTGCTGCGTGATCTGAATCAACAGCAGGGCATGACCATCGTCACCGCGACTCATGACCCCATCGTGATGAGCTATACGTCGCGGCAAGTCGCCATGCTGGACGGCGAAATTCATCAAGACAGCGCTTCTGCGGGTTAACGTCGATGTCTCGTCGCATTGGGCTAATGCTCCTCGTGTTGAGTGCGGCTGCGCTGCGGGCGGAACCGGTGGTCGTCATTGGCAGCTTTGCCGATGTTCAAAATGCGTCGGCTTTACAGCAGGCGGCATCGACACTGGAGTTGTCGTTGCCGGTTCGAGAGATCCGCACCGTGGTCTTCGAACAAGGCGAGCAGGTTCTGCATCGAGTGGTGGTGTTGCCTCGGGAGCCATCCCAGACACCAGAGCTGCGGCAGGCCGTGCAAGCGATGGGGTATGCCGGTGCGTGGGTTGCCGAGGTCGCAATCAAGACGGACGAACCCTCGTTGTCTAAAGCAAAGCCGACGCTCACCGCTGCGCCCGATGGGTTGAAGACTTCGGTGTCCGTTGAGACCGGGCCAGCACTTGTGTCGCTCTATCGTGATAACGCGGCGTTTTCGAGGCGTGATGGGTCTGCGACAACGCGGTCGCGGTTCGAGGGTGATACGTCGCTGACCTTTCGACTGAAAGGCTTCGCCAGCGCGAGCAATGTGCCGGGCACCGATGTGTATCGGGACTCTCTCAGCAATCGCCGCAACGACAGTTCCGTTGATCTGCGCACCATGTTGCAGCACGACGTCGGTTCTTGGTCTTTTGAGGCCGCGCATACGGCACTTGTGCAGTATGGCGACGCCATAATGCTTGGCCAGACCTCGTCAGGGGACGAACAGGTGGTCGTCAGCGATGACCTGCGCTTACTGAATCTAGCGGATGATTTGAACGATGGCCGGCGGCATCGAGCCCTGCATCGATTGGACCGGTTGAACGCCCAGTGGCGCTCGAACCACTGGGCCGTCACCGTGGGCCGGCAGGCCGTGAGTTGGGGCAGCGGTATCGTTTTTCAGCCGCTGGATCCCTTTAATCCCTTCGCGCCAACCGCAGTGGATCGAGACTACAAAGCCGGTGACGATCTCGTTTTGATCGAACGGCTGTTTGATAACGGCCACGATGCCCAACTGTTACACGTGTTTCGGCGTGACCGCTTGGACAGCGTTGCCGGTGACGTCGCCAGCACCGCGGCGAAATGGCACGGCTACGCGGGGTCATTCGAATTTGAAGTGATTGCGGCCCAGCACTACGACACGGAATTTTTCGGCCTGAGTGGGCGTGTGCCGGTAGGCCCAGCCGTATTGCGCAGCGATATCGCCATGCGCCGAGGTATTTCCCAAGACGCCTTACACAACGACTGGGGTGTGCTTGGGGTGATCAATATTGATGTGGCGTTTCCCTGGCGAGGCCGGACGGTCTACGCCTTTGCCGAATATTTCCATAACGACTTTGGGTTAGCCGAACTGCCGACGCCGTTGACCGCGTTGTCAGCAGATTTGCAGGCCGGTTTGGAGCGCGGAGAATTCTTTAACCTGATGCGTGACTATTTGGCCCTAGGCGGTACGTTTGAGTGGCACCCCTTGTTGACCCAACAGCTTACCGTCATCACCAACCTTCACGACAGCAGCAGCCTGGTGCAAATGCAGTTCGCCTACGATGTCGGCCAAAATCAAAACATGCAGCTGGGCTGGATCGGCTCTACCGGCGGCAGCGGGGACGAGTTCGCGCCCATTACCGTCGGCATGATGCCAACCGGCCAGTCGCTCACCCAAGGTGGCGGTGACCGGGTTTACCTGCGCTGGGCGGGGTATTTCTAAGACGCCGTGGTCGGTGCTAACTCAGAGCGTTATTGAGAGACGGTAGACAGTTGTCGCTGAAAAGTGCTCTCGCGCAAGGGCGATGCTAATTCTCGTGCTAGTTTTTAGGTATGAACGCTTTTCAAAACACAGCTAGACGAGCGTACTGGTTTTGAAACGGAAGGGCGTCTTAGGCGGTACGCGTTTCGTCAGGGGAATTTCATCGATGCCTGGTTGATGTCGCGTTTGAGCTAGCCATTGGCATCAGCTGTCTGCACTCCATTTGAGTGCAGACAGTTCTACTTTTGACGTATCGGGCAGTGATCACGCGGAAACCGGCGGCTCGGATTCCACGAGATTCAGCACAACCTCATCGGGTAGCCCCATGGAGGCTTCGTAACGCCCGGGTGGGTAGTTGGTCATATGTGGGCCTGTGGCCGTTGCGTCGATGGCGGGTTGAGCAATGCTGCCGCCACTGTCTGCAAAGGCTGCGGGATTTTTGTACCGGTTCAGCTCTTCTGCAGAAATGCCGGCCAGAGCAACCACCTCTGGATCAATCCAATGGGCGTTGTTGATGGGTTCCAATGAGTAGGAAAGTTCCAGCGACAAATTTTCCGGTCCGGCAAAGTACATGCTCACGCACATGCCGTGATCCATGGGGCCGAGTACCGGCACGCCTTTTGCGCGCAGCCGGTCGCGCATGGCCATCATCTCAGCATGATTTTTCACTTTCAGCGCCAAGTGTTGCATGGTGCCCGCCGCGCTGTTGGCGCCGGGATTGCCGGCGTGGGTAACGCCCAGTTGTACCTCGATACCTTCAATGTCTGGATTGCAGACAAAGGCAATGGAGCTTTCATCGTTCAGGCGTAGAAACCCGTGCCAGGTGTTTTCCACCCCGTGCATCCAGTACAGGGCTTGCAGTTCCATGCCGAGCTTGTCGGTAAAGAATTCAATTTGGCTTTTCATGTTGGCAGTACACAACGCTAGGTGGTGTAGGCCTTCAACTTTGTTACTCATATGATCTCCTCTGCGCGATCTTGCGCTAGCTCACCCTAGGTTTTGCTGATGCGTCGGCGGCTTCCATGTTGGCTTTTTTGGCGTCCATCAGCTGGGGCACCAAGCTGTCGAGTTCGTCTACGCTCCACACACCTTCGGACTTTTTGAACTGCTTGATAATTCGCGGCTGCTGCATGATGGCGATGCCACCGCGAGCGGCGTGGAAAATTTCGGATGTGATGCCTGCGGATTCTTCACCCGCCAGCCAGGCACAAATCGGCGCAATATGCTGTGGGCCGCCGGCTTCCATATCTGACTCTTCGACTGTTTCGCCGCGGTTTTCCCGCAATGGGATCGTCATTCGGGTCAGGGCGCCCGGCGAGATGGTGTTGCTGGTGCAGCCGTACTTGGCCAGCTCTAGCGCCATGACTCGCGAGAAGCCGGCAATGCCTGCCTTGGCCGCAGCGTAATTCGCTTGGCCGAAATTCCCAAACAGACCGGACACGCTGGAAAAATTAATGATGCGACAGCCGGTGCGGTTTTCCGCTCGAATGTAGTTGGCGAATGGACGGGTGCAGCAGTAGTGGCCCTTTAGGTGCACGGCGAGCACGGCGTCCCAATCGGATTCTTCCATTTTGAAAATGGTGCGATCACGCAAAATGCCGGCGTTGTTGACCAATATGTCCATGCCGCCAAAGGCGTCGATTGCGGTTTGTACCAAACGCTCGCCGCCAGCGACGTCGGCAACAGAGTCCGTATTGGACACCGCTTCACCACCAGCGGCGACGATTTCTGCAACCACCTCATCGGCAATCATCGTGGACCCGGTGCCGTCTGTGTTGGCGCCCAAATCGTTCACCACAATCTTGGCTCCCTGAGACGCCATCAGCAGGGCGATCTCCCGTCCAATGCCTCGGCCCGCGCCGGTTATTACGGCTACCCGATCTTGTAATCTATTCATACGTGTCTCCCCTCTACTCTAGACCCTGAGATACTATGCCATGTTTTAAGCGCAGTGCAGTCTATGAACAATCACTACAATCAGCCCGACGATACCTTCGGCGATGCCACCGCGCGCATGACTCGGGCTGTTTTTTCCGAGGGTGTGGATCGGGCGGTGCTGCTCATGCGCCATTCGGCCAGAGAGTATCGTCGTGACATTCACGATCTTGAAAATCCACTGACTGATGAGGGGCGTGCGCTGGCAGTACGGTTCGGCACCCAGCTACCGGACGTTAACCTGCGAGGGTATTCCAGTCCGGTAAAACGCTGCACCGATACCGGCACGCTGGCCATTGGCGCATCCAGTGCCGCCCGTCGGGGTGGTGTGGTCAGTCGCGTGCGTGACGTGGAGGCGTTCGGTGTTTTCTACGCGCTGGATCAGATACGCATGTGGAAGGGGCTGCGTGATGCCGGGGGCTTGGCGAGCTACGTGGGTGGCTGGTTCGCCGGCGATGTGCCGCTCTCTGCCATGATGAACCCCCACCGAGCCGTCGCCATGGTGCTAGAGGTCATGCTCGATAAGCTGCGAGCGCCAGCGACCGAAGCCGGACAACGACAACTGGATCTCTGTGTGACCCACGATATGACGATCTTCACCATGCGGCATGGTGCGGGACTGGAACCCGTGGACGCGGAAGACGTCAGATTTATGGATGGCCTGATCCTGTTTGAGAAGGATGCCAAGGTGTACTTTGCCAGCCAGCACGGGGGCGTGGTGGAGGTGGACGATGCGCTAATGGCCCACAGCCGTTAGCCTCAATCGCTCTCTTGCAGTTCCTCTAGCTCGATCCAGCGCTCTGTTGCCGTATCCAGCGCCTCTTGGGTTGTGGCCAAGTTGTTGAGTATGGGTTCGGTAACGGAAAATTCCTGATCGTAAAAACTCGCCGCACTGGTTTGCTCTGTCAGCTTGGCGATCTTGCCTTCGAGTTCGGCAATGGTGTCGGGTAGAGCGTCGAGCTCGCGCTGCAGCTTGTAGCTGAGTTTCTTTTTCAACTTGGCGGGTTTGCTTGGCGCGACAGCTTCCGGTTCG
>JBELHZ010000008.1:24117-64934 GCA_042091155.1 Gammaproteobacteria bacterium
CCGGTTCGGCCGCATCTTCGCTGATCTCGGCCAGCTCTCCCGGGCGTTGTTCCAGTACCGCCAGCTGACGTCCCCGACTCGCCCAATCGCTGAAACCGCCTTGGTACTCAATCAACCGGCTGTTCTCTTCAAATACCAAGGTACTGGTCACCACATTATCAACGAAGTCGCGGTCGTGGCTGACGACGATCAAGGTGCCGCCGTATTCCACCAACTTTTCTTCCAGCACCTCGAGCATTTCAATGTCGAGATCGTTGGTGGGCTCGTCCAGCACCATCAAGTTGTTGGTTTGAGTGAACAGCTTGGCCAGTAGCACGCGATTCACTTCGCCACCGGACAGGTGTTTGATCGCGGTGCGGGCCCGCTCCGGGGTGAACAAGAAACCTTTGAGGTAGCCGATCACATGCCGGTCGCCACCGTTCATGGTGATGTGGTCTTTGCCGTTGGCCACGTTAAAGGCCACGCTCTTGTCCCATTCCAGTCCGTCGCGTACTTGATCGAAATAGCCAATGGTCAGGTTGGTACCGATTTTTACCGAGCCCACATCGGGGGCCAGCTGGCCCAGCAAAATGCGCAGCAGGGTGGTTTTTCCTACGCCGTTGTTGCCAATAATGCCGATGCGATCACCGCGCATGATTTTGAGCTTAAAGTTGTTGAGCAGCGGCTTACCTTCATAGCCGTGTGTGATGGCGCGAGCCTCGATCACTTTTCGGCCAGATTCTTCGCTCGCAGCAATTTGTATCTGGGCCTTGCCCTGCTTGGTGAGGCGCTTGGTGCGCTCGTCGCGCATGGCCTTCAGAGCCCGTACACGGCCTTCGTTGCGTGTGCGCCGAGCCTTGATGCCTTGCCGAATCCAGGTTTCTTCCTGAGCCAGTCGTTTGTCGAACAGGGCGTTGCGAGTTTCTTCTTCCTCTAGGGCCTGCTCTTTGAGCTGCAGATAGTTTGCGTAGTCGCCGGGCCAGCTGATGATGCGGCCGCGATCAATTTCCACAATGCGGGTCGCAAGCTTCTGCAAAAACGCGCGATCGTGAGTGATGAAAATAACGCTGCCTTTGTAGCCGCGAACTTCGTGCTCGAGCCATTGAATGGTGGCGATATCCAAGTGGTTGGTTGGCTCATCCAGTAGCAGCAGGTCGGGCTTGCTGACCAAGGCTTTGGCCAGCGCCACGCGCCGGCGCCAACCCCCGGACAGTTCGCTGAGCAGCGAGTCGGCTGGCAGCGCCAGTTGAGTAATAATGGCTTCGACCTGAAGCTCGGGTTGCCAGCCGCCCAGCGTGTCGATGCTTGACTGCATTTGCTCCATCTTTTCAAAGTCATCGGCGCTTTCCGCCGTGCCGCTGAGGTCTGTATAGGCGGCAATCAACGCCATTTGGGCCGCCAAGCCTTGGGCCACGACGTCGCGCACGCAGAGTTCCTGTGCATCCGGTAAGGCCTGTTCCAGCACGCTGACACGCAGATTGTCTTGGAAATGCACGGCGCCACTGTCCGGTACGACTTCGCCGGTGATGATCTTCAGCAGTGTGGACTTTCCCGCTCCGTTACGACCAATCAAGCAAACCCGTTCGTTGGGCTCAATGGAGAAGTCGGCATCCGTCAGAATGGACCGATCACCAAAGTGGATGGATAAATTGTCGCAGCGCACAAGGCTCATGAATGCTCAGTGGGTAACTCAGGAGCGCGGAGTATAGACTGCGGGAAGGAAGATCACGCTAGCCGCGCGATCTTTTTACGTCCTTGGCCGCAGGAGAGTGGCGGCTTCCCTTAGCTGTGACGCGGTCGACGCGGTTGTCGGATCAAGGCCCTGGGTTTCTGCGCGATCGCTCAAATCTTGCCATAGCTTTTACTGATGAACGGTGACTCGACGGTGCCGTCTCGGTGGTTAACCACACCGGCCAAGACAAAAAACACATTGCACAACAGATTACAAAAGCGCCCAAGAATTGCAGGCAGGTTGATGCCTTGTTCTTCCAGCCGAATCATGGCGCGAATGGCTTTTTTCGCGGACGAGCGCGCCAGGTGAAACTGCATGGCCAAAACGGAACCTCGAGGCAGAACAAACCCCTGACGGATGCCGTCGATTTCTTCTCGGTAGTGATCGTAGCGATCGTGCAGCCAGTCCATATCGTCTTCGACAATGGCCAGTCTGCCTCGAATGGAGCCATTAACATGCCAACACAGAGGTTGCAGGCGCTCTAAGTCTGCCGCCAGATCTGGGTGGCTGTTATCCAGAAGGGCCAGACACATGCCGACCTGAGTGCACAACTCATCGGTGATGACTTCGAAATCGCAGAGGTACCCCTGTTCGTGAATGAAGGGGTAGCAGAGTTCGTCTAGGTCTTTGTTTTTGGTCATCCGCCGACTTTGTTGTAAGCACTTTGAATAAACTCTTTGACGGGTTCGAGCTCGCTTAGTGACGAAAGAGTGAACTCGACGTTGCCGGTGCCGAAGTGTCCAATGTCGCTGACATCTCGATAGTTTTCGGTGCCGTCTGGAACCTGTGTCGGCTCAAGCTTCAAAAAGAGCTTTATGTTTCTATTTTTGATTTCGAGACAGACGATATTCTGCGACGTTTTATAAGCGACATAGAATTTTTTTGGCATCTCCTCAATCGATTCATCCAATCCCAAAATGAAATGACGGGCGGCTTTCGCCAGCATCTGAATCGTACTGTTCTTTCCTTCGAGTTTTTGGTGGAATGTATAGGTGCCTGTTGCTCGCGTGACTGCTGCTTTCTTGCCAGCTTCAACCATTTTTGGATTCTTTGCACCGTTGCCGCGCAATGTACCTGATGGATCATTTGCCATTGCGCCGACTGCGTGAAAGACCTCTTCAAGGTACAGGGAGTTATTCGCAAATAGCCTGTGTTTCCAAAGTTCTATGTTAGCTCCCATGACCTGTACGGCATGTAAATCGTATTTTTTGTAATTGGGTGCGATGCAGATCACCCTGATGTCTGACCAATCGACTAAGACGTCGTTGCCAAAACGACGTTGCGCGGCCAACTCGAAGTCCCCTCGATGGTCTTGAATCCAATGCAGGTAGAATAAACTCTGATTTATTAACTCCGACGACTCGACCTTTTTATATTCGATAATGACGGGGTTATTTTCCTCGGACAGCCCGAGGCTGTCGATTCTTCCAGCGTGTCGCGCACCGGTGGAAAATTCACTGGCGATAAGTTTGCAGTTAAAAACGACTCCTAAGTTGTTTTCGATCAATGATTGAAGATCTTTCTCGAGCCCGAAATTTTTTTGCGCTACGGGTACTAGGCCGGATTTGGAAATGTCGAATATTGGCATGGAGCGGTGTCAACGGGTCCTGCTGGCTTTGATTTTGGGCAAGCAAATTGGTGGACGATCCCGGTTGTTTAACAAGCTTCCGCAGTGAGGGCTATCAGTTGCGAGGGGTACGTGGGCTTTTCTGACACAGTCGAGAAGGTGGTCACAGTTTTAAGACGGACTTTTCAAGAACATGAATGGTTAACGGAATCACAGAAGTGCTGTTTACAGGGGAAGAGATTGCGTTCCGCTGGTGACAATCGTTTCACATCCCTGAAACCCGGCAAAATCCGGCAGTGCGTTATCCAATGCGGCCTGCACTTCCGGCGTGTCGTGCCCGGATTCAAAGAACAGCCCTTTGATTTCCAGTACCTTGTCGGCCCGATGGGCCTTGCAGTCCATGCGACCCACAAAATTGTCTTTGTAGAGCAGGGGCAGCGCGAGATAGCCGTAGCGACGTTTCGGTGCGGGGACGTAACATTCCAATTGGTAGTCGAAGGCAAACAGATCGGTTAGCCGCTTGCGTTGGATGACCGCATTGTCGAAAGGCGACAGTATTTTTAAGCGATTATCCAATCGCGGCATGGGCTGCTCGAGCCGCGCAGGTTCCACGTAATACAGACTGTCGTTGGGTAGTGTGACTGTGACAAGGGTTCCCACTGCCAGTCGTTGGGCTAGCTCCGCTTTCATCGCCTGACGCAGTGCGGCGTCTCGTCTGCCATAGGTCGCGCCAACAGCGCTCACCAATCCATGGCATGCAAGCTGTTGGTCGAGCATATGGCTGGCGCGTTCTTCAACAGTCGGTGGTCTGCTGTCAATGCCATTGGGCAAGACGCGCTCAGCTAGGTTGTAGGTTTTTTGAAATCCAGCGCGGGATGAGATCATCAACTCGCCTTCAAGATACAGGGCTTCTACCGCCCGTTTGGCGGGCTTCCAGTCCCACCAGCCGTTGCTCTTGGTGCGTCGGTCTTCCAGATCCTTGGACGCCAGCGGGCCTTCGTCGGCAATGCGTTTGAGCACCTGAGCCATCAGCTTGCGATCCTTGGCGTAGCCTCTGCGCAAGGTGCCGTCTTTGACAGCGGCTTTGTCGGCCAAGTAATAACGGTATTCGCCGATGGGTAAGTACGCGGCGGCATGAGCCCAGTACTCAAAGACCTGAGCGTCTTCTAACAGGTGGTTGCTTTGATCGGGTGTAAAGTCCGGTACCCGGCTGCGCCAGATGTGGTTGTGGGCACGTTCGATCACCGAAATGCTGTCTAGCTGGATGTAGCTCAGGTGCTCTATTGCGTTGACTGCCCCGCTAGTGCCTGTTCCAAAGGGGCTGCGGCCAATTAAACCTTGGCTGGCGAGTGCCAAGCGCTTGAGGCGATCCAAGTCTTTGGTTTTCTTGATCTGCACAGCTTCGGTCGCCTGCGTTAATAACGGATTAAAAAAAGAGGGTTTTACGGCTTCAATGGTCGTGAAAAGTCGATCCTGAATCAATGGCGATAATCATAGCGTGTCCCCGGTTGCTCAGACTCGGTGCATTGGTCACAATTTGGCGGTCACTTCTCACCGGCTGTTGTTATGAATTACCGCGCTATCTCCTGCATTCGCCTCATGGCCACTGCGCTACTCAGTCTGACCGTGGTGTTCAGCAGTGCGGTTTGGGCAAAAGCCCGGGTAGCCGAGCTGGCTGACGGTGGCATGGTAGCCACGCGCTCTTCCTGGGCCTCACAGATCGGAGCCGATATTTTGAGTCAGGGTGGGAACGCGGTAGACGCTGCGGTGGCGGTCGGTTTCGGGTTGGCTGTCTCTTATCCGTCGGCGGGCAATCTTGGCGGTGGTGGTTTTATGGTGATTCGTTTGGCCGACGGTACGGTCATCACCAACGATCATCGTGAGAAAGCGCCAGGCAGTGCTTCCAAAGACATGTTCTTAGATGAGAACGGTGATGTGGTTAAGGGCTTATCAACGCGCTCGCATCTGGCCGCAGGCGTGCCCGGTAGTGTGGCTGGTCTACTGGATGTGCTGGAAAAATACGGCACGATGAAGCGCGCGCAGGTCATGCAGCCGGCAATTGAGTTGGCTGCCAAGGGCATTGTGTTAGATCGTGACCTTGCGGAAAGTTTTGCTCGGCGGGGGCAAGCGTTCGCAATGTATCCGGCCAGCGCTGCAGTGTTTTCCAAGGAGACCGGGCCCTATCAAGTTGGTGACCTGTGGCAGCAGCCGGATTTGGCCGCCAGCCTTGAGCGCATCAAAAAACAGGGGAAATCTGGGTTTTACCAAGGTAAGACCGCGGATCTGCTGGTCGCCGAAATGCAGCGCGGCGGTGGTCTGATCAGTCATGAGGATCTGCGAAGCTATCGATCGGTTTGGCGCGAGCCTATTCGCGGCACCTATCGCGGTCACGAGATTGTGTCGATGCCGCCGCCATCCTCAGGCGGTGTGCTGCTGGTGCAAATGCTCAACATGCTGGAAGCCCAGGATCTGGCTGCGATGGGCTACGGCAGTGCCCAAGCCATTCACACCATCATTGAGGCAGAACGCCGTGCCTATGCAGACCGAGCCCAGCATCTGGGTGATATGGATTTTTATCCGGTACCGATTGCGCGGCTGACGGATAAGAAATACGCCAAGGCACGTTTCGCCGATTTTGACTCCGCGAAGGCCGGCCGCAGCGAAGAGATTGAGGCGGGCCAGTTGCCGCCTGAGAGTATGGAAACCACCCATGCTTCAGTGATGGATGCAAAGGGTAACGCGGTTGCTTACACCACGACGCTGAACCTGTCCTATGGCAGCAAAATCGTCGTTGCAGGTGCGGGCTTTTTGTTAAACAACGAAATGGACGACTTTTCTGTGAAAGAAAATGTTGCCAATTACTACGGTGTGATCGGGCGCGAAGCAAACAGCATTGAGGCGGGTAAGCGAATGCTCAGTTCCATGACGCCGACCATCGTGGTGAAAGACGGCGAACCGATGCTGGTGACGGGTTCGCCCGGTGGCAGCACGATTATCACCACGACCATGCAGGTGATTTTGAATGTAATCGATCATCAAATGAGTCTGTCTGATGCGGTTTCCAGTCCGCGTTTCCACCATCAGTGGCTGCCAGATCGCGTGCTGGTGGAGCCTTTCGCGTTGTCGCCGGATACCCGAGTCGTACTGGAACGCATGGGGCACGAGCAGTTGTTGGATCTCGGAACACGTTTTTCTCTGGGCGACGCTAATTCCGTCCTGCGCACGGAGCGCGGCTACGAGGGTATGGCAGACCCGCGCAATGCCGGCACCGCCGTTGGCGTGATGAAACCGTCCGGTGAATAGATTCGGCGGTATGAGGCTGGTTCATTGAGTGAATCGATGACGGTACGAGACAAGCTTAGAATCATTATCTTTGAGGCGGATACCAAGGCGGGTCGGCGCTTTGATGTCACGCTGATTGGCATGATTTTGCTCAGCGTGTTGACGGTCATGTTGGACTCTGTGCCTCAGATCAACGCCGAGTACGGGCAGCAGCTTTACTACGCAGAATGGTTTTTCACCCTGCTCTTCACGGTGGAATATGCGGTTCGGCTTTGGTGTATCGAGCACTCGTGGCACTACGCCAAAAGCTTCTACGGAGTGGTGGACCTGCTCAGTGTGCTGCCAACCTACCTCAGTCTGTGGTTCCCCGGAGCCCAATTTTTCCTAGCGGTGCGCATTTTGCGTGTGTTGCGCGTGTTTCGGGTGCTGCGCATGGTGCGCTATGTGGGTGAGGCGGAACTGATTGCCCAAGCGCTGGCGGCCAGTCGACGCAAGATCATTGTGTTCGTAGCCTCGGTGCTGGCGCTGATGGTGATTTTCGGCGCGTTGATGTATGTGGTAGAGGGCGGCACCAACCCGGCCTTTGCCAGTATTCCGCACAGTATTTACTGGGCAGTGACCACCATGACTACGGTTGGTTATGGCGACATTACGCCGACCACGCCCCTTGGGCAGTCCCTGGCATCCTTCATCATGATTATGGGTTACGGCATTATTGCTGTACCAACGGGTATCGTTACCCTGGAACTGAACGAGGCGAACCGGCGCCAAGCCAACACCCGAACCTGTTCCGATTGCTCGGCAGAAGGTCACTCCCGCGAGGCGAGCTATTGCTGGCGGTGTGGTGCGCCGCTCTATCAACGATCAAGAGATCGGCAGCCCGAAGAGGGGGGCGAAGACAAACGCGCCTAGCGGGTCGTGACAGGCCCAGCTCTCAGCAAGTGGGCGTCGATGCGATGGATGATACTGAATTCGGGTTCGGCAATGTCTCGCAACAACGGCTCGTGTTCCGCATCGAAATCCGCCACCTGATCTTCGGTCAATGTCGCGCCTATGCCTCGTGATGCGCGAATTCGCCCCATCCAAGCCTCACGTGTGAAGGGAATTGCCTCGTCATAATAGAAGTAGCCGCAGTAGTGCATGCCAGGTGACAGGCCAGGATAACGAGGCCGGGTAAGCCCAGAATAGTTTGCGCCCTGCCAGTTGGGATTGTGCTGAAGAATCAGTTGTTCGCTGGCAGCTGCAACGGACCCAGCTACAGGCAACCAGGAAAAATGTGAGATCACCAAGACACCATCGGGTGTGAGCCAACGGCTCAGATTTTTCACCATCCGTTCGGGGTCAAAGTAGAGAAAGCACTGGTTGGCGGTGACCACATCGAGGCTGTGATCGGGCGCATGGGTTGCTTCGGCCGAGGCAACCTGAAAATCGATGTGCACGCCGTCGGATTTGGCGAGCATCGCAGCCATATGAACCTGCTCTGCTGAGATATCACTGGCCATCACATGACACCCTTGTTTCGCCATTTGTCGTGCGATGACTCCGGTACCCGTGCCCAAATCCATTACCCGTTGGCTGGGCAGGCCGATATCCAGCGCCTTCAGGCGACGGTAGAAGCTGGGCGGCGGGCCTGGACGGTGTCTGGCGTAATCCGCAGAGGTTTTTCCCCAATCGATCCGGTCGTCCTGCTCGCTGGTGAGTTCGTACATAAAACGCTCGTTGTTCTGGGAAGAACCACTCGATGCTAGTGGATGCCGGCGCGGGGCTTGGGTTGGAGAGATGAACGGCCCAATAAGCAGGACGAACGGTCTTTGATAACCAACTCTCTACAAGATCAGCGAACTAGCGTAGAATTTGCGCCTCGTTGGCGAGCCTACATTCGTCAGTTTCCATCGAATCTAAGGAGTAAAGGTCGTGTTAGAAGCCTATCGTGCCCATGTACAAGAACGTGCCGAGCTGGGAATTCCGCCCAAGCCGCTGGACCCAGAATGGACAGCTGAGCTGGTCGAGTTGCTCAAATCTCCCCCAGCCGGTGAAGAAGCATTTTTGCTTGATCTGATTGCCAATCGCGTGCCTCCGGGCGTGGACGAAGCCGCCTACGTCAAAGCCGGATTTTTAAGCGCCATTGTGACCGGTGACGCCACGTCGCCGTTGATCGATGCGGCAGCGGCAGTGACCTTGCTGGGCAATATGCACGGTGGTTACAACGTCGCCACCTTGGTGAATTTATTGGACAACGACGCGCTGGCAGAAGCCGCCGCTGAAGAACTCAAGAGCACGATTTTAGTGTTTGATGCATTCCACGATGTGGCCGCAAAAGCCGATGCAGGCAACGCCCATGCCAAGGGTGTGATGCAGTCCTGGGCGGATGCGGAATGGTTCTCCAGCAACGACGCCGTGCCGGAAAGCATCAAGGCCGTTGTGTTCAAGGTGACCGGGGAAACGAATACCGATGATCTGTCACCGGCTCAAGACGCATGGTCTCGTCCGGATATTCCTCTGCACGCTCGTGCCATGTACAAAATGGAGCGCGACGGCCTTACCCCTGAAGTACAGGGCGAGGTTGGACCGATGGCGCAGGTCAAAGCGCTGCAAGAAAGTGGCATGCAGGTGGCCTTCGTCGGCGATGTGGTGGGTACTGGCTCGTCTCGTAAGTCGGCGACCAACTCGGTGCTGTGGTTCTTCGGCGAAGACATGCCCGGCGTACCCAACAAGCGTTCTGGCGGCATTTGTATTGGTGACAAAGTTGCACCGATTTTCTTCAACACGATGGAAGATGCCGGCGCGCTAGTGTTCGAAGCGCCAGTGGAAAAACTCGGTTTTGGCGATGTGATCGAAATTCGCCCTTACGATGGCAAGATTCTCAGTGACAGCGGTGAGGTACTGTCAGAGTTCGGCTTCAAGTCCGATGTCATCCTCGACGAAGTTCAGGCCGATGGCCGAATCAACCTGATCGTCGGTCGCGGCCTCACCCAGCGTGCGCGTGAACACATGGGTCTACCGCCTTCGGATTTGTTCCGTCAGCCAACAGCGCCGCAAGTGTCTGATAAGGGCTATACCCTCGCTCAGAAGATGGTGGGTCAGGCATGCGGTGTTGAGGGTGTTCGCCCCGGCACCTACTGTGAGCCCAAGATGACGACCGTGGGCTCCCAGGATACCACTGGGCCGATGACCCGAGATGAACTGAAAGACTTGGCCTGTCTCGGGTTTTCAGCGGACTTGGTGATGCAGTCGTTCTGTCACACCGCGGCCTATCCCAAGCCCGTGGACATTGATACGCAGCACAGCCTGCCAGACTTCATCATGAACCGTGGTGGTGTGTCTCTGCGTCCAGGCGACGGCATCATTCACAGCTGGCTCAACCGCATGTTATTGCCAGACACTGTGGGTACCGGCGGTGATTCGCATACCCGTTTCCCCATGGGCATTTCTTTCCCGGGTGGTTCCGGCTTAGTCGCCTTTGCCGCGGCAACCGGTGTGATGCCCTTGGACATGCCTGAATCGGTATTGGTTCGTTTCAAGGGCGAAATGCAGCCGGGTATTACGCTGCGCGACTTGGTGCACGCGATTCCTTACTACGCCATCAAAGACGGTTTGTTGACGGTAGAGAAGCAGAACAAGAAGAACATTTTCTCCGGTCGCATTCTGGAAATTGAAGGCCTGAACTCGCTGACCGTTGAGCAAGCGTTCGAATTGTCCGATGCATCCGCCGAGCGGTCTGCGGCAGGTTGCACCATCAAAATGGCCGAAGACTCGGTTGCTGAATACCTGCGTTCTAACTGCACCTTGCTGCGCTGGATGATCAGTCAGGGCTATGGTGATGTACGGACGCTGGAGCGTCGCGTGCAGAAGATGGAAGAGTGGCTGGCCGATCCGTCACTGATGAGCGCCGATGCCGATGCGGAATACGCTGCCGTGATCGAGATTGATCTGGCCGACGTGAATGAGCCGATTGTCTGCTGTCCAAACGACCCAGACGATGCTCGCCTGTTGTCAGAGGTGGCTGGTGCCAAGATCGATGAAATTTTCATTGGTTCCTGCATGACAAATATCGGCCACTTCCGCGCTGCGGGTAAGCTCCTCGACAAAGCGGATAACGTGGATGCACGTTTTTGGATTTGTCCCCCCACGCGTATGGATGCCCATACGTTGATGGAAGAGGGCTACTACAACATTTATGGACGTGTCGGTGCTCGAACCGAGATGCCGGGCTGCTCGTTGTGCATGGGTAATCAGGCGCGGGTCCTTGCGGGTGCCACGGTCATGTCGACCTCCACGCGCAACTTCCCCAACCGTTTGGGTGATGGCGCCGATGTGTATTTAGCTTCCGCTGAGTTGTCATCGGTTGGCGGTATTTTGGGGCGATTGCCCACCCCGGCGGAGTACCTGGAGTACGCGAACAAGCTCGATTCCATGTCCAGCGAGATTTATCGCTACATGAACTTCGATCAGATCGAGTCTTTCCACAACGCTGCGGAAGAGGGCAAGTTGATTGCCGCCGAGCAGATTGTTGAAGTCTCCTAAGTAGACGAGCGCCGAGGGTGCTAGATCTGACCCAAAGAAAACGACCCTCCGGGGTCGTTTTTGATATGGACGGTACGTTGCTGGATACCGAAGGCCCGGCTCAGCTCGCGTTTGCTCGCTCGATTGAGGACATGGGCTTCGTATTCGATTCCGCCGCCTATGCCCGGTGTCTGGGCACTACCTTTGCCGAAACTCAGGTGATTTTGCTCGAAGTTTACGGTGACGCTCTGGATATGCCCGCCTTGGGCGAGGCCTGGTCAGCTAACTTCGCAGCGGCCAGCATCGATACGCCGATAGAGCTGCGCCCGGGGATCGGAGATCTGCTGGAGCGGTTGGCAGGCATGAACATTCCCATGGCAGTGGCCACATCCAATCAGCGCGATATTTGCGAGGACTCTCTCACCGGCTGCGGTATTCGCTCGTTCTTTCACCACCTGGTGTGTGTTGCCGATGTGCGTAACGCGAAACCGGCGCCAGACCCGTATTTGCTAGCTGCTGCGAAGCTTGGTCGAAACCCGCTGGATTGCTGGGCGCTGGAGGATTCCGATATTGGTACCCGGGCAGCGCATGGGGCAGGCATGCGAACATTCCAAATTCCTGATGCACGTCCGCCAAGTGAATCTGTGCTGGCTCTTGGCCATGAGGTTCTGGAAAGCGCGGGAGAGCTGTTGGCGCTGCTGTAGCGTCCAAGGCTCCCGCTCAAAGGCAGATACTAGTCCGCAGACAGACCGGCGATTTGCGCTGGCGTTAGTTCAAGCGCGCGGGCGACATGATTGAAGAAGGTTACTTCATAATCGCTGACGCGGTCGTCGGCGTGAATCACTTCCAACAAAGCGGACAGGGTGTCCGTACGATCCTTGGCGGTGAGTTTGCGCGAGCACTTATGCAGGTAACGCTCAAAGGGTGCTTTCTCGTACAGGCGAGAATTGGCGGCGACACGAACATTGGCAGCGGTGAACTTTTCGCCGGTTCGCGTTTGCAACACTTCACGAACCTTAGCTACTTCCACAGACTTGATGTTCGAATCCGATGCAGTAGCACGGGCCAGCGTCATCAACAGAACTTCTTTGGCCAATTGTTTTTGCTCGGCCCGGGTCAGGGCAGATCCGCTGAAAAGTTTTTTGATGCCGGCCAGTTTAACAATGCTCATGTGTCCTCTCTCAACTCGTTTTGAACCCGCGCAGTATACCCAGAATCTATTTCGGTTGGAGATTCCTGATCAGCAAAAGTGCGGTTAGGGCTATTCGTATCGCAAAGTGAGCGTCGTTGTGTGCAGACGGATACGTTGTCACTGGGCAAAAGCCCAGGCCTTAATCAAGTGGTGGGCAATTGCCCCAGGGCCGGGTATTCGTAGGTCGGCGTTTTCTCCCCGCACAGCGGCTTGTACAGCCGGTCGCTCGAACCAAGCCACATCGGCCATTTCTTCGGTGTCGATCACAATGTCTTGATGCAGTGCGATGCCATGGCAGCCGATCATCAGTGAAGACGGAAACGGCCACGGCTGTGAAGAGTGATAATTGACGGTGCCGACGGCTATGCCGGCCTCTTCCATTACTTCTCTGCGCACCGCCTCTTCTAACGATTCGCCCTGATCGACAAAGCCGGCTAAGGCAGAATAAAAGTTGCTGTCCGCCATGCGGCCTTGGGATTTACCGAGTAAGCAGCGCTCGCCCTGAGCATCGTCCTGTATCAGCATGATGGCTACGGGATCTGTGCGCGGAAAAATGTGTTTGCCGCAGCCGTCACAGTGGCGGACTTGCCCACCACGCGCCGCCCGCGTCGGCTGAGCGCAGACCGCGCAGTAGGGATTTCGCTGATGCCAGTCCAGCATGGCTCTGGCTTGGCTGACGATGCCGGCTTCCGCTACATCCAGGCTGGAAGCCGCTTGCCGGCAGTCGGTAAAGGTCGCAATGTCGCCAATGGGTTGGTCTTCTTCTTTGGCATCGTTAAGGCTGGCAGCAAAGTAGCCCTGATCGTCCTGGATGCCAAGAAACACAACCTGGCCCAGCGGCCATGGCAATTGGGCTTGGGTCACCCAGGCCAGACTGCCGCTGGAATCCGTCGCGACTTTCAGTTTGTGAAAGAGCAGAAAGCGGCTGCTGTCACTGTGCTGCAAGGCCTCGAGGGCTACCGTGTCCTTGCGCAGGTGTTGGGCGCGATCCAACGGATTGCCGGCGAACGTGTGGACCAGGGTTGGATCGATGATGTTCATCAATTGAGCCTAACAAGACAGGCGGGGGGGATCACAGGTTTTTCTTGGTCGATGTTGGTGGCATTTTCACCGAACAAAATGGGGTATTCTCAATGCCTTAACCAAACGACTCCGTATGGGAATGTTATGACAAATACGATTGAGCGCATCGCGTTCGGAAAAACCAATCATCGCAGCAGCCGAGCCATCTTTGGTGCCGCTGCTCTTGGCGCCATGAATCAAGATCGCGCGGATCGAACCTTGGATCTGGCGGCAACCTGGGGGTTGAACCACATTGATGTGGCTGCCAGTTACGGCGACGCGGAACTGCGCTTGGCGCCGTGGCTAAAGCACAATCGTGACTCGGTTTTCCTAGCCACTAAGACCGGACACCGCACTTACAAAGAGGCCAAGGCTCAGCTGCATGCCTCCTTGGAGCGCATGCAGGTTGATCAGATCGACATGATTCAAATGCACAACCTCACCCAAGCAGATCAGTGGGAAACCGCCATGGGTCCCGGCGGTGCCTTAGAGGCATTGGTGGAAGCCAAGGAAGAGGGCTTGGTGCGCTTTTTGGGTGTCACCGGCCACGGTACCTATGCGCCGGCCATGCACATGCAAAGCCTGGAGGCGTTCGCTTTTGACTCGATTCTTGTGCCCTATAATTTCATTATGATGCAGCAGCCTCAGTACGCCCATGACTTCGAGGCTCTGTACACCATGTGCCAAGCGCGGGGCGTGGCCATGCAGACGATTAAGGGCATTGCGGCACGGCGCTGGCAGGACGGCGATGAAGAAAAGCGCTTCAGCTGGTACCGACCGATCACGGATGCTGATGCGATGAAGCGTGCGATCGATTACGTACTGAATCGAAAAGACGTTTTTATTAACACCAGTAGTGACGCAACTCTGTTGGAACCGGCGCTCAAATGCATTGCTCAGCCAAGGGCCGAGAGCGATTTGCAGCTGTTGGCTCAAGACGCTGAGCGTTTGGGTATTGAGCCGCTGTTTATTCGAGACGTGTCTGACGATGTGATTGTCAGTGCGGGATAACTGAAACGTTCCGACCATCGGGACGCTCTAAAAGATAAGGGGAGAGACATCATGTCAGCGCAGAACAATTGGCAGGTACGCCGACTGGCGGGTTCGTTGGGTGCGGAGATCACCGGTTTGGATCTGAACGAGATTGCGGCGGGTGATGAAGCAGGCATTGAGGCGGTGATGGCCCAATTGCTTGAGCATCAGGTCGTTTTTTTTCCCGGCCAAAAAATGGATATCGATAGCCACGTGGCCTTAGGCAAGCGTTTTGGCAAGGTAGAGAATCACCCCAACCTCAAGAATCCCTTTACCCAGCATGACGAGGTGTTCGAGCTGGCAGCCACCCAAGGCGGGGTAGCCGATGAATGGCATACCGACATCACTTTCGAGGACCAGCCGTCCATCATGTCCATTTTACACATGGTGACCTGCCCCGAGTTTGGTGGCGATACCATGTGGACGAATTTGAATCAGGCCTATCAGGAACTGTCTCCGCCCATGCGGGCGCTATGCGACGGCCTAACCGCCCTGCATGACGCGCACCCCCACAACCGTGAGGACAAAATGGCCGTGCATCCGGTGGTGCGTGTGCATCCAGAAACCGGTGCCAAGGCGCTGTACGTGAACGAGCACTTCACCCGCCGTCTGGTGGAAATGAATGCCACAGAAAGTAAGGCGGTCTTAGAGTATCTGACGAGCTGGGTAAAGAATCCGCGTTTCACCGTGCGCTATCACTGGACGCCTGGCACCATCGCCATCTGGGATAACCGCTGCACCCAGCACTTCGTGCTGAACGATTTTGAGGGCGAGCGAATCATTCAGCGGGTTACCGTGATGGGCGACATTGTGGAGCCGGCGCAGCCGAGTCCGTGGGAATCGTGGGTTCGCCCCGGGCGGTTATCGGCTACCACACGATTGGACCGACAGCTCAACCGCTACATGAAAAACAAGGCAGCGGAATCCGCCGATTCCTAAGTTCCGCACTAGGGGTATAGGTTCACCACAGGTATGACGTGGCCGAGCCCCTCTTGGCTCAAACCCTCGTTCAGGGAACCGGACCGAAAACCGCCCAAATCCAATGCGACAAATCGATAGCCCAGCGCTTGGATCTCCCGCTGCAGCACATCGTGCTGTTCGACAGCCAGCGCAAATTCCTCGGTCAGTATCTCCAGTCTCGCTACGTCGTCATGATGACGCACGCGAAACTGACTGAACCCCAAATCCGCCAGCACGGCTTCGGCGGCCTCAACCTGAGCCAACAGATCTTGATTGATCGCGGTGCCGTAGGGAAAGCGGCTGGACAAACACGCCGCCTGTGGCTTGTCGGCGTTTTCCAGCCCCAGTGTTTTGGCCAGTGCGCGGATGTCTGCCTTGTGAAAGCCCGCGTCCACTAGGGGAGATTTCACCTCGTGATTGTCGGCGGCGATCAGTCCCGGCCGATGGTCGCCCATATCGTCGAGATTGGTGCCGTTGAGAATATGCGCAAAGCCTTGGGCAGACGCGATTTGCGCCAGCTCGGTATACAGAGAGGTTTTGCAGTGAAAACACCGATTGGTCGGGTTCGCTCGATAATCTGCCTTGCTGAGTTCGTCGGTGACAATGATCTGGTGTGCAATGCCCCAATCATCACTCAGTTTTTTCGACAAGGCCAAGTCTGTGCGCTTTAAGCTCGCCGAGCCGGAAGTGACCGCCAGCGCCCGCTCGCCCAGTACGTGGCCTGCCACATAGGCGACTAAGGAACTGTCGATGCCGCCAGAGAATGCGACGACGGCGCTCGTGTAGCCGCCTACGATCTCTTTGAGTCGCTGGTACTTGTGTTCAAGTTCGTTTGTCATGGCGTCAGCAGTTACCCGTATGCGTTGGAGATCGTATTTATTTCAGTCGATTGATGCGATTGGCAAGAAAGCCGGCACCAAACCCGTTGTCGATATTGACCACGCTCACCCCAGACGCGCAACTGGTCATCATGCCCAGCAAGGCGGCCACGCCATCAAACGCCGCGCCGTAACCCACACTGGTAGGGACGGCAATGATCGGCTTATCAACCAAGCCGCCTACCACGCTGGGCAGAGCGCCCTCCATGCCAGCGACAACGATGAGCACGCGGGCGCTGCGCAGGTCGTCCAGTCGCGCAAGCAAGCGGTGCAGGCCGGCTACGCCAACGTCGTAAATTCGCTCAACGGTGTTGCCGTAAAATTCCGCGGTCAGCGCAGCTTCCTCGGCAACATGCATATCCGACGTGCCTGCACTGACCACGGCAATGGTGTTGTCCAATGTCGCAGGTGGCGATTGGTGCCACCACAGCAATTGGGACATGGCGTGATAGTCGGCGCTGGGCGGCAGGTTTTGCAACTGATCAAAGGTGGCTTGGTTCAATCGGGTGACCAGCACACTGGTGCCTTGTTCCACCATGGTGCCGACGATGTCAGAAATCTGCCCCGGGCTTTTGCCGGCACCAAAGATCACCTCTGCCGAGCCAGTACGACGGGCTCGGTCGGTATCCAGCACGGTATGGCCAAGGTCAGTGAAGAAGTGAGCGCGTATCTGCCGCGCCGTCTCCTCACCGTCTATGCTGCCCTCTTGGAATGCTGCCAGCAGCGCCTCGATATCCATGACTACTGGTTTTTGTTTACCGTGCCAGCGTCCTGCAGCGCCGCGATAGCAGTGGCGTCCATACCAAAGTCGCGCAAGATCTGCTCGCTGTGTTGGCCAAGCAGCGGGGCAGGTCCCTGAGGTTTGACGTCAGCCGTGGCAAACCGCATGGGGATATTGACCGTGTTGTAGGTGCCCAGTTCAGGGTGTTCGATGGTCGGGAACATGCCGAGTTCTTGGGCATGCGGGTCTTGGGGGACTTCGTGCAGACCCATAACCGGGCCCCAGATCAAACCGGCCTCATCGAAAATTTTGCCCCATTCGTCCCGGGATTTCGCTGCCAGCGTCTGATCAAAAATACCAATCAGCTCTGCCATGTTTTTGTAGCGGGCCTTGGGGTCGATGAAGCGTTCGTCTTCAATGATGTCGTCGAGACCAATCGCCTTGCACAGGCGTGACCAGTAGACAGCGTCCGGCAGCATGTTAAAGACCACCCAGTTGCCGTCGCCGCAGGGAAAGCGGTTTCCGGTAATGGTCAGCAGCTGATCCCGACGACGTTTGCGCACGGGCATATGGTCGACGGCGGTTACCGCGTAGTCCGATGCCTGAGTCCACACAGCCGCTTCGTACAGCGAGGTTTCGACCACTTGGCCCTCGCCGGTTTTTTCCGCCAGCCGCAGTGCACCCAAAATCGCGCCGACCATGGCAAGCCCCGTGGTGTGATCGCCTTGGGCAGGGCGTGCCATGGGCACCATGCCGTCGTCGCCTTCGCGCATGGAATCGTACAAGCCGGAGCGCCCAAAGAATGCGGTGACGTCGTAGCCCGGCCGCCAGGCGTCTGGACCACTGGTGCCGTAACCGGTCAGGGTCGCGTGAACGAGTTTGGGATTTGCCTTGAACAGGCTGTCGGGATCCAGACCAAATTTTTGCTGGCGCTTGTTCAGCAGATTGCACATGAAGATGTCGGCTTTTTGCGCCAACTGACGGACCAGCTCGGCGCCTTCAGGCTGATCCAGAGCGACGGCGATGGACTCCTTGCCGCGATTGTCGACGTCGAACTGAAAGTCGTAATCTTGAAGGGCCGGGTCAAACCGATCGCCCTTGACCGGACGGCTCATGCCGCGCATGGGATCACCCGTGATGGGCTCGATTTTAATGACCCGAGCGCCCATGTCGGCCAGCACCGCACCCGCGCTCGGCGCGGCCATCCAATTGTCAATTTCCAGTACTACGACATCGTCTAATGGTGCGGCCATGCTCGGTCTCTCCCCGTAAATACAAAACATGGATTACATCGAAGGGGAGGGGATGGCGCAAGGGTTATCCAAAGATACGGATACTGCATCTGATGAAAGCCGATGAAAGGTTTAACTGTGAGCATTACCGCTGCTCGGTTCTTGAACAGATCTGTCGATTTTCCAAGCGTTTTATTCACGTTGTGATTGTGTCCGCGCAGCCGTGGCAACATGTTCTCTAAAAGCGTCTGATCTACAGCCATCTTCTGCAGTCCTTTGTACGACATATGGCTACAAAGGGGCTTTCTTGTGAGGGTTATCAGTATTCGCCTGAGCAAAGAGAATCAGTCGCCAAGCGATGGATGATGCGCAAGGGAAAGACACTCTCCACGTGCTGTCGTCGATCAAGAAGGCAACAGCATGGAAGAAACCGATATTACCTTTTGGCTTAAGACTTGGGTCGCGGACAGCGAATTGTCAGGCCCAACAAAAAGTAGTGCACAACGAGGCAGATGAGGTTGCTCTGGGCTGATCGTGCCGAGTACTTGACTTTATTCGCTGTGGATACCCATCGTATCCAACCCTCGCAACATCCGCTTCAGCGCAAAGTGCCGATAACTGTTGAGAATAAGTTCCTCGACTTCCTCCTTGTCCGCTTTCTGGTGGATGTCCAGATTCAGCCAGCCCCGATGACCAATGTACTGGGGTATCCGGTATCGCGGATCCGCAGTGCGCAAGGCTTGTTCTTCGCCTCCGGTCCAAACGCTCAGTTCCAGCTTGTCTTGGTAAAAGTGCAGCGTGCAAAAGGTCTTCTTGCCTGCGCGGAAACTGGGCGCGCCAAACTGTTGATCCTGGCGTGCTTCGGGTAAGGCCAAACAGTACTCTGCGATCTGTGCCTGAACGGCAGCAAGCTCTGGCTTTTCGAAGGGGTCAAAGACAGCCGGGTCGATGCCCTCGGTGGGCGGTTCGATACAGATCGGTTCGGGCTGCTGTGCAAGCACCTTGGCGGTTGCGACGTGGGCGTAAGCTTCATAGATCCGCTGGCTGATGATCTGCCAGTCGAGACCCTTGTCGATGTTCAGGCCCAGCCAGCCACTGGGGCCGACGTAGGGTGGTACAAAGTAGAAGGTCTGGTTTTCCTCGACGTAGAACCGTTGTGCGCCGGGTGGGCTGTTAAGCCATAGCGCGATGCGGCCATCGCCGTGATGGTTGATCTGATAGATGGCAAAGGTCTTGTTGGCGACCCTGAAGTTGGGGCTGCCTCGGCTAATCACTTCGGATACATCGTGCATCCCAAGGCAAATCTCTCGTAGGGCATCGCTGATGTTCTTGCTCATATATCTTTGTCCCGCTGGAAATAGATCGACGTGTTAGACTAGCGGGCTTCTCACCCTGGCCATACCCTTGCAGCAATCTGAACCTCAAAAAGCCAAACCATTTCTCGGTTGGAATATGGTTCTCGTGGCCTTTTGCATCGACTTTGTCGCTGTCGGGTTCTTCTTTTACTCCTACGGCGTATTTTTCAAAGCCATTGCTGAAGACTTTGGTGGTTCTCGGCTGGGTGTTGCCATTGGCCTGACGGTCACTAACGCGGTGGGTGCCATCGCTGCGCCTTATGTGGGCCGCGCGCTCGACAAGTATCCGCTGCGCAATGTGATGGGTATTGGTGCCCTGTTTATGGCCTTCGGATTTCTCGGTTTGTCCTTTGTGCAGAACGAGCTGCAGTTCTATTTGGTGCTGGGTCTGTTCATCGGTTTTGGGGCCAGCAGCATGGGCAACTTGGCGACGAGCAAGCTGGTGACCAACTGGTTCGATAAACGTCGGGGCACGGCTCTGGGTATAGCGGCAGCCGGTGTGTCTTTGTCGGGTGTGATCATGCCGTACATCAGCGCAGAGTTGATTGAGAACTTTGGTTGGCGTCAGGGGTTTTTGGTGTACAGCGCCTTTACCTTTCTTGTCGTGGTGCCGTTGATTTTTCGCTTCGTGATTTCTCGACCCGAGGATGTTGGCTTGCGACCTGATGGTGCCATGCCGATCAAATTCGATGACGGTTCCATCGTGCCGCCGGTGGAAAAGGTACCGCCCAAGGTACGGCTGTTGGAGCTGTTCAAAGAGCATAACTTTCGCATGATCGTGCTCACCTTTTCCCTGCTCTTTTGCAGTATGAGCGCCACCCTGACCCATATGATCCCGCGATTGACAGACTTCGGCTACACGCTGGTGGAGGCGTCGCTGGTCATGTCGCTGTGTGCGGGTTTCGGCGTCATCGGCAAGTTGAGCTTTGGCTGGCTGAGCGATCGACTCAGCGTGCGTAAGGTGATGGCCATCGTGATTTTCATGCAGTTCACCGGCCAATACCTGATGTTCAGCTCGTTGGATTATGTGACATTCGCCATCGGTGCCAGCATGTTCGGTTACGGCGTTGGTGGTGTCGTGCCAATGCACGGCGCGGTGGTCGGCAAAACCTTTGGGCGTGACCGTTTTGGTGCGGTGTTGGGCCTGATGCGTCCGGCCATGTTCCCGATTCAGATTCTGGGCGTACCCTTTGCGGGTTGGATCTTTGACGTCACCGGGTCGTATGACATCGCGTTTCAGGTGTTTCTTGGCCTGTATTTCTTAGCGGCGCTGGCGGTGTCTTTCTACCGTCAGCCGGCCAAAACCGTCACCTAGACGTGTTGGCGATACGCTGTCAGGGTGAGCCGCAACGGCTGGCTAAAAACGCGATTTCAGCAGCTGAATTTCGGGGCTACCCTGACTGACGCATCGTAGCCGCACGGCGTCGCCCAGCGCGTGTTCTGCCACATAGGGTTCAAAACTGACTGTGGTGAAGGGCTTGATGTCGTCAAATTCCAGTTCAACGGTAAAGCCTTCGACCACGGGCAGCACGGTGACGGCGCTGACGTGGTTCAACATTTCCCCCAGCTCTGAGGTCAATGCCTGCTGTGATGAACGGTCGGCAGCCACTCCGCGAACCAAATATTTCAGCAGGCAGGGTTGCCGCTGGCGAATGTGTTCAGACATGAATCCTGCTTATCGGTAAAAGAGCGCTCGCGGCTGGGCGTTGTTAGGCGTTTTTCCACACTGGTGGTCGTTTTTCCAGAAAGGCGTTCACACCCTCACGCTGATCTTCGGTGCTGAACAGGTCGACAAATTTCTCGCGTTCATAAGGCAGGGCGTTACCCACGGCATTGTCACGTGCTTGATGAATCAGCTCCTTGCAGTAGGTGACGGAAATGGGGCTTTGCTGGGCGACTTGAGCGGCCAGCGCCAAGGCTCGCTCTTTTGCGCCACCGGTGGCGACGACTTCTTCGACCAGGCCGATTCGCTCGGCGGTTTCTGCGTTCACGCGTTCGCCGCACAAAATCATTTTCTTTGCCCAGCCCTCGCCGACCAACCACGAAAGGCGTTGGGTACCGCCGGCGCAGGGCAGCAGACCCACCTTCGGTTCGGGGAGCGCCATCTGGGCCTGAGTTTCAGCGATGCGAATGTCACAGGCGAGGCAGGCTTCTAAGCCGCCACCCATGGCGAAGCCGTTGATTGCGGCAATGGAGACGCCGCGAAAGTTCGCCAAACACTCAAACCCCTTGCCAAAAAACTCCGCCATCTGGCGCGCGTTGTCCGGGTCACCGTCGGCGAACAGATTCAGGTCCGCGCCGGCAGAGAAGAATTTTTCGCCTTGGCCGGTAATCACTAAGGCAAAGATGTTCTTGTCTTCGTTCAACGCGTCGATCAGCGCGGCCAGCGCGGGCAGGCTCTCGGTATCCCAAGTGTTGGCACCGGGGTTGTCGATGGTGATCAGCGCCGTGTGATCAATGATCTCGACGTTGAGTTTGTCTGATGTACTGATGCTCATTGAATAACCTCCAGTGCTCCGGCCATCAGCATGCGGCGAGAAATGATCACGCGCATGATTTGGTTGGTGCCTTCTAAAATTTGATGTACCCGTGTATCGCGGACGTAGCGTTCCATCGGATATTCCCTTAAATAACCGTAGCCACCCAGCAACTGCAGGGCGTTGTTGCAGACGTTAAAACCTGCATCTGTGGCAAAGCGTTTTGCCATGGCGCAGTAGGTGCCTGCCTGTCCGTCACCGCTGTCGAGCTTGCTGGCTGCCAGTCGAATCATCTGCCGTGCCGCCACCAGTTCGGTGAGCATGTCCGACAACGTAAACTGCGTTGCCTGAAAGTCCGCAATGGCCTGGCCGAATTGATTGCGTTCCTGCACATAGGCGGTGGCGTCTTCCAAGGCCTTTTGGGCGGTGCCAACGCTGCAGGTGGCGATGTTGATTCTGCCGCCATCCAAGCCGTCCATGGCGATGGCAAACCCTTGGCCTTCTTCACCGAGGCGGTTTTTCTTGGGCACGCGGACATCGTCAAAGGTAATTGCTCGGGTGGGTTGGGCATTCCAGCCCATTTTGTGTTCGTTTTTGCCGTAGCTGATACCGTCGGCATTTGCAGGTACCAGAATCGCCGTGACACCCTTGGGGCCAGCATCACCGGTGCGCAGCATCAGAACCAAGACATCGGTTTCTCCGGCACCTGAGATAAACGCCTTGCTGCCGTTGATGACGTAATGGTCACCGTCGGCCACCGCGCTGGTTCGCAGGGCGGCAGCGTCGGAGCCCGCTCCGGGTTCGGTCAGGCAGTATGAGGCTAATTTAGTGCCGGCCACCAAGTCGGGGCACCACTCGTCAATGACTTCCTGCTGACAGTAGCGGCCGATCATGTTGGTCGCCATGTTGTGAATCGTGAGAAACGCTGCCGTTGTCGTGCAGCCTTTGGCGAGTTCTTCGACGATGAGGCTGGCATCCAGTCGTGGCATGGCCAATCCGCCAGCATGCTCTGGTGTGTACATGCCCATAAAACCCAGCTCACCGGCCTGACGCAGTGCGTCCTTGGCGAAATGGCTGTTGGCATCCCATTCGGCGGCATAGGGCGCTAACCGGTCTTGAGCGAAAGCGCGTGCAGTCGCGACAAAGCCTTGTTGTTCTTCATTGAGGGCGAAATCCATCGTCTCTCCTAGCGGAAATCGTTGAGGGGCAAGAGTGTAGTACAGCGGGGGCTTCGCATCATCACGTCGCTTGTTGCAGCAGTTTGGGTGGTTTGGCGAACCAAAAGCACAGGCCACCGGCCAAGGAGCAAAACGCAATGCACTTAAAAGCCAAATCGTAGTTGCCGTAAACATCGAACATGATGCCGGAAAACAGTGGCCCTAAGGTCATGCCGATCATCACGATCAGCGAGGAGATCCCCATGATCGTGCCAAACGATTTGGGGCCGAAATAGTCCGCACGCAATGCCACCATCAAAGGTGCCCGGACGCCCCAGGCCAGTCCGTGAGCTGCGGCAAAGACTATGACAAGGCTTGGCTCCGCACCGTAGGTGAGGGCGAGCAGTCCAATAAAGTGGCCCAGCATGCACAGTGTGCAAATGGTGCGTTTGTCGAAACGGTCGCCAATGATGCCCCCAAGAAATAACCCGCCCATTTGTACCGCGGTCATCAGCGCAAAAACGAAGCCGGCGTTGACTGGCGAATAATCGAGGTCAAAGGTCAAATACGGGATGAGGTGGGCCAACATGGAAGAAACCGTGAGCAAGGACAGGGCATGGCCCGTTGAGATGAGCCAAAACGATGGTTCTCGGACGGCCTGACGCCAGGTGAGGCTGATCTGATTTGCCCTAGCGGCCAGGGTTTCATTATCAGTCTCGTCGTCTGGGCTGTCGGCCTCTGCCCGAACGCCGTCCGGCACTTCGCCATAGTCTTCTGGCCGGTGCCGCACCAGACTGACCAGCGGAATGCCGACGATTAGAATCAAAAAGCCCGAATACAGCGCCATGGAGCGCCAGCCAAAGGCTTCCAATCCCATCATGACAAATGGCACGCACAATCCGCCGGCGGAAAAGCCGATTTGTGACATGGCGATGGCCTTGGCTCGGTGGGCGTCGAACCAACTGACGATAGACACCATTAGGGTGGCGAAACCGCCGAGACTGGACCCCAAGGCAATCAGAATGAACGCGATGAAGTAGGTGGTAATGGATTCCACCAAACTGAACGTGAAAAAGCCGATACTGAAAATAACCGTACCGATGATCAAAATGCGGCGGGGTCCGTAACGGTCGACCAACCAGCCTTGCAGGGGCCCCAGCAAACCGCTTTCCAGCCGCGTCAATGCGAAGGCCAGAGACAGCACAGACATACTCCAGCCAAAGTCTGCCTGCAGTTTGAGGGCGTAGCCGCCGTAAGAGTGCATCCACGTCAGGGCGGCCAGCCACTGCACGCCAGCGCAGGCGGCGACAATCCACCAGCCATAGAACACCTTGCCGCCGGGGCGGAAGATGTTGTTTAGGCGAAGACGGAAGCGTGCGAGAGCGGATGACATAGGCTCATAATACGGATGGGTGACTGCGCTGACGAGATTGACAGTGTGTTCATTTCTTGCCGTCAGTAAATTGAATTGGAGCGTATTTGAATGAGCGACCGAAATTCCGCTGCGGAACTGAACTCGGGTCAGGCCTTGGTGCTGTCCGGCGGTGGTGCTAGGGCCGCTTATCAAGTGGGCTGTTTGCGCGCTTTGTCTCACGCACTGCCCAACTATCGACCGCAAATTCTCACAGGAGTATCGGCGGGTGCGATCAATGCCTCTCATCTGGCGGCTTTTCAAGGTACTTGGCAGGACAGCGTGGAAGCCCTGGTCAGCCTTTGGCAGCAGATGCGAACCGAAAAGGTATATCGCACGGGAGTAGGGCCGATGATGGGCCGCATGACCCATTGGGGTTTGCACTTTGTGAGTGGTGGCCGTTTGGGACGCAAGGACATTCGCGGGATGGTGCAAAATGCGCCCCTGCGGTCTTACTTAAAGCAGCATCTGGCCGCCGATCCTGAGACCGGTGAGATTTGCGGTGTTGATCAAAACCTCGCGGACGGCTGGTTGAAAGCCTTAGCGGTAATGACGACGAATTACGCCAGTGGCCGCTCTGAAGCGTGGGTGGATACCTTGGAAGAGACCATTTGGAGCGGCAGTCAGGTTGCGGCACGGCGCACGTCGCTGACCATAGACCATGTGATGGCTTCGGCTGCTTTGCCCTTTTTCTTTCCCGCGGTCAGGCTGCGCAATCATTGGCATGGGGATGGCGGCGTGCGACTCGCTGCGCCGTTGTCCCCCGCACTGCGCTTGGGCGCGAAACGAATTCTGGCGGTGTCACCGCGGGTTAAACCGAAAGACCCGGTGGAGGGTCTGGCAACTTCTTACCCCTCCCCCGGACAGGTGGCCGGGGTCATGCTCAACGCAGTGTTCCTTGATTTGTTGGACTTTGATGCGCTGCAAATGCAGCGCATTAACGATCTCCTGCGACGGATTCCGCGGCAAAACTGGGGGAATCAGCGTCAGGTTGATGTGATGGTCTTGCGTCCGCAACAGGACCTTGGGCAAATCGCCCGGGAGTCTCAGCCGCAGATGCCTGGCGCGTTTCGGTTTTTTGCCGGTGGGTTTGGTGGCCGTGATGAGCCCACAGCCGACGCCTTAAGCATGGTGAACTTCGAACCCGGATACATCGGTCAGTTGATAGAGTTTGGCGAGCAGGACACACGGGCACGCATGGATGAAATCGAAGCGTTTTTGCGCGGGCAGGATGCTTAGTCCACGTCGTCTGACGGCATCATACAGTTAGCGTAGTAGGTGATCGTGCCTGGCCAATCCGAAAAGATTCCGCGCACGCCGACATCCTTGGCCAAGACATGGAGTACCTGCAGGGCCTCGCTAGGCGTGGTCATGGCGCTGTGTATCGGGGCGTACATCCAGTTTGCCGCGGCGGTCGGATCACCGGCTTCCAATGTCCAGGTAATGATCTCAAGACCCGCGGCCTTGGCCTGCCGGGCGTAGTCACTGGGTACGATGGTTCCATCGTTATCGAGGGTGAGCAGCATGGGCAGGGGGGGCGAAATGATCCGTAAGCCCCTGTCTCGCAGCGCCTCGAAGTCTGCCTGACTGCTGCTGAAATTTTGTGAGCGACCGCGAGGGTCGAGCCAGACCGCTTGGTCGGCAAATGTTGGGTGGGACTCGATCCAGTGCCAGACATCGTCAACATTGAAGGATTGCGGGTAGACGCGGGATGGGTCGATGCCGGCTGCGTGATATTCGGCAATCAGCTTGTCTGCGTAGGCGGCTTGGGTAAATCCCGGCGCGAAAGGCATGGGTACTGCCGGGCGCTTCAGCTCCGGACTGAACTTTCTGCCCAGTTCGTCAATCAGTTCAACACTTTCGGCGTGGGTCATCAGGGTGCCGCAGGCGAGGGGATCGGCAACCACCGGTGACTGGAGTGGCAGAAGAAACGCTTGCAGAGTCTCAGCTTTCGGGTTGCTGCGGTCGGGCCGGGCACAAAGGGATTGGAATTCACTCAAGGTGATATCCGATGTACAGCAGGTTGCGCCGGCCTGCTGGGATTCGTTGGCTGGCTGAAACGGTGTCGAACACTTTGCAGCCAGAGGGGTCTGTAGAATATTGGTGGTTGTGGCGAGGTCGCATTGGGAGTGTCGGCAGACCAACTCAAGGTCCTTGGTGAAGGTGACATCGCATTCGATGATGCCAGCCCCTTGTTCGGCGGCGGCGATGTAGCCTTCGCGGCTGTGCTCTGGATAACCCAGGGGTGCGCCTCGGTGAGCGATGGCGAAATTCGTGGGATAAAAGTCTTGGGTTGCGCAGCTTTGCAGTTGTTGTTTCAGCGCCTTGTCGGCCAATCCTTCGCTCAGTGCCAAGGCGCGTTTGGTAGGATCGATCGTCGCTTGCGCCGAGCCAAATCCGCACAGGGATGCGATCAGTAGTAAGGTTGAGGTTCTAGGCAACAGAGCATTCATTAAATGTTTCCCGTATCTCGCAGACGATTGATCAGTGGCGCACGATACCATTGTTATTGTGTCCGAATGACGACATTGATCTGATGCACAAGGTTCTGGTCATTCAAAGTGCCGCGGCGGATGCCCCCGCTTGGCAGCGGCGTTGTATGCACACGGTTCAGGCTTGGGCGGATAATCAGGGCTATGCCTATCGTTTTTTGGGGGATGAACTCTTCGATCAGGTGCCGGATTGGTACATGGCGAAGGTGCGTGGGCGCATGCCAATTGCAGCGGACTTGGGCCGGCTGCAATGGATTGGACGGCTGTTGTCCGAGGGCTATTCCTGGGTGCTGTGGTTCGACGCAGATGTCTTGGTATTTGCCCCAAGCCGGCTCGATATCCCGCTGGGTCAAAGCTGTATTTTTGGACAAGAGCATTGGGTGCAAGCCAAGTCCAATAGCGGGTCGGTTAACAAGTCGAAAGGGAGAGCCCGCTGGGCGGTACGTAAAAACATTCACAATGCCTTTATGGCATTTCCCAAAGGTTGTCCGGTACTGCCGTTTCTTGTCGATCTCATCTTACGCATGATGAAGCGGGTAGACCCAGACTACATTGCGCCCCAAATGATGGGTCCCAAACTGCTGTCGAGTCTGCACAGTCTGGCAGCGTTTGATTTCTTAGCAGACGTTGGTGCGCTGTCACCTGATGTGCTTCGAGAGATCGCTACGGGCTCTGGCAACGGGGCGCTGAAAGCGCTGTGTAATGCTCAACCGAAACCACTGGTCGCTGCAAATCTGTGTGCCAGCCTAGTCTCTGAACTGCCTCTCCCTGACGGTTGTGTGCAGGATTCCGAGCCTGCGCAAATCGATCGAGTCATAGACCGCTTGTTGGCCTGTGGGGAAGGTTTGGTGCAACCCGGTGATCTTGGCGCTTGATACCCGGCAGCACCTTACATAGTCTGACGGGCTGATTTATTACGACCGCTCAGGAGAAGCTTATGTCTGGTACACCCATCGAAAATGCGATTGAAACGCTGAACGCCCAAATTGGTCAGCCTTCGGAACCCACGGACTGGTTTGAAATCACTCAGGAGCGAGTGAATACCTTTGCCGATGCCACGTTGGACCAGCAATGGATTCACGTCGACCCTGAGCGTGCCAAGGAGGGTCCCTTTGGTGCCCCGATCGCCCACGGTCAGCTGACACTGTCCATCATGAGCTTCTTGCCCGGTGGTGCTGGCGTTGGCCTGCCGTCATTGGATGGCATGAAGCTCGGCATCAACTACGGCTGGAACAAAGTCCGATTTATGAACCCAGTTCAGGTGGGCGCGAAAATCCGTACCGTTGGCAAGCTGCTCAGCGTGGAAGAAAAGACCGGTATGCTCGAAGTCATTAACGAAATGACCGTTGAAATCGAAGGCGCCGACAAGCCGGCCTGCGTTGCTCAAAGCGTTCTGCGTATCGTTTTTTAAGTGAGCCCTTTCCTGACTTTCTTGCAGTCGTTGCGGTTCTTTGTGCGCAACGACTGTGATTCAGGCACTATGGCGCCATGTTTACTTACTTGAATCCTGATGTTCGTCAGCGACTGATCGCCGATGGCAAACTCACCCGTATTGATGCCGATGGTCAGTCCATTGACGTCGATCAGCAAGAACCCCCCAACGAACTCGCCATCAATTTGATGGGCCCCATTCCACTGCCAATCAAGCTGCCAGGAGTGGACACCACGGTCCGTTGGTATGCGGCGGTGCGCAGTACCGAACTGCGGGGTGTGGAAGCGTTGGCCGCTGATCTGAATGCGCGAGGCGGGCAGCATTTGTTCGCCCACTTGGTGTCTCCCCTGGCGGTTAACAGTGTGCTGGTGATTGGTGAGCCCGGCGACAACCCGTTGGTTCGAGTGCACAGTAACTGTCTCACCGGTGACGTGTTCGGCTCTGAACGTTGCGACTGCGGGCCTCAATTGGCGTCCGCCATTCATCGAATTGACGAAGAAGCCTCGGGCGGTTACCTGATCTATATGGCAGGCCATGAGGGACGCGGGATCGGTCTTTGGGCCAAGGCAGCGACCTATTTGCTGCAGGATGCCGGCGAAAATACCTATCAAGCAAACCGCAGCCTTGGGTTGCCGGACGACTGTCGGGACTTCACCGACGCGGCAGTGCTGCTGAAGCACTTTGTCGGTGAAAAAGCGTTCCGGCTGTTAACGAATAACCCGAAAAAGTTGGAAGATCTCGCCGCCCACGGCCTCAATCAGGTCACCCGTGAAAAACACGTCACTGGCGTTGGTGAGTGGAACAAGCGTTACCTCAACGCCAAGCGGGACTGGGGTCACGGCCTAGCGGAAGAAGACCTGAGTTAATGACACGGCGTGCCCTTGCTGTTTGGCTTGCTGCTCTTCTGGCGTGCACCTCGGGTCACGCCAATGACCTTCGCATCAATCACATTCAGTTTGTGGGCAGTCACAACAGCTACAAGCAGGCGATGTCCGGCGGCTATCGGGCGCTGCTTGGCTGGATCAATGAAGACGCCGCCAAGGCGCTGGACTACGAACATCCGCCCCTGGGGCAGCAGTTGGATGCGGGTTTGCGCAAGCTCGAGCTGGACGTGTTTTATCAAACAGACCTCATGGAATTTCCGGTGGGTCATGTGCAAGTCATCGACATGAACAGTCATTGCACTACATTGCGTCGCTGTCTCGACGGTCTGGTGGGGTGGTCGGATGCGAATCCGGCGCATGAACCGATTTGGGTGAGCTTTAACGCCAAAGATCAGAAAATTTCTTGGCTACCCGATCCCACACCGTTTGATGATGTCGCGTTTCAGGCCTTGGATCGTGTGGTGGAACAGGTGTTGGGCGAGCGGTTGATTCGTCCTCGCGATGTCCGCCCAGCCGGTTCGGCAGTACCCGTCTGGCCAACCCTTGCCCAAGCCCGGGGCAAGTTTTTGCTTATCTTGGACGAAGGTGGCGCGAAGCGGGATTTGTATGCCGACGACTGGCAAAGGCGCCCCATGTTTGTAAACGTCGGTCCGGAGCATCCCGGGGCTGCCGTGATGATCGTCAATGATCCGGTAGCAGACTTCCGGCGTATTCAGGCTTTGGTGGGTTCAGGTTACATGGTCAGAACTCGTGCCGATGCGGATACGTGGGAGGCGCGCAGCAACGACACCCAGCGCCGGCAAGCCGCGTTCGCCAGTGGGGCTCAGGCCATCAGTTCGGACTACTACCGGTCGACCAACCCGTTTGGTAACGAGTACCGAGTTCACGTGCCCGGTACGATTCAGTGTAATCCGGTGGCGGCACCCTTGGACTGTTCCCAAACACTGTCCCGAGACTGATTGTCAGGCAAAAAAAAACCCGCCTGTTGGCGGGTTTTTCGATGGTCGATGAATCGACTCTTACTTGTTCACCAACTTGTCGTCGATGGCAGTGTAAGGCTGGCCTTCGTACTTGCGTACTTCGTTACGGCCAACAACCATGTGATGCACCTCATCCGGTCCATCCGCCAGACGCAGCGTACGCTGGCTGGTGTACATGCGAGCCAGTGGGGTCCACTGAGACACACCGGTTGCACCGTGGATCTGGATGGCTTGGTCGATAATGTTGCACACCTTCTCGGGCACCATGGCTTTAATGGCGCTAACGTAAACGCGCGCTTCTTTGTTACCCAGGGTGTCCATGGCTTTAGCGGCCTGCAACACCATCAAACGACAGGCGTCGATTTCGATGCGTGCGCGTGAGACCCATTCAAGGTTCTTGCCAAGCTGAATGATCGGCTTGCCAAAGGCGTGACGAGTAGTAGAACGACGAATCATCAGCTCAAGCGCACGTTCTGCAACGCCGATGGAGCGCATGCAGTGGTGGATGCGTCCGGGTCCTAAACGCAGCTGGGAGATTTCAAAACCCCGGCCTTCGCCCAGCAGCATGTTTTCTTTCGGTACGCGGACGTTATCGAAGTGAATGTGCATGTGACCGTGTGGTGCGTCGTCGTGTCCGAAGACTTCCATGCCATCAAGGATGTTGACGCCCTTGGCATCGATGGGGACCAGAATTTGCGACTGCTGCTTGTGCGCAGGTGCATCAGGACTGGTCTTAACCATGGTGATCATGATCTTGCAGCGAGGGTCGCCCGCGCCGGAGATGTAGTACTTCTCGCCATTGATGACCCACTCGTCGCCGTCGAGTACTGCTTGAGTGCTTACGTTTTTAGCATCGGAAGAGGGTACAGCCGGTTCGGTCATGGCAAACGCAGAACGGATTTCGCCGTTCAGCAGAGGCTTCAGCCACTGTTCTTTTTGCTCTGGCGTACCGACACGTTCCAGTACTTCCATGTTACCGGTGTCTGGCGCGCTACAGTTCAGCGTTTCTGATGCCAGTGGGCTTTTGCCGAGTTCATTCGCGATGAAGGCGTAGTCCAAGTTGCTGAGTCCTTCTCCGGTATCAGCGTCTGGCAAAAAGAAGTTCCACAGACCGGAGTCTTTGGCCTTCTGCTTGGCCGTTTCGAGCAGCTCAAGCTGGCCATCGCCATAACCCCAATGCTCTTTACGACCTTCACCCAAGCGATGATATTCGTCGCTGATGGGGTCGACATTCTCTTTGATGTGCTTTTTAACAGCGTCCAGAAGCGGTTGTGCTTGGTCGGACATGGTCAGGTCAAACAGATCTGGATTTTCTAAGACGGCTTCCGTCATGTTAACTCTCTCCGCGGTGATGAAATTTGTGTGAAGATACTACCTCAATCATTGTTGTAAGACACATTGACAAAAGTCGGTCAGGAGACTTCCCTAGGGACACTCATTGGACTGACGGTTCGCCAGCGTAATCTGAACGCTCATCCGTGGATATTTCCTCCTCATCGCGCGTCGAAAACACGAAGTCCTCGATGATGATGTAGAGACAGGGCACCAGAATAAGGGTGATGACCGTTGCGAACAGGACTCCCCAAGCCAAGGATATGGCCATGGGCAAAAACGGTGCCGTTGCCGGAGTGCTGGTCGACATCAGGGGTATCAAGCCCACAAATGTTGTGACTGATGTGAGAATGATAGGCCGGAATCGGAGCGTGGCCGCCCCTAAAATGGCGTCGACTGGGGTTTGTCCCGCCAGTCGTTGCCGGTTTGCGTAGTCGACGAGCACCAAGGACGCGTTAACCACCACACCGGACAGCGCAGTTAAACCCAGAGCGGAAAAGAACACGAGTTGTTGATCCAATGCAAAGTGACCGGCGATCGCGCCGACGGCGCCGAACGGAATAACGCTCATGATCACCAACGGCTGAACGTAACTTTTCAATGGGATCGCCAATAGGGCGTAGATTAAAATGAGGGACAGCAGGGAGCCTAAGGCTAAGCCTCCCAGCGCTTCTGCCCGCTCTTCCTGTTCTCCGCCGAGCTGGATATCGATGTTCGGATAGCGCGCTTTAAAGGCGGGTATGACGTCGCTGCGCAAGGCCGCACTGACCTCTTCTGGTGCGACTTTTGAGCGGTCAATGTCTGCTGCGACATACACATTGCGTTGGCCATCTCTGCGATTGATGGCGGAATAGCCTCGACCAATCGAAAAATCAGCAACGGAGTAGAACGGCACTTGCGAGCCATCCGGGGTGCGGATGTACATGTCTTCGAGATTGCTGATGGACTTCCTTTCCTGCTCTGGAAAACGAACCATGACGCGGACGTCGTCCTTACCTCTTGCGACCCGCTGGGCCTCAGCGCCGTAAAAGGCGGCCCGCACTTGGGTGGCCAAGTCGTTGAGCGTCAGACCAAGATTTCGTGCCTCGGGTAGTAGATCGAGCTGAATTTCCTGCTTGCCCGTGCGCCAAGAATCGGAAATATCGAACACGCCTTCGAATTTCGACAGCTCTCCTTTAATGTCTTCGGCTGCTTGGCGCAATTCATTCATGTCGTCTCCGCGCATTTGATATTCCACTGGAGAGCCGGTGCCGAATTTGTCCGCGTCGAATGTCAGCTTTACCGCGTCGGGAATGCTGCCGACAGCGTCACGCCAGCGATTGGCGACGACTTTTGCCGAAATGTTGCCCCGGTCTTTGATTGGTGCCAGGTCGATGACAACTTCCGAGATGTTGCTTGACCAACCACCGAAACCCGGACCGGGACCGCTGCGCGCTGATTTTGTGCCGACGCTGACCAAGGTGTGCCGAATGAGCGGATCGCTCAGGCCCAATTCTTGGCTCATTTCGGTGTTCACAATACGTGAGGCACGTTCGATTTTTCTGGCAGCGTCCAAGGTGACTGACGCCGGAACGCCTTCCGGCATCTCCAGCGCGGCGAAGACTCGGTCACCCTCCACCGCAGGGAAGAAGCCAAATACCACGCGGCCGCTTAGGATCATTGAGAGGGCGACGATGAGTAATCCCAAACAAGCCGCAGCAGTCGCGTAACGCCAGGTGATGACCTGATCCATGAATGGGCGATAGGTCTCATAGGCGAGTCGCTCGAGACCGCCGCCCAGTCTTTTTTGCAAGGATTTGAACGCTTCGACAAATCGGTTGCCAACGGATGGTTTGCCGCGATTGATCAGGTGCGAGGGCAGGATGAGCTGGGATTCAATGATGCTGAAAATCAGCGCAAAAATGACAATCCACCCAATGGGTGAAAAGAAATCGGCCATTTGTCCCTGGACCAAAACTAAGGGTAAGAATGCGGCAATGGTCGTCAAAACGCCAAAGATAACCGGCGTACTGACTTCCCAGGTGCCGTCGATAGCGGCTTGTTTCCGGGTTTTTCCCTGCTGCTCGTGGCCGTAGACGCGTTCACCGACAACGATCGCGTCATCGACGACGATCCCCAGCACTAGGATGAATCCCATAACGGTAAGAGTGGAGATGTTGATGTCGGTTGCCGGCAGCACCGCAATGGCACCCATCAGTGCGACTGGAATGCCGATGGCTACCCACATCGCGAGCTTGAACTCTAAGAACAGGGCGAGGATCACCAGAACAAGCACTAAGCCGCCACCGGCACTTTTGGTGAGCACTGACATACGCTCGTCCAAGTCGTCCCCACCGTTGATCCAGACCGTGGTTTTGATGCCTGGTGGTAACGTGGCCTCAAAGTTGGCGACTGTTTTCTGAGTCAAATCAACGATTTGGATGAGATCTTCGGACTCGACCTGTGACACATTGATCATGGCGGCGCGATTGCCGTCAAACTCAGCCATCAAAAAGCCTTCTTCGAAGGTGTCCTTGATGTCGGCTATTTCACCGAGCAACAAACGCGTTCCGTCTGGGCGGGTGAGCACGACGACGTCGGCGAACTCTTCGCTGACGTAGGCCTGGCCTGTGGTTCGGATCAGTATTTCGCCTGCGCTGGATCGGATGGTCCCGCCTGGCATATCGAAGGAAGAGGCGCGTACGGCGCCAGCGACTTTGTCCAACGTCAGGTTGTATTCCTGCAGAGTGCGTTCCGAGATCTCGATGGAAATCTCATATGGTCGGGTGTAGCCAACGCTCACCATGGATATGCCACGCTGTCTGGCCAGGTCGTCTCTCAGATCTCGGGCGAACTCTTTGAGCGTGCGTTCGTCGGCATCACCACTGAGCGCAATCTGAATGGCCAAGCGTGCCCGGGCTAATTTGGATACGATCGGTTTTTCCGTTTCGACAGGAAAACTGTTGATGCTATCGACTCGGCTTTTGATTTCGCCAACGATGACGGTTTGGTCGGCACCCTGAGCGACTTCTGCAACGATATTACAGTAGCCTTCGATGGCGGCCCCCCCAGTGCGATCAATACCTTCAACGCCCTCAATCGCCTCTTCGATGCGAATACAGACGCTTTTTTCGACTTCAACCGGAGCAGCGCCAAGGTAGGGCACGCCGACCTGAACGATGGGAATATCGAACATGGGGAACTCTTCTTGGTTCGTTGTCAGCGCGCTCAACGTGCCGCCCACCAAGAGCATGACCATTAACAGATTTGCGGCGACGGAGTTATTAGCGAACCATCGAATGGCGGTAAACATGGCGGTTTAGCCTCTGACGTCGGATAAAAGGTTCTCGTCAATAGGATTGACGTTCATGCCGTCAATGGCGGTCTGAACCGTCGATAGGCAGACTCTTTCGCCTGCCTGCAGTCCGGCGTCGATCAGCACATCGTCCTTATAAAGACGCAGAGGGCGCACGTCGCGGAACCGGATTTTGTTATCGGGGTCGATGATCAGTACTTGGTTGTTGTTGCGCAGTGCCGAGCGCGGCAGTCGCACGATGTCATCGACAGCCAGGCCAGAAATCTCGGCGGTCACAAAGAGACCAACAGAAAGCTCCTCGCTGATTTCATCGCTGCGGATGCGGGCAACCAACTGCACCATGCGGCTGGCGGTGTCTATTTCCGCTTCGGCACGTACGATTTTACCGATCCACTCGATGGTCTGCCCACCGTACTCTGCCCGTAACGCGACGTTGGGCTGCATGTCTGCGGGGAAGTTGCCGTTGCGCAGAGGGGGGAGGTTTAAGAACGCGAGCTGCCGGTCTGCGATAGGTAGGCGCACTTCGACAATGTCATTGGCGTACAGTGTTGCAATCGCTTGTCCTCGGGAAGCGAACTGGCCGATATCGACAGACTCCGATCGTACCAATCCTGTAAAAGGCGCGCGCAGTACCGTACGCCTAAGATTTTCATCGGCTTGGTCGAAGTTCGCGCGGGCGTCGTCGACGGAGGCTTGTGCTACTCGGTAGGCACGCAGTCCGTTTTCCAGCGATGAGCGGGATACCAGTTTGCGTTCGGCAAGGCTTCTGAGACGACCGTATTCATACTTCGCGTGTTCCACCTCTGCGGTTGCCCGCTTAAGCGTGGCACTCGCACGGTCACGGGCGTTGCGATAGTCCAGCTCATCGATTCGCGCGAGCTCTTGTCCCGCTTTAAAAAAGCCGCCAGTAACCAAGGCGGGCGAGGTCCAAACGACGCGTCCCGAGACTTCTGGAATCAGTTGGCTGATCGTTGAAGGCACAACAGATCCTTGGGAATGCACCTTGAGTTCAACCGATTCTGTCGCGACGGTTTGCACGCGGACAGTCATGGGCATCGGTGTCTCGCTGGACGGTTCGAGAACCGGCGAAGTAGCCATCAAGGTTGCTGCGATGGAAAGAAAGACGGCAACAATGATTGCCGGTATGACAAAGGTTCTGATCATTGGGCGATGGCCTCCTGGCCGCTTTCGGCGAGCAGGAAAGCCCTCGCCATGGTTTCTCTGTTTAACTCGGTGAATGCGTCGAAAGTGCCACGCAGCGCCTGAAGGTCGCGGGTCGTCAGCGCGATATCTAACTGGCGCGCGTAAACGGCGTAGCGCGCGCGGTCTGGTAAGGCATAGCAGCTGATGGCGCTGATATTAGGCGCAAATTGCTCGAGCAAGGTGCGGGCAATCAATTGCAGCGGCAAATTGTTGCTGGCCAACATGATGTTTTTCATTAAGGCGAAGCGGGCTTCGCTGTGTGCGTCATTGGAGGAGTCTTCTTGAATCAACGGTTCCAACAAGCCGCGAATGGCTTCGACGCTTGCGTCGGTGGCATTCTCCAGTACCTGGGTAGCCGCGACGGAGACTAAGTTGTTGATCACGACCAAAATCTGATCGACCAAGAGAGGATCCGGCAATTCTTGCTGAGCGAGCAAATATCCAATCACATCCAAGCTGGCCGATTCGCGCTCTCGTACACGCGCCCCGCCCGGCAGCACGTCAGCCAGCCCCAGCTGGGCGACCTTTGCCATGGCCTCTCGAACGGCGCCTCGATTGGCATCAAACCGGGTGACTAGATCACGTTCCGACGGCAGGCGTTCGCCCACTCGGTACCGTGCGGTCAATACGTCGTGGATCAGCGCGTCAGCTATTTGATCGCTCTTCATGCTCATAGGATGCGGATACCTAAATTATTTGGTCAGTCCACTTTGGTCAGACCAGAAGGAGAGTGTAGACAAGCAGAACGCGCATGCAAGCTTTTGTTACGTTGAGTAACAAGCATTTTGGCGAGCGGTGTTAAGTTTCGTATCGCCCGCCGAGGAGGCGAGCGCGTGGGGGCTTAAGGAAGTGCGAAGGGATTATTGATCGACGAAAGCCCGTTCCAATACATAATCCCCGGCCTGACCTTGTCCTGGAGAAGCGACAAACCCGCGTGCATCAAGTGCGGCGCTGACATCACGCAACATGTCTTGGCTGCCGCATAGCATCACGCGATCGTTTTGTGGGTCTAGGTTCAAGGTCCCGTCATCCATCAGGTGCGTAATGCGACCTTCGGTCTCAAAGGCTTCCCGGGTAACCGTTGGTAGGTAAGTCAGCTTGGGAGCGATCATCTCACCCAGAACCTCGTCGTTGGGCAAGGTGTTTTTGAAGTAGTCGTAGTACGCCAACTCACTTTTTTCTCGGACACAGTGCACCAGCAAAATCTCATCAAACCGGTCATAGACCTCGGGGTCCTTGGTAATGCTCAGGAAGGGTGCCAATCCAGTACCCGTCGACAACAACACCAGACGTTTGCCCGGTTTCAAATCATCAATCACTAGGGTGCCTACGGGCTTTTTGCTGACCAGTACGCTGTCACCGATCTTGAGGTGTTGCAGGCGCGATGTCAGTGGGCCGTCTTGTACCTTGATCGAAAAGAATTCTAAGTATTCATCGTAGTTGGCGCTGGCGATGGAATAGGCTCGCAGCAAAGGCTTGCCGTCGACCCGCAGGCCCAACATAACAAAGTGGCCGTTTGCGAATCGAAAGCTGTCCGAGCGAGTGGTTTTGAACGAGAACAACGTGTCATTCCAATGCGTGATTGCTGTTACTTGTTCCTCGACGAGTGCGGCCATGGTAAATCCTGGGTGTGATGTGTCAGATAAGTCGGTGGGCGATTATAGTGAACCATTGACCTAATGCGAGGCCTGCCCCCTTCAAAATGGTTATAAGCCTATGCCGTGACGCGATTTGAGAATTGCCTATGCCGGTGCTTTAACCCAAGGGCATGACACGGTAGCCTGCGTCTCCTCAGAAGCAGAGCACACTGCCGATGGAGAAATGTTAAAACCAACTTTGGAGAAGTCGATGAAAGTCGTTGTAAAGAATGATGAGTACACCATTTACCAGCGTCGTGATGGTCGTTATGCCGTTGAGAACGCCGCGAAGAAAGCAGTGAATGGAGACGAGAAAGTTGCCATTTTGCTGGCAAACGAATTGGTCAAAGTCACGCCGCCAGCGGCACCGGCCGAAGAGCCAGCAGCAGAAGAAGCGGTAGAAGAAGCCGCTGAAGAAACAACGGCTGATGCAGCAGACGAACCGGCGGGCGAGCCGGCAGAAGACGCTGGCGACGCTGCCGCAGAATAGGTCTAACCGACGTGTCTGAATCGTCACAAAAAATAGAGGTGGTCAGTCCGTTTGAACCGGCGGGCGACCAACCTGTGGCGATTGATACACTGGTCGAAGGCTTAGAAGCAGGGCTGGCCCACCAGACCCTGCTCGGTGTTACCGGTTCCGGCAAGACCTTCTCGATTGCCAACGTCATATCTCGGCTACAGCGGCCGGCCCTTATTATGGCGCCCAATAAAACCTTGGCGGCCCAGCTGTACGGCGAGTTCAAAGAATTCTTCCCGAATAATTCCGTCGAGTATTTCGTCTCGTATTACGACTACTACCAGCCCGAGGCTTACGTACCGGCCTCGGATACCTATATTGAAAAAGATTCCTCGGTAAATGCGCACATCGAACAAATGCGTTTATCCGCCACCAAGGCCCTGTTGCAGCGGCGCGATGCGATCATTATCGCGTCAGTATCAGCGATTTATGGACTTGGCGATCCCCAGTCCTATCTGCAAATGGTATTGCACTTAGACCGAGGCGATCGCATGGCCCAGCGTGATGTGCTGCGCCGTCTGACAGAACTGCAATACGAGCGCAACGACGTCGCCTTTCAGCGCGGCACGTATCGTGTGCGTGGGGATGTGATCGATGTCTTTCCCGCGGAGTCCGAAAAAGACGCGGTGCGTATTGGCTTGTTTGATGATGAAATCGAAGAGATCTCGATTTTTGATCCGCTGACCGGCGAGGTGCTGAACAAGGTACCCCGTTACACGATCTTCCCAAAAAGCCATTACGTCACACCCCGCGAACGGGTTGTGCGGGTGCTCGACGACATCAAGGCAGAAATGGTCGAGCGGGTGAAAGAGCTGACCGCTGCGAACAAGCTAGTGGAAGCCCAGCGACTGGAGCAACGCACCCGATTTGATTTGGAAATGATTCAAGAGCTTGGATACTGCTCGGGGATCGAGAACTACTCCCGCTATTTGTCTGGGCGGGGCCCCGGCGAAGCGCCGCCAACCCTGTTCGATTACTTGCCCGATGACGCACTGCTGATCTTAGACGAATCTCACGTCACCGTTCCGCAAATTGGGGCCATGTTCAAGGGCGACCGCTCGCGTAAGGAAACCCTCGTGGGATATGGCTTCCGACTGCCTTCTGCGCTCGATAACCGACCCCTACGCTTTGAAGAGTGGGAGCGATTGGCGCCACAGATGATTTTCGTAAGCGCGACGCCTGGTAAGTATGAGGTTGCACTAAATTCACCGACAGTGGAGCAGGTGGTGCGTCCCACAGGCTTGGTGGATCCGCCAGTGCAAATCAAACCGGCAACCAGTCAGGTGGACGACTTGCTGGGCGAAATACGAACGGTCATCGCCAACAACGAGCGCGTATTAGTCACGACCCTGACCAAGCGCATGGCGGAAGATTTAACCGACTACTTGGGTGAGCATGACGTGCGAGTGAGGTATCTGCACTCCGATATCGATACGGTTGAGCGTATGGAGATTATTCGCGACCTGCGCCTGGGTGAGTTTGATGTGCTGGTGGGCATCAATTTGTTGAGAGAGGGTCTGGACATGCCCGAGGTCAGCTTGGTGGCGATACTCGATGCCGACAAAGAAGGTTTTTTGCGTTCGGAAGGTTCGCTCATACAGACCATGGGACGTGCCGCCCGAAATGCCCAAGGCCGAGTCATTCTTTACGCGGATAAAGTGACGGGTTCGATGCAGCGGGCGATGGATGAAACCCAGCGACGGCGCGAAAAGCAAATCGCGCACAACGAAGAGCACGGGATCACGCCGCAAACGATCAACAAGCGTATTGCCGATGTGATGGAAGGCGCTCGTTCTTCGGCACCCAAGCGCGGCAAGGGTGCTGGAAAGAAAGGTACGGACGCGGCCCCGGTGGTCATACCGGATAATCCGAAGGCGCTGGGCAAGTTGCTGGCGCAAATGGAAAAGCAAATGCTCGACCACGCTCAGAACCTGGAATTCGAAGAAGCGGCCCAATTGCGCGATCAAGTGATACAGATCAAGCGAGAAAATTTGATTGGATAGCGCCAGTAGGGCGGTTTAGCGCAGGAAGAACTGGTGTCTTGCCCGATGACGGCGATATACTGCGCGCGCAAACAGTTAATAGGACCATAGCTCAGTTGGTTAGAGCGCTACCTTGACATGGTAGAGGTCCCCGGTTCGAATCCGGGTGGTCCTACCAAATCAATGGCTTACAGGGGTTGACCCCTACCGGGTTTAGAACAGTTGACCTCAACCCTTCCATATATTGGAAAGGTTGTGTGCAGCTCTCTCAACGTCCGGCGTTGTGATGTGTGAGTATCGCTCCATCGATTTCATACTCTCCCAGCCCCCCAAATGCATGATCAATCTGTCGTTCGTACCGGCGCGATTATGCAAGGTCGCAAACGTGTGTCGGCAATCGTGAAAGAGAATACCTGACGGCAGTCCTGCCTTCTTCAAGACTTTGCTCACTACATTGAGAGTGGGAAAGTGAAGGTGACTCAGGGTTACCAGAAGCAGAAAAACATAACCGCTTACTGCATTC
>JBELHZ010000117.1:0-2902 GCA_042091155.1 Gammaproteobacteria bacterium
GGTCATTGTGAACGGTCCAGGTGGAACCATTCGACGACGACAGAAGAACGCCAACGGTGTAAGGCTGAGCCGTGACAAACTCATCAGCGACCGAGTCATATTTGCCCAGCTCTGCAATGCGGCAAGCGTGAGTGTCATCATCGGTCATCAAAACGATGAAATACTCCTGCCCCGCTTCCAGATAGATCGGGAAGTCAAACGTCGCTGTGGTGTAGCCAGTCGTTGAAATCGCGCTGCCTTTGATTCGCGTCCGAGTGATCGCGTTGCTCGTCGGGAAACCGTTGTCGCTTTCAACGATGTCAACAACAATGTCGTTTGCATCCGATCCCTTCTCTGCGAATTGCAGGTCCAAGGACGTGACGTGGCGGCCTTGTGGCAGAACAAAACTCTGCGCCAGAGGGTCGCCCCACCAAACGCGGCGAGGGGCTGGTGGTGGTGGGGGTGGTGGGCTCCACCATCGCCAGGTCGTGGTTGTTGTAATGCTGTTCCACTCGCGCTCGACGAGTGTTCCCTGTCCGGTGTAGATCGCAGAGCCAAAGGATCCTTGATTGCCCAGGAACTGGACCTCCTTAGATCCAGCGGGGATGTCAGCAGGAACGGTGAAGGTTCCAGTAACCTCGCCGTCGAAGTTTGCGACCTCGCCGTTGTTGCCCAGGTGGATGCCATCGAAAGCAATGTCTGACAACGCCTCGGAAGCATCAAAGCCGTCAATGTCAAACGTGACGACGGTCTGCCTCAGGTTGGAAATCATCGAGCGGACTTCAGACGCAAGCTGCACGACAGTTGCAGTGCTTGAGGCCGATCGGTCACCCGCGCCGATAGTGAATGACTGGGTGGAGAACGTTGTGTTCTCATCAGTCACAACCCACAGATCAACTGCGGGATCGAGATTCACTTCAGCGGGGATCGGGTCGAAGTTCCCATAAGGGTTGATCTTCATAAACCCGGTGAACATGGTCTGAGTGACCAGTTCCACATCCTGATAAGGCAGAAGCGCGTGAGTCGTGTTGTTCTGCGCTGCGCGAACGGGTGAGCCGTTGATTGCAAGCTGCAATTCCTGGTCCACAATCACCGCATCTTGTGCGATGCCCGCGTCTCTGAGATCTCCATCTAAAAGAGGATCAGCAAAAACGCCGTACTTTGCAGTGGGCTCCCTGAAAGAGATGTCCCGTTGTAGTTTTTCCTCAGCGACTAAGCCGTAAAGCTCAGCGATTGCGTTTTTCATCTGGCGCTGTTCGCGCACAGAAACAATCTTTTGCCCGTTGTTATCAACGACCGGTTTATTGACTGAGTTCCAGTCTTGACGGTACTCAGCAATCTGCAATTCGTTGTAAGGGATCTGAGGAGCGATCGGATTGAACGCCGTCGAGACTCCACGGTTCCGGTGGAAGTATCCCTCAGGGTCGAGTGAAATCACATCGACGCGGGGCATTTTCCAGCTGTAGTCAATCAGAACCACAGTCGAGGCAACAGCGTCGACAATGTCGAACTCGCCAGCGTCTGGGTTGAGGTTGGTTGCTGTTGTGCTGGTCAGGAACCGATACGTGATCTCGTAAGTTGAGCCAGGGGCAACCTCCGCGCCTGAAGGGCTCCAATCAACTTGATCGGCTGTGAGGTTGTAATCCGTGCCGGCCGCGTAAGTTGTGCCGGACTGGCTGACGCTCTGAATGCTCAGAACTGAGGTATCAGGGAGCTGATCGGCTGCGCCATTAAATGACCCGTGAGTCAGTGTGACGGTTTTTTCTTGCGTGATCACCACATCGTTGATGGTGCTCAACGGGTAGCGATTAACGGTCAGCGTTTGGCTTGTAGGCCCCGCCGAAATTTTGGGTTCATTGCTGATCGTTTGCAGATCAGGGTCGATTGCAAAGCTGAGACTTGTTGAGGTCGGCTTTGTGATCTTGGAGCCCCATACGTTCGCGGTGCCTTCGGCAGCCGTGAAGACGTAATTTGTATTTGTGGCGTCCTTGTCCAGGCTGGTGAGCCGCAAGCCGCTGACGATGTAAGAACCGTTTGCGTCGCGGTCATACTGAGCAACTAATTTTCTTGCTGCGTCCAGAACTGGGGGCGCTTCGATCGTAACGAGCGCACCATTTAGCACGTCGTAGACGCCGTAAAAATCGCCCGTGGATCCGTCTCCAGACCAGCCCCAAACCATTTCGCGTTTGGTGCGGCCTGCGCCGGGTTCCTGATAGTTCCGTGTTCCGGTTGCCGGATCGCGAAGGCTTGCGTTCTCAAGCTCGGTGACGGTGGTCGTCGTTAGACGAACGCCGATTTGCAGGCTTCCAGTCGTTGGAACTGTGATCGTCGCAGCTTCGACAGTGCGAACAGCGCCGAGAACGTAAAGCGTTCCGGCTTGCATAGTCGTGACACCTGTTTGAGCGTCAATTGCAGGCTGTGCGCCGGAGATGATTGCACCGTCTTGAAAAAGACTGTTTGCAATTTTCGTAATCCTGTCTGACAGGATCGACTGACTTTCGTTTAGTTCTGCGGATTGCAGACCCTTGCTTGCGCGAAACAAAAGTTCGTCATATTTATCAGACGAGGAAAATCGGTTGTAATAACCTTGTAGGCTCATGGTTTTTTTCCTTTAGAAGGTCAAGACAAATTCGAAGGTTTCCCTCGTGGCAGGCGTGCGGATGATACTTGACAGGTGTTCCAAAAGGTACAAGGTGCCAGACGATGTAACCTCAGTTGCTGCGTCAAAAAACATTTGACCAGAGGGAAGCCCTGAGCCTGTTATTACATCAAGGAAAATTCCTGTCTCACGAATCGTCGCAGTTGACGCATCCACAAAGTCCAAAGTGAATTTGCAATAAAGCAAATTAGTTTGGCCCGCGCTTACGTCATAACGTCCGCTTGGAAGGCTGATGGCTCCTTGAGCCGCACTACTCACAAAATC
>JBELHZ010000056.1:0-16094 GCA_042091155.1 Gammaproteobacteria bacterium
GTTCGATTGTCTGAAAAAGACCTCGAGTACATCATCAATCACGCTGAAGACCAGATCATCATTGCCGATGCGGACGTGCTGCCATTGCTGGAGAACCTGAAGGGGAAAATTCCGACGGTGCGCAAGATTGTTGTCGCCACCGAAGAAGGGTTTGAGGGCTGGGCAACGGAGCTACCGGATCCTGTCGACTACGAAGCCTTTATTGACGGCCAGCCCACAGACTACGAGTGGCCCCAAATTGATGAAAATTCTCCCATGGGACTGTGCTACACCAGTGGTACCACCGGTAATCCCAAGGGCGTGGAATATGAGCATCGCTCCCAGTATTTACACACACTCACCCAGTGCATGACCGACTCCATGGGCCTGTCAGGGGCGGATACCGTTTGCGGTATCGTACCAATGTTTCATGCCATGGGCTGGGGTATTCCCTGGTCGGCCTTGATGCTTGGCTGCAAGCAGGTCATGCCACATCGCTTCATGGATCCCGCGCGACTGATCGAGCTGATGTCCAGTGAAAAAGTCACCCTGTCTGCTGGCGTGCCGACGATTTGGCAAGGCGTTAAGGGACTGTACGAGGCGAATCCCGGTGCCTACGACCTGTCGTCTTTGTCCCGTCTGACCTGCGGTGGCAGTTCACCGCCACCTTCGCTGATTCGTTGGTTTTGGGACGAGCTGGATGTGGAGATGATTCAAGGCTGGGGGATGACGGAAACCTCGCCGCTGGCGACGCTGTCTCGTCGGGTGATGAAGCGTTCGCAGCTGTCGCTCAGTGAAGACGAGCAGTTTGAGAATGTGGCGAAAGCTGGACAGCTGATGCCTGGGCTGGAGCTGGATATCTTTGACGAAGAGTTCAACCGTTTGCCCCACGACGGCGAAACCGTCGGTGAAATTCTGGTACGTGGTCCTTGGATCTGCTCCGAGTACTTCAATAATCCGCAGCCTGACAAGTTTCACAATGGCTGGCTGATTACCGGTGACGTTGGCAAGATCGATCCGGAGGAGTACTTGATCATTGCCGATCGCTCCAAGGATTTGGTGAAGAGTGGCGGCGAATGGATCTCTTCCGTTGATCTGGAGAATCACATTGTCGGTGTCGATGGTGTTGCTCAGGCCTGCGTGGTTGCGCAACCGCACCCCAAGTGGGACGAACGGCCGGTTGCGCTGGTGATCCTAGAGGCAGGCAAGGAAGTTGCCCAGCAGACCATTTTGCAGCACTGCGAAACGGCCTTCGCCAAGTGGCAGCTGCCTGACGAGATTTTGTTCGTCGACGCGATTCCGCTAACGTCTACAGGCAAGATGGATAAGAAAGTGGTGCGCGCGGATTTGGAGTCCAAGGGCTACCAGCTGCCGTCACTGCGAGGGGAGGCGACGGGCTAGCGCCAAGTCGTTTCCGCAAAGGGGTGTTGGTGACAGCATCCCTTTTTTTTTCCGCTTCTTTTGCGTGAGGGGATTCACATGTTAGACAACACCCAAGGAGAGCATTTTGAGCTCTCGAACCGTCTCGAGGCCTTCGACCACAATGTGCCAAAACATCACAGTACGGATCCGTTTGCATGCCCGTGCTGTGCCAACGTCTTCGCTGAGACTCTGCGATTAAGCGGCGTGGATCTTGCCGAACAGGCCATGCGTCTGCCGGCCGCACCAGACCGGCCATATGCCCCACCAGTGTTAGTAACCGGCGGACAGATCATCACCATGAATGCGGCGATGCCTGCTGCCGAAGCCATGTTGGTTGAAGACGGTCGTATCGCCTGGATCGGTCAATTATCCGATATCCCGGACGCTGCCGAAGGCGTGGAACGATTGGATCTGAACGGCAAGGTCGTGGTGCCCGGCTTCGTCGAGCCGCACATGCATTTGCCGCCGCTGGCGATGATGCACGCGTTTTCAAACATCGGCCCCAACCGCTTTGATACAGCGGCACAGGCTCTGGCTCAACTGGCCAAGGATGCAGACGCAATGCCCGCGGGCGAGTGGGTCGTGGGGCGACAGTTCGATCCGTCGCTGCAGAGTGGGCCAGACTATTTGACCGCAGATATGTTGGACGAGGTCAGCACAGACCACCCGGTGTTTGTTTACAACACATCCCTGCACCTTGGCTACTGCAACTCGGTTGCCTTGGCCTTAGCCGGAATCGATGCGGATACACCAGACCCGCAAGGTGCCGAAATCGGACGTGATGCTGACGGCAATCCCAACGGGGTGCTCAAGGCCGGACCGGCCATGGCCTTAGTGGTGCGGCACAATACCCAGTTGAAGCATGGCAACATCGCAGAAGGCTGTTTGAGCGTTCTGGGTCAAGCCAACGCCGTGGGTATCACGACGCTGTGTGATCAAGGCACCGGCATGTTTCAGGGCGTCAAAGAACTGGATGTGTATCAGAGCATGCGGGACAGCGGTCGTATGACTGCGCGGTTTCGTTACAGCGTTGGTCAGGCCATGGCGGATCGTTGGGACGAAGCCAAACTGGTCTGGGGCGAAGGCGACGAGTGGGTTCGGCGAACTGGCTGGAAGATTGTCTCCGACGGGTCCAACCAAGGCAGAACCGGTCTTCAGCGCGAAGCGTTCATCGGCGCGGATGGTGAGAATGCCCGTGGCATGGCCTACATCGACAAGGATGTGCTGGATGACGCCGTAGAAAAACGGTTGCGTCAGGGCTGGGCGGTCTGTGTTCACGCCAACGGAGACGCGGCGATTGATCGTGCGCTGGACGCCTTTGCTAAGGCGAAGGCCAAGGGGCTCGATCCGGCCGCCATGCGCTGCCGAATTGAGCACTGCAGTATTTTGCACGATGACCAAATCGATAAAATGGCAGAGCTTGGTCTCTCGCCAAGCTTTCTGATTGGTCATGTGCATTACTGGGGTAAGGCCTTTGTGGAGGACATTTTTGGTCTCGAAAAAGCATCCAAGCTGGATCGCACCGGAGCCTGTGAAGACAAAGGCATTCGTTGGAGTTTGCATTCCGATGATCCGGTGACCGAGATGAACCCGCTGCGCTGCATGGAAAACGCCGTGGTACGCAACATGTGGCGCAGTGATGAGCTGTTGTCGCCGGAAGAACGTGTGCCGGTAGCATCGGCACTTCGCGCCATGACCTTGGATGCAGCCTGGCAGTGCCATTCCGATCACGAAGTTGGCAGTCTTGAGGTTGGCAAATTCGCCGATTTTGTTGTGCTGGCCCAGGACCCGCTTACGGTACGGCCAGAAACCCTCGGCAGTATCGACGTACTTGAAACGTGGTTAGGCGGCGAGCAGGTGTTTAATCTGACCGGCTAGTTGCCCGTCAGATTTGCGGATCGCGCGGCTGCGTTCCGGGCCTGTTTGCGTTGAATGGCGGCAAAGCTTGCCGGTACAAGATACAGGGCGATAATGGCAGAGCCGACAACCCCGCCTGCAATCGCTGTGGCCAACGGTGGCCAGAATTTCCCGCCGTTTACGATCAAGGGTATAAACCCCCCGATGGTCGTGAGGGTGGTGGAGACAATATGTCGCGAGGCGTCCATCACGACATTGACCACGGCTTCGGTGTCGCCACCGCGAGCCTCCGGTCTTACCTTCAACGCCGACAGCACGATGATGGCCCCGTTGATGGCCAAGCCCATCATGCCAAGGGCACCAATCAGTGCCATATAGCCAAAGGGATAGTTAAAAATTCGAAGGCCGAGCAGCGCCAGCCCAAAACTGAGTATGGCAACTACGCCAATCAGCCCGGCCTGGCGAAACGAGTTCAGCGATAGAACCACCACGGCCGCCATGGCCAGGGCAAAAAATACAAAAACAGAGATGATATTGCTCATGGACTCTGCGCTTTCTTCTGCAATACCTCCCACGGAGAGTCGGTAACCCGGCGGTGGACTGTAGTCACTCTCCGCTAATGCCCGCTGGATGTCCTGCATTACCGTGTCCGGTAGCGTGAAGGGTTGCAGAAAGGCCTGCACGGTACTTAACCGTTCACCCTGACGCCGATCAATGGCCGAGGCGGTGGGTTGCAGCTGCCAATCCCCCAGCTCTTGGAGCGGAATGCCGCCCTGACCGTTTGCCAGCATGGGCAGAGTGGTCAGGTCCGCCATAGTGTTTCGGTAGCGATCGGCGAGTTGGACCCGAACAGGAATCTGTCTGTTGCCCTCTAGCACGGTGCCAGCGTCTTGACCGCTTAACAGTGCATTGATGTTGTGGGCAAGCTGCCCTGTGCTCAGGCCACCCGCTGCAGCCGCATTTTCGCGAGGGACAAAGGCCAGCTTAGGCTCAGCGGTGGATAACGTAGCTCTGACAAAGGTGACCTTGGGTACGCTGGCAACCAGTGCGCGCAGCTTTTGAGCTTCTCTCCCCAGTGTGTCCAAATCAGGCCCGATGATGCGCAGTTCGATGGGAGCATCGGTGGGGGGCCCTTGTTCAAAGGGTATGGCCAGTACCTCGGCTTCGGGCAAGGCGACGGACAAGTCGTCTTGCAGTGTGCTCAGAACCTTTTCGGTGTCAATTGCTGACGATGTGGTGACCCAGCCCGAGGCAAAACTCGGGACGCGCTCGTTTAACGAAACGACATTGTAATAAACCCTAGGCGCGCCCTGACCAATGGTCCAAAACGTATCCACAATGTTGGGGTAACTGCGCAGCACGTTATCGGCTCGAAATACGGTGTCGCGGGTTTCCCAAATGGATGCTTGGCTGGGTAAGGCTATTTGAATCTGAAACTGATTGCGATCCACGGCGGGGAAAAACTGATTGGTCAGCGTGGGGGCAAGGCCAAAACCAATCAGAGGCATGATCAGCGCCGCGCCAATGCCGATCATGGGGCGCTCAATCGCGGTCGTCAGAGTTTTTCGATACCACCGACTCAATGCGTCGTTTGAAAATCCCTGTTGCCACCAGCGCCCGTTGTCCCGGGAAGGCCATCGCTCCTCCAAATAGCCTGCAAAAGCGGGCACAACAGTCATCGCCAGAAAGAAAGAGCTGGCGACGGAGAGGGCGACTGTCACGCCAAGGGTGCCGGTGAAGTCCCCAACGCCGCCGGGCGCCAGGGCGATGGGCATAAAGGCGAAGACGGTGGTGGCGGTGGAGGCACCCAAGGGTATCCACAAATGCCGGATGGATTGCTCGATTGCGTCGCTTATTGCCGCGCCACGCTGGCGTTTCAGCTTGTAGTCTTCGACGACGACAATGGCGTTGTCGATCAGCAGGCCCAACGAAATGATCAAGCCGGTGACGGACATTTGGTGCAGAGGAATGTTCAGGTACATCATGCCGATCAGTACCATGGCAGCCGACAGCGGTAGCGCGACCCCGACGGTAAACGCCGAGCGCAGGCCCATCATCCAGATCAGTACGAGCAGTACGAGAATTAGGGCGAACATCAAATTCATTGCCAGTGACACCATCCGCTCGCTGGTATAGGTGTTTTGTAGGTAGACAATATCCAATGCAATACCGTCGGGCAGGCCAGCGCGTAGCGTGTCGACAACAGCCACAGCACTCGTCGTCCAAGGCGCAATTTGCAGCCCGGGCTGCATTTTTGCGTTCACAAAGATCACGCGCTCGTTGCCGTGAAACGCCAGATCTCTGGGTGGGTCCAGTGTGGTTTTGCTGACCTTGGCGATGTCCGATACGCGCAGTGTTTGGTTGTTGGTGTCGATGGCGAGCGGAATACGGGCAATTCGCTCGGTAGACTTCAGATCCGCCTGAACCTCCACCAACATGTCGCTGCTACCCGATCGTAGCCTGCCGGCGGGCACCTTGGTATCGGCGTTGGCGATGGCACCGGCGATGCGGGCGGCATCCATACCGCTTGCAACCAGTTTGTAGGGATCGACGGCAACGCGAATTTCCTCCTCGGCTGCTCCCCAGGTTTCCGCGATTTCAGTGCCCGTGGTATTGGCTAAATTGATGCGCAGGGTTTCCGCTATTCGCGACAATATGCCCATCTGTGGTTCAGAAGGGTGCTGCCAGCTGATCGCGACGATGATGGTGGACGCAATCGGCTGGCGAATGACTAACTCCGGTTCGACGGCGCCAGACGGCAACGAGGGTGCGACGTCACCGAGAATATCGCGAACCTGAGACCATACGTTGTCGGTTTCAGCATCCGTGACGGATTCGTAGAGTTCTATTGCCACTACCGATTGACCGGCCTTGGAACTGGAGGTGAGCTCTTTGATTTCAGGAATTTCGCGCAGTGCCGTTTCAATGGGTTCGCTGACCAGGGTTTCCATGCGCAGTGCTGTGGCGCCGGCTAAAAACGTGTTCACCCCGGCATAGCGCTCGGCCATTTTTGGATCTTCTTGGCGCGCCAAGCCCAGAAACGCCGCGCCGCCCAGCACCACGATAAACAGCACCAGTAAGACACTGACGCGAGGGTTGGTATAAAACAGGTTAGTTCGCATAGACGTCTATCTCGGCGCGAACAGGAATGACTCGCTGGCCCGCAACGATGCGTTGGACACCAGCCGCCACCACACGATCATTGGAGGATAAAAGGCCCCGCACAAAGGCACGTTCACCTTCGTTATGCACAACTTCTACCAAGCGGCGCTGGACGGTGTTTTCGGCATCGATGGTAAACAGGCCCCATAGCCCCCGATCCATGGCGGTCAGAGCGCCAATGGGCACCCAAAACCCCTTGCCGGGAACGCGCTCGCGCAGGGACAACTCAACGACGGCACCTAGCGGGATATTGTTGTCTTGTAAAATGAAAACAGCCGTCGTAGTCCGGGTGTTTGGATTGACTTCGGGCAAGATGCTGCGCAAACGACCCTCCGCCTCCGTATTCTGCCATTTGATCGTGTAAAACCTGCCGATCTCCAGGCTTGGAACCGCGCCTTCGGGAACCCCAATATGCGCTTCACGCTTGGTGGTTTCTACCAAGCTCAGGGCCGGAACGTTGGGCCCGATCTGAGAGCCTTCATCCACATGGCGGCCTTGGATCACGCCGGCAAAGGGGGCGCGAATCGCGGCCTCCGCTAGTGCGACCTCCATGGCCTCGACCGCTGCTTTTGCCTTGCCCACTGAGGCGCTGGCTACGGCCAGTTGTGCCTTACTCGCTTGAAACTGTAAGTAGGCTTCGTCGAAGGATTGCTGAGATACGTTTCCCTTAGCTCGCAGTGCTCGCACGCGGCGTTCGGTGTTGGCTGCCAGTTCCGTGTCTGCCCGTGCGGCACGACGATTCGCTTCTGCAAATACCTGTTCTGATCGAGAGCGACGATGATCCGATTCCAGCGCTCGGGTATCTAACTTGGCGAGGAGCTGGCCCGCCTCTACTGTATCGCCGAGATCGACGTTGACGGCGGCGACTTCGCCGCCACGTTTGAACCCTAACTCTGCCCGGCGCGCTGCCTTTATCGCGCCCGCGTAAACCCGGTTGGTGTCGAACGCAACTTCAGGGGTGACACGGATATAGGACACGGTCAGCTCTGCCCGCGCGACCTGAGGAGCTACTAACGACATTGATATGGTGTAGAGAGCTAGAAAAAATGAAAAACCAGTTCGCTCGCTTTTGCTGCGCATAGAGAGGTCTCAGTGAAACTCGGTGCGAACTGTAGCCCAGATGCCAGATCTTGTGTAACTGGTGATCGCTACTGTGGTCCGATGATAGGGAGCCCTTCGCGGTGGCGACTACTGTGGATGTGTCTATCCGATCTACGACAGGGCAAAAGTATATTCGGTACGCTTCTGGAGGAGGGCCAACAAGGGCCTCTGCTCTTGTCGTCGGGGCAGGTAACGAATACTTAGAGATTATCACGCTTTCTTCTGTTGGGTTTGCTTGAGTCTGATTGAAACCGGCTCCTAGGCCGAGTAACTTCCGATGACCGGTGTGTTTGGTACATCGGGATCAAGCAAGAATCGATGTTCACGTAATGATCTGAGGGGATGGAATGACAGTTTTCAGAACACTGGCCATGGGTGTGGTAACGGGCCTTTTGATGGCGTGCGGAGGCGGCGGTGGAGGTTCATCGTCGCCAGTGTCCCCAGCTCCAGCCCCAAACACTGCAACTGATACGCCGTCATCGGCACCCGCCGAGCATTGGGGACTTTCCCGCGCGAGTGCTGCCAGTGTGGATTTGTCTCAAGCCGACGTTGAAGCGATTTTGGATCACCTTTTTTCCGATGCCGCGACTCAGTCTGCTCTGGTGAGCAAGGACGGTTATGTCGTGGGCGAGCGCTACGCTGACGGCTTTGATGCTGACAGCCTAGGGACCAGTTGGTCTGTGGCAAAGAGTTTCTACAGCGCCGCCATGGGGGTGGCCATTGAGGAAGAGCACTTTTCTTCGGTGACCCAAAAGGCCAGCACGGTGCTTACCGAGTTCGTCGGCACCGATAAAGAAGACATCACTATTGAGCAAATTTTGCGCATGCGCTCGGGTTTGGCCGCGAATACCGATGTGTTTTTTAGCGGTGATCAAACCGCTCACGCATTGGCCAATACGTTGGTAACGACACCGGGTACCCAGTTCTCATATTCAAACGCTAACTCTCAGCTGTTTGAGCCGCTGATCCGCCGAGCCACGGGCATGGATGCCCACAGCTATCTGACGGAAAAAATTCTACGCCCGATAGGCATTGACCCGGCCAATGTGGGTTTGTGGTTGGACGCTACCGGCACCCAACCCATGAGCTACTGCTGTATCGACATGCGTCCTGATGACTTTCTGCGGTTCGGACTGATGTTTGCTCGGGACGGGCGCTGGCAGGACACTCAAGTGGTACCTGAGAGCTATGTGTCCGCGAGTTTGAGTCCGGTTGGATTTTACGGCTACCAGTGGTGGTCAATGAACGAGGCCTACTTTGGTAGCCCTGTGCGCGGCGACGTGAAGTCGGCCATTGGTCTCAACGGACAGCGTATATTGGTCTGGCCCGAGCATGACATCGTGGTGGTGGTGTTGACGAAGTACCAGCATTTCGCGAATCAGGGCTATGTGCTGGATCTGGATGGCGATACGCTGAATTTCCCGAACACCTGCACGGGTCGCAACAGTTGCTCTGCCGCTTCAGGTGATCTCGCCAGTACAGGGGACCCGGTGCCAACATACGATCTGCAGGCCTTGGTAGAGCTTATGGTAGATCTTGTAGATGAATAGCAGCGCGACGTGCTGATTTTGGAGATGCTAGATGGAATTTAACAACCGCGTTACACAGATGCTTGGTGTGGAAACCCCCATTGTTCAGGCGCCCATGGGCTGGATCGCTCGGTCTCAATTGGCCTCTGCGGTGTCCAACGCCGGTGGCTTGGGCATTATCGAGACGTCTTCCGGCGAGCTGGACGCGATTCGCGACGAAATACTTAAGATGCGTCAGCTCACGGACAAACCCTTTGGCGTCAATGTCGCCCAGGCCTTTGTTCGCGACCCGGGTATTGTGAATTTTATCATCGACCAAGGGGTGAAATTCGTTACAACCTCTGCGGGTAATCCCGAGCGGTATACGCAGCAGTTGAAGTCAGCGGGTCTGACCGTGTTTCACGTGGTGCCAAGCTTAGGTGCGGCACTAAAGGCAGTGGAATGTGGCGTCGATGGACTGATCGTGGAAGGCGGCGAGGGTGGTGGTTTCAAAAATCCGCGGGATGTATCCACCATGGTTTTGCTGCCCTTAATCCGCTCTAAGGTCGATGTGCCCATTATCGCCGCGGGAGGATTCTTAGACGGCGGTACGATGGCTGCGGCTTTCGCCTTGGGTGCGGAAGCCGTACAGATGGGAACCCGCATGGTTTCCGCTGCGGAATCGCCGGTACATGAGAACTGGAAAAATGCCATTGTGAACGCGGCGGAAACCGATACGGTGTTTTTGAATCGGGCGCATTCGCCGGCGTTGCGGGCCATTCGCACAGAAAAAACCACCCGTCTGGAGTTCTCGACAGACAACGTGATGGGCGAATTTGGTACGGCGACGGATCTGTACTTTGGCGGCGATATGGAAGCCAGTATCGCGCTAACCGGTCAGGTGGCCGGACGCATCGATTCGGTGCGGCCCGTGGCGGAGATTATTGCCGAGGTGCGACGGGAGTTTTTCGAGGTGCTGGGCTCCATGTCCCAACAGTATCTGTAACGCGGCTCGGTCAGGGGGTTGGATGAATCAGCGTGCAAGGCCACAAGCCAGCGACTTATCCTTTGGGGTGAATGTGCGAGTGCTCTTAGTTGGCTTGGTCCTGCTTTTTGCCGGCTGTGCTGAACCGGGCGTGATGGTACAGCGTCCTTCACCCGTCGAGGACGAGGCGGGTGTGCAAGATTACGTTGGTTTGAGCGAATCTCAGGCCCGTGACCTTGCGCGAGGCCGTGATACTCCTTTTCGCGTCGTGACCCGTGACGGAGTCAGTCAGATGGTGACCTTTGACTTTATTCGTGGACGGATCAATGCCGATGTTCGTGATGGCGTCGTGGTTGACTATGCCGTCGAGGGCACCAAGCAACGGACGAAGAAAGACCCTGCGGTGAAGACTCCGAACTAACGCGTCCGCCCCGACATCGAAGGTAACCTACCGGCTCTGAAGCAACACTTCGTCGGGAAATCGCTACCGTTTAAGCATGGCCTCTGTGCGGACAAGTGCGCGAATACCACTCTAGCTTTCCAAAAGCAGTAAGTGGGTTGGTTTCACCATGAGAAGAAGTCTGTCGTTGCTTAGCCAAAGGCCTCTTGTGTTGCGCATTGTCTTGGTCCTTTGTTATTTCGCTGTGCTCAGTCTGATGCTGTTGGGCTATACCCAAATCGCAGAAGCAAAAGCTGGCGGCGAAACCGCGGCGAGCCAACCGCCCGCCAGTGCTTTCTACCGTTTACCCCAATACGCCTACCCTCAAATTTCGCCCTCGGGCCATTATCTGGCGTCTCGAGTAATGACGAACGGAAAATTAGGTTTGCTGGTCAACCCAATCAACAGCGATGCGGAACCCTTCTTGTTAGACAGCGGCGATCGCTGGGACATACGTAAGACATTGTGGGTGAGTGACCACGCTTTACTGGTGAGCTTTTCGCGTCCTGAAGCCTTCGGCACGACTCGTTTCTTGATGGGGCGAACGATGTTGTTGGATATGAAAACACGCAAGGCTCGCGATCTTTTTAAGCGTCAGCGGAATGCTGGATTCGCTCAGGTTCAAGACGCGATTTTGGGCCGAAGTTACGATCAGCCCGGCACGTTTTATCTGATGGGCGCGAAGGGTTCAAACCCCAAAGTCCGGGGTGTTTACGCGGTGCGTGGCGCGCCTCAGCGCCTGCCGAACCAACCGGTTCAAGCACCACAGAAAGACATCTTCAGCTGGGAGATTGATCGGCAAGGCAGCGTTAGGGTTGGCCACGGATTTACCGGCGATCAGCAGAGCGGTGTGTTGAAACTGAAGGATGCCCAGGGTGACTGGCACGATGTCAGCAGATTGTTGGACCGAGAGGCCCGTGTGCTGGCGAAGCCCACTAAGAATCCCAACCGATATTACATTCTGATGCTACCGCAATCCCAGGAAGCGATAGACGACCCCGGCCTGCGTCATGTGTTCGAGTATGACGTGTCCACTGGTGAGGAAACCGTGTTGTTTGCTGCCAACACCAGTGAGGTTGCGACTGTGCTAATGGATTTTAGGGGCGAAGAGGTTGTCATGGTGCGATACCAAGACGAGTCTGAACCGCCGCTGATTTTCGACCCCCAACTGACAGAAATTCACGCGACATTAAAAGACGCTTTCCCTGACGCCTGGGTGAGTTTGCAAAGTATCTCGGACGATCTGTCACGGGCAGTTTTTGGCGTCAGCTCGCCCTTGATTCCCGGCGCGCTCTATCTTTACGACGGGGCAAAGCGAGAGCTGGCGGCGTTCGGTCATCAATATCCCGGGCTGAATGCGTCCAATCTTGCCAACGTACATTCGGTGGCCTATTCCTCTAGAGACGGGGTCGAGATACCGGGGTACCTCACCTTGCCTCGTGGTCTCACGCCGGATACAGCCAAATCGCTGCCCTTTGTGGTCTTGCCACACGGTGGGCCTCATGTGCGCGACTTCCGGCGTTTTGACTGGATGGCGCAAATGCTGGCCAACGCCGGTTATGGGGTTCTACAGATGAATTTTCGTGGTTCAACCGGTTACGGGGTCGCGTTTGAAAAAGCAGGGCGCAATCAGTCGGCCGAGGTGATCATAAACGATGTGATCGACGGGGCGGAGTGGCTGGCGTCCAAGGGCTTGGCCGACGCGAATCGGCTGTGTGTTGTGGGTGGTGGTTTCGGTGGTTATGCGGCGATGATGAGTGTGGTGAAAGAACCCAACCGGTTTCAGTGTGCGGTCAGCCTCAACGGGGTCAGTGACCTGTCTTCTTTCGTGACGGAAGGGCGATGGTTCGTTGGAGGCGCCTATTCTCGACGATACATTGGCCGACTTTCGGAGCGTAAAACGCTGCGTGAAAACTCGCCCGTTAACCATGCCCAACGGGTACAGGCGCCCTTGATGCTAGCGGTTTCGAGTGAAGATTCTGTCGTGAATCCCCGACAGACTGGGCGAATGCACAAAGCGCTGAAGAAAAAAGGTAAGACTGTTCAATTGGTAGAGTTACCCGAGGGCGATCACTACCTCTCGCGACAGGCCAACCGCAAGACCTTTGCCGAAGCGTTGCTGGCATTTTTGAAGCAGAATTTAGTGGAATCCATGCCGCAACTGGCCAAGGGCGATTCCGGGGTTTGAGGCTGTACAGCGCCGAGATGACGCTAGCTCAGTGCAGTGCGAGTCGTGTGGCCTGCAACGATTACCAGCATCACCAGCGTGTTTTGCAGCAGCGCTTGCTAAAACCTGGCCCTGACGCTGTTGCCGGAAAGCGCCCTCACCGACTTTGTTTCCTGCGATTAGTTTATGGTGTTTGCCACGCTCTCGGCCTGCCCCGCCAAAAAGGCATCGACTCGCGCCTGCACATTTTGGCGCAGATTCATGTGGAAAAAACTGTAGTCGTATATGTGGTAGTTGCCTTCCCCGAAGGGCATGAAGTCGTAGTTGGCCGAACGTACTTCGCTGACAATCAATTGACTGTTTTGACACTTCGCATCGGCGACACCGGGTTCGATATCACCCAAGGCCCCGAAGGTTACGCTGCCTAAGTTTGCGTCGTGACCTGCCAGCACTGTATTCGTCGTCCAAGTCAGCGGGTTCACACAGATGTCTCCGGGCTGAGCCAGTACCACATTGGCTCCGGCGGCGTTTGTATTCCAAGTGACTTGGCAGCCGGTTTGGCGCGCACGCTCGCAAACGGGTAACCCGTTGCTGGTGTCTACGGAAAAACCGATGGGGTAGGCGACTACGAGTCGCTGCTCAAGCTCGGTTCCCACCACACGCGCTTCAATCAGTTTGTCCAGGTGGTGACTGCCTTGGCTGTGGCCCGCCAGAACCATGGGCCGCTCCGGATTTTCCTGTAAAAATTGCTCGAAAGCGGCGGCAACATCGCTGTAGGCGAGTGCCAGCGCTTGTTGGCCGTTTTTGGCTTCGCTGGTATCGCTAAAGCTGTACAGGGTCGCTTGCCGATAGCGCGGGGCGTAAACATCACAACAGCCGTTGAACACGCTGGCTTGATCGCGCATGACGGTATCGTCGGTTCTTTTATTGGTCGCCGCGTGATCCAGCGGCTGGTTCCAATGGTCGCTCTGCACATAGGTTGTGGGGTGAACGAAAAAAACCGCGACATTTGCGCGAGCACCTGTACCAGCAGAAAAACCGTTGGGCTGCACATCAGCCGAATCCTGCTTGTCTGGCCGCGCTGCCCAATAGTCGGGGTTGGTGTAATCCGGGCCTGCCTGTCGTTGATCCTCGGCAAAGCTCTGGCTCGGCGCGATGAAATAAAACAAAGCTGCCATCATGAGCGGGCTGTTGACGAACGCCCAGCCTGCCAGCACCAGTCCAGCCAGGCTGATGCCTGCGATCTTCCACTTGTTCATATTTCTCTCCAAATCTGCCGGTTTCGACCCTAGCGCTGATAAGCCAATGCTTGGCCATAGGGGCCGTCGAGTACCTGCTGGCCGTCGTAGCGTTGGTGGCCGTTCACCCAGGTGCCGGCAATACGATGCTTGAACCGATAGCCGGAAAACGGACTCCACCCGCACTTGCTGAGCACTGGCTCGTCTTCGCTCGATGTGTTGGGTGCGATCAAGGTGAAATCAGCGAAATAACCTTCGCGTAGGAAGCCGCGCTCAGCAACCTGATACAAAATGGCTGGCGCGTGGGAAGTCTTTCGAACCACTTGCTCAATGCTAAAGGTGCCGTCCTCAACGCGCTCCATAAGAGATACCAAGGCGTGCTGGACCAGCGGCAAGCCGGCTGGGGCACCAGCGTACTTGCGGCTTTTTTCTTCCAAGGTGTGGGGTGCGTGATCGGTGGCGATGACGTCGATACGATCCTCGGCTACCGCCTTGAGCAAGGCCGCCCGGTCGGCAGCCGTCTTGATGGCCGGATTGCACTTGATGAATGCGCCGCGTTCCGCGTAGTCGTCTGCGCTGAAAAACAGGTGGTGCACGCAGGCTTCTGCGGTAATCCGTTTGTTCTCTAGCGGCCCGATGTCGAAGAGCTCCATTTCTTTGGCGGTGGTCAGGTGCAATACATGCAGCTTGGTGCCGTACTTTCTGGCCAAACCGACGGCCAGGGAACTGGACGCATAGCAGGCGTCTTCCGAGCGGATATTGGGATGCTCTTGAAAGGGAATGTCTTCGCCCCATTTGGCTGCAGCGTCTGCCTCGGCCTGCAGAATCATCGGTGTGTTCTCGCAGTGGGTGGCGACGAGCAAGTCTGTGGCGGCAAAAATGCCTTCCAAGGTCGTTTGGTCGTCAACCAACATGTTGCCGGTGCTGGCACCCATAAAAATCTTTACCCCGCAGGTCAAACTTGGATCGACGCTTTTCACGGCCTCCAGATTGTCGTTGGTCGCACCAAGGTAAAAACCGTAGTTGGCGGCCGAGCAATTGGCGGCTCGATCACGCTTGTCGATTAAGGCGCTCTGGGAAATGGTAAGCGGGTTGCAGTTAGGCATTTCCATGTAACTGGTGATGCCGCCAGCGACCGCCGCTGCAGATTCGGTGCGAATGTTACCCTTGTGTTCAAAACCCGGCTCACGAAAGTGCACCTGATCGTCGATCATGCCGGGTATCAGATAGGCACCCTTGGCGTCGAACACGGTGGCATCGACGGGCGCAGGGACGTTGATACCCTTGACGCGCTCGCCCTCGATAACGAGGTCGCCTTCGGTAATGATGCCTTCGTTCACAATGCGTGCGTTGACTATTCGTTGGTTCATCATCGGATTCTCACTTCGGCTTCAATTTCTACAGGAACACTAAAGGGCAGTTCGGCCATGCCCACCGCGCTGCGCGCATGGGCTCCAACGTCTTTGCCAAAGACGGCCAACACGGTATCGGAACAGCCATTGATCACGGCGGGTATGTTGGTAAAGCCTGGTGCGGCGTTCACCATCCCAAAAATACGTAACCACTTATCGACTCGATCCAGATCCCCGACGTGGGCTTTGATGCTGGCGCATAAACCCAAGGCGATACCGGCGGCTATGCGATAGGCCTCGTCTTCACTGACGTCAGCACCGACCTTACCAAAAGGTTGGCTGACCTTGCCCGTTAAATCTGTTGGCACGTGTCCTGACAGGTACAGGTGATTGCCGTCTGCTCTGACCAGATCAAAGGGCAGAGTGTCGGTTTTCATAGGCTGGGGCAATTCCAGTCCTAGATCGATCAAACGTTGTTCAATGCTCATGGAAAACTCGCGAAAAAGTGATAAGAAGGAACTATAGAAGGTTCGGTGAGTGGATACACTACTGTCCCAGTCTTCGCGTCAGCGTATGGCGGTGGTGACTGCCTAACCGCTCGCGGCTACGGCATAATACGGGAATGAAAAAAATGGCAATTCCAGTGGCAGATCAAGGCAGCGTTGCGCTCACCCAACACAGCGTCGCTCACCGTGCGGTGCTCGAGCGTCTGCAGCAGCTGTTGCCGGACGAGGGTGTTATTACCGATTCAGCGGGTTTGCGTCCCTATGAGACGGACGGGCTCACCGCCATACGTGAAATGCCTTGGGTCGTCGCTCTGCCCGAAACCGAAGAACAGGTCGCCGCCATCGTTCGCTGCTGCGCAGAGCACGGGGTGCCTGTGA
>JBELHZ010000057.1:0-12151 GCA_042091155.1 Gammaproteobacteria bacterium
ATAGCCGCTTGCGTCAGTGGCTGTCTAGCGCACTGACTCGCGCAGGGATACCAGCCGCTCAACTGGGGCATTGGAGTCCATAAAGTTGTTGATCTCTTGCAGATCCGGCTGGGACAACAGACCCGTTTGCTGCTTCAGTCGTAACAAGTTCAGCAGGTAGGCATAACGCGAATCCGCGTAGGCGAATTGAGAATCGTACAGTCGTGTCTGGGCCTGTAAGACATCGACAATGTTTCGTGTGCCGACTTCGTAGCCCGTCTGAGTAGCCTCCAAGGCGGACTGTGAGGAACGAATCGCTTTCAGTCTGGCCTTTACCCGCGCCACGTCGGTAGAAACCGTCTGATAGAGATTGCGCGTATTGCGTACGACTATTCGACGCTGATTCAGCAGCTGCTCACGCGCCTGTCTCACGCGCGCGTTGCCTTCTCTGACCCGAGAGGTTGTTCGGCCGCCTTGAAACACGGGTACCGTGACTTCCAATCCGTAGATGGTGGTTTCGGTTTCTTGCGGACTGAACTGCTGCGTGAGCGGGTTGCCATTGTGGTTATTACTTCGCGTAATGGTGGCATCCACGGTCGGTAGATGGTCTGACAAGCGAGACTTGGCATCACCGCGCGCAGAGCTGAGTTGTTCCATGGCGGCGCGGATGCCTAGGTTGGACCGCATGGCCGCTTCGACCCAAGCTTCCTCATCCATCGGGTCTGGGGCAACAATGGGCAGTTGCTCGGACAGGGTTGCTAGCGTGTCATAGTCCTGCCCGGTTAGCGTGCGAAGGGTTTCGAAGCTGATGTAATGGTCAGTGTCGGCCTGAATCTGTCGGACCAGGGCAGCATCGAAAGCGGCTTGGGATTCCAGTACGTCGGTAATGGCGACCAAGCCGACGTCAAAGCGCTGCTGCACTTGTTCCAGCTGGCGTTTGACGGCAGTGACTTCAGCGTTGGTGGTGTCCAGCCGGTCACGGGTGCGCAGAATGTTCAAATACGCTTCCGCCACCCGAACAATCAGATCCTGTTCTTGGGCTGCCAGAGAAAACGACGATGCCTTGACGAAGGCTTTGGCGCTGTTATAGCCGAACCAGGTGGACAGATTAAGCACTGGCTGGCGCAGCTGGGCGCTCCAGCTGTTGTCGTTATAGCCGTTCTCCAAAATGGTGGCGCTTGCCGAATTATCGCCGGGTATCGTGGTTTCGGTTTTGGTCGTACTGGCTCGCGCAACCAGTGACGGCAAGAGAGCTGCTCTTGCCTGGGGCAGTCTTTCCTTATCGACCAAGTAAGAGGCCCGAGCCGAACCCACGCTTGCATCGTTGTCCTTGGCGGCCACAAACACGGTCATCAGGTCGTTGGCGTAGGCCGGTGTGCCGCACATTGCTGCAAGGACTGTTGCAGTCAGTAACGGGCGGACAAACGATGAGCGGGAATGGGGCATTGAATTTCCTTCTTTGTCAGGCCGCCGTCTGTGGAGGCGATAAGCGGCGCTTTTCAACAGCCGAATTATGCCCTTAATGTGGATGCAAGTAACGTGAACTGGGCGGAGTTCTGGATAACCCCTGCCGCATTTGCGGGGCAGGGGCTCGATTGAGGAAAATTTCCATTCAGTCATGACACCACGGTAGCAGGCTAGGTATATTATCGCGTTGCCAGAAACGAAACAGAAATCGAGACCGTCAGTGTCAGACAAGCGCCCAGAAACAGATGCCGATATTCTTAGCCGCTCCACTGAGCTGAGCTACGACTTTGCCACGGGTGGTCAGCACCCGGCGCGGCGCTACCATCACGATTTGGCCGGACATATGGCCGAGTGCGATATCAACTTTCAACGTTTGATGAAGCTTTTCCCAACGGTGCGTCAGGACGACTTTAAGTGCGTCATGCTGTTGCCCGGCGACGCGGGTACGCGGGTAGAGCTGACAGTGCTCAAGCGCGGGCCCTATACGACCATGCTGCAGCTTACCCAGGTGCCTAAGCAGGACTGGGGCAGCAGTCCGAACATGAAGATCCAGCTGTATCACGACACCAAGAGCGCCGAGGTCGTGGCATACCAGCATCAGTCACGGTTTCACGGTGCCTACGAGTATCCCAACCGACGCATGCGTGCCCGGGATGAAAAAGAACAGCTCAATCGTTTTTTGGGCGAATATCTTGCCCTGTGCCTAGCGGTGGGCATGAGTACGGATTCTTTTGATCTGCCGAATGCTCGCCTCTCGTCTACTGATCGCAAGCCCGGCGAAGAGGCTTAGATCGAGCTGGTGCAGCAAACCCTGTTACACATTACCGATTGTCATCTGGTTCCCAGGGGCCAGCAGCTTTTGCATACAGACACTCATGGAACGCTGGATGCAGTTCTGGCGCAGGCCATGAATGAAGCTCGCCCCGATGCCATCGTCGCGACTGGGGATTTGGTGCATTCCGGTGGGGTCGCCGTGTACCGGCAGTTTTTATCGTTGATTGAATCCCATTGCGATGCTCCGCTGCTCTGCTTGCCCGGCAATCATGATTTGGCCCACGCCATGGCAGAGGCGGAATTGCCCATGCAGTCGCTGTGTCTGGGTGATTGGTTTATTGGTGCGTTGGATTCCCATGAGGACGATGTACCCGAAGCCCATGTGGATGCGGCCACGCGAGCGGCTTTGACCGCTGAATGGCGGCAGCAAAGCGCGCGCTATGGCTTGTTGGCCACTCATCATCCGTTGTTGCCGATTGGTGCGCCGTGGCTGGACAAAGATCGAATCGATGCCCCGGAGGCACTACTGGATGGCTTGATCGCGTCAGAGAGCCCTGGGTTTTGTGGTGCCATTTTCGGTCACGCGCATCAGGTCGTTGATGGTCGCTACCGGCAAAGACCCTTGCTGGGCACACCGTCGACAGGTTTTCAATTCGAGCCTCGCAGCCAGCACTTTGCCGTTGGCAAGCTGCCGCCGGGTTATCGATGGTTAACATTGGCGGATAATGGTCAAATTCACAGCCGAGTGGGTTGGCTCCATTGACCGCTTGTTCAAGGTTTTTCACTCACATTTTTACTTAGGCCCCTCTTTATGTCGGAAAAATCCTATTCAGCGGAATCATTGCAGGTCTTGTCGGGTCTTGAACCCGTGCGTCGTCGTCCTGGCATGTATACCGATACCACACGACCAAATCACTTGGTTCAGGAGGTGGTGGATAACAGCGTCGACGAGGCCATAGCCGGGCATGCGAGTGAGATTGAGGTCTGTATCAACGTCGATGGTTCTATCGAGGTGTTGGATAACGGGCGCGGTATGCCCGTGGACATTCATCCGGAACATAAGGTCTCGGGGGTTGAGCTGATCCTGACGCGACTGCACGCTGGCGGTAAATTCGACAACGAAAACTACAATTTCTCTGGCGGCCTGCATGGTGTCGGGGTGTCGGTGGTGAATGCGCTTTCCGAATACCTTGAGGTCGAGGTAAAACGCGACGGTAACCTCTATCACCAACGCTACGAGCGCGGTGAGCCAGTGACCAAGCTTGCTGCCGTTGACACTGTCGGTAAGCGCAACACTGGTACACGGGTGCGTTTTCTGCCGGAAGCGAGCTATTTTGATTCAGCGGCCTTAGCCATGGGTCGCCTGCGCCATTTGCTGCGTGCCAAGGCCGTACTGTGCCCGGGCCTGCGTATGAATTTGTCCATCGAGGCCAAGCCAGAAGAAAACGAAAGCTGGTTGTTTGAAGACGGCTTGCGCCAGTATCTGGAAGCCGCTGTTGGCGATGCGGAATGTGTGCCGCCGGCCACGATTATGCATCAGGCCAAGGGCAATGCCGAAGCGGTGGAATACGCGCTCAAGTGGGTGGTCGAAGGTGGCGCGCCTATTACCGAAAGTTACGTTAACCTCATTCCCACGGCCCAAGGGGGTACCCATGTAAACGGCCTGCGCTCGGGTTTAATCGACGCGCTAAAGGAGTTTTGCGAGTTCCGGGATCTGCTGCCGCGGGGCGTCAAAATTACCGGCGATGACATTTGGGATCAGTGCAGCTATGTGCTCAGCGTGAAGTTGCTGGACCCGCAGTTTGCCGGCCAAACAAAGGAACGTTTGTCTTCGCGTCAATCAGCGGTCTTCGTCTCGGGGGTCGCCAAGGATGCCTTCAGCCTGTGGCTCAACGAGCATGCAAGCGAAGGCGAAAAGATTGCCGAGATGGCCATTGGCAATGCCCAGCGCCGATTAAACGCGGCAAAAAAAGTAGCACGCAAGCGGGTGACTTCCGGTCCCGCCTTGCCGGGTAAGTTAGCGGATTGCTCCGGTCAGGACGCCAGTCGCGCCGAGTTGTTTTTGGTTGAAGGTGACTCCGCCGGAGGCTCTGCGAAACAGGCCCGCGACCGTGAGTTTCAGGCCATCATGCCCCTGCGAGGCAAAATCTTGAACACATGGGAAGTGGATGCCAATCAAGTACTCGCCTCCCAAGAAGTGCATGATATTGCGCTGGCGATTGGCGTAGACCCGGCCAGTCCGGATCTCAGCGGGCTGCGTTATGACAAGGTCTGCATATTGGCGGATGCGGATTCCGACGGGCTCCATATCGCGACCTTGCTCTGCGCATTGTTCGTAAAACACTTTCGTGCCCTGGTCAGTGCCGGGCATGTGTATGTGGCCATGCCGCCGTTGTATCGCATCGACGTCGCCAAGGAGGTGTACTACGCCTTGGACGAAGCGGAGAAAGAGGCTGTTCTTGCGAGACTGGCTGAGGAAAAGAAACGTTCTACTCCGTCGGTTCAACGCTTCAAAGGTCTCGGCGAAATGAATCCAGCCCAACTGCGCGAGACCACAATTCATCCCGATACGCGGCGCTTAGTTCAACTGACCGTGGACGAAGGCCGAAAAACCGATGAAATGATGGACATGCTGTTGGCGAAAAAACGCGCCCCAGACCGCCGGGCATGGCTGGAAAAGAAAGGCGATCAAGCGGTGATCGATTGATCTGCCCACGGCGAACCTAGGCTTCTTCTCAACTTTTTACCTCAAACGAGACAGGCATATTTTTCATGGATGACGAAATCCAATCGACCCCCAACTCTTCTGGCAACGACGCGTCAGAGTCCATGTCCTTGGCGACCTATACCGAACGCGCGTACCTGGACTACTCCATGTATGTCATCAACGACCGAGCACTGCCGCATATTGCCGATGGTCTGAAACCGGTTCAGCGCAGAATCATTTACGCGATGAGCGAGCTGGGTTTAAACAATCAGGCCAAGTACGCCAAATCTGCGCGCACGGTTGGTGATGTGCTGGGCAAGTTCCATCCACATGGCGACAGCGCCTGCTACGAGGCCATGGTGCTGATGGCACAGCCGTTTTCGTTTCGGTATCCCATGGTGGATGGTCAAGGCAACTGGGGCGCCCCGGACGACCCAAAATCCTTCGCGGCCATGCGTTACACCGAGGCTCGGTTGTCGCGATACGCAGACTTGCTGCTCAGTGAGGCCAAGCAGGGCACGGTAGATTACAGTCCGAACTTCGACGGCACAGTGAACGAGCCCAAGTTGTTGCCCGCCCAGGCCCCATTCGTGCTGCTCAATGGTGGCACCGGTATCGCCGTGGGCATGGCTACAGATATTCCGCCGCACAACCTGAATGAAGTCGTTAGTGCGTGTGTGCACCTGCTTGATAGCCCCAAGGCCACGACGGTGGATTTGATGACCCACATCAAGGGGCCTGATTATCCGACGGAGGCGCAAGTCATTACGCCGACCGAGGACATTCAATCGCTGTACGAAACCGGTCGGGGCAGTATCAAGGCCCGAGCGGTTTTTCATCGCGAAGGACCCGATGTGGTGATTACCGCACTGCCCCATCAGGTGTCTCCGGCCAAGGTGCTGGAACAAGTCGCCCAGCAGATGAATGCCAAGAAACTGCCGATGCTCGTGGACCTTCGCGATGAATCTGATCACGAAAATCCGACGCGCTTGGTTTTTGTGCCTCGGTCCAACCGGATCGATTATGACCGCCTCATGAGCCACTTGTTCGCCACCACGGATCTGGAGCGCAGCTATCGGGTCAATCTCAACATCATTGGCCTAGACCAGCGGCCGGAAGTTAAGGGCTTGGTCGGTATTTTGAAGGAATGGCTGCGCTACCGCCTTGATGTGGTGACCCGCCGACTCAATTTCCGACTGGAAAAAATCAACGATCGGCTGCACATTTTGGATGGCCTCCTGATCGCGTATCTGGATCTTGACGAAGTGATTCGCATCATTCGTGAAGAAGATCAGCCCCGTGCGGCGTTGATGAAACGTTTCGCGTTGAGTGAAATCCAAGCCAATGCCATTCTGGATTTGCGTCTACGCAATCTCGCCAAGCTGGAAGAAATGAAGCTACGAGGCGAGAAAGCGGAATTGGAGGGCGAAAAAGCCGATCTGGAAATCACCCTCGGCTCCAAGGCGCGCATGCAGACCTTGATCAAAAAAGAGCTGTTGGCGGTGGCCGCCGACTATGGTGACCCACGTCGCTCACCCTTGATTCAAGCAGAAGAATCTCAGGCTTTCAGCGAAGAAGATTTACTGACCAACGATCCCATAACCGTCGTGCTATCGACCAAGGGCTGGGTTCGGGCTGCGAAAGGTCACGACGTGAAGCCTCACGAGTTGAACTATCGAACCGGTGACGAGTTTGCTCAGGCAGCAAAAGGGCGCAGCAACGATGTACTGGTCTTTATGGATTCCGATGGCCGCAGCTACAACGCCGCGGCCCATACCCTCCCCTCGGCCAGGGGTCAGGGTGAACCGCTGTCCGGACGCTTCAAGGCGAAAAACGATGCCCGATTCGTGGGGGTGCTGATGGGCAGCGGTGACGCGAAAGTGCTGTTGGCGTCCAATGCCGGCTTTGGTTTTGTTGGCGTGCTGAGCGAAATGGTGACAAAAAATAGGGCGGGTAAGGCCTGCTTGAGCGTGCCCGCCGGAGGGTTTGCCCTACCCCCGTTGTTGATCGACCCGTCGCTGTACGAATCGGCAGACGCCAGCGTGGCCGCGGTAACCGATCAGGGTCGGTTACTGGTGTTTCCGCTGAAAGAACTGCCGGAACTGGCCAGAGGTAAGGGCAACAAATTGATCAACGTGCCGTCAGCGGCGTTTAAGTCCGGTGAAGAAGAACTGGTAGGGGCAGTGACGCTGGGTGCAAAAGATGAGCTGCTCGTGCACGCGGGTCAGCGACACCTCCGGCTGAAGGCCAAAGATCTGGAAAATTATGTGGGTGAGCGGGCTCGACGGGGTCGTAAGCTGCCACGTGGATTCCAGAAGGTTGATCGGCTCACCGTCGAGTAGCCTGCCGAGCACGGGCCAATAATCAGGTCTCGATGCCCCGCTCTGCCTTGGGCAGGGCGAGGTGCAGAACCACATAACCGGCCAACGCGCCCACCTGAATGGCCACCGGGGTATCCAGGATTTTCTCGTAAAAGAAGGATAGCTGCGTATTCGCGAATACGAGGGCGGCGATTGTGCTGGCCAACAGTAAAAGGCCTGAAGCGGATTCAAGCTGCATGAATTCTTTAACGGTCAGCTGGGGTATCGTCTTGGACATGATTCGCGGTATCACAATTTCAGTGGGGATGGGCGGCTTGCGATTACTGAGGGAAAGCGGGGGAAATGTGCAGGGGGCTTCGTCGACGAAACGGTAGAGATTGGGTTGATGCATGGCGCCAGCTTCGCAATGTTTGACTAGACAACCAAGACACCGCGGTCGCGCAATGACGAACCCTTGCGCGATCTGTGATCGAGTACGCAATTTGTAATCGGTTAATCGTATGGCCTGTTTTAAGCTGGATGGCACCATGAACCGCGACATTCAAAACGTTCTTCAGTTGGACACCCATACGTTGGCGGACCTGGATCTATTCGGATCCGCCGAGGGCAGTGGTCTGTTCGAGTATTGCGACTACTGCAAAACCGATGGCGGTCGGGCCGCGCTCAAGCATCGCATGTTGTCGCCGTGGGCAAATCCCACAAAGATCCTTGCTACCCAAGAATCTGTCGCCTTTATCGGCCGGCACCGGGAGGTGTTCGCGGCGCTGCCATCGGCCTATTTGGCATCACACGTCGACCGCTATTTGAGCGCAGGGATGCCCATTGTGCGGGCAGCAAATTCCATCGAATTTGGTTTGGATGCGTTTCACCTGTGGGCGAACTACGATAACTACTACGCCAAAATCATTCATGGAGTCGCGCTGTCTCAACGATTTCTGTTGTCGATCAGCGAATTACTGGCGTATCCGGATGCGCAAAATGCCCCCGGCGAACTCACGGCATTGTTCAGTGAGATGCAAACCTTGTTGCACAGCCCAGAGCTGACGCGTGCGATGCAGGCGCCCCCGGCTAAGCGATTTTGGCAAATGCTCAGGCTTGATCAATGTTTGCGCCTGTATCAAAAAACCAGCCTGATCCGATTGCTGGCGATTTGCTACGAACTGGATGCCTTGGTGTCCTTGGCTGACGCGACACATAAACACGGTCTGGTGATGCCGGTCATTGAGACTGGGCCAACGGCAATTTCGGCGAGCGAGTTGGTTCACCCGTTACTGGAACATCCCGTTGGTAACCCTCTGGCTCTTGATCAAGCCGGTCGTGTTCTGTTTCTTACCGGACCCAATATGGCGGGCAAGACCACCTATTTGCGGGCGATTCTTACCGCCCTGTACTTTGCGCACTTGGGCATGGGAGTGCCTGCCAAGACATTCTCCTTCGTTCCCGTGCAGCGCCTGCTTACGTCGATTTCACTAAGCGATAACCTGGCGGACGGCATCAGTTTTTTTCGTGCCGAAGCGTTGCGGGTTAAGGCAGTGGCACAAGCCTTGGCCGAGGGCAGCCGAACCATCGCGATCATGGACGAGCCGTTTAAAGGAACCAATGTCAAGGATGCTCTGGATGCCTCCTTGGAGGTCATCCGGGAACTTGCTGGGAAACAAGACAGTTTGTTCGTGATTTCCTCGCACTTGATTGAGTTAGAGGAATCCTTGAACGCTGTGGCGCATATCGACTATGGGTACTTTGAGGCGCAGGAGCACGGTCCAGAGCTTGCCTTTGACTATCGAGTGCGGCAAGGCGTATCCGACCAACGACTCGGCATGCGTGTTTTGCAGGAGGAAGGGGTGTTTGATTTGCTGAGTGCCGACGACCGTCTAATAGCGGGCGTGGATCGGGAGAATGAGCCGCCGGTGCAATCCGATGCTCCGACGGCTCTTACCTAGGCTGAGATCTGAGCGACTAAGCCGGGCGGTGAATACCGCAGATCTTATGGCCGTCTGGGTCAAGGAAATAGCACAAATACATGGTGCCCATGGAACCCTCGCGGACTCCCGGCGGATCTTCCGAGGTGGTGCCGCCATTGGCGATAGCCGCATCGTGGAATTCCTGTAGTTGTTCTGGCGAGTTGCAGATGAAGCCGACGGTAGCGCCGTTGGCAACGGTAGCGGGTTCGCCATTAATTGGCTCGGAAATTCCAAATGTTGATCCGTCATGGATATAGAACAGGCGCGTTTGCCCCGTGTCGTTCACATGCTCCATGGCCGGGCCAGCGCCCAGTACGCCGAGTACAGCGTCATAGAATGCCTTAGTTCGTTGAATGTTATTGGAACCGATCATGGTGTGGTTCAGCATAAATTGCCCTCCTGAGGAATTAACAGATCGACAGGCAGACTAATCGCTTCTGTCGGTCAAAGCTAGGAAGCGAGATTGAATCCCAGCACGACCTGGGCCTGCTCCGTTATCAGCGCTTGTTCTCGCTCCGGCAGGGCTTCAATACAGTAAAAAACAGCTTCTGGAGCGAGGTCTTCTAGAATCGGATGGCGAAACGGCTGTGCCCACTGGCGCTGCTCATCGCTCAGGTCCTCGAAGATGTCTGCGCCCATTAGCGCCGTGTTGCCCTTTGCCAGCGAGGCTAAGGTGAGGTTCTGCTCGACGTTGGTCATACCCTCTAGCGCATCTGTCTTGATGGAGGTGGCTTCTGCGGGGTCGCTAGGACTGATGGCTGTGGAAAGCAAGCAGCGAAATTCGCCCTGAGTCTCGTATTCGCGCAGCAACCGTTGCAGCAACAACGAGGCATAGACCGCGTTCAGACCGCTGGCTTGGGCTTTGCTGATCAACAGCGTTAACCCTCGCTCTTGCAGCGATACCGCAAGGCCGGAGTAGAGAGCGCAGACTTCGCGACCCATGGTTAGGGCATCTTCGATCGCCTGTGTTTGTTCCTGGCGATTCAAGCTGCGCTGGTTGTGCAGTTTGACCGTGAGCAGGTAGGCGGGCTGATCCTGAGCCGGTTCGTTGGGAACCGAAACGATGGGCAGTGAACGGTTGCCTCGTGTGCTGAACTGTATCGCCATGACCGTCAGCGGCGGGGTAAACAGAACGGTCAGCAACGACAACAGCCACAGCGACCAAGGTATTGGCGGGGCAAACGCCTGTCGATTCAAGGTGACCCGCACAGAACCGCTGCGTGTGTCATCGATGGTGGCCAGCGCATCAAAACTGGTGTCGGATCGCTGCACACCGCTCATGGCCATCAGCTCATCCGATGAATCAAAAAATGCGACGCCGGCAACTTCGTTCAGTGCGGTCAGTCGATTGGCAATGACGGTCAGCGTGATGCGCCGCTCTTCAAACAAGGCAGCCGCAGTGGTATCCGCCAGTGTTATTGCCAGGGCATTCCCGTAGCGATCCATCTCTGCTTGACCGTCCGGGCGTTCAAACCAGATGGCAAACAAACACGCCGCGCACAGCGCCGTTGCAATTGAAGCGGCAGGTAGCGTGATACGGCTGGCGCGAAATTTTGTTCGGAAACGTTTGAGTGGTCCCATCAGGCGTTGAAGCTCGATATGCGTCAAAAGACTAAAATAACACAAAGCGGTGAAACCGATCCTTCTCCCGTTCGGTGAAGGCCGTTAAACTAAGCATCGTTTTCCGCACAGGGTGAGTCGTTTGGCCGATCAAATCATGCTCGTGAGTATTTCCGGTCAAGACAAGCCCGGACTGATGTCGGCCCTGATGGGAATCTGCGTTGAATACGATGCGCAAATTCTGGATATGGGCCAAGCGGTAATTCACGACGAACTGGCTCTGGGCTTGCTGCTTTGTTCGACTAATCTTGATGCCATGAGTGAGGCCATTGAGGCCCGCTGCGAGCAGACTGGCTCGGCACTGCGGATGCAGCGAGTGAATGCCGATGATTACGGGACATGGTCTCAAACCATTTTTCAAAGCCCCTTAATTTTAACTCTGCTAACCAATGCTTCGGCGGCGCAGCCCCTGCAGGCGGTAAGTGCGCTAACCCATACTTATCGAATGAACATCGATACGGTTCGCCGTCTGACCAAGCCCAAGGTGCTGGCGGGAACCGCCGATACCGACGATCGCTTTGGCTTGGAAATGCGGTTGAGCGGTGAATTGGCCAGTAGCGTTGAGTTTCAGGCCGAGCTGCTGAAGCTTGCAGATCACAGCGGCTTTGACGTGAGTTTGCAGAGGGATTCTGTGTTCAGACGTAATCGCCGGCTGGTTGCCTTTGATATGGACTCCACCCTGATTGCTGAAGAAGTAATGGACGAGCTGGCAAAGCGCCACGGTGTCGGTGCTGAGGTCGTCGCCATCACCGACGCGGCGATGGCCGGTCAACTCGATTTTAAAGAAAGCTTCAGACGTCGGGCCGCGTTGTTGAAAGGCATGCCGTTAGAGGTGCTCCACGACGTGGCCGAGTCCGTTGCCCTCAATACTGGCGCGCACCGTTTGATCAAGGCGCTAAAACATTTCGGCTACACCATTGCGGTGTTCTCCGGCGGCTTTCAATACGTTGGTGAACATTTGCAGCAGCGGTTGGGTATCGACTATGTCTATGCCAATGAGCTGGAGGTAGTAGACGGTGTGATGACCGGGGAGGTGCTTGGCGACATTGTGGATGCTCAAGGTAAGGCAGATTTGCTGCAAAAGATTGCTGCAAAAGAGGGTATTTCTCTGGCTCAAACCATTGCGGTTGGCGATGGAGCCAACGACTTGCCCATGCTTCAGCAGGCAGGTTTGGGGGTGGCCTATCATGCAAAAACCATCGTCCGCGAGAGCGCGAAGCATTCCATCTCTAACTTTGGTTTGGACGCGATTTTGTACTTGATCGGTTTCAGTGATTTGGATGTTGAGCAAGCGCTGACAAGTGACCTCTAGCTGACGTCGA
>JBELHZ010000057.1:12251-15900 GCA_042091155.1 Gammaproteobacteria bacterium
TTCAGTGATTTGGATGTTGAGCAAGCGCTGACAAGTGACCTCTAGCTGACGTCGATTGGGGTTTTGGATACCTTGCCCGGCACTTCTCGCACCAAACGTGGCAGCAGATAGCCCGGTAATATTGCCCGCATGTCTTCGTGCAGCGTCATGGCCCGCTGCTCGGTTACATCAAAATGCGCGGTGCCGCTGACCGCATCCGGCATGTGCAGGTAGTAGGGCAAGACCCCTTGTTCAAAGAGCGATTGCGACAGTTGGCACAGCAGGCCGGCGTCATCGTTTATGCCAGCTAACAGTACGCTTTGATTCAGCACGTGCGCGCCTGAGTCCCGCAGACACTGGAAGGCACGCTTGGTCTTGGCGTCAAGTTCTTGAGTGTGATTGCAGTGCACAACCATGACGACCGGACAGCGACTGGCTTTAATCGTTTCCACCAAGCTCGGGGTCACGCGCTGGGGCAGTACGATGGGCAGCCGACTGTGCACTCGAATACGCTCCACATGTTCGATGGCGTTTATCTGTTTGATCAGCGTGGCGAAGGCCAGATCGCCCAACAGCAGTGGATCACCGCCAGACAGAATGACCTCGGAAATGCTCGTGTCCGAGCGAATCAAATCCAGCGCTTGGCCGTGGGCACTTGGTTTGTGATCTTGGTACGGGAAGTGGCGGCGAAAACAATAGCGACAGTTAACGGCACAGGCGGGTGTGGTAATCATCAATACCCGGCCCTGGTATTTCTGTATCAAGGCCGGCGCTCGCTGAAAGCTCAAGGCTGAGTCATCCTCGCCCAGCGGATCTTTAACAAAGCCCGGGACCCGTTCGCGTTCCTGCAGGCTTGGCAGCACCTGTCGCAACAGCGGGTCTGCGGGATCGCCGGGCTTCATGCGCGCGGCAAAGGGTTCCGGAACCAAGAGCGCAAAGTCGGGTTCGGAATCCAAATTGAACGCGTTCGCTGGGATTCCGAGATACCCCAGCAGGGCATCCGGCTGCCGAAAAGCGTTGCGGAGCACCTTTTGCCACTCGTCGGGCTGCCACGGCGTTCGGTTCGGGGTTATCATGACGGCTTACCAACGGATGAATGCAAAATTATGGCTACCTATTCTACCAATGAATTTCGTTCCGGCATGAAAGTGATGCTGGACGGCGATCCCTGCAACATTTTGGAAAACGAGTTTGTGAAGCCAGGAAAGGGTCAAGCCTTCAACCGAGTGAAAATGCGAAACCTCATGAACGGTCGTGTCTGGGAGCGCACGTTCAAGTCTGGCGAAAGCATTGAAGCGGCAGACGTGATCGATTCGGATATGGAGTACTTGTACAACGACGGTGAATTTTGGCATTTCATGAAGACGGATGACAGCTACGAGCAGGTTGCCGCCGGGGCAGCGGCGGTTGCCGAGTGCCAAAACTGGCTAAAAGAACAGGACGTTTACCAAGTAACGCTGTGGAACGACGATCCGATCGCGGTAACACCACCGAATTTTGTTGAGCTCGAAGTCACGGATACCGATCCGGGCTTGAAGGGTGATACGGCGAATGGCGGCACCAAGCCTGCAACGCTTTCAACCGGAGCGACAATCAAGGGTGTGCCACTGTTCATCAACATCGGTGACGTATTAAAGGTTGATACTCGCACCGGTGAATACGTCTCTCGAGCCAAAACCTGAATCGCCCAGCGGACTCGGTTGCTGCACCCCAGTGAGTGATTGGCAGCCTCTAGCCTCCGTAGCACAGCTTCAGCAGCGCGCGCAGCTGCTGGGTCTGGCACGTGCATTCTTTGCCGAACGCAATGTGTTCGAAGTTCAGACCCCAGTGCTGGCCGAACACACGGTGACAGAGCCCGATGTACAAAGCATTGAAGTGCCGGGCTTTGGATACCTGCAGACGTCGCCTGAATATCAGATCAAACGCCTGTTAGCAGCGGGCGCACCGAGCTGTTATCAGTTAGGTCCCGCGTTTCGCTTCGGCGAGCAGGGCAGGCTGCACAATCCCGAGTTCACCATGCTCGAATGGTATCGATTGGATTTCGACCATCTGCAGCTGATGCATGAGGTCGCAGAGCTGGTGGATCGATTGTTAGGCGCGAAACCCTATCAGCATCTGAGCCATATCGATCTGGTGGGGCCTGCAGCCGGTCGCCCTCGGGATGAGCTTGATCTCGCCTTTGCTGAGGCCTGCGAGCGTTTGTCGCCAGGCCGATTTTTCATTACGGACTATCCCGCGGATCAGGCAGCGCTGGCTCGGCTGAATGCCGATGGTGCCACCGCGGCTCGTTTCGAACTGGTGGTGGATGGTGTTGAGTTGGCCAATGGCTATTGGGAGTTGGTGGATCCGGCGGAACATCGCGGACGCTTTGCCAGGGATAACGACAGCAGACGCCAGCGCGACCTGCCTGAGGTTGCTCCGGACAACGCCTTTCTCGAGGCGCTGGAGGCCGGCCTGCCAAACTGCGCCGGTGTTGCCGTGGGCTTCGATCGATTGGTGATGCTGGCACTGGGTGCTGAGGGTCTTGATCAGGTACTGACCTTTCGCGGCCAGTGAACCTTCCGAAAAACCTACGCGAGTTGTCCCTCGCAAGCGCCTTGAATCATTGGGCGTTCACTTGGCCCATGTCCTCACCGAGGGTGACCGTGGTCCCCTCAGTAAACCGCTGCGCTAGCGCTACCGCGTCTTTTGCGAAGCAGCAAATCACCGTAGAGCCCAGTAAAAACCGACCAATCTCATCGCCCTGCTGAAAGTCGTGATCGTGTGTGCTCACGATTTCCTCTCGATAGGGCGACGCGGGCCCAGACCAAACCGTTTCAATAGACGCGACGATCAATGCACCGACCAGTACCAGCAGCATGGGGCCAAACTCGGTTTCAAAGCGGCAGACCAAACGTTCGTTGCGGCAGAACAAACCGGGTATGCCTGCCTCGGTAACGCCGTTGACCGAGAACAGTGCGCCCGGAATGGCGCGCGTTTCGACCAGCTTTGCATCGCAGGGCAGATGAATGCGGTGGTAGTTGCTGGGCGCTAAGTAGATGGTGCAAAAGTCGCCGTGATTCAAGCCCCGCCCGGTGTCTCCGGCCAAAGAATTTAGGGTGTACTGATGTCCCTTAGCCTGCATCAGCACATCATGCTGAATGCCGCCCATTTGACTGACCGTGCCGTCGACAGGACAGGCCAGCCTGTCGGGTTGCTCGGGCATGGGCCGTGCGCCAGCGGCGAGGCTGCGCGTAAAAAAATCGTTGAAGCTTTGGTAGTCGTCCAGGTGTTTGCGTTCGGCATCGGCCAGTGAAATGTCGTAGGCGCGCGCAAAGCTATGAATAAAAATGCGTCGAATGAGGGGTATCTGGCTGCTGGCCAACCAGCCTACCAAGCGCGACAAGCCATGTTGCGGTAGGACTTTTTGCAGGCCAAGAAAGAACTGACTCATGAGTAATTGGCCTCGGAGGGATTTTCAATTGGTGTATTCGGGTCGTTGCCCCATTCCGCCCAAGACCCATGGAAGGCCTTGATGTTCAGACCCAGCAAGCGGCCGACGAGATAGGATAAGCCTGAACGGTGATGGCTCTGGCAGTGGGTGATGACCTGCTCTGCTTGTAGCAGCCCCAGCGAGGCGGCGATTTCATCGAGATTTTCCACCAAGCGGAGCTGTCGGTTGCTGTCCTTG
>JBELHZ010000118.1:0-2853 GCA_042091155.1 Gammaproteobacteria bacterium
CTCGACTTACTTGGAATTCAATCGTGCCTGGATCTGATCTAAAAAAAGCTGGACTCAAAGTCACTCTGCCTCGCCTTAAGGTTTTGGAGGTTCTGGAGCAGGCGAATCCTCACCACATGAGCGCTGAAGACGTCTACAAAAAGCTGATGAATTCGGACGATACTGTGGGTCTGGCCACGGTGTATCGAGTCCTAACCCAATTCGAATCAGCGGGCATGGTGGACAGGCACAATTTCGACGACGGACACTCGGTATATGAGCTTGCAGGAGACCGGCATCACGATCATATGGTTGACGTCGACAGCGGTCAGGTCACCGAGTTTGTGAATGAGCGCATTGAGGCGCTACAGCATGAAATCGCAGAAGAGCACGGCTACGAACTTGTGCATCACGAGCTGGTTTTATACGTCAGAAAAAAGTGAATGCCTGCGCGCGCTGCGTCAGAACTGTTCCTGATCGATTAACCGATGGTACAGGCGCAGGTGGCGACGAGCGTTCACTTCGTCACCCTCGAGTTCACGAATACGCGCCAGGTTGTAATGGGCGTCAGGTACCGCACTGGCCTTGCGATAGTAGATTGCCGCCCGCTCGCAATCTTCTTGCTCATCAAAGATTGTCCCCAGATTGTAGTTCGCCAGCTGATGATCCGGTCGCGACGCCAGCGCCAGCTGATAATGGCGTGTCGCGCCACGTGAATCACCGCTGAGTTGATAGAGTCTACCCAAATTTACGTGGGCATCAGCATTCAACGGATCCTGTTTGATGGCCTCTCGATAGGCGTCAGGCGCTTGCAGCGGATCGACTTCTTCCAGATCCAAGCCCAAGTTGTACCACTCGTCCGAGTCTAAATCCGCGAGCGCTTTCTCTTCACCGCCGGCGGTCGCCTTGGCAAGCTCTGCAACGTTTGCCGCAAGCTCCTGAATGGAAAAATTCATGGTGAGCTGACCGCTTTCAACCTCCCAAGCTTTCTCATCGTCCTGTACCTCAACCACACTACCGTTGGCATAAATCCGAACTGCGCTGAGAGAGTCTAGCTGTGTGAGGTCTGCTTTGAGCTTGGTCAGAGCGCGGTTGCTCTGACGCACACTGATGGCTGCGTCTGTAAGCCCCTTCGCCGCGCGAAGAAACACAACATCTTGAAAAGAAAAACGAAAATGGCCATGACTGGTGCGCTGAGGAGAGAGCAAGTCACGGCGCACATAATCTCTAATACGCGCTTCCGACAGCCCCAACAAATCCGCCACATGCTGCGTGCTGTATCCATTGGCACCCTCGGTGCGCTTGGTCGATGGAGATTGGAGAACTGTCATGATGTCATCGGCCTTAGGCTGCTAACCCCAGCAAAACGGCGTACCCTACCACTATAACGCAGCAACCATTCCGTGCCTATGCGCGCTGCCGATTTCGCCAGCGTATTCATTGTTTTGACCGAAAAGCCCACCAGAAATTGCGGGATCATACCGCTGGAAAGTCTTGCATTGGCTCTCGCTTCGTTGTCGTATTGGGTCGAAGGCTAGCGCACTTCGGTTGCTGAACTGCGACACGGTTAGGCATAGACAAAGACACGGACATCGATCACTGGGGCTATTTATGACGGACATGAAACTGGGACTCTCACTTGGGTATTGGGGCTCTACGCCACCGACGCATCACATCGGTATGGCTCAAAAAGCCGAAGCTCTAGGATACGACTCTGTCTGGACTGCAGAAGCCTATGGCAGCGATGCCATTACGCCACTGGCGTGGATTGGCGCTCAAACCAGTACCATCCGCCTGGGTACTGGTATCTGTCAAATTTCCGCACGGACGCCAACGGCCATGGCCATGGCAGCTCTGACCATGGATCACTTGTCTAACGGCCGCATGATTCTGGGCCTGGGTGTCTCTGGACCTCAGGTTGTTGAGGGATGGTACGGTGGCCCCTTCGCCAAGCCGCTGGCACGCACCCGAGAGTACATTTCCATCATCAAACAGGTTCTGGCGCGAGAAGAGCCCGTCGCAAACGATGGTCCTCATTACCCACTGCCCTTCAGCGGCGAGGGCAGCTGGGGACTGGGGAAACCACTCAGATCCATCGTGCATCCCTTGCGTGCGGATCTGCCCATTATGATGGGCGCAGAGGGGCCAAAGAACGTCGCCTTGGCGGCGGAAATAGCCGACGGCTGGTTACCACTTTATTATTCCCCTTTTCGCCAGGAGGTCTACTCCGCATCACTATCTAACGCCAAGGCCGACTTTGAGGTCACTCAAGGCATCGTGGTCAACATCACGGATGATGAGGAAAAGGGTCTAATCCCGGTCAAACATATGCTCGCCCTGTACATCGGCGGCATGGGTGCAAAGGATCGAAACTTCCACAAAGAACTGATCAGCCGGTTTGGTTTCGAAGCAGAGGCTGCGGTTATTCAAGATCTGTACTTAGCAGGCAAAAAAGACGAAGCCGCTATGGCGGTGCCTGACAAACTGGCAGACGAAATCTCCTTGGTTGGATCCATAGATAAAATTCGTGACCGTCTGCAGGCTTGGGATGAAACACCGGTTACATCGCTCAACGTCTCCGCTCGGAGTCCAGATGAACTGGAAACATTGGCCGAGCTGGTGCTGAACCGTTAAGCCACGTCGCTTGGCTTGCGTACTAAGCAGCAGTCTTTGCGTTTTCCTTGGCTTTTCTTTCCGCTCTTTTGGCCGCCTTGCGGGCCGCTTTGTCGGCCTTAAGCTGAGCAACTTTCGCTGCTTTATCCGCAGCTATCCGATCCTCTACTACCGAACGCTCGATGTCATTTATCGCGATAAAAGACGGAATAGAACAGCGCGGGCCAGGCACCAACCGATTGACGCCCCAATTCTCCAGTG
>JBELHZ010000119.1:0-2811 GCA_042091155.1 Gammaproteobacteria bacterium
TCATGGGTTGCGCCGAGACACCATTTCACGGGTTGACCCTGATGGACATGCAGGACATGGAGCATACCGGTGAGCCCAACTTGCAGGTATCGGAACAAGGCGAAGTAACACTCAGCTATTTGCGTGAACACGGTGGGATGACAACGCTGTATTTGCGCACGCTATCCGACGCAGGGTGGTCCTCACCGAAGCCGGTGACTCAGGGCAAAGACTTGCTGGTTAATTGGGCAGATTTCCCTTCAATCATCGCAGCAAACGACAGGCTTATAGCTCATTGGTTGGTGCGACAAGAAGGCCCGGCGTTTGCCTATGATGTCTACACTGCCTCATCAGATGACGGGGGCGATCGCTGGACGACCGCCAAGCGACTTCATGCGGATACATCGGATACGGAACACGGGTTCGTCAGTCTTTACGCTGTAGAAGATGGGGTTGGCGCATTCTGGTTGGACGGCCAACGATACGCGCAAGCCGGCCAATCAAAAGGCATGGAGCTTCGCCATCGTCTGCTCGGTTCGAAAGACAGCGATTCGGAAGAGATTGTTGACGCCTTGGTCTGCGATTGCTGCCATACCGATGCCATCGTCGTAGATGGCTCGCCAGTAGTGGTGTACCGAGACCGAACGGAAAACGAAATTCGTGACATCAGCCTCGCTCGTCTAACCGACACCGGTTGGGTTAAAACCTCCGCAGGTACCGACGGCTGGCGAATATCCGGCTGCCCGGTAAACGGTCCTGCAATCGCGCAGAACAACGGTGTCATTGGGGTGGCGTGGTTTACAGCCGTGCCATCGAACCGGGTCCGCGTGGCATTTTCCTTTGACGGAGGCCGCAGTTTTGATGTCCCGATTGATGTGGTCACCGAACACCCGCTGGGCCGAGTGGATTTGGTGGTCACACCCGATGGTCGTGCCATGGTGAGTTGGTTGGCCCAGAACCAAGGCGGCTTCCGTTTCCGAGAGGTCATGCCGGACGGCGAGACTGGCGATGTGATCAAAGTGGCGTCTATGGAGACGCGTCGAGCATCGGGCTTTCCTAAAATGGTCGAAACAGACGGCGAGCTGATTTTCGCATGGACCGATACCGCGGGTAGTGTGCCACGCGTCCGCACGTCGAAAATGCGGCTGCCCTGATGTTCTCAGGCCTGTGCGCGACGAAGTTGTTCTGGTGGTGATGCGCTAAAACGGAAGCGGTTGGCACAGCCCGGAATATCCAGGCCATGCCCATGCCATACAATACCCGCCGAAGCGGTGATCTGCTGGCGTTGAGTTTGTGCTGATTAGCTGCCCGACGCCTTGACCAGGTACTCGGCCGCCCAAGCAGACTCGCCCTCACAGTCCGCATAGGACGTTAGGTAATCTTGCACACCTTTCCAGCCGCCACCGTTGGCGATCCAGTTTTCGTTGGCCATCAAGGCCGACGCGCTAGTGTAAGAAACCAGGTGCATAAATTTGCCCTGACGAGTGCCTGCGCCTTGACGAGGATCAACGATATTCCACGCCGCCGCGGTGAACGAATCGCCGCTGGCTGCCAGCCAAGAATCGTGCTTTGCCCGCAGTTGCTCGTAAGACACGCCGTCTTTCGGTGCACACCAGTTCATCGTCATGATTCGATTGTCGGTGCTGTCCAATGCCGCGGTGTCGATCATCTTGTTGATGCCGCGGCCAAATTTGAAGCGACAATCAGCGACTTTGCTGATGTCGTTAAGCAGCTTAGGCCCTTCTGTGGAAGCCAGCCAAGCATCCCATCCGGCGCCAAGCGCCGAAATGTTGCCCATGACTAGGTTCATGTATTCGGGGGTGGGCTGGGAGGGCATGGTCGCGCTGTACATGGGTGTCAGGCGCAGCAACGACAATTCAATGTCTAGCTTGGCCCAAATGCTTTTCAACCGGGCATCCAGTCGCTCCACGTCGGCGAGGGTTTTGCCGGGTTTTAGCGCACAAACTTCGAATTGAACACCAAAGTTCTCAGCCATGTTTACGCCACGCCAGGTTTGTGCGTGGTCATCTGCCGACGCTTGGTTGAACATGCCCAGAGCGAGCAATGCGATCAGTAACTTCTTCATGAGTCTTCCTCGTATCGTTATTTTTATTTGGTTGGCACCGGAGTGCCGGGCAAATGTGTGGTTTTTTCTGAGGATTTGCAAACCCGATTTATGCGATCTCAAGCCCTCTCGGCGGCGCACAGGCCTCGGCAGTGCAAATGGCACCGCGAGTAAACCAATCGCGTTGGATCGGCTTGTTTCGCCCAATGCCGCCTATTACCTCCGGCGTCAGCTCGGGGAACATGGCCCCACCTATGGCGCGCCACAGCGGAGAGTGGACGACGTAGGTGGCGCCATTCCGGTGAGCTGTGCTGATGGCACGAATGTTGTCGATTGAAGGTAATAACGCTGCTGATCTTCGGGGCACAGCCTGAAACGAAACGCGAAAAAACGCTGGATCTTCATTGGACGCACCGCCATCGACGGCGGTGTAGAAAGGAAAATGGTGGAGGCGGCGGGAGTTGAACCCGCGTCCGCTGGCTCGCCATTATTGGCTCTACATGCTTAGGGTCCGTCTATTGATTTAGCTTCCTGCGACCCGACGGTCAGGGTGCGATCAGCGATCCCGATTGGTTTTAACGGTTCAGCCCCGGGCGAGGCATCCGCGCGATCTTGCTGTTTTGCCGTCCATTTCTCCTAGCAAGAAACGAATCATGGACGTAAGCGGGTTTTTTAGGCCGCTAGTGCGTAGTTTTCGTCGTTGGCAACTATAAAAAGTTACAGCGATTGTTTTACGAGAGTCACTACCCTCTCGGCATGCACCGCAA
>JBELHZ010000120.1:0-2807 GCA_042091155.1 Gammaproteobacteria bacterium
CCCGACTTACTTTGAGAAACCCATGAACCGAACCGTCCCTGCCCTTGGATTTTGCCTCGCCATCACTTTTGGCCTTCTGCTTTCGGCCTTGTCCAACACTGCCTACGCCAAGGTCCTGCATGAAGAGCGCTCGGTCTACACCCGCATCATCGTTGAAGACAGCAACCGTCTGCGCTGTCTCAAATTTACCCTGAAGCGCGAGGACAGCACCCAGACCTGCATCAACCTGAATTACCCCAAAAGAATGGTGTTTTCATATACCCAAATGTCCATGGCCAGCCTGCTGCTGAACCCAAACCCCGCCAGCGTGCTTATTGTCGGCTTGGGTGGCGGCACGCTGCCCATGGCACTGCGCGACCTGCTCCCAAGTGCTCGCATCGATACGGTCGAGATTGATGAGGCGGTGGTTCGTGTGGCCAAGGAGTACTTTGGTTATCAGGAAGACGATTACAATCGCGCCATCATTCAAGACGCTCGGGTCTACGGTAAACGTTCTGCTCTGCGGGGTCTGACCTATGACCTGATCGTATTGGATGCCTTTAACGGCGAGTACATTCCCGAACATTTGATGACCGTGGAATTTCTGCAAGAAATGCGAGCGCTGCTCAGCGATGACGGGGTTTTGGTCGCCAACACCTTTGCCAGCAGTCAGCTCTACGACTTTGAGTCTGCAACCTATGCCGCGGTATTTGGCGATTTCCTGAATTTTCGCGGATCGTCCACAGGCAATCGTGTGATCTTGGTGCCCCAGGCAAAATTGCCTGCGGATCAGCGCGATGCCTTAGACAGTCAAACCCTGCGGACCCGCGCAGCAGCCCTGCAAGACGGACTGACGCCCTATGGTGTGCCGATCACAAAGTACGCTCGAACGCTGGCGGCTTTGAGCAAGAAAAAACCCGACTGGGACGCAAACGCACGTCCGCTCACGGATCAGTTTTCGCCAGCGAACGTCCTTAGCCAATAGCCCCTTGGCTCATGCCTACTGGTTTGCCCAGTATTCGTCTTTGAGCAAGCGTTTGTAGAGCTTGCCCGTGGGGTGCCGTGGCAGTTCGTCACGGAAATCGATACTGCGCGGGCACTTGATACTGGACAGTTGAGAGCGGCAATAGTCGAGCAGCTCGACTTCCATTTCTGGCGTTCCCATGGACAAGTCGCGCAACTGCACCACCCCTTTCACTTCTTCGCCGAAGTCTGGGTTCGGCACACCGAATACCGCCACATCCACCACCGCGTCGTGGGTGATCAGTGCGTTCTCGGCTTCTTGTGGGTAAATGTTTACCCCGCCGGAAATGATCATGAAGTGTTTGCGGTCGGTCAGGTACAGGTAACCGTCTTCGTCCAAGTAGCCCACATCGCCCAAGGTTGACCAGCCCTGTGGGTGGCGTGAATCGTTGGTTTTGCCTTCGTCTTTGTAGTACTCGAAGGTGCCGCCGCCATCCATGTATATGGTACCCGACTCGCCTACAGGCACCTCGACGCCGTGTTCATCACAAATATGCAGCTCACAGGTCAGCGGCTTGCCAACGGATCCTTTGTGCGCCAGCCATTCTTCGGAATTGAGCTGCACAAAGCCGTTGCCTTCGGTGCCCGCGTAATACTCGTAAATCACCGGCCCCCACCAGTCGATCATCTGTTCTTTAATGGGTATCGGACACGGTGCAGCGGCGTGAATGGCACAGCGCAGCGAGCTGACGTCGTATTTCAGTCGTGCTTCTTCTGGCAGCTTGAGCATGCGGACAAACATCGTGGGAACCCACTGGCTGTGGGTGATCTTGTAGCGTTCAATGCATTCCAAGGCGAATTCCGCCTCGAAATGTTCCATCACCACCACGGGAATGCCGGTGCGGATGCAGTTCATGGTGAATGCCAGAGGCGCTGCATGATACAGGGGTGCTGGCGACAGGTAGATGGACTCGTCCGTGGCGCCATACAGCACTTTTAACAGATCCACGCCCTCTTCAACGCCGTAATCCTGTTCCGGCAGCGGTCGCTTCACGCCCTTGGGGTAGCCTGTTGTGCCAGAGGAATACAGCATGGCTGCGCCTTCGCTTTGATCGGCAATGGGCTGATCGGGCATGGCCGCGATGGCGTCTTCCCAACTGGCAAAACCGTCGATGGTATCGTCGAGCATGTAGCACTGTTCAACCATGGGCATCTTGCCCACCAGCGGTTCCACCACCTCTTTGCGCGCGTGGGAGGTAATAAATACCCGGGCTTCGCAATTGTTCACAATGTAGTCCACTTCCTGCTGCTGCAAACGCCAGCTGATGGCGGTGAAGTAAATACCCGAGCGTTGGGCTGCCCAGCAGATTTGAAAAAATCGCGGGTGGTTCTCTAACAAAATGGCAATGTGATCACCGCGCTGTAAACCCAGCGAGCGGAACAGCTGCGCCCCTTGGTTGGCAGTGGCTTCAAGTTCGGCAAAGGTCACGACGTCGCCGGTGTCTGCCATGATGTAGGCAGGCTTGTCCGGATGTGTGGCTGCGATATCTGCTGGACTCATGTATTTCTCCCCAAAATAGTTCGTCAGTTGTTGCTGATGTCGTTACGCCCGGCTGTGCAACAAAACGCCGGACGTGTTTTAAATTTTTCTAGTCGGAATCGGCATCCAGCGTTAAGGATACCGAATTCATGCAGTAGCGCAGTCCTGTCGGCGCGGGCCCATCCGGGAACACATGCCCTAAGTGAGCATCGCAGCGGGCGCACAGCACTTCGATGCGGCGCATGCCCAAGGAATTGTCTTCACGGTTGATGACGGCGTCGGATTCCAGCGGCGCGTAGAAGCTCGGCCAGCCGCAGCCAGCGTC
>JBELHZ010000058.1:0-15176 GCA_042091155.1 Gammaproteobacteria bacterium
CTGAGGTAAAGCTCTCGTTCGATATCGGTGCAGCTTTCGACGTAGATCTTGCTGACGGGCTGACCGTGTTCGTCGGTCTGAATGGTGACGAGGTTTTTGCCGATCCAGTGATCGGCAAACGCGCGTATTTCGTCTAGCGAGTCTGCCAGCTTGACGCCACCGGCCTTGCCTCGACCCCCTGCATGAACCTGCACCTTGACCACCCAGCGATCACCGCCGATCTTTTGTGCTGCCGCGACGGCCTCGTCTGCGGTATCTACCGCATACCCTTCTGAAACGGGTAAGCCGTACTGCGCAAACAGACCCTTGGCCTGATACTCGTGTAGATTCATGGTGTTTTCATCCTCCCTTTACTGTTTCATCAAACGACATGGACGCCGTTTGGTGTGACGTCGATGGAACATCGACAAACGCTGAAAAAAACGGAACGGTTAGCCCCGCTTCACTCGATTAACTGTGTGAATCGCATGGCCGCGCGCACTCAGCGCCGCTTCATGCATACCCTCTGACAACGTGGGGTGCGCGAACATAATCAAGCCCAGATCCTCTGCCGACGCACTGAACTCCATACTGATCACCGCCTGGGCTATCAGTTCGGATGCCTGAGCACCGATCACATGGACCCCCAAAATGCGGTCTGTCTGAGCGTCTGCGATGACTCGAATCATGCCCTCGTTTTCCCCCGCCGCCAGCGCTCGGCCGTTAGCTGCGTAAGGAAAGCTCCCCACATTAAAATCTTCGCCGTCGCTCTTGAGCTGCTGTTCGGTTTTGCCTACCCATGCAATTTCTGGGTGGGTGTAAACGACGCTGGGCACCGTGTCGTAGTTAACCAAGGGTTTGTGACCGGCGATACGCTCAGCCACCATGATCCCCTCTTCCATACCTTTGTGAGCCAGCATGGGTCCCCGTACTACATCCCCAACGGCGTAGACGTTGGTTGCATCTGTCGCACACAGATCGTTGACGTAGAGAAATCCACGCTCGTCCAAATTCACGCCGGAATCCGGTGCCAGTAACCCTTCGGTATAGGGCCGACGGCCGACAGCCACGATCAGGCGATCAAACTCCAGAGTGTGTTCACCGTCTTTGTCTTGATAGGTCACGCAAACGTGTTTGCTTTTACCGCTTCCCTTGACCTCGGTACCGGTAACCCGAGCACCCATGCGAATATCGAGACCTTGTTTGGTCAGAATGCGCTTCGCATCGCGGGATATACGGTGGTCTGCCATGGGCAAAAACTCGTCCATCGCTTCCAGCACGATGGTTTGTGAACCCAACCGGTTCCAGACGCTACCGAGCTCTAAGCCGATCACGCCAGCACCAATCACGCCCAGCCGCTTGGGTGCCTGTTTAAACTCAAGCGCGCCGGTGGAATCAACGATAAGGTCGCCGGTCAGCGGAGCTGGGGGAATGTCCACCGGAACAGAGCCCGGGGCCAAAATGACGTGTTCCGCCTGCAGCATCTGTTCTTCACCGCCGTGAGGGGTATAGCCCACCTGTCGGTTCGCATACAGGCGTCCCTTGCCAGGCAGCGACGTGACGCCATTGCCATCAAACAAAGCAGCGACCCCGCCGGTGAGACCTGCAACCACTTCGTCTTTGCGGGCAATCATACGGGGCACGTCGGCGCTAACCTTGCCGGTTTTGATACCCATATCCGCGAAGTCGTGCTGGGCTTCAACAAATTTATGCGACGCATCGAGCAGTGCCTTCGAGGGGATGCAGCCCCAGTTCAAACAGGTGCCGCCCAAAACAGGCTTATCTTCTTTGTCCACCATCATATTGATGCAGGCGGTGTTCATGCCGAGCTGAGCGGCGCGTATGGCAGCGTGGTAGCCTGCAGGGCCACCACCAATGACGATAACGTCGTAGGCGTTACTCATATTAAAGCTCCAACAGAATGCGTGCCGGGTCTTCCAGCATGCCTTTAATCGCGACCAAGAATTGCACTGCCTCACGACCGTCGATCAAGCGATGATCGTAAGAAAGCGCCAAGTACATCATAGGCCGAATCACGATCTCGCCGTTAACGACCACTGCACGATCCTGAATATTGTGCATACCCAGCACGCCGGTTTGCGGTGCATTCAAGATCGGCGTGGACATCATGGAACCGAAGATGCCCCCATTCGAAATGGTGAACGTGCCACCGGCCATGTCGTCAAGACCCAGCTTGCCGGCTCGCGCTTTTTCACCATAGGCCATGATCTGGTCTTCGATTTGCGCAAGGCCCAAGGCATCCGCGTCGCGCACGACAGGTACGACCAAGCCGCGTTCGGTTGAGACCGCGACGCCGATGTCGTAGTAACCGTGATAAACAATGTCGTTTCCGTCAATGCTGGCATTGACCGATGGAAACCGCTTCAGCGCCTCGGTGGCCGCGCGCACGAAGAAAGACATAAAACCCAGTTTGGTACCGTTATGAGCCGACTGGAATTCATTTTGATAACGCTTGCGTAACTGCATGATGGGCTGCATGTCGACTTCGTTGAACGTGGTCAACATGGCTGCGTTTTGCTGGGCTTCGACCAAGCGCTTGGCCACGCTGGCACGAAGTCGCGTCATCGGGACTCTGCGCTCTACGCGCTCTTCATCCGAACCGCTGGAGAACTCTGCAGGCGGAGCTGCGGTCTCTGCCGGTACCGCCGCTTGTGCAGCAGGAGCCGGCGCGGGTTCCTCCGATACCGAACCTGACGCCAGGGCGCTGGCTACGTCTTCCTTGGTGATCCGACCGTCCCGGCCACTACCGGCCACGCCGGTAATGTCCAGATTCGCCTCTGACGCCATTTTCTTCGCCGCAGGACTGGCGAAGCGATCACCTTCCGCCGGGGCATTTGCTGGGACCGGCGCAACTGCCGGCGCGCTATCGCCCGCTGCTGCAGCACCGGGTTCAAAGTTCGCAATAGGCTCTTCAGACAGTACGGTTTCGCCTTCGGCTTTGAGGATACTTTGCAGTACGCCATCTTCTGGGGCAAAAACTTCGATCACCACTTTGTCGGTCTCGATATCAACCAACAAGGTATCTCGAGCAACAAAATCACCTGGCTGGTGATGCCATTGGGCAACGCTTCCGTCTGCAATCGATTCCGGAAAAATTGGTGCTTTAATTTCCATGCTTAGTGTCCATTCTCCATATCGTCACGGGGCTCTTCTGTGAGAGCGGTTTGAACGAGCTGTTGCTGCTGTTCGTTATGTACGCTGGCGTAACCAACCGCCGGGGCGGCAAAGGCTTCACGCCCGGCGTAGTGCAGCGAAGGCACCTTGTCGAGCCGCTTAACCACGCGCCGAATACGGTGTTGTATCGAGAACCAAGCGCCTTGATTTATGGGTTCTTCCTGACACCAGATCACTTGTTCTGCTTTGGCAAATCCGCTGAGCTCTTGCAGCAGTTCTTCGTCCGGGAACGGATAGAGTTGCTCGATGCGTAGGATCGCGACGTTATCGAGTTCCTGTTCGGCGCGAGCTTCCCACAAATCGTAAAAAACCTTGCCGCTGCACAGTACAACTCGCTTCACTTTTTTCGTCTGCAGCGTCTCTGTTTCGCCGATCACCAACTGGAATTGGCCATCGCACAACTCATCGACTGTGGAAACCGCTAGCTTGTGTCGCAGCAGGCTTTTGGGAGTCATCGCGATCAGCGGCTTTCGGGTCGGTCGAATCGCCTGGCGGCGTAGCATGTGATAAACCTGCGCTGGCGTCGATGGCACACAGATTTGCATGTTGTGCTCAGCACAAAGCTGCAGAAACCGCTCAAGACGCGCAGACGAGTGCTCTGGGCCTGCCCCTTCGAAGCCATGGGGCAACAGCATGGTTAATCCACACAAGCGGGCCCACTTGGTTTCACCGGAGCTGATGAACTGATCAATAACGACCTGAGCGCCGTTGGCAAAATCGCCAAACTGAGCTTCCCAGACCACGAGCGTACCGGGTGTCGTGGTTGCATAGCCGTATTCAAAAGCAAGCACGGCCTCTTCAGATAACAGTGAATCGTAAAGGTCAAAGGTGACGTCATCGCGCAACCGGTTCAGCGGAATCAAGCGCGAGCCGTCTTTCTGATTGTGCAGAGCGGCGTGCCGATGGGAGAACGTACCCACACCCACGTCTTGGCCGGTTAACCGCACTGGATAGCCCTGATCGACTAGCGTCGCGTAGGCCATAACCTCCGCCATGCCCCAGTTAACCGACATCGCGCCTGCGGCCATACGATGGCGATCTTCCAAAATTTTACTCACCTGCCGATGCAGGACAAAGCCGTCTGGCAGGCTTTCCATGCGAGCGGACAGCTCCTGAAACGCTGTGTTATCAAAGCGTGTGTCTGCCGGCGTATCCAAACTTGAACCCAGATACGGTGCCCAGTCGACAAACAGCTTGGTGTCGGGCTCGTGCACCAGATCCAGCGCCACGCTCTCACCTGACTCCAATCGTGTGCGATAACGCTCGGTCATCGCGTCGATCGCTTCCGTCTGCACAACCCCGTCGGCTACCATCTTGTCACTGAACGCCGCGCACACGGTGTTTTGTCCACGGATTTTCTGATACATCAGTGGCTGGGTCTTCATGGGCTCTTCGGCTTCATTGTGACCACGACGGCGATAGCAGATCAGGTCGATCACCACGTCTTTGCGGAATTCCATGCGATAGTCGGCGGCCAGCTGCGTCGCAAAAATAACGGCTTCTGGATCATCGCCGTTTACGTGCAGGATCGGCGCCTGAATCATCTTCGCCACCTCGGTGCAGTACTCGGTTGATCTGGCGTCTATCTGCTTGTGCGTGGTGAATCCGATCTGGTTATTTACGATAATGTGGACGCTTCCGCCGGTTTTAAAACCACGGGTTTGAGACATCTGGAAGGTTTCCATCACCACGCCTTGGCCCGCAAACGCGGCATCGCCATGAATGATGATGGGAGCGACCAAGTCTCCGGCGTAGTCTTTACGGCGATCTTGGCGGGCGCGCACAGAGCCTTCTGCTACCGGCGCAACGATCTCCAAATGCGAGGGATTAAACGACAGCGCGAGGTGCATCTCGCCACCCGGGGTCATCACGTTGGATGAAAAGCCTTGATGGTATTTAACGTCTCCAGAGCCGTTTTCGCTTTGTACCCGACCGTCAAATTCGTCGAACAACTCGCCGGGATTTTTGCCCAGCACGTTTACCAAAACATTGAGGCGACCCCGGTGTGCCATGGCAATCACCGATTCGCGAACCCCGTGGGTGCCAAGACGCTGTAGCAGCTCGTGCAGCATGGGAATCAGGCTTTCGCCACCCTCAAGACCAAACCGCTTGGTGCCCGGGTACCGTCGATGCAGATACTTTTCTAGCCCTTCGGCAGCGATCAAGCGTTCGAGAATGCGCTGTTTTTGATTCTCGTCAAACTGAGGCTTACCTCGTGCACTCTCTAGGCGCTGCTGCACCCAAAGCTGCTCACGGGTATCCACAATGTGCATGTATTCAGCACCAATGGAGCCACAATACGTGCTCTCAAGGGCGTCGACCAGATCTCTGAGCTTGGCAGCCCCGTCGCCATAGTGGAATGTGCCGGTCTGAAAGGTTTCATCCAGACTGGCTGGCGACAAATTGTGGTAAGCCAGATCCAGCACCGGCATGTGAGGGCGTTCCATCATACCCAGTGGATCGATGTCTGCGCGCTTGTGGCCCCGGTGGCGATAAGCCGCCACTAAATCTTGCACACGCATCTGTCGGGTTTCATGGGCACTGGAAATTTCGGTGGAAACTTTCTCGGGGCGCGCTTTCAGCCGATTCCGGCCAAGGCGCTCGAAGTGCTGAATGACCTCGGAGTGAGGGGTGTCTGGGCCAATGGTGCTTTCTACCGTCGGCAACGTGTCGAAATAGCTGCGCCAAACCTCGGGAACCGCGCTGGGATCCTGCAGGTACTCTTCGTACAGGGCTTCGATGTAGGCGGCGTTTTGTCCACCAAGGTGTGAGCTGCGCAGCATGCGCTGCATGAATCCTTCGGTCACCGTATTCCTCTTTTATTACTGCAGAGCGCGTTTTGACGTTCGCGCGCTTTATTCTGTTACTCGCTCGCTCTTATGCTGCCCCCGCGTGCTCTCGTTAGTGCTCACACGCACGGGTCGATGCTTTACTGATTGTTTCGATGCATAAGCGTTGGGCGGCTACATCTGCCCTTGGGTCTCGCTGGGTGGGGTTTCGTTCGCTCATCTACCGTGAATCCACCGAGATTTTCAGGAGATTGAATTCTCGGCCTTCGCGGCGGCATTGCCAAGGTCTTTGAGCAGAATAATCGAATAAAAGGCCGCTCAGAGCGGCGGCCTGACTGGATTTGGGCATTGCCCGGGGGAAAGTTAGCGAATTCGCTAGGTTCCCTGCTGCATCAGCATGGTTCGGATCTTGCCGATTGCCCGAGTCGGATTGAGTCCCTTGGGGCAAACGCTGACGCAGTTCATGATGCCTCTGCAGCGAAAGACACTGAAGGGATCATCCAAATTGGCCAGTCGTTCCTCGGTGTCCGTATCCCGCGTATCCGCCAAAAAGCGATAGGCCTGTAACAATCCGGCTGGACCGATAAACTTATCAGGGTTCCACCAAAATGACGGGCACGAAGTGGAGCAGCAAGCGCACAAGATGCACTCGTACAATCCGTCAAGCTTCTCCCTGTCTTCGGGGCTCTGCAGCCGCTCTTGGGCAGGAGGCGCTTCTTTGTTCACTAGGTAGGGCTGTACCTTGGCGTACTGGTTGTAAAACTGGCTCATGTCGACAACCAGGTCGCGCACGACAGGAAGCCCGGGCAGTGGACGCAACACAAGCTTGTTGCGCTTAACCACTTCCGATACCGGCGTGATGCACGCCAGGCCGTTCTTGCCGTTCATGTTGACGCCATCGGAACCGCAGACGCCTTCTCGACAGCTGCGACGGAAGCTCAAGGTTGGGTCCACGTCTTTCATCATGTGCAGAACGTCTAGAACCATCAAATCCCTGCCCTCTGGCAGTTCCACTTCCACATCACGCATCACTGGCACTTCGTCCAGATCCGGGTTGTAGCGATACACACTTACTTGCATAACAGTCGACCTAAATTTTCGTTAATACGTTAAAAATCAATATGTTGGGTCTAGTAAACCCGTTCCTGAGGCTCGAAGGCGTCCATGGTGCGGGGCGCAAAATTCACGTCTCGCTTGCCCACACGCTTGTCCTCAGGGAAGTACATGGAGTGACACAGCCAGTTTTCGTCATCACGAGTTTGGAAGTCGTCACGTGCGTGGGCGCCCCGACTTTCTTTTCTGCCCTCGGCGGTAATCGCCGTGGCTTCGGCCACCTCCAGCAAGTTATCCAGCTCTAGCGCCTCCAAACGGGCGGTGTTAAACGCTGACGACTTGTCCGGCATGTCTGCATTGGAGATCCGTTCGCGCAGATCCGCCAACTGCTTGATACCTTCCTGCATATTCTTTTCGGTGCGGAACACGCCGAAGCTGTTCTGCATCGTGGTCTGAAGCTCTTTCTTCAGGTCGTAAATTGACTCGCCGCCACTGGATTCATTCCAGCGATTGAGGCGTTCCATGGACGCTTCAATATCGGATTCGCTTGCGTCACGGTAAGAAACGCCTTGTCGCATAACCTGCTCAATGTGCAAGCCTGCTGCGCGACCGAACACCACCAAATCCAGCAATGAGTTTCCACCCAATCGATTCGCACCGTGCACCGAAACACATGCGGCTTCGCCTGCTGCGTATAAGCCTTCTACTGCGACATCTTGACCCGCAGCGTCTTGCGTAAGAGCCTGGCCGCTTACCTGTGTTGGAATGCCGCCCATCATGTAGTGACATGTAGGAACGACTGGGATCGGCTCTTTGACCGGGTCAACATGGGCAAAGGTACGTGACAGCTCCAAAATACCTGGCAAACGGCTGTTCAGTACTTCCTCGCCCAAGTGATCAAGCTTGAGTTTGACGTGATCCCCATCGGGACCGCAGCCTCTGCCTTCAATGATCTCGATCACCATAGACCGCGCAACCACGTCTCGGCCCGCTAAATCCTTGGCTGACGGTGCGTAACGCTCCATGAACCGCTCGCCGTCCTTATTGATGAGGTATCCGCCTTCGCCGCGACAACCCTCGGTGACCAATGTACCTGCGCCGGCAATACCGGTCGGGTGAAATTGCCACATTTCGATGTCTTGTACCGGCACGCCGGCGCGCAGCGCCATGCCAATACCGTCACCGGTGCACATCAGTGCGTTGGTGGTCGATGCGTAGATGCGTCCGGCGCCGCCGGTCGCTACCACCGTCGCCTTTGAGCTGATGTGGACGACTTCGCCGGTTTCCATGCACAGTGCAATCACACCGACGACAACGCCGTCTTGGTTTTTCACCATGTCCACGGCGAACCATTCGTTCAAAAACGTGGTTTCTGCTTTGACGTTGGCCTGATACAGCGTATGCAGCAAGGCATGACCGGTGCGGTCTGCGGCTGCGCAGGTTCGCGCGGCTTGCCCGCCCTTACCGAAATCCTTGGACTGCCCGCCAAACGGCCGCTGATAAATCCGGCCGCTCTCTGTGCGTGAAAACGGTAGACCCATATGCTCAAGTTCGAAAACCGCTTGGGGTCCTTCAGAACACATGTATTCGATAGCGTCCTGATCACCAATGTAATCCGATCCTTTGACGGTATCGTACATATGCCAACGCCAATCGTCGTTTGGATCGTCACTGGCTATCGCACAGGTAATACCGCCTTGGGCTGAGACCGTGTGCGAGCGCGTAGGAAATACCTTGCTGATGACCGCCGTCTTCAAACCAGACTGTGCGAGCTGCAGGGCTGCTCTAAGTCCGGAACCGCCGCCACCGACGATGACACCGTCGAATTCCATTTTGCGTATTTGAGCCATGAGTCACTTCCTAAAGATGAATTCTTAAAACTGCCAAACCAAGCGCATTGCCCACACCAGGTAAACAAACAGCACCAGTAAACAAATCGCTTGGTACGCAAAGCGAACGGATGTGGCGTACTGCCCAACATGTGCAGGTCGCAAATAATCCGTTCCAATGGTCCAAAGACCGATCCACGCGTGCGCTACTGTCGAGAGAACAGCCAGCGTGCCCGCGATCTTCATTGCTGGAGAGCCGAAGAAGGCAGTCAGGGCTGCAAAGTCGATATTTTGGGTGAACAGGAAAAAAGCCATCACCCATCCAAAGTACACAGTAAGAATAACCGCGGTTGAACGCTGCACAACCCAATCTGATAGACCACTGTTGGACAGGGCCATTACTTGAGAAACCTGCTTTACCATAAGATTGCTCCGATGAATCCGGTCGAAATGATGGTGAGAACGATGACGATCACCGACCCGCGCCTGGCGGCGGCCACTGAATCACCGAGGTGGAAGTCCATTAAAATGTGCTTTAGACCCGCCAAAATATGGAACTCGAGAGCAGCGATTAGACCGAGCAAAATGAATTTTCCCAACGGCTGTGCGATGAGTTGCTGAGCCGCCGCAAAACCCTCAGGTGATGCCAAGGCCATGTCGAGAGCGTAGAGCGCAAAGGCCACACCCACGAACAAAATGACGCCTGTCACTCGGTGCGTAATGGAAACGATGGCTGCCAACGGGAAACTGAAGGCGAGCAAGTTCAAATTGACAGGTCTGTCTGTCTTCATGGCCAAATCCTACATGTGATGAAAATCAGGTGCGTCTTTACCGCCCGATGCGTCGAAAATCGCTGTCGCGCCCGGCCTCGACAACATTGGGAGATCTCAGGGGCGTGCATTTTAGTCGCCATCAGCGTTAAAGCCAAGGAAGATCCCCTGAAACTTTTACTCCGGTCTCTGTGCTCGAGATACACCCGCCGCGACGCCCGATTCTTTGAGGTCACCAAACCCCCAGAAGAATCCTGTGCATTGCGGCGCTAAGGTACCTCAAACCCTGATGGTTGGGGCCGCCACATGTGACCCAAAGCCTCGACCAACAACAAACACAGCGCACCTCAAAGACAGCGGACGCCAACCTATGGTTATCAAAAATGCCGACAATGCTGGAAATACCGCTGACTTTCGTCAATGATACTGTCGCTTGGCTCGTGATGAGAGAATCAGCTGTCAAGCACACTGCGAAAGCTTACCCGGCCTATCACAAGGCTCTTTGAACGTAGGGTTAAGCGGTTTAGAGCAACCAAAGAAGAATCACGCAAAATAAATATTGGCGTTCAAGCTGGCCGCACGAATCTGCCCATTTGCGCAATGGGTCTCTGCACTGCGGAACGGTGACAACGTTATTACATAAAGGGCTGTTTTCACCGAACACAGATGTTGGGTAAAGACAGAAGAACTGGGGAAAGACAATGTCCGAACAAACAACACAACCTGCCGAGTTGAAAATTCCTGGCGTAGAGGAGCCCATCGAATTACCCATTTACTCCGGCAACCTAGGCCCGGATGTTATCGATGTTGGCAAGCTAACCAGCCAAGGGTACTTCACCTACGATCCCGGCTTCGTTTCAACCGCCGCTTGCGAATCAGGCATTACCTACATTGATGGCGACGAAGGCACCCTGCTACACCGCGGTTACCCCATCGAGCAATTGGCCGACAAGTCTGATTATCTTGAGCTGTGTTACTTGCTGCTGAATGGCGAACTACCCGACGCAGCTGCGAAAACCGAATTCGTCGATACGATCAAAAACCACACCATGGTGAACGAGCAACTGCGCAGCTTTTTCAAAGGTTTCAGCCCAGACGCACACCCCATGGCCATCATGTGTGGTGTGGTGGGAGCTCTGTCGGCGTTCTACCACGACTCTACGGACATCGATAATCCGCAGCATCGAATGATTACCGCCCATCGGCTTATTGCAAAAATGCCTACCTTGGCGGCCATGAGCTACAAACACGCCCAAGGACAGCCCTTCGTCTACCCACGCAACGACATGGGTTATGCCGAAAACTTTTTGCACATGATGTTCGCCACACCATGCGAGGAATACACCGTTAGTCCCACCCTTGCGAAGGCCATGGACCGAATTTTCCTATTGCACGCGGACCATGAGCAAAATGCCTCAACATCTACCGTGCGACTAGCGGGATCCACCGGCGCCAATCCATTTGCCAGCGTCGCCGCAGGCATCGCTGCACTGTGGGGACCGTCTCATGGGGGGGCAAACGAAGCAGTGCTTACCATGCTGGATGAAATCGGTAGCGTCGAAAACATTCCCGAATACGTGCGGCGCGCCAAGGACAAAAACGATCCCTTCCGCATCATGGGCTTTGGTCACCGGGTGTATAAGAACTACGATCCTCGCGCCAAGGTCATGCAACAGACCTGTCATGAGGTATTGGAAGAGCTCGGTGTGCAAGACGATCCCGTGCTGGCAATGGCGCGAGAACTCGAACGCATTGCGCTGGAAGACGAGTACTTTGTGGAAAAACGGCTGTATCCGAATGTGGACTTCTATTCTGGCATCATCCTGAAGGCCATCGGTATTCCGGTGGAAATGTTCACGGTCATCTTCGCAACCGGTCGCACGCCCGGTTGGATCGCGCACTGGTGCGAGATGATTGGCAGCAGCTACAAGATCGGCCGGCCTCGACAGCTTTACACCGGCAGCCCGAAAAGGGATTTCGTCGACGTCACGAACCGATAGAGACAGCGAGCACCCGTTTCCAGCGCGCACCACGCCGCGCTGGGCGTTCCGGCCAAGACCTACTTCAAACGCCGAAGCAAACTGGATGTATCCCAGCGCCCACCACCCAAGGTTTGCACATCCCCGTAAAATTGATCCACCAACGCGGTTAACGGCAGCCGAGCCTCAAGTTGCTTGGCGGTATCCAGTGCGATGTTTAAATCCTTACGCATCCAGTCCACCGCAAAACCAAATTCGTACTCATCCCGAGCCATGGTCTGAGCTCTGTTGTTCATCTGCCAGCTCTGGGCCGCGCCTTGAGAAATCACATCGACCACGGCGTCCACCTCCAAGCCGGCCCGTTGGGCAAAGTGGACCCCTTCACTGAGCCCCTGAAGAATGCCGGCGATGCATATTTGATTGACCATTTTCGTGAGCTGGCCCGCACCGACCTCACCCATGAGGGCATGCTTCTTGGCGAAGCAATCAAAATACGGGCCTGCGCGCTGATAATCTGCATCGCTGCCGCCGACCATCACCGTCAGCGCCCCATTTTCAGCCCCGGCCTGACCACCCGACACCGGCGCGTCCAAAAAGCCAACCGATCGATCGCCACAGGCCAGACCCACCCGCTCCGCCAATGCTTTCGAGGCTGTGGTGTGGTCTATCAGCAAGGAGCCAGAGGCCATACCGGCTAGCGCCCCCGTATCGCCCAGTACCACCTGGGCCACATCGTCGTCATTGCCGACGCAAACAAAGACCATATCCGCCCCCGCGGCAGCGTCCATGGGGGTCAGAGCAATCGCGCATTGGGCAGCGTTATCTTGATGTTCCTCCAGCCATTGGGTGGCTTTGGCGGGAGAGCGGTTAAAAACAGTGACCGAACTGGCGTGCTTCGCCAAATGTCCAGCCATGGGATAGCCCATGACCCCAAGTCCAATAAAAGCAACACGACCGATTTGTTCTGACATGGTTTTTCTCTCAACGGTTAATTCAGCAAAATGCGTAAGCAGGCCAGAGCCTCGCGCTATGATGCCAAGAGAACGAGCGAGAGCACAAAGCTTAGTGCAAACAAACCTTCTTCCCAGGCCAGAAGCTCCCCGTAGAAAATTTTCTCTCGCAACCTGCGCAACCCTTGGCTATAACACTGCTTCTTTGTGCCTGTGTTATCCACACAGTATGTTAGAGCGACTCGATATCAGGAATCTCATGCCAACACTCCGCGACCTGCCAGCTATCGAAACACTGATGCAAAGTGATGCCATCGCCCCGATGATCCTCTCTCACGGTGCGCAAGTGATAAAGGATCGTTTACGCGACCTGCAAAACGCCATGCGTCAGGAGCGTAGCGTGCCGGACTGGGCGACAGAGCCGTCTGGATACTCGACAGAACTCGCAAAAACGCTGGTGAAGAGCGATTACGTACCGGTCTTCAATTTAACCGGCACAGTGATCCACACGAATTTAGGCCGCGCCCTACTCAGTCAGGACCTGTGGCGGGAAATAGAGCCCTTGGTTACCCGCCCGATGAATCTGGAATACGACTTGATCAAGGGCGCTCGCGGACAACGAGATACCGTGGTCGAAGAACGCCTATGCGAGTTAATGCGCTGCGAGGCCGTCACCATCGTGAACAACAACGCCGCCGCACTGATGCTGGTGCTCAACACCTTTGGCTTGAACGCCGAAGTGCCAGTCTCGCGCGGCGAACTGGTCGAAATCGGCGGCAGCTTTCGCCTGCCGGAACTGATGAGCCGCGCCGGTTGTCGCCTCTTGGAAGTTGGCACCACCAATCGTACCCGCCTAGACGATTTCGCTGCGGTGATTGAGCGCGCCTCCATGCTGCTGAAAATTCATCCCAGCAACTATCATATCGAGGGATTCACCGAGTCCGTCGAAGCGCCGGAACTGGCAGTCCTCGCAAGCGCCCATAACATTCCCAGTTGCGTCGACCTGGGCAGCGGCAGCTTGGTGGATTTAAGCCACTGGGGTCTACCGAAAGAACCGACACCCCAAAGCGTGCTGGAGCAAGGCATTGACTTAGTCACCTTCAGCGGAGACAAACTGTTAGGCGCAGTGCAATGCGGGATCATTGCAGGCAAAAAAACGTTAATCGAACAAATACGCAAGAACCCCATGAAACGTGCGCTGCGAGTGGACAAGGTCACCCTCGCCATCCTCAACGCCACGCTAAAGCTCTACAACGATCCGTCCTTATTGCCAAAACATTTACCGCTCCTCAACACATTGACGTTGTCACCAGAGACCCTCGTCGCCAGAGCGGAAGAGCTTATTGCAAACCTGCCCACCGGGCTGACAGGCGAGGCGGTGAACAGCCAAGCGCAGATAGGCAGTGGCGCACTACCCGACCAGACCATTCCCAGTGTTGCCATCAGTTTGACTCACGATTCATTGAGCGCACAAAAATTGGTCGATGGACTCAGAACCGCGCAGCCGCCCATTGTTGGCCGTATCAAGGACAATCAAGTGCTCCTTGATATGCGAGGTGCTGACCCGATGACAGAGTTGATTGACACGTTGCAACGCGTCGAACTGGGACGCGTGTGACGTCATGATCATTACCTTGGCGGGCCATGTTGATCATGGCAAAACCACATTGGTGCGCGCCCTTACTGGCGTCGATACAGATCGGCTAGCCGAAGAAAAAGCTCGCGGCCTGACCATCGACTTGGGCTTTGCCTATACCGAGCACCTTGGTTTCGTTGACGTGCCAGGGCACCAAAAATTTATTCACAACATGGTGGCCGGTGTCGCGTCACATCAGCACGCCCTGCTGGTCATTGCTGCTGACGATGGACCGATGCCCCAAACCGAAGAACACCTAGAAATACTGTCCTTGCTGGGCGTCAACACAGGCACCATCGCCCTAACCAAGTGTGACCTCGTTAGCAGCCAGCGTCTCAAGGTCTGTCGCGACGAAATTGCGGCGCTTACACGCAACACGTTCCTTCACAAAGCGGCCATCTTTGAGACCAATGCCCAAGACACAGCGGGATACGAGGGACTCAATGTCCACTTGCGTCACATCGCCGCAGCAGAACAAGCCTTGATTGATGACTCGTCGTTTCGATTGGCCGTCGATCGTGCCTTTACCGTCAAAGGTGCCGGCGTCGTGGTCACCGGCACGGTGCACTGCGGAACTGTCGAGATGGATCAGCAAGTAACACATTTCCCCAGTGGCAAAACTCTGCGGGTGCGATCCATTCGGGCACAAGACCAAGCCGCTGACCAAGCAACCTCGGGGCACCGCTGCGCACTGAATCTGGTGGGCACCTCATTGGATGAACTCAAGCGTGGCGATTGGATTACCGCCAATCCCGCCGCGGGCAGTCACTCGGTCACCATCCGACTGGATAAGGCCGCGAGCTTCCCGCGGGGCCTAAAACACTGGATGCCAGTGCACGTCTATCACGCTACCAGCCACAGTACCGGACGCTTGGCTATTTTTACCGACGCCCCCAACGGCGAGGTCTGGGCCGAAATTGTCTGCGATGAAGCCCTAGCCTGTTATCGGGGTGATCGCATCGTGCTGCGTGATCAGGCGCTGGACGCCACATTGGG
>JBELHZ010000009.1:0-62310 GCA_042091155.1 Gammaproteobacteria bacterium
GGCCGTGCTGCCCGAGCCAGAGGACTGCATTTATATTCTGGACGAAGCCCACCACATTGCAGACAAAACCCAGAATCACTTTTCGGCTAACGCCCGGGTAAACGGCACCATTCAATGGCTCGATAACGTCAACAAGGTCTTGGGTTCGGTTACACAGCGCTTCGGCCGGCCGGCGAATTTAACCAGTTTGGCCACCGGGGCTTCTGCTGAGGCGGAGGCGCTTACCAGCCATTTGCAGGCGCTGTCAGAAGGGCTGAACACGCTGCCCTTTGAAACCAAGGACGAAGACCGCGAGGTGTATCGGTTCCCTCAGGGCGATGTGCCCAAGACCCTGATGGATCTGGCCATGGCGGTACTGCCGTCTACGGGTAAGCTCTGTGACATTTTAGAGCAAGCACATGAACTGCTGCAGGAAGCCGTGGCGGGAAACTCCGATTGGCATAATGCCTACGAGGCCGAAGATTGGCTGGTGCCCCTGGGCCAGCTGCAAAGCCGGGCCCTGGCCACACGCGCGCTGTTTGAAGATTACGCGCTGGGAGCCGGGCGGCCGCGTCGTTATGCACGCTGGCTGAACCGCACCCTCTACGATGTTGAATTGGTCAGTGCGCCCATTGAGCCCGGCAACATTCTGCAAGAAGTGCTCTGGCAGCGTTGCTATGGCGCCGTCTGCACCTCGGCAACCATCACAGCCTTGGGGCGGTTTGACCGTTTTCTCGAACGGGTCGGATTGGAACCCTCGGTGGCGACCATGGTGATTCAAAGCCCTTTTAATTATCCAGAAGTGGCAACGTTTCATGTGCCAGCCATGCGTTCAGACCCTCGGGACTTCGATGCCCATACCGCCGAGGTGACGGAACTGATTCCAGAGTTGCTGCAGCGGCATGTGTCCGCGCTGGTGTTATTTACGTCTTGGCGGCAGTTGAATGCGGTGGTGGCTGGTTTGCCCAAGCCGTTGGCCGAAGGCTTGCTGGTGCAGGGCGAGGGCAGTAAGCAGGCCTTGCTGGTAGAGCATCGCCGGCGGATTGATGAAGGCCAATCCTCCTATTTGTTTGGTGTTGCCAGCTTTTCCGAAGGCTTGGATCTGCCCGGCGACTATTGCCGTCATGTTGTGATCATCAAGCTCCCGTTTTCGGTACCCGACGACCCGATAGATCAGGCCATTGCCGAGTGGGCTGAAGCCCAGGGACGGAACGCCTTTTACGAAATTTCTGTGCCGGACGCCTCGCTAAAGCTGGTACAGGCCTGTGGCCGACTGATACGCAGCGAAAGCGATTACGGCACCATCTCCATGCTCGACAAGCGTATTGTCACCCAACGCTATGGGCGCGCACTGATCGAATCACTGCCGCCCTTTCGGTTGGATCTGCCTCGCTAGGCGCTGTCGCCTGAGGGTGCCTGGGTTATGGCTCCCGCGCTGAAAATCAGCAGGCGCTGATTCTGAACCCGCAGGTACAGGTCTTCTAAAAACACTTTCATGTCCTGTTTGTTTAGACCGCTGACCTGATCGGCAATCTGGCGGTTGCTGTCGAAGGCAAAATTTTCTTCGGACAAACTGCGCCAATAACGCTGACTGCGCTGGGCCAGATTTTTGTCCTTCTCCATAAGGCGGGTAATCAAGCCGGCCTTTTGTTGCTCAAACGCTTCTTCTGGCATGGCATCCCACTGAGCGATGTATTGCTCAAGAAAGACCATCACCGCGTTTTCAATATGCGCCACACCCGCAGACGGAGACTGCACCAAAAACAGGTTGCCGCTTTGGGTGTCCATGCGGCGAATACCGGCGCTGACCACGTAGCCCAGCTGCTGGTCGGTACGCAGGCTGGAAAAGAATGGCGAACGCAGCAACTGGCCTGCCAAGGCGCTTTTGGCCCGGCTGGCAAAACTGTCGTCCGGATCTTGGACATAAATCAGCAAGGCCGCGTCGTTATGGTCTACCGCTAAATCGATGCTGGCGGACTCGTCAATCTGCTGTACCGATGGCCGTATGCGCGTGATGCGCTGCAGCGGCAGCAGTGTTGTTAACAGATCGGCGAGGTTTTCCGCGTCTTGCGTATCGACATTGCCGTGCAGGCCGCCGATCACAGCCAATGTTTTGAACTGCTCGCTGCGCCAGTTCTCCAGCTGGGCCAGGGATGTGGTCCTCAGCAGTGCCGCCTGTTGTTCTGCAGGCCAGCTGGCGTCCAGCAGCGTGTTGTTCAACGCGGTCAGGGCTTGGCTATAGGGTTTGTCCTTGGTGGTGTTTTGCAGGTCGCGCACCAGACTTTGCTTCATGGTGTTGAACCGCGCTTGAGACAGTGGGGCGGTGAGTACTCTATCCAACACAAAGGCTAAAAATTCCGGCTGCTTGTCGTTGTAGCCGCCGATGGTGATGGCGAAACCGCTGGATGTGGCGTTCAGGCCAAAATTCAGTCCTGCCATCAGTGCCGGATAGGTTGGTTCCGTCATTTCGTCCGAGAGCAAGCGCACCAATAGTTGTGCATAACTGCTGTCCTGCAGCGAAATCAGGCCGTCAGGCACCAGCAGCTCGACGGCGATGTTCGCCTTGGGCGTGGTGAAGGATACGTCGGTGTCCAGCCACAGCTGCAGGCCCGGACGGTCAACAGCCAATGCGATGGCAGCTTCATCTGCGGGCAGCAGAGCGAGGTCTTGTGGCAGGTAAGGATTCTCCTCAGGCAGCGTGAGCTGCGTTGCCTGAGGCGGCTCAATCATCAAGGGGCCCTGTACCAAGTCAAAGGGCACACCGAACCACGGCTCTGTGGTCTGGGATTCAAAATCAGGTGTTGCCAGTTCAATAAGCGCGTTGTCCGGCGTCAGACGCGCCAGCAGATCTTGGATCATGGCGGGCTCGAAGGCTTCCATAAGATAGGGAGCCGCGAGTAAATCTTCGGGCGGATAATCGTTCAGACGTGGCGCCATTTGGTAAACGAAGCCGACCGTCGAGCCTTTTTCCTGAAACTGAAAAGCCAGTTCCGCAATCTTGGCTTGCTCGGCATAGCGCCAGGCTTCCGGTTCAACGCTTCTCAATGTGTCGAGCTGGGCAAACACCAACCCCATGATTTCAGGTACATGGTCTTTGCCTTGTTCTGTCAGCATCAATTCGACGGAAAACAAACTGGTGCTGTTATCAAAATCCTGACTGCCGGCACCCAGACGTTCGATCCAGCCACGCTGGGTCAGATCGCTGTGCAAACTGCCCCGACCTTCATGGCCGAGCAGGTTGGAAACGTACTGTTCTGGCTTGTTCCGATACGCGGCCAAGGTGTTGGGGATCGGAAAAGAAATGCTCAGGCGATTGGAATTTTTAAGGGCTTTGGAAGAAAGCTGCGCCGGCAGTTGCGCTGAGGTGAACGGGGGCACCGCAGGATGGCTCGGGCCAATGTTAGCGTTGGGTACCTGATTAAAGAGCGGCTCGACCAGCGCCTGCAGTTCGTCCAGGGACCCCTGGCCTAACACCACCAATCCCATCTGGTCGGCGGAGTAATTGTCGTCAAACCACCGATCCAAGTCGGCTTTCACATCGCCGTCTAGGGTGTCCAAGGAACCAATGGTGAAACGATGTCCCGGGTGCTCCGGGTTCAGGGCCTGTTTGCTCACCATGTAGCCGCGCCAGCCATCGTCCTTGATCTGCATCTGGTATTCGGAATGCACCGCGTTCTTCTCGCGCTCGACATACTCCTCGCTCAGCAGAGGATCGATGAAGAAATGACCGAAACGGTCCAGCCCTTCGCTCAGGCCACTGTTCTTGATATCGAAAAAGTAGTTGGTGTGATCCAGCGCCGTGTAGGCATTTGAGGAGCCGCCGTTGGCGGTAATGTACTGCTGAAAGCTGTCGACTTCAGGGTACTTCCCCGTGCCGATGAACAGCATATGCTCTAAGAAATGCGCCAAACCCGGGCGCGAATCCGGTTCATGAAAGCTGCCGCGATACACCGACAGAGCCGCGGCAGATTTGTCCGTCTCAGGATCGGAGACCAGCAGCACCCGAAGCTGATTGTTCAGGGTGAGATACCGATAGTCCCGCCGGTCGTTGGGGCTTTTGCGCGGCGTGACGTATGCCGTTGTGCTACCCGCCTCCGGTGCGGCTTCTCCAGATTGAGTCACCGTGGCCGTCTGCTGACAGCCGCTGAACAATAAACTCAAACCAAGGAAGGCGAAAAAAGGCAAACGAAGCCGCTTGCGGCGAGAAACATACAGTTCGGACAAAGTCATGTGGCAACCTCTAAGGTTCAGAACGTTCTGTGAAGGCCAAAATAGTAGCGAAGGACTCGTGCGAGTGCGATGGTACAGGTTTGGACACTGTTGGATGAACTATGACCGAATCCGGTAGCCACAGCGCAGTCGACTTGAGCGATTGGCATGCACTGGCGAAGCAAATGATCGACACATTGTCTGATTCAGATCGGCAGCGAATGCCGAGGATTATCGGCGTGTCTGGCAGTCAAGGATCGGGCAAATCGACACTTGCTCGGGTCGTGGTTGAACATTTGCAGGGACGTGGATTCACCGCCGCTGCGGTTTCATTAGACGACTTCTATCTTACCCATGCGGATCGACACGCATTGGGCAGGACGGTTCACCCGCTGTTGCGTACCCGTGGCGTTCCCGGAACCCACGACACCGATTGGTTGCAGCAGGTGATGGCAACCATGCACCAGACCACCCGGCAGGCTGCGACCATTCCGTTGCCCGTATTCGACAAAGGTATGGATGATCGCAGTGGGCAGCGCGAAAGTCTGGCACAAGTGTTGGTGTTGGAAGGGTGGTGTTTGGGCGTGCGCGCCCAGCCTGAGGATATGCTGCAAGATCCGATCAACACATTGGAGCGCGAAGAAGACCCGCAAGGCGTCTGGCGTTGCTGGGTGAATGAGCAGATTCGAGAGCACTATGAACCGCTGTGGCGGCAGATCGACTACTGGGTTCAGTTGAAGCCACCGGGTTTTGAGCAGGTAGTGAGGTGGCGGGGCCAGCAAGAGCAGCAAATCGAACCAACGTTGCGTATGGATGCGATTGCCTTGGGCCGCTTTATCGACCATTACGAACGTTTGACGCGATGGCAGTGGGAAAGCCCGCCGCAACAGCCGGGACTCAGTGTTTGTTTGGCAAAAGACCATTCGGTGCAGTCGATCGAAGCACTGATCGACGTTTGATGATCTTGTGCAGTTCCTGTTCATGCTTGGGGCGATAGGGTGTCGCTCGAATGGATTAGGTCGCAGGCCGTAAATTGCAGGTCGCAAGTTGCAGGACGCAGGACATCTGCTCGCAACTTGCTCCGCGGGGAGAAAACGCCATGAAACTGCGTCCGATTTAGTCTCGGCTTCGGGACAAGTGCCGCTAGGGGGCTAGATCGAGAGTTAATCTCACCCGAATCCACGGCGTATTGTCACTCAATAGCAAACTGCGCGGGCACGTTTTTCCTGTCAAACCTATCGAAGACAAAGAAAAACCGAAGCCCTACTTCATCATCTGGATCCGGCGGCTCTTGCGAGTGTTTGCCATAGACCCGGAGACGTGTCACAAGTGTGGCGGCTCCGTTGAGATCATCGCATCAATTGAAGAGCCGGGTGTCATTCGCAAGGTCTTGGGGCACCTCGGCTTGGATCAGCCAGCGAACCCACAGAGCCGCTCACCGCCACCCGATCAGGTGCGCCAACAACCGATCCTTTTTGTGAGTTCGATCACATCGACGACACATCGGTGATGCTTGCGCCCTGCCGCAGCTCGAGTTTTAGCGATAAATCACCGAGTCTTAGGCTCTCAACTCATGCAACTGGTGACTGAACTGATGAAAAATTCTTATGCCTATGTCAAGAATAATCCTCGCAATGCTAATGACCCGACAGGCACCAGACGCTACAGAAGCAACATACACCTGTCCGTGGATCCAGCGGGACGTTTTGAGCTTCGGCGCGCTACGCCGGGCAATCAATTTTCACAATCGCGACGCTCTCTCTTTCACTCTCCATTGAGGCGTAGTCATTCGTTATCCAGCGTCAATTCCCTGACACCGCTCTATCATGTCACCACTCTGGGTAGGCTTGACGCCATACGCAGAGAAGGGCTTTTGCCGAGAGCCGGTGGTAGCGGCATGGCGCGTTTGGGACTTGCAGGAGAGAATCTCGATCGGCGGCGTTGGGTGGAACGCTCACGTGGAAAAGTGCATGTTGCACCCCGTCAAGGGTCAGGAACTTTTCAACTCAGCGCCATTATGCATCGATTCGGAACCAACACACCTTTCACGCAAGGCAATCAAATGGTGACGCTGGGCTATGACGAACCGCTCCAACGGTCCCGATCTTATCGAGGAGACCCTGATTTTAGTAGCGGTTTGACCACCCAGAGACCCATTCATCCGGATAGACTCTTCGTTCGTTTCGACGATAACCGCAGGATTCGACAAAGGCCTCTGGCCGAAGTGGATAGCCGTTCACTTGAGATTCCTGGAAAACAATATTCTCGTTCTCCGGGTTTTACACCCGATGAGGAAAACTCAAAAAATGAAGGATTGTTTTTGTCGCGTGTTCGAGCAAACACGCTTCGGGCAGATCATAGGGATCGTGAATTAGAAGAGAGAGCCCGGAGCAACAGTTTTTAAGAGCAATGTGTCAAGCACTATTACCCATACAGAGTTTGGTGCCGTGGCCCTCCAGATACATTGGGATTATGTACTTGGCATGAGTTTCCTGCTGAGGCGCGTTGTCGTTGAATTCGAAGCCCGCGTACTTTTGTAGCAACTCCAAATCCCTTTCGGCTTTAAATTCGTCAACGATGTTGTGCGTTGGTGTAGCAACAAGCAGAGGTGCCTTGAACTCGATAGAACCTTTCTTTTCGAGATTACGGAAGATCAAGGATGGTACGAGTTAACCGCGTTTTTCCCGTCTGCGGCTAAGTGCCTTGTTCTCAATTGACGCCTGGTAGCCGAATTTCGGAAAAATAGGTACCTCAAACAAGACTCGATCATCGCACCCAAGTCTGAATGTTGTGGGTTTCTCTTGATCAGGTCGAGTCAGATCCCGTCAACGGGTGCCGATGTCAGATTAGTTGGGTCGAATGCTAAAAAAGCACCGCTGGCGGTGAACGGTTCCTCGCCTGTGACGCCTCATCGAGACCGAGATGCTTTAATATCTTTTCGATAACATCTGGGTCTTCAATGCTCGCTAGGATCTCCACCTTGCCACCACACTTTTCAATCTCTATGGCGAAGACACGTTTTAGCCGCTGGGCCTGGGTCATTGAGTAGACAGTGTTCTTGCCAGACGTTAAGAATCGAAACTCTTGTCGACGTTTGATGGATTCTGTTCAGTTTCCGTTCATGCTGGGCACGATAGTGTGTTGCTCGAATGGATTAGGTCGCAGGTCGCGCACAGCAATGCGTTGAAGGGATAGAGCCAGAACTGATCCGTCGATTAACACAGCCGAATGAGAGGTGAATATGACATCACACGCACACACGTTAAGCGAAGCAAAACGATTTTCGATGAGTCAGATACTGGCACTCATAACCCTGACCGTGCTGCCCGGGTTATCCGCTTGGGCAGGCGGAGGCATTCAAGAAGTCCCAGTGATATCGTCCTACCCGGTTTATAAAACCGTTATTCGCGAGGAACCTCGTCAAGAATGTCATCTCGAACAAGTCGCCCATCGCGATACGGGTCGCAAATCCGCAACCCCAGCCATTGTCGGTACGATAGTTGGCGGTGCGTTGGGCAATGCGGTGGGGTCGAAAAAATCAAATAAACGCGTGGGCGCGGTGGTCGGCGGCGTGCTGGGTTATTCTATTGGACGCGATATCGCTCGACGCAATGCCGATGCACACGCAGACGTGCGGTATGAGGAACGAGAAGTTTGCAGTACCGTTTACGAACAGGTGGAAGAAGAGCGTCTGACGGGATACGACGTGAAATACGCCTACGCCGGCCAAACCTACAAGAGCCGTATGCGCACAGACCCGGGCGAAACCATTCGAGTGCGGGTGCAGGTGAAACCGCTCTAGAGCATGGATCGCTCAAGAGCCTAGCTGGCTCTCGAGCACAGACAAGAGTACAAGAGGTCAATGGAACAGCAATTGGAAAACAGTCGGCAAACCCATCGACGATGGAGGCAAGTCAGTGCCCGACTGCTGGTGGTTCTGGGTGTCGTGTTTGCCGCTGTTCCAACCTTGGCGGTAGCGGCTCGAGGCCCGGGCATTCAGGCACCAACTAACGCGAACGCATTCGTGCAGCCGAATCGGTCTGCCGGTCGATTCGTAAACCTCAACCAAGCCATTCGCATCGCCCAAGAAGAAAGCGGTGGTCAGGTACTCTCAGCAAAATCCGTTCTTGGGCCTAATGGGGCCCAGCGTCACCGGATTCGGGTGTTGGTCGACGGCCAGCGAGTCACCACCATGGTGGTCGATCAACGAGGGCGCCTGCTGCGCCGCCGATAACATGCGTATTCTGATCGTCGAAGACGAGCCAAACCTCAGCGAGCAGCTGCGCAGCAGTTTGGCCCAATCTGGCTACGTTGTAGACCTCGCGCCCGATGGCCTGGAAGGCCAGTATCTGGCCACCGAGTACCCCTACGACCTGGCGATTGTGGATCTTGGCTTGCCTAAGCTGACCGGTGTGGAGTTGATCGCATCGCTCAGAGAACGCCAGATTGCCTTGCCTATTCTCATTCTCACCGCGCGCAGCCACTGGCGTGACAAGGTGGAAGGCTTGGAGGCTGGCGCAGACGATTACCTGACCAAGCCTTTCCAGATGGAAGAGCTGGTGGCCCGGGTGAACGCCTTGATTCGGCGCTCTGCGGGCCATGCGACGCCGGTTCTGAGCCTGGGTCCTCTCACGGTCAATACGGCAAGCCAACAGGTCTGGATAGATGATTCGATGCTGGACGTAACGGGTTTTGAGTACAAACTCCTGACGTATCTTCTGTTGGGTCAAGATCGGGTGATTTCCAAAACCGAGCTGACAGAACACCTGTACGCTCAGGACTTTGAACGAGACAGCAACGTGATCGAAGTATTGATCGGCCGCTTGCGGCGTAAATTTTCTCCTCACGATTTGATTCAAACGGCCCGCGGTCGCGGTTACCGGTTAGTCGATAACTCGCCCTCAGCACCGATTGGATCGGCTTCTCAGTGAATTCCATTCAGCGCCGACTCATACTGATTTCGGGCTTGGTGCTGACGGTTTTTCTGTCGCTGACCGGCCTGTTTTTGGAGCGCACCTATCGAACTAACGTGATGGCGGGTGCCCAGCAACAGATGCAGCCCATGATTTATTCGTTAATGGGCTCGGCTGAAGAGCGTGATGCGCGGCTGAATTTTTCCAATGGGTCCTCTCAACCACGGCTGCAGCAGCCAGACTCTGGTCTGTATGCCTTGGTGACTGATAGCGACAGCCGAGAGTTGTGGCGCTCGCCATCCTTGGCGATGGCTGGAGAAACAGTGGCCGGGCAGATGATACAAATCGCAATGAAGACAGAATCGTCGCCGGTGGGCCGTTTTGATTTTGCCGAAAGTGCCGGCGCGCGGGCTCTGTACTGTTTGAGCAATCGCGTTGACTGGGAGGGCTTGTCGGATCCCCAAGTAACCTTCTCGATTTGTGCCGACCAGCAGCCTTACGCTCAAAGCGTAGAGCAATTTCGATACGGTCTGATGGCCGGTTTCGGGTCGCTGTTTGTGCTGTTGAGTCTGGCCATGGTTTGGGCGCTGCGCTGGGGTCTTCGGCCTCTGCGCCGCATTCAAGCGCAGTTAAATGAACTGGATAACGGTGTTCGAAACGAACTGGAGTCGGTTCAGCCGGTTGAGCTGATGCCGCTGGTGACCAGCTTGAATCATTACGTCGTGCACCAAGAAGCGCTGCGTACCAGCCACCGACAAGCGTTGGATGATCTCGCTCACAGCTTAAAAACACCGTTATCTGTGCTGAGTTTGGGTGTCAAAGAATCTCAGCCTGATCTACCGCTGCTGCAAGAGCAGGTCGTGAGGATGCGAGGCATCGTCGACCACCAGCTGTCTCGGGTGGCGCGGGTGACGCAGACCGATGGCGCAGCGACGCAACGATGGGTGCCCGTGGGGCAGGTTATTTTGCAGCTGGTACGCGCCCTGTCCGTTGCTTACCGCGATCACCACTTTGATGTCGTTGAAGCCGACGAGTGGGCGTTACGAATTCACGAAGACGACTTGTTGGATCTGTTGGGCAATGTGTTGGAAAACGCCTGCAAATACGGTGCGGGCCAAGTGCGCATAACCACCACCACTGCAGGCCCAGACAGTGGTCACCTGCACATAGTCATAGAAGACGACGGCCCAGGCATCGCTGCGGACTTTGTCGCCGATGCCGTTAATCGAGGCACCCGTTTAGACAGCCAGACACCGGGCCAAGGCATTGGACTGTCCTTGGTATCAGAGCTGCTCACAATTTACGGCGGCAAATTGGCGATTGCGCCCAGTGAGCTGGGCGGAGCGAAAGTAAGCCTTGTGTTTTATCGGGGATGGCGGCTGAAAGCGTCGGTCAGTTCAAACGCTGTGTAAGCGCTGCAAAAAAGCGATTTCGCAGTGAATCGTGGTCAGCCGCCTTAGGCCCACAACGGCACCATCGCTCTAACAACTCCTGATTCTCGATCAACTGCATATTGCGTCTGCCGCGATTCATCAGATCAATTTGCAAGGCCATGCGTGCGCTCTGTTCCTCGGCAGGTCCTTGGATATCCGCGGCGATCTCGGCTTCCATGGTCAGCTTCATTAAATCCTCGGATTCGGCGGTTCCAGCGATGCGCGCATTAAACAATGCATGGGGAGAGGCGATGTTGCTACCGCCGATTTCCGCTTCGCTGACCTGCTCGTCCCATGTGCGGAAATCCAGCAAGCGCTTGGCTTGGGTTGCTTGTTGGGCCTCCTTACGTTTGTCAGTCAGTGAACGTTCAAACGCTTTGAGGGTATTTTGATGCTTTGCATCCAATCGCAGCTCACGTCCTCTGTTTCGCAACTCGGCCAGCTGTGATTCAGCTTCGGCTATCGCAAGCTTCTCGGGCTCAAAGCCGTTGATGTCGTCGATTAGCGTTTGAACAATCTGCTGCTGCTCTGACCTCTGACTGGCGCGTTCGTTTTCTAAACGAGCGAAAATGCCGTCGCAGGCTGCACGGAATCTGCGCCAAAGCTTTTGGTCCGCGCCCCGCGGCGTGGTGCCAATTTCTCGCCACTGCGCCTGCAGTGTTTTCGCGCCATTGGCGATGCCTTCCGAACTGTCCTGCTCAACTAAGGCCTCGGCTTGGCTCACCAGGGCTTCCTTAGCCTTCACATTGCTGTCCCAGTCCTGCCTGACTTGGCTGTACAGCGCGTCTTGCAGTGATTCAAAGGTTTTTTCCACAGACTTCAGCGCCTTGCGGTCGCAGGGGTGGTATTTGCGCCATTCTTGTCGCGCTTGGCGCATGATGGTTTCGGCAGCTTTCATGTCGGCGTTGGCCCAGTCCGTGCTGTCCAGATACGCCTGCAGCTGCTCGCACAGTGCCCGGCGCGCCCGCAGATTGTCTTTGCGTTCTTTATTTTGCTGAGCAAAGTGTTCGCGGCAGACAGCAAAGGCTTGGTCCGCAGATTCGTCGAAGCGTTGCTGAAGTCTGGCTTGTTCTCTTGGGAGGGGTCCCAGCGCATTCCATTGGCTGCGCAGATCTTTCAATTGGTCTCGCTGGCTGTCTGGATTCAAGGGGGTGTCTACCAGAGCTTGCACGGCCTCTAGCAGGGCATCGCGTTTTGGTGTGGCTGCAAACTGTTGCCAATCGCTCAGTTCACCCAGTTGGGCACTGATATGGTTCAGCGTTTTTTCGCTGCCTTGAGCCCCTTGCTTTTGCAGCTTACGACACTTGGACAACCCGCCCATAGCGCGTTTGAATTCACCGCTGTCGATAAATCCCTGCAAGGTATTCACGATGTTTTTCAGTTCCGCCGAGAGCGTTTGCTGACGCGCCGCTAAGTCGCTTTCCTGAGCCTCCGTCTTTTCGATATCCCTGCGCAGTTGTTCCAGTTTGGCGGGAATCGGCAGGTTGTTTGGCCAGCGTACAGATCGTTCCGCTTGGCGCGCGCGGGTCAACCAATTCGTGATCGCTTTTGGTGAACTGTCACCGTCGCTGTGCGCAGGGTGGGCCAGTGCATCCCACGGAATCTGTAAGAACTGTTCCCAGCTCTGCAAAAAAGCACTTGTCGTTCGGTAACCGCTTTCGAAAGCCTGTTGCTGCTCGTCGCTGGGCGGAAACAACGCGTCGGCCTGCTGCCACGCCGTGTTGAGCGAGGCCAGTTGAGACCGGTACTCAAGGGTTTGCGCGTCACTCACCTCCGCTAGGTTGGCTAGAGACTGCTGTAAGTCAGTGATTTGATCTGCCAGCGCCGGGTAAGGGTTGTCCTGACTGTTCGGTACGCTCAGGTCGATTGCGGCAAAGGGATTGGTGTCCGGCTCATATGTGGTTTGCGGTTCGCCGGCTGCCTGCAGATCCGACTGGGCCTTGGCGATGTCCTGTAGGAGCTGCTCCTGCCTCGAGTGCAGTTGATTCAGCTTCTTACGTTGAACGATGAGGCCATCCATGTCCTTGGCCTCGAATTTCAGCTCACGCTGGGTACTGTCGTGGATGTCGGCCAGCGCCGCCACCGATGCGGTGAGTTGCCGGCGGCAGTCGCGCAGGGTTTCCAGTTTTTCCCGGGCCAGTCGATTGCAGCTCTTGTCGTGACCCCGGGAAATTTTTTCCAATGTCACTAGGCCAGCTTCGCCCTGTAACACCGGTAGTTGTAATAACGGGTCTCTGGCGTCATTGGATGCTCGGATGACCAGCCATGCCGCCTGTTCTGCAGTGGCAACTTGCTTGCACAGGATCGCAATATCCGCGGCAGTAGCCGACTGCAGTCTGGCCTGAAAAACCCGCTCGTGGGCATTGGCGGGGTGAGAGCCATCAATGGGCAGTAACTTACAAAGACGCTTGGCTGCGAGGTCGCCCAAGGACGGGTGATCGAGTAAGCCTTGGATCGCATCGGGATCGCTTGCCAGAGATAAGGCCCGCTTGGCGACTTCGAGTTCGATACCGCTGACCCTGGCCGGGCTGGCGGCGTGGGGTGCTAACACTGCCTGAGCCAGCGTTCCCTCATTGGCCGAACGCTCATGATCTTTGCAATACAAAAGATATTGATCGAGCAGCGCTAACTGAGCTGATGCTACCAGTTCCGGCAGACGGGTCAGTTCCGATGGATCAAAGGAGCGATTCTTGTTGAACATCTTCGCAAACATAGTGTTGAGCTCGTAGAGGTTGGCGGCGAAGGGTAAGACTACAGCGCGTTGTGCGCGCCATCGCACAGCGGGGCGCCCTTAGTGAGTTTGCATCCACAGAAATACAATGTTCGGCTGGCTGGCGCAGTGTAGGTCTGAGGCAAAAAGTCTGTTCCCTCGTGGGATCCGTCGCAAAAAGGCTGTCGTGCGCTTTTGCCGCAAGAGCACCAAAAGTATTTTTTCCCTTCGACAACCTCGACGGGGTAGGGGCTTTTTTGGGCGATAACCGGGTCAGACATAATAAATTCCTTTGTGATTTGGTTGGGATTGATTGATAGCCGCGTGGCTTATTGGAATTTCGGCTCTTCCCACCAAGGGTAGAATTCCGGCAGTTCGGTTGAGACTTTGTTGGGGAATTGCGCGTCGCGTTTTTCCAGAAAGGCGGTGACCCCTTCCTTGGAATCCTCTGACTTACCCCGGTAATGAATGCCTCGAGAGTCAATCTTGTGGGCTTCCATTGGATGATCTGCGCCAAGCATTTTCCACATCATGTGGCGGGTCAGCGCAACGGATACGGGGGCGGCATTGTCGCGAATGTCTTCAGCGATGGCGCGGGCGGCAGGCAGCAGATCGTCGGGTTCGTGCAAACTGCGCAGCAACCCGCCGTCCATGGCCTCTTGAGCCGGAAAGACGCGACCGGAGTAGCACCATTCCAACGCTTTGCTGATGCCAACGGCGCGAGGCAGAAAATAGCTGGAACAGGCCTCGGGCACGATGCCGCGTCGAGCGAACACGAAGCCGAATTTGGCGGCGGTGGATGCAAGGCGAATGTCCATGGCCAGCGTCATGGTGACGCCGACACCGACGGCAGCGCCGTTTATGGCGGCAATGATCGGCTTGTTCAATTCGTACAGGCGCAGGGTCAGCCTGCCGCCACCGTCTCGGTTGATGCGGTCTTCACGGTCTTCTCGCTCACCGCTGTCAAAGGTTGATGCACCCCGGGACAGATCCGCGCCAGCACAAAACCCTCTGCCCGCACCGGTCACAATGATGGCGCTGACGCTGTCATCCGCATCGGCGCGGTCACAGGCATCGATGAGTTCCATCAGCATGTCGTTGGTGAACGCATTCAGTGCTTCAGGTCGGTTGAGCGTGATGGTTAAAATGCCGTCCTCGACATCATATAAAATCGTGCTGTAGTCCAAGAGTCTCTCCCTCTCTTTGATCGCATTTTTGGTGTGATAAGGCCCTATGGTGCCTTGCTGACAGGGGATAATCTACGGCAACTTTGTACGCGGAAAAACGAGATCATATCAGTGATGACTGAAGCCCATTGGGAGCAACAAGCTCAGGCGTTTATTGCCCGGCACTGGCCGAACGGCGCGGCGTCGAACCATTCCGCGGCGCTGCATTTGGCCAGTCTTCGCTGGTTTGATGCGCTGGCCGAGCAAGGTTGGTCGATGCCCCACTGGCCGTCATCTTTCGGCGGGTTGGATTGGAACAAGCAGCGTCTCTACCGTTGGCAAATGCAGTGCCAGCAGGCACAAACGCCGCCGATAGACACCTTGGCCATGTCGACGATTGCGCCCTTGCTGATGGCCCATGGCACGCGGCAACAGCAATCGACCTTGCTGGCAGAAATTGCGGACTTTCAATCCCACTGGTGCTTGGGTTTGCTGGAACCCGTAAACGCTGCTGCGCAGCAACCGACTCGGCTTACTGAGACTGCAGGTGGTTTCTGTCTGACTGGCAGTAAACGCGCCTTGGCAGACGGTTTGTTGTCTTCCACAGAACTACCCAAGGACGGGCTGTGGCCAAGCCGGATACTGTGTTTGGCGCTGCATGAGGGACACTGGACCGCATGTCTTCTGCCGATCGCAAGGTCGGGACTGAGTCTTAAACCGGTGGCCAATGCCCGGGGCCGCTGGTTTCACGTGGTCTTTGACGATGTGCTGGTTACTGAGCAGGACATGCTGGGGTTGCGGGGCGAAGCGCTGCTGGCGGCCTTGGCGACACCGCCTCTGGCACAGGACAGGGTGTTGCCCCATGCCAGTTCTTATGGACATGAGGTGCAACTGCGGATGCTGCGGGCAGACCTTGAGGCAAATCCCCACGATGATTCCCAGACCCTGCTGAGGGAGCTTAACGAGGCCGAGGTCGCCCTACGTGGTTTGCAGGCACTGGAACGCCGTGCGCTCGCGCCGGTTTCGCCACAATTTCCGCAACCGTTGCCCATGGGCGTGCTGAACGTCAAATCACAGGATCTGGCGCAAAAAATTGGTGCTCTACAGCTGGCCAGCTTCGGGTATTATGCGTTGCCCAAATCGGACGGTTTGCTGGATCACAATGAAGGTCCTGTGGATCCGAGAGAGAGTTCGTCGACAGATACGGCGCTTTTGGCAAGCCAGGCGTTGAACGCATTGGCAGTATCGGCGTACGGATGGGATCCGCGTGACATTTTGGCTCGGGAACGGTTAGGGCTGGACAGTTCGTCAGATCATCCGCCGGATGACGAAACGAAAGGTGCAGACGAAAGTTAAGCATGAAACGAGCACGCGCAACGATTAACATGGCGGTTTTACGGCAATCACCAAAGGCGTGAGCCGATGAAACCGACGACATATTTCAGTTAAGTAAAGGGGTAGATGAATGGATTTTTCCTTCACAGAAGAACAAAACATGCTGCAGGAAAGCATCGAGCGCTTTGTGCAAAGCGATTACAGCTTCGATGATCGTCAGAAAAACGCGGGCTCGGATTTGGGCTATGACGCAAATAATTGGAACACCTTTGCAGAATTGGGATGGTTGGGTGTGCCCTTCAGCGAAGCCGATGGCGGTTTTGGCGGCGGTGCTGTCGAATCAACTTTGATGATGGAGCAGTTTGGTCACGGTTTGGTGATCGAACCGTATCTGGCGACGGTGGTACTGGCCGGTGGTGCGATTAAGCACGCGGGCAGCGAAGCACAAAAAGCAAAGCTGCTGCCCGGCATCATTGATGGCAGCACCCAAGCGGCGCTGGCCTATGCCGAGCCTCAAGCACGTTTCAACTTGGCCGATATTACGACCACGGCAACCCCAGAAGGTGACGGGTTTGTTCTGAACGGCTACAAGGCCGTCGTGCTCAACGGACCAGCAGCCCAACTGCTGATCGTCAGCGCACGCACGTCCGGCGACCAGCGAGACCAAGACGGCGTCACCTTGTTTGCCGTCGATGCCAAGGCGGCAGGCATTTCGCGACGCGACTACCCTACGGTTGATGCGTTCCGCGCCGCTGAGATTACCCTGGAAGGCGTCAAGGTTGACGCAGATGCCGTGTTGGGCGAAGTCGGTAAGGGCTACGCAGCGTTGGAACAGGCCATCGACGAAGGCATTTTGGCCGTTGGCTCTGAAGCCGTCGGCTGCATGGAAAAACTGTACAAAGAAACCGTAGAGTATTGCCGTCAGCGCGAGCAGTTCGGTCAGGCGATCGGCAAGTTTCAGGTACTGCAGCATCGCATGGTCGATATGTTCATGGAACACGAGCAGTCCAAGTCACTGATGTTCATGGCCGCAATGCGTATGGATGAGGGTTATGGCGTCGAAGCGCAAAAAGCCATCAGTGCGTTCAAAGTGCAGATTGGTAAGTCTGGCAAATTTGTCGGCCAAAACGCGGTGCAGCTGCACGGCGGCATGGGTATGACAGAAGAGTTGAACATTGGTCACTACTTCAAGCGTTTGACCATCATTGACACATTGTTTGGCAACTCGGACTTCCACTTGAAGCGATTCGGCGCGCTGTAGCGACCGGGTTAAATCCAGCCCCGTGATCGCGGGGCTAGCGTCTGAGGAGGAGGGCCTATGGCACGCTGGGATAAAGAAGAATCGTCGTCCATTCCGGATTGGTTTTGGCAAGCGGTGGATACCCCGGCAGAAAGTCGCACCGTGGAAGTGGACGAATGCGACGTTGCGTACCGACTCTATCCTGCGCCGGGCAAACCGGGCATGTTGCTGATTCACGGCATGAACGCCCACTCTCGCTGGTGGGATTTCATTGCCCCCCAACTCACAGACCAATTTCAAATCGCTGCGATGGACCTCACCGGCATGGGTGATTCGGACTATCGCTACGAGTATTCCAGCAAGACCTATGCCGACGAAATCCTGGCGGTGATCGAACACGCGGAGCTGGGTGCCGACACCCTGGTGGTCGCTCACAGCTTCGGCGGTTACATGGCCGTCAAAGCAGCCAACCTTCATCCAGAAAAATTTGGCGGTTTGATCCTCGTGGATTCCGGTATCCGTCATCCTGACGAGCCGGTACCCGACCGGCCGAACATGGGCGGGATGCAGGGCAAGATCTACCCCGATCGTGACAGTGCGTTGATGCGCTTTCGTTTGCAGCCGCCTCAGCCTTGCGAGAACGAATACATCCTGCAGTACATCGCGCGGAACTCACTGATGCCCATGGATGGCGGTTGGGCATGGAAATTTGACGAAGATCTGTTCACGACGCTGACCGAAGTGGACCGAAAACCTGAAGATTTTCAGTCCCTTACCGTGCCGCTAGGGGTGATTTTTGGCGCAGACAGTGAACTGTATTCGCGCCAAAGCCTGGCGTATATGCAAGAGCTGGTGCCCCAGGATTTCCCGTTCAGGGAAATTGCCGATGCCCAGCACCACGTCTTTCTCGATCAGCCCCTAGCCTTTGTTGAGGCCTTGAAAGAGGTCTGCGCGCAGTTGCCGCCCAGAGCTTAGTTGCTGGGCGTCAGCTTGATCGTAAACACAGCGCTCTCGTCGACTTTTTCCCGGCTGAACAGCATGGGCACGTGACCTTCGGTGGCCCAGTTTTCCAGCAAGTTATCGTAGAAGGGTGAACGCGGATCGCCTGACTGCCCCGGTGCGTTCGTCATTCGCGCCGCATCCCAGTTGCCCACATCGACCACCATGCGAAACGATGCGCCGCTGCGCACATCGAAGCTGTTAGCGCCAAAGCCCGTATTGTTGGTGGTGTTTGCACTGCCGCCCCGTGGGTAGGGTTTGATGCGCATGTGCTCCGCCAAACTCGTGTTTGCTTGATCCAATAGTGGGTGTTTGAAGACGATCTGATGCAGGTCTCCCCACTGCCATTGGCTGGCGTCGGCACCCAGCAAGTCACTTGTTGCAGCCCAAGCATCGCGCAGGCTGGTGATGGCTGCTGCCTGCCCCTGCTGAGTGTTCAGCAGCGCCAGAGTGGTTTGAGTGTCCAGTGAGCCGGCTGGTGTTTCTCCGTCCTTGGTTAGGGTACGTCCCAAGGCTGGGCTGAGGTGTCGGTAATACCAGACATTCCACAGTGCGGCGGCAGCGCTGTCGGCCTCCAAGCGTTGATCCCAATCAGTCAGCAGCGGGCCTCCCGAGTTTGGGTTGGTTTTCGCCAGCTCCGGCAGTAGGGCCAACACGCGTCGCGTAAGGACCGAATGGTAGTCGCGCTGCAGTGCCAGAGAATCTTCCATGCTGTGCGGTTCCGGCGTATCTAAGAACTCCCATAAGCGCTTGTAGCGCCAAGGAGCAGACCACTCAAAGCCTACCTTGTATTCATCAATGGGATAGTCCTCGGGCAGGCTCATGGCGTTTGCGGTACCGCTGAATCCGCGCTCTGGGTTGTACTCTTCTGGCAACACATCCATGTCGAAATAACCGTCCCATTCGTAGCGACCGTCGCCGGGTACGGGCATCAAGCCGTCCCAGTTGTCGCGCTTGGGAAAGCGGCCAGCAGGCTTGTAGCCAATGTTGCCCTTGGTGTCTGCGTAGACCTGATTTTCAGAGGGCGCGCCCCATCGGTTGAGGGCTCCGACGAACTCTCGAAAGTTCTGTGCGCGCATGTATTCAATGCTGCCAAAGTAGGGGGCCATGCCCGGTTCCAGCCAAGCGGCGCGAACCACAAAGGCGTGCTTTTTGGTCTCTGCGACAACGGGGCCATGACGGGTGAATTTCAGTGAAAAGTTTTGCGCTTCGCCATTTTTTACGGCGATGGATTCCTCTACCTCGACGAAGGGTTCTACATCGCCCTTGTATTCATAGCCCCCACGCTTCTTTTTGTAGACGTATAGGTCTTCCTGGTCGATGGGAAAAATCGTCAGGCCGAACGCGATTTCGTCATTATGACCAATGGAAATACCGGGTAGGGCCGGTTCGCCAGCGCCAATGACATTGATGCCCGGTCCGTTCAAGTGGGCGATATACCGAAGTGAGGGCACCGCGTGACCGCGATGGGGGTCATCGGCAAGAATGGGGCGGCCAGTGGTGGTACGCGAGCCGGTGACTACCCAATTGTTGCTGCCCACATCCAAGTGATGGGCGTCGTGGGTGGCTTGTTCCAGCAGGCCAGCCATCTGCTTTTGGGCCGGTTGCTTGCTGAAGTCCACGGGTGCCTTGGCGAGCAGGTAGTTATCCAGCACGTTGTCTGGAATGACACAGGGGTCCAGTCCCGCCGGGGTTTCTGTCTGCCACTCGGGTTCCAGTTTGAACCAGCGCGCGGCCAGTTCAGCTTGGTCCTGACAGGCAAGGCGCGCGCGCCAGGCTTCGGTCACCACGTTGCGCCACAGGCCATTGCTGCGAATGCGCACCACGTCGTCGGCGCTCCACACGCTCGGCTCGTAGCCGAGCATGGCGAATTCCACCGGCATCAAATCCGGATTGGCTTTGGCGACGTCGACAAAGGCATTGATGCCCGCGGTAAACGACTCGGCAATACGTTTGGCATCGTTGCCGTAGGCCAGCCACTCGGCGTACATATCGCCGCGATAGACGAACATACGCGCGGCCTTATCTTGGGCGATATGGTGTTCGCCCAAAATTTCCGATAGCTGGCCCAAGCCGCGACGTTTCCATAGGTCGATCTGCCACAGGCGATCCCGTGCGGCGTTGAAGCCCTGTACGAAGAACACATCGTAGTGATCGTTGGCGTAGATATGCGGCACACCGTATTCGTCCACGATGATTTCGGCGGCAGCGCTGAGGCCGTCGACTTGGTATTCGGCGGTGTCGCTGGCCACGCTGGCCGTACTGGTGAGCAGCAGGCTGAGCGTAAGCAGCAGGCGGCGGGCGGATAGGCTAGAGGTGCAGGACATAGTGGAAGGCCTTGAGAAAACGATGCGTAACCATAGCAAAGTCGCCAGTGTGCTGCTTTCGCTACGACAAAACGCACAGGCAAAAAAAAGCCCTCTTAACGAGGGCTTTTCAATCATCGCCTAGCGATAGGCTGCCAGAGGCCTAGTCCCAGGTCAGCGCGCCACCGGTTTGATAATCCGTTACACGGGTTTCGAAGAAGTTCTTCTCTTTCTTCAAGTCCATGATTTCGGACATCCACGGGAACGGGTTCTTCACGCCAGGGTATTGCTCGCTCAGGCCAATTTGCGCCAGTCGGCGGTTGGCGATGAACTGTAGGTACTCTTCCATCATGTTGGCATTCATACCCAGCACGCCGCGAGGCATGGTGTCGCGAGCGTAGCTCACTTCCAGCTCGGTGCCTTCCAAAATCATGCCGCGTGCAGCGGACTGCATCTCGTCGTCCCACAGGTGTGGGTTTTCCAGCTTGATTTGGTTGATCACGTCGATACCGAAGTTCACGTGCATGGACTCGTCACGCAGGATGTACTGGAACTGCTCGGAGGTACCGGTCATCTTGTTGCGTCGGCCCATGGACAAGATCTGGGTGAAACCGCAGTAGAAGAAGATGCCTTCCAACACGCAGTAGTAGGCGATCAGGTTCTTCAGCAAGGTCTTGTCGGTGTCGACGGTGCCTGTGGTGAAACCCGGATCGTTGATCTCCTTGGTGTACTTCAGTGCCCAAGACGCCTTCTCGGCGACGGTTGGCACTTCGTGATACATGTTGAAAATCTCGCCTTCGTCCATGCCCAGGGACTCAATGCAGTACTGGTAGGCGTGGGTGTGAATGGCTTCTTCGAATGCTTGGCGCAGCAAGTACTGGCGGCATTCTGGATTGGTGATCAGCCGGTAGATGGCCAGTACCAGATTGTTGGCGACCAGCGAGTCTGCGGTTGAGAAGAAGCCCAGGCTGCGCTTCACGATGGTTCGCTCGTCGTCGCTGAGACCTTCGTCAGATTTCCATAACGCGATATCCGACGTCATGTTTACTTCTTGGGGCATCCAGTGGTTGGCGCAGCCGTCCAGATACTTCTGCCATGCCCATTCGTATTTGAACGGCACCAGTTGGTTCAGGTCGGCACGGCAGTTGATCATGGCTTTTTGGTCCACGGTCACACGCTGCTCTTTGCCGCTGGCCGCGTCCACGGCGGCGGGAGCCGGCGCTGCAGCAGCAGCCTGCTGTTGCGCTTGTTGTTGAGCCTGTGCCGCTTGTGCGGCGGCGGCTTGCGCTGCGGCTTGCTGAGCGGCCTGTTCGGCGGCGGCCTGAGCGGCGGCTTGCTGTGCGGCATCCGCGTCCAGCTGCTGCTGTACGGCAGTCGCTATAACGGCCTGCTCGGCGGGAGCGCCGGCAGGTGTTTCTTCGTAATCGTCCCAACTTAGCATTGTGGTATTCCTAAAATTAAATTCGGTTATTCGTGATCGGATCGAGGCCTATTGGCAGGCCTCACAATCCGGATCGTCCAGCGAGCAGGCCATCGGAACGGGAGCTGCTTCGCCTAAATCCATGTCCATCGCTGCCGCTTGAGGTGCAGGCGACGCTACGACCGGCGCGGCAGCCTGTACGGGTTCGGCGACTGGAGCCGCTGCCATCCCTGCATCGCCACCTGACGAAACAGCATTCAACGTGCCTTTCTCCAGCGTCGACTTCTCGGTGCTGGTGGCGCTTAGCGCACGCAAGTAATAAGTAGTCTTTAAACCACTTAACCACGCCATGCGATAGGTGATGTCCAGCTTCTTTCCAGAAGCGCCGGCAATATAAAGGTTCAACGACTGGGCCTGATCGATCCACTTCTGTCGTCGGCTGGCAGCATCGACCAACCAACGTGGTTCTACCTCAAAGGCTGTCGCGTATTTCTGCTTCAGGTCCTGAGGAATGCGCTCAATGGCTTGCAGGCTGCCGTCGTAGTACTTGATGTCGTTAACCATCACCTTGTCCCATAGGCCCAGAGCCTTCAGGTCACGCACCATGAACGGATTCACGACGGTGAATTCACCGGACAGGTTCGATTTCACGTACAGGTTCTGATACGTCGGTTCGATGGACTGTGACACCCCGGTGATGTTGGCGATGGTCGCCGTTGGCGCAATGGCCATCACATTGGAGTTACGCATGCCCTTCACCTGTACCTTGGCGCGCAGTGCGCTCCAGTCCAGCTTGGACGACATATCAACGCTCAGGTACTCGGCACCGCGTTCTTGCTGCAACATTTTCAGCGAGTCGATGGGCAAAATACCGCGACTCCACAGGGAACCCGAGAAGCTGGCGTAGGCACCGCGCTCTTCGGCCAAGTTGCTGGAGGCATCAATCGCAAAGTAGCTGATGGCTTCCATGGACGAGTCCGCGAAGTCTACGGCTTCGCTTGAGCTGTAGGCGATGCCCAGTTTGTACAGTGCGTCTTGGAACCCCATGATGCCAAGACCCACCGGACGGTGCCGCATGTTCGACGTGCGCGCCTGTTCCACCGAGTAGTAGTTGATGTCGATGACGTTATCGAGCATGCGCACGGCAGTACGAATGGTGGCTTCCAGCTTGGTCACGTTCAGCTCGCCGTTCTCGACATGCTGCGGCAGGTTGATGGAACCCAAGTTGCAGACCGCGATTTCGTCCTTGGACGTGTTCAGCGTGATCTCGGTGCACAGGTTGGACGAGTGCACGACACCCACATGCTGCTGGGGTGAGCGGACGTTGCAAGTGTCCTTGAAGGTGATCCACGGATGACCTGTTTCGAACAACATAGAGAGCATCTTGCGCCACAGCTCGGCAGCCTTGATGCGCTTGAACAGCTTCAGCTGACCGGTGCGGGTTTGTTCTTCGTACTGCTCATAGCGCTGCTCGAAGGCGCGGCCATACAGGTCGTGCAGATCTGAGGCGTCAGCGGGAGAGAACAGCGTCCAGTCCCCGTCTTGTGCCACGCGCTTCATGAACAGATCAGGAATCCAGTTCGCTGTGTTCATGTCGTGGGTACGACGTCGATCGTCACCGGTGTTTTTACGCAGTTCCAAAAACTCTTCGATGTCCAGGTGCCAGGATTCCAGATAGGCACAGACCGCGCCTTTGCGCTTGCCGCCTTGGTTTACTGCCACAGCGGTGTCGTTAACCACTTTCAAGAAAGGTACGACGCCCTGAGACTTGCCGTTGGTGCCCTTGATGTACGAGCCCAGCGCCCGCACTTGGGTCCAGTCATTACCCAGACCGCCCGCCCATTTGGACAACATGGCGTTGTCTTGAATGGCGCCATAGATGCCGTGCAGATCGTCGGGCACCGTGGTGAGGAAGCACGAGGACAACTGGGGTCGCAAGGTGCCGGCGTTGAACAACGTTGGTGTTGAGCTCATGTAGTCGAAGGAACTCAACAAGTTGTAAAACTCTATGGCGCGCGCGTTGCGGTCGTCTTCTTCTGCGGCAAGGCCCATGGCCACGCGCATGAAGAAAATCTGGGGTAGCTCGATGCGAACATCGTCCCAGTGAATAAAGTACCGGTCGTACAGCGTCTGTAGGCCCAGATAGGTGAACAAGTGATCGTGCTCGGGCAACAGTGCGGCGCCGAGTCGATCCAAATCGTAATCGGCCAACTGCGGGCCAAGCAGTTCCAGCTCAATGCCTTTTTCAATAAAGCTCTTCAGCGCCAGCGGGTAACATTCGCTCATTTGGCCTTGGGTGGCGGTATGAACGTCTCCGGTGCCGTGAATGTTGAGGAAGGTCAACGCCTCGGTGCGTAGCTCGTCCAACAGTAAGCGAGCACTCACGTAGGTATAGTTCGGCTCTTCTTCAACTAAGGTGCGGGCGGTAATCAAAATGGACGTGGCCACGTCGTTTACCGAGATGCCATCGTACATGTTCGCCATGGCCTCACTGATGATGCGGCTGGCGTCGACATCGCTGAGGCCTTCACAGGCTTCGCCCACGATGGTCTGAATTCGCGCAATATCCAGTGGTCCCTTGGTGCCGTCGGCATAGGTCACGTTGATGCCCTGTACCGCCTGTTCGGTATCCGGGTCTAACTTCTCCTGGTGGCTACGTTCTTGGGCACGTTGTTCTCGGTACAACACGTAGGAACGTGCGACTTTTTGTTCGCCAGAACGCATCAGCGCCAGTTCCACTTGATCCTGTATTTCTTCGATGTGCAGCGTGCCGCCTGAGGGCATACGGCGCTTAAAGGTCGCTGTCATTTGCTCGGCGAGGTCTTGAACAAGCTCTCGAATGCGAGGCGAAGCCGCGGCAGTGCCACCTTCGACGGCCAAAAACGCCTTGGTCATGGCAACGGAAATCTTGTCGGCGGTGTAGGGCACAACGGTGCCATTGCGCTTGATGATTTTCAGTTGTCCGGGGGCTGTGGCGGTTAGTGAAGGAGACAAGGCTCCTTGATCCGCCGGGTTACCTTGTGTGCCACCGAGGCTCGCTGGTGTGTCCACCGAGGATTCTGTTTGCATTACTGTGTGTCCTCTCGTCTGTCTGTTTGTCGGACTGGGTTATCCGATCTGTCTGTTTGGTCTGTTTATTCGATCTGTTTATGCGATTCGAGTATCTGACGGCCTGACTCTATCTCGCCGTATCCGCTGCCTTTCTGGCTTTTGCGGACGCTCGTCTGTTCTTTGCAATTCCTTGCAGTTTTCCTGCCGGTTTTGCCTCTGATCGGCTGGTTTTGCCGAAGAAACCCCCTCCCTCAAGGGAAAAACTTTGACTTGGTCAAAATTTTCAAACGTCCCAAAACCCAAGATATGGGGTTCTGCTGGCCAGAAGACACAAGATAATGGGATCACTAAATCAATGCAAGGAAAAGTCTGTGGATAACCTGTGAGTAGTTCCCCTGATCGACACAACTGCCTGTGGATAGCTAGCGTTTCTGCAAAAAAGCCAATTTGCTCACTTTTTTGGTGCGTTTTTGACCGTCTTGCACCGCGGCTGGCAGCCGCTGGAGCGAAGCATTAAGCTGCCGGACTGTTGCCATAACTTTTCGCCTTTGGACGTAACTCATGACTTACATACTTGCCCTTGATCAAGGCACATCCAGCAGCCGCGCGCTGCTGTACGACGCCGCCGGTACGGTGGTAGCCAGTGCCCAGCAGAGCATCAACAGCAGCTATCCGCACGACGGTTGGGTGGAGCAAGACCCAGAAATGATCTGGACGTCGATTTTGCAGGTCGGGCGTCAGGCCATCGCCTCAGCGAACATCCAGGCCACCGACATAGCGGCCATCGGCATCACCAACCAGCGTGAAACATCGGTTTTGTGGGAACGTCAGACCAGCCACTGCCTGTATAACGCGATCGTTTGGCAAGACCGGCGCAGTGCCGCTTTCTGCGAACAGTTGGCCGAGCTGCGTTATCCGGCGGATCAGGCGGATGGCCAGCCCATGGGCGAACTCATTGAGCAGACCACGGGCTTGATCATCGACCCGTACTTCTCCAGCACCAAGCTGGCTTGGCTGCTGGATCGGGTGGATGCGGATCGCGCCCGTGCCCAGAACGGCGAGCTGTGCTTTGGCACCATTGACAGCTTCTTGGTTTGGCGGCTCACTCATGGCACCAAACACGTTACCGACGCCACCAACGCCAGCCGCACCCAATTGTTCGACATCGGCCAGCAGTGCTGGAGTCAGCCTCTGCTCGACGTATTCAACGTGCCTGCAGCCGTGCTGCCTCAGGTGCTCGACTGTGTGGACGACTTTGGTATCGCTGATGCGGAATGGTTTGGCGCGGTAATCCCGATTCGTGGCATCGCCGGTGATCAGCAGGCGGCTTTGATCGGACAAGCCTGTTTTGAACCGGGTATGTCCAAAAGCACCTATGGCACCGGCTGCTTTGTGATGACTCATACCGGTGAGCAAATCTCCCGCTCCAGCCAGCAGCTGCTGTCCACGGTGGCTTATCGGATCAACGGTCAGCCCAGCTACGCCTTAGAGGGCAGTATCTTTGTCGCCGGCGTGGCCATTCAATGGCTGCGAGACCAGCTTGGGTTGATTGAGCAAGCTGCGGATACCGCCGACGCCTTTGCCCGAACCGGAGGCGATACGCGTGGGGTCTATGTGGTGCCGGCCTTTACCGGTCTGGGAGCGCCCTATTGGCAGCCTCAGGCCAGAGGGTTGATTACCGGCCTGACGCTGGACAGCAACAAAGACCACATCATCACGGCCTTTTTGCAAAGCGTGGCCTTTCAAACCCGCACCTTGCTGCAGGCCATGGCCGCCGATGGCGCGCCAGTATCTACCCTGCGGGTGGACGGCGGCATGGTGGTGAACGACGCGTTCTGCCAATTTTTGTGTGACTTGCTAGACGTGCCGGTCGAACGACCGGCGGATGTGGAAACCACCGTGCGCGGGGCCGGCGTGTTGGCGGCAATCGGTGCGGGGTTGTTTGCGGATCTGCAGGAAGCCGCCGAGCTGTGGCAGCTGGGGCAACGCTTCGACCCGGCTATGGCCGACGACCAGCGCCAAGGGCTCGCCGATGGTTACGATCAGGCCGTGGCCCAAGCGCTGCATCGCTAGCTGTGCCCTAGGCTTGGCGGCCTAGGAGCAGAAATTCCACCAAGGCTTTCTGGCTGTGCAGGCGATTGCCGGCCTCGTGAAAGACCACAGAGCGCGGGTCATCCAGCAAGGTCTCGCTGACTTCTTCGCCCCGGTGGGCCGGTAGGCAGTGCATGAAGAGGGCGTCAGGGTTCGCTAGATCCAACAGCGACTCGTTGACCTGATAGGGCTCAAAAATCGCCCGGCGGTCGCCTTCTTCGCCCTCATGACCCATGGACGACCACACGTCGGTCACCACAAGATGCGCGCCGTCCACGGCTTCCCGGGGGTCGAGTACCCGTTCCACGTTTTCGCCGTTGGCCAGAATGTCTGCGTCGGGCTGGTGGGAATCTGGGCAACTGAAGCGCAGATTAAAGTTCCACTGCTTGGCGGCGTTGATGTAGGAATGGCACATGTTGTAGCCATCGCCCAAAAAGGTAACGGTTTTGCCTTCGATGGAGCCGCGATGTTCTTCAAAGGCCTGAATGTCCGCCAGCAATTGGCAGGGGTGCAGGACCGAACTCATGGCGTTAACAACCGGCACCGTAGCGTAGTGCGCCAAGGTTTCGATGTCCGCTTGGTTATGGGTGCGGATCATGATGATGTCCACCATCTCGGAAAGCACCCGGGCCAGGTCTTCCAGCGGCTCGCCGCGACCGATTTGCGTATCGCCCGGGCTTAAGAAAATGACGTTGGCACCCAGTTGGCTGAAACCGGCTTCAAAGGCCACTCGGGTGCGGGTGCTGCTCATGGTCAGGATCAGTGCGCCGGTTTTACCCACCAGGGGTTGATAGACCTCACCGCGCTCGTGTTGCTGGCGCAGGGTTTTGGCGCGCTCAATCACGTACTTGAGTTCGTCAGACGAAAAATCCAATAGCGAAAGAAAATCTCTCTTGATCATGAGAAGGTTCCGAAGGTGTTGGTTTGGGTTGACCCGTTCTCGATCAATTGGTGATCAAGTCGACCACGCGACTGACCAACTCGTCTGCTTCCGCATCGGTCATGGTCAACGGCGGAAGCATACGAATGATGTTGCCCTGAGTGACATTGATCAGCAGACCCTGATCCAGCGCCTTGGCAGCAAAGCCGCCAATGTCCTGATGCATTTCCACGGCCAGCATCAGGCCGGCACCGCGAATGTCCTTGATGTCGTTTCGGCCGGTCAGCGCGTCGCGCAGACCGCTCTGAATACGCTCGCCAAGCACGAGGGCGCGTTCTTCCAAGCCCTCGGCATCGATCACATCCAGCACCGCATTGGCTGCGGCACAGGCCATGGGGTTGCCGCCAAAGGTAGACCCGTGATTGCCAGGAACGAACAGATTCGCCGCTTCGCCACGGGCCAGACAGACGCCGATGGGCATGCCATTACCCAAGCCTTTGGCGGTGGTAACCACGTCGGGCAAAATATCCGTATGCTGGTAGGCGAAAAACTTACCGGTACGCGCATTGCCGCTTTGGACCTCGTCAGCGATCAGCAGCCAGTTGTTGGCGTCACAAATCGCGCGCAGCGAGGCCAGGTAAGAATCGTCGGGAATGTAAATACCACCCTCGCCAAGAATCGGCTCGACCATCACAGCGACCACGCTGGCATTGTTCGCGGCAATGGCTTCCACTGCGGCGATGTCGTTAAACGGTGCGCGGACAAAGCCGCTCAGCAACGGTTCAAAGCCCGCGTGTACCTTGCGGTTACCCGTCGCCGTCAGGGTTGCCATGGTGCGGCCGTGAAAGCTGCCGTCTACGACGATAATCGACGGTGACTTAATGCCTTGGTTGTTGCCCTTGAGTCGCGCCAGTTTGATGGCGGCCTCGTTGGCTTCTGCACCGGAATTACAGAAAAACGCGTTATCCATGCCGGAACGTTCGCACAGGCGATTGGCCAGCTTGGTTTGCAGCGGAATCTCGTACAAATTCGAGGTATGCAGTAGCGTCTGCGCCTGATGCGCCAGGGCCTGCGCCACGTGGGGATGGGCATGGCCCAGGCCACACACGGCGATTCCGGTCAGACCATCGAAGTAGGTCTTACCCTCGCTGTCGGTCAGGTAGGAGCCGGAGCCGCTGACAAAATTCACGGGCATACGGCCATAGGTGTTCATTACATGGTTCTGCATGGTCCACTCTCCTGCACCGCGCTCCAATGGCGACGAGTGGTCTTGAGGAAAATACCCCATGTCTCAACATCAAAAGACATCGAGAAGCCGTCGTCGTGAGGAGTGGTAGTGCTTAAAAAGCAAAAGGCCGCAACGAGTGCGGCCTGTAAAGAACGAAAGATACTAAAGCCCTTGCTGTGTAGCAACCGCCGTTTTGATAACGGTTTCTCATAACGTCATGGATTCACGGGCGTTTTAGGCTCTGGGCAAGCCGTTTCAGGCCGTCTTCCAGCACGGGCTTGGGGCTGGCAAAGTTAAATCGGACGTAGCCCTCGTGACCAAAGGGCGCGCCGTTGCTGAGACCCAAGCCGTGGGATTCAAAGTGACCGTCCACATCGTTGAGCTGCAAATCTTCAATGTTGATCCACGCCAGATAGGTGGCCTCCATGCGGGTCATCCGCTCACCGGCCACGGCTTTCAGCAGGTCATGGTTACGGCGCAGGGTGGCCCGCAGTTGGGGTACCCAGTCGGAGCGGTCGTTAAACGCCGCTTCCGAGGCAATGTAGTTCAGTGGCCCGGGGCCCGGCACCAAGTCACCTCGGGTGGCCAGAAAACGTTCCCTCAGGACCGGATCGGGCACCACGGCAGCCGCACAGCCCAGTCCGGGAATGTTGTAGGTCTTGGTGGCGGCAAACAACGACACCGTGCGGTGCGCGATTTCCGGTACCGCATGGGCGATGGGCAGGTGCTGCTTGTCGTCATCCAGAATCAGCTGGCAGTGAATCTCGTCGCTGACCAGCAGCAGATCGTGGCGTTCCAGAAATTCGCCCAAGGCCTGCAGTTCGGCCAGGCTGTAACATCGCCCGGTAGGGTTTTGCGGATTGGCGATGCAGACCATTTTGACCTGCTCGGTTGTGGCGTTGGCCATGGCGGTCAGATCCATCGACCACAGCCCATCGTTCAGTGCCAGCGGTACGGCAACTTGTCGGCGACCGGTATTCTGCTGCAGATCGAGAAAGGGGTAATAGATAGGCGTGGGCACCAAAACCTGCTCGTCGCTGCCGAGCATGTTAACCGCCATGTTCAGTCCGGGTACCACACCGGGCAGCCAGACGATCCAGTCGTCGGGCACCTGCCAACCGTAGTGGTGCACCAGCCAGTGCTGAAAGGCGTGGGTCAGTGAATCGGGCTTCTTGGTGTAGCCGATGATCGGATGATCAAGGCGCGCCCGCAGGGGTTCGAGAATGAAGTCAGGCACCGCAAAGTCCATGTCGGCAATCCAGAACGGCAAAATGTCGCTGCCCGCGTACTTTTGTAGCTTGGTGGCATTGGTCTCGCGGCGGTCAATGATGACATCGAAATCGTAAGTCATTGGAATTGTCCTGTTCGAAGCGGCAAAAGAGAAAGTCGATCATAACCAGTTCGATGCAGGGAGTCCGCACACGTCTACCATCGGGTGTGGCTTCGGGGCTACAATGCGGCAAAGCGCGGGTGCCCTGGCATCGCGCATTATCAAAACAAGATCTAGGCAGGACGGCGACATGTCAGAAGACGTATTGGATTCCATCAAAGAACAGATATCTGAGAACCCCATCATTTTGTATATGAAAGGTTCACCCCAAGCCCCCCAGTGCGGCTTCTCGGCGCAAACCGTGCAGTGTATGGTGGCCTGCGGACAGCGGTTCGCCTATGTCGACATTCTCAGCAACCCGGAAATACGCGCGACCCTACCGGGCTACGCCAATTGGCCAACCTTCCCGCAACTGTGGGTAGACGGCGAACTGGTCGGCGGCTGCGACATCATTACGGAAATGTTCGAAGCCGGTGAGCTGGAAACCCTGCTGGTTGAGACTTCGGAAAAGTACCCCGCCGAAGGCTAGTCTGAAGAGGCTAGGCCTCTTCTTCGGGCTGTTCCAGCCAATGGGGATGGAACGGCCACGCGTTCACGATATGACAAAACAATTCTGCGGTGCGCTCTGCATCGTATGATGCGTTGTGCGCCTGAGCGTCGCTGAAATCGATGCCCGCACGACTGCACGCCTTGCTCAACACCGTATGGCCAAAGGCCAAGGCACCCATGGTGGCGGTATCCAGCGCGGTAAAGGGATGGAACGGATTGCGTTTGATCTTGAGTCGGTCGCAGGCCGCGTTCAAAAACCCCTGATCGAAGGAAGCGTTATGCGCCACCATGATGGCGCGATGGCAGCCCGCAAACTTCATCTCATCACGTACCACCTTGAAGAACTCGATCAAGGCCTCGCGCTCGTCGATGGCGTTGCGGTTGGGGTCATCTAAGTCGATGCCGGTGATCTTCAGGCTGGCCGGCTCGATATGCGACCCCTCAAAAGGCTCCAGCGACCAACTGGCGCTGTTTTTGATGCACAACTGATCGTCGCGCATGGTGATGAAGGAGCAGGCAACCTCTAGGATCGGGTTGTCTTCCTTGCTGAATCCGCCTGTTTCTAAATCAACCACGACAGGCAGGTAGCCGCGGAATCGGTCTGTGATTTCCATGGGGGGACGATAACTGAAAACCGCCGAGAGCGAACCAGCAAAGAGGAAGAATCGATGGGTTTGGCTTTCAGGAGCTCATTCACGAATCTGATAGACTTATCGTGCGCCGCATGAACATCGAATTACGGTTGTTTCAAGAGCTCATTCACGAATCTGATAGACTGAACCTCTTCGTGCATTTCTTCAGACGTGTGTTGTTTCAGGAGCTCATTCACGAATCTGATAGACTCCAATCACAGCAGTCCTGATCGTCATAACAGTTGTTTCAGGAGCTCATTCACGAATCTGATAGACTTTCGATCACGGTCACTTGTGAGTCTGAGTTGTTGTTTCAGGAGCTCATTCACGAATCTGATAGACTGAAAGCGGCTTGTGGACGATCGGTGAATATGTTGTTTCAGGAGCTCATTCACGAATCTGATAGACTCTCTCGCCAATAGTCGCCAAATCATGAGCAGTTGTTTCAGGAGCTCATTCACGAATCTGATAGACTCCGTTAGCATTTTCCAGCGTGAGCGTGTGCGTTGTTTCAGGAGCTCATTCACGAATCTGATAGACTGGATCTTACGTAAATATCTGATTTAAAAAGGATATTTTTTTTCACAACAGTAAAAACTGCCTAGGGCGGCTCGATATTTCGGTTGGAGTGTTGTTTTCGAATCTAACAATGCTTTCATATTGCTTGTCGGTGAACGTTAAAATATCAACTTTTCCCTCCTCGGGGAGGGCTTCTTTGACCTTGGTGAGAATGGCGCGCCTTCGCGGCTCGCCTCCACAGAATTTGGCGTAAACAGAAAACTGGGCCATTTCGAAGCCCATATCAAGTAAATCGTGTCTGAAGCCATTTGCGGCCTTTCGTTCGAAACGCGTGCCAGTCGGTAAATCAAACATTACCAATAGCCACATCAGGCGATATCCGTTTAGTTGAGACACTGGTTTTCCTTGCTGCTTTGAGAGGAAGTGTTAAAGCTTTAGGGAAAGCGAATTCGATCTTTTCTGCATCTCCTGCGATGTAGTCCCGATACTCTAAAGCCAAGCGGTAGATATGATTGATCACCGGCCCGGTTCCATTACCGGGTAGAGAGTGATGCAAGATGCTTCCAAGTTCTGCTTTTGTCTGTGGGTTGATCTCATCATCGTCATTTAGAACGAGTTCTTTGACTGCTAAATCGACCAGCGGCCTGAACGGTTCCATAAGATCGTCGACTAGCTGAAAAGAATTAACTTGTGACCGGTGGTGAATGCCGAAACACGGGTTGAGTCCTGCCGCAACCAAGGCGCGGCATACTGCTGCACGAAGCACCGTATAGCCGTAATTGAGTAGGATATTCGCGCCTCCACCGGAGGTTTCTCTCCTAAAGTTGGGCCCCATCATCAGTCTCCAATAGAGCCTTGCCGCCTGCGCCTCTATATTTTGCGGGTCTCCATTGCTCACCTGCCGAGCGAGGCGCCCCAAAGTCTTACTGACGATTCCTTGTTTTTCTAGAGCGAAAATTTGCCAAGATATTTTTGCGACAACTACCTGCTTCCACAGGCGGTTCGCTTTTGCTTTTGTTAGAGAGGCCTGAGCACGCAGGTATTTGGCTTGTTTGAAGTGCGATTTGATGGGGTGAATCCAAGCTGCAGGCTGGTGATTTTTTCCGCAAAGAACTAACGGGATATTTCTTTCTGCGAGATTAACGACGAGGCTGTTCGTGTAAGACGTGCCGTGCGCAGAGACGATAAGTGCGGCGATATCATCAAGCGGGACTGTAGAGATGACCTCCTTGCGTTTGCTCGCCAGCAGCAACCCTCTCTTTTTTGAAAGAAACAAACCCTCTGTTTCGAGTGAAATGATTGTTTGTTCCATCAGTTGAACCCCGGATCTCGTAACTCGCCAATCGGAGTAATGAAAACTTTTCTTGCTTTGAGTCTCTTTAGCGGATTGATGCTGCTTCGCTGCGGTAGAGGTGGAGCTGCTGCAGATAAGTTTTTAGTCTTCGGGTTGGCGGCCTCTAGGGGGCAAAATCGAATGTCGTTGTTGGAGATTTGACTGATTCGCATTGCTCGCGTTTCTCCATTGCTCCATATGGCTATCGAATCATTTTTGTACAATCGCATCACGAGTGGTTTTCCCGAAAAACTCCTTTTGTGAAAGGCCGCATTTTTTTGAAACGCGCGGAAATCCTGACTGTTGGCAATCCAAGTGCTGACTATCTCATCAGTCCATTTTCCGTCTTCTTCCTCAATAATCTCTAAACAGTGGTTACCATCGGGTAACAGCCCTTTGTACTCAATACCAAGTTTGTTTCTAATTTTATGGGCCCTCATGCGCTTTTCACCAAAACAACGGACGCGCCAAATACTGTTTTCCTTTGCAAACTTTTTGACGGCGACCTCGAAAGCTTCGCCTGATAAGTCAGCGGTTAGCTCAAGAAGATTGTTGCGTATCTTATCGTCACGAATTCGGTTTATTTGGGCGCTGTTCTTTAATTCGTCCAAAGGTTTTCGCGATACAAGCTGCTGTAACCCTTGGGTATCTGGGTCGCCGACCAAGCTATACGCGGTATCGTTATGCAAAGCGCCCTCTATCCCATGCTCAGGTTTGTGCGAGACATAGACCTTGTGTGCTAGGAATTCGACTTGGGATCGAAGGTCCTTGAAAGGTAACGGTATGCTCTCGATGACCCGCCGATGTTGCTCGCGGGCACTGGCCCGTGATGCCTTGTTCAATAGATAACGGTCTGTGCAGGCTATAACCACTGCATCAATGGCGTGGTGCCGGTGGTCGTCTCGTTCTTTTATATCTTGGGAGCCGAGAATTGAGTTCATGTTCCAAGCGCGGCGAAGCAGTCCGGTCAGGTGGCCGGGTACAGCCCAAACCGACTCTGTCGGTAGGATACTTGTAAGGTATTCTCTGGTGGCGCGGGCGATATACGCGGTATCCGATAGTTGTCTGGCCAAGAAGTCGTCCAGCGTTTGGTTCGACGCTTCTTCAGTGAATCTTCTTGCCTTTTGGGCTGGCATGTCAGCAGCCCTAGACACTATGTCTACCCACTCGGGCTGGTGCGAAAATGCTTCGTACGGTGTTTGATTGCCCTTGACTCTATTGGCTTGCCGAGTGCAGGGAAGCTTATTTGAAAGGCTATCGTCCAACGATCGGCTGAATGGAATGATATGGTCTATTTCGATTTCTGGACTGAATAGCATTGATTTGCTGATAGAAACCCCGGTGTAGGGACAGCGCCTGTTAAGAGGATCGGGGCTTAAACTTTCCCAAAGACTGAGCCTCAATCGATTTCCTTGGTTCGGAGAAAGGCCAAGATTTTCTAGTTCCTCGTTGTATCTCTCGTTTCGTTCTGCGTTTTTTTTCTGCTGATCTTGTATCTCCTTTTTCTTGCGCCTGCTGTTTTTCAGGTCTCGCACAACTTCCACAACGATTTCTGTTGGTTTGCCGTATTTTTTTATTAACGCGTTAACGACCTTTCTGATTTGATTGAGAGAAATATGCACTGTGGGATTGGCGATTTTTCCGTATTGCAATTGACCCCCATCACTTTCTTCGGGGTTTTGCCCCATAGCATAGTGGGACAAGACTCTACCGTAGTAAGGAAGCTTCTCGTATTGCTCTTCGATGCCATACGCCGAATGCTCAAACCCAGCTTTTTCGCATGCTTTGTCGTAGGTGATCATCTCTGATTCAAGGTGATGACTGATCGCCACGATCGCCTCTTCGCTTAAATGTCCGTATCCATCCGGCAACTTAGCGTCGATCAATGCCTGAATCTGATGGTCGCTAAATAAGTCCATGGCTTGCAGCTGTTCCGCCAGCTCCTCGTCGTTTCGCGCTTTCAAAAGCGTTCGTACTAGCGTGTTTTGTTGTTCGGATCCGAGTTCATACCAAAGCGCGCCCAAGCAGTTGTCATCGGCAAGCTCATAGGCGGTGGTATTGCCGTCAAGGTACTTCCTGCCACTAACTTCGAGATTGATTCGCTCGCCCCGTTCTCCGCACTTCAATTTTTTGCGCATCGCGGCAAATGTGAGCTTTTTGGAACGTTCAAGTTCGTTGAGCAGTAGATCTCGCTGCTCTAGCGTTAGCGACGTTTCTGAAAGGTCTGGGGCAATAAGGCGCAGATTGCTTAACTCTTGATACATGCGGAAATGCTGCGCCAGAGGAAGAGCCTTGTGTGCGCGAGGCTTATCCTGCAAAAACGTGCAGCGACCTGGCTCGACGGGCCTGAGTCTTCTTTGATGTAGCAACGTGTCGATCAGGTCATCATGGGCTTCGTCGGTAAGAGTGTTTGGATGAAATTTCCTTTGTGTCGACCAGAGGGTTTTAAACTCGTGTTCGATCATTGAGCGGTCAACAAACAAATCGTACTCAGCGCCTTTATCGTGGCGCTTTGCTCTGGTGCGTTTTCCTTCCTGTCGTAACGAATAGAGATAAGCTCCCACGGTTTCATGGTTTCCCTCTACCAGAGAGTCTTGCGTTCTGCTGATGGCACCTTTGATCAACCCTTCGTCTTTCTTGTCTTGATCCTTTTTCGGCTTCAAGATCCGGTTGCTTTTGAATCCTCTGCGTTGATTGAGGTGGAAAATTGCTCTGGCGAGTTCGCCAAGCTCTAAGCGTTCAGATAACCCTCGGTAACGAAGTTCGTAAGGGTCAATTTTTTCAAGAGCCCTGCGTTCAATTTCATTGGATGGAAACAACCCGTATGAGATTAACTTATCCACTAACCGTTCTTTGCGTCGGAGGAATCTGTCTCGACGGCGTCTTGCTTGTCTAGCGAGGCGCCTCTCAACGGCCAGTGATGTGTTGTCTTTTGGTTTTCTCCCGTCGCTGAAAATACGGGAACCGATTTTTCTAACGCGGCAGACTTGGTTGTGCTGGTCTAGGTCAAGTATTGCCCATCCGAGGGAATTGGTTCCTACGTCTAAACCGAGGCGATAGGGTCTGTTCATCATTATTTGCTCCCAGCTGGCTGAAATTCTGTGAGCTCTTTCTCGAATATCGAATCAATGGCTTGACCGAATCGTGGAAGGTAGTACCTTGGACTTCCTATTCGATTCGTGAATGAGCTCTTGAGGCTAATAAGCTGAAAGATTGCAAAAAATGAGAGGGGCTTCGGCCCCTTTTTTCATTCTTGTGAACTAGAGCATACGAATAGTGGGATATTTCCCTTAATCGCCTCTACGAGTCGAGTGACTAAGTTGTTGTTGCCCGAACCGCAAAGTTTCAAAAGTTGAAATCGCTCTGGTCTGTAGTCCCCGCAGCGATAGTCGTCAGACTCCCAAATATTTGTATTCTTGGAAAATTTCCCTCCCGATCCTCCTTGCCCTAAAATGCCCACCGCTTTGCTTTCGCTTTGGATAAAGGAAAACTCGTGTCTGACAAAAACAAAATCGTCCTCGCCTACTCCGGTGGGTTGGATACCTCCGTCATCTGCCGTTGGCTGCAGGAGACTTACAACGCCGAGGTGGTGACGTTTACCGCTGATATTGGTCAAGGCGAAGAGGTGGAACCTGCCCGCGAGAAGGCCAAGGCCATGGGCGTGCAGGAAATCTACATCGAAGATCTCACCGAAGACTTTGTTGCTAACTACGTCTATCCCATGTTCCGCGCCAACACGGTGTACGAAGGCGAATATCTGCTGGGCACCAGTATCGCTCGGCCGCTGATCACTCGGCGCATGGTGGAAATCGCACGTGAGACTGGCTCTACGGCTGTGGCTCACGGTGCTACCGGCAAGGGTAACGATCAGGTGCGTTTCGAGCTTGGGGCCTACGCGCTGGATCCTGACATTCAGGTTATCGCGCCTTGGCGCGAATGGGATCTGAATTCCCGTGAGGCGTTGATGGATTTCTGTGAAAAGCATCAGATTCCCGTGGACTACAAGCGTGGCGGCAAGTCGCCGTATTCTATGGATGCGAACTTGCTGCACATTTCCTACGAGGGGGGCGGTTTGGAAGATCCGGCCAAGCCTGCGGATGAAGACATGTGGCGCTGGACTGTCGCGCCGGAAGACGCGCCGGATCAGCCGCTGGAAATTGAGCTGACCTATCAGCACGGTGATCCGATTGCGCTGGACGGCAAGCCGTTGACGCCGGGTGCCATGCTGGCTGAGCTGAACCGTTTGGGCGGCATGCACGGTGTGGGCCGTTCGGACATTGTGGAAAACCGCTTTGTCGGCATGAAGTCTCGCGGCTGCTACGAAACCCCGGGTGGCACGATTTTGCTGAAGGGCCATCGCGCCATGGAGTCGTTGACCCTCGATCGTGAGGTCGGCCACTTGAAAGACGAACTGATGCCGCGCTACGCCCAGATGATCTACAACGGTTACTGGTGGGCTCCCGAGCGTAAGGCGCTGCAGGCGCTAATCGACGAATCTCAAACGCCGGTAAACGGTACCGTGACGCTAAAACTCTACAAGGGGTCGGTCAGCGTGGTGGGGCGTAGCTCCAGTGACAGTTTGTACGACGCCGATGTGGTGACCTTTGAGGACGACCAAGGTGCCTACGATCAGAAAGACGCGGCGGGCTTTATCAAGCTCAACGCCCTGCGTCTGCGGTTGGGCGCCAAGCGTGGCCGGGACTATTCCTAGTCTGACTCGGCGTCTTGTTGCGCCGGTGGCGGGGTGCGCGTCGTGAGCGATGCGAACCTGCCCATCGGTGTGTTTGATTCGGGCATGGGCGGTCTGACCGTGTTAGCCGCCTTGCAGCAGCAACTGCCCACCGAGGACTTTATCTACTTGGGCGATACCGCCCGCTTACCCTACGGCACGAAGTCTGCGGAAACCGTGGTGCGCTATGCGCGTCAGGCCGCAGGTGCCTTGGTGCAGCGTGGTATCAAGGCCTTGGTGGTGGCGTGCAATACCGCTTCGGCAACGGCCTTAGATGCCTTGGCCCAAGAGTTTGCTCCGCTGCCAGTGTTCGGTGTGGTGGAACCCGGTGCGGCGGCAGCCTGTGCGGTTGCCGATGCCAGCGGTGTCACGGTGCTGGCCACCGAAAGCACCATTGCTGGTGGTGCCTATCAACGTGCGCTTCTGCGCAGTCAGCCTTCCTTGCGTGTGCTGGGGCGTCCGTGTCCGCTGTGGGTGACGCTGGCGGAACAGGGCAGTGTGGCATCTGCCTTGTCTGACGCGATTTTGCAGGACGGTGTCCGCGGGCTCGCCCAATCGCCGGTCGCGCCTGGGTTGCCGTCGACTCTGCTCTTGGGCTGTACCCATTTTCCGGTGTTTCGTGACGCGCTTCAGCGGCTGTTGGGTGATGGGGTTCGGGTCATTGATTCGGCTCAGACAACGGCTGCTACGGTTGCCGCGGCGCTGACTGAGCATGGCTTGAGTTCAGCCTATGGTGGTCGCACGGTCTTCTTGGCCACCGACGGTGTCGCGCGCTTTCAGCGGGTGGGCGCTGTGTTTATGGGTGCCAGTTTGGACAGCTTGGCCGACGTGGAGCTGGTGGATATCTAATTCCGCCTCGGGCGTGGTTGTCTGTTCGGCGGCTACTCGTCGGTCTTGTCTTTGAACTCACACAGGTCTTCTATGGTGCAGCTGCCGCAGCGTGGTTTGCGGGCGATGCACACGTAGCGTCCGTGCAGTATCAGCCAGTGGTGTACGTCTACCTTGAACTCGTCTGGCACAACCTTGATGAGTTTGTCTTCGACTTGGCGCACGGTTTTGCCCGGCGCAACCTTGGTGCGGTTCGACACGCGGTAAATGTGGGTATCCACGGCGATGGTGGGGTGTCCGAAGGCGGTGTTCAGCACCACGTTGGCGGTTTTTCGTCCCACGCCGGGTAGTGCCTCCAAGGCTTCTCGATTTTCCGGTACCTGACTGTCGTATTCATCCACCAGCAGTTTGCAGGTCTTGATCGCGTTTTCGGCCTTGGTGTTAAACAGCCCAATGGTCTTGATGTATTCCTTCAGCCCGTCCACGCCCAGATCGTAAATGGCTTGAGGTGTGTTGGCGGCGGCGAACAGTGGGCCGGTGGCTTTGTTGACCCCTACGTCGGTGGCTTGGGCCGACAGCAGTACCGCAATCAACAGCTCAAAGGGCGAACTGTAGTTCAGCTCGGTGGTGGGATTAGGATTGGCATCGCGTAGGCGAGAAAATATTTCATGACGTTTTGCGGGGTTCATTGGGTATCCGAGGCAGTGTGAGAAGACGATGGGTTTGAGCGGTTCGCCAGGCCCTGGACTAAGGCGAACATGAGGGCCGCGATAATAAACGCCCCGGGGGGCAGTACCGCCAGCGCCAGCGGCGGCGTGGCGAAGACCTTGATGGTCAGTGCGGCAGCGGTTGGGCCAAACAGCAGATCCATATCCGCCATCAGTGTGCCCTGACCGAGAATTTCCCGCACGGCGCCTAGGGCGAGCAGGGCGATGGCGAAACCTACCGCGGTGCCGAGGGCATCCATCAGCGCCCGGCCCACCGGTTGGCGCGAGGCGAAGACTTCGGCCCGGCCTAAAATCATGCAGTTGGTGACGATGATTTGCACAAACAGGGCGATGCGGCTGTACAGGTCAAAGGCGTAGGCCTCCAGCACCATGACGGTGAGGGTGGTGAAGGTGGCGATGATCAGTACGAAACAGGGCAATCTGGCTTCGTCGGGAATGATGCGCCGCAGCAGCGAGATCGAGGTGTTGGCGCCGATGACCACGAAGGCGCTGGCCAGTGCCAGTCCCGTCGCATTGGCCACGGTATTGCTCACGGCAAGCAGTGGGCAGAGGCCCAACAGCTGTGCCCACGCGGGGTTGTTGGCGATGGTCGCGCGGCTGAAATCGCTGTTACTCACCGGTTGCCTCACAGTCTGTTTGCTCGCGCTGATAGGCCAGCTTGGTGCTGGCTTGATCCGCCATTTCTCTCAGGGCCTTGTGGGTAATGGTCGCGCCACTGATGTTGTCCAGCTGCGACCAGTCTGACAGCAACGTGTTGTCGAGACCGGGCAGATACGGATCTTTGCGGTGATCGACGAAGTCTGCAATGCCCGGTGTCTCTTGGTGTCGAGTGATGCGCAGTCTGATGCGATCTTGTTGCAGCAGGGCAAGATACTCAATGGGTCCGGCGTAGCCGACGCTGGCACCTCGCGCAAACTGCCATTCGCCGCAGGCGTTGGCGATATCGTTTTGCCACATCAGGTCTGTGGGGGCTTCGCGTCCGAGCAACTCGCTGAGCAGGGCTTGGGCCTGTCGGATTCGATTTTGTTCAACGGGTGCTCGAGTGATCTCGTAAGTTTGGGTCAGGGCGAGTCCGCACAGCCCGCCGATCACCAGCAGGGCTGCGGCAGAGGTGAATCGGTTAGCCATGAGCTTTGGCTCCTTCGGCAATTTTCTGGCGATGAATGCGGTTGAACAACGGCGTTGTGCAATTGGCCAGTAACACGGCGAAGGCGATGCCGTCGGGTAAATTGCCTTGGGTGCGAATCAAAAACAGCAGGCAGCCAATCAGCAGGGCAAAGGCGATTTGATGACCGGGTCTGGCCGGATGAGTGACCGGATCGGTGGCGACAAAAAACGCTGCGGCCACGGTGCCACCCGTGGTCCAATGAAACCACGCCGACCCCAGGCTGGCCGAGCTGCCTTGGTCGTGAAAAACACTGGCCAGCACGCCGACAGTGGCCAGTACCGTCAGCGGAATACGCCAATGCATGATGCCTTGCTGAATCAGCCACAAACCGCCCAAACCAAACAGTCCGGCACTGAGGACATTGGGATTAGCGGCAACGCGATTGAGGAAAAATTCGTCCGCGGTGATACCACCCCGATAGCGGAACTCGCTGAGCAGTGTGGCACCGGTAAAGCCGTCGGGGGCGGCGGTAGGCCAAGTGGCCAGCGCGAGGGGGAAACTCAGCAAGACCACGGCATAACCCACCATGGCGGGGTTGAAGATGTTTTGGCCCAGACCGCCGTAGGCGTGCTTCGCCAGACCAATGGCGGCCAGGGCGGCCACGCATAAGATTGCCGGCGACACCGATGGGGGCAGGCAAATGCCAATGAGCAGGGCGGCCAGCAGGGTGGTGCCGTCATCAAGCGCAAACCACTGGCTGCGAGCCTTGGCAACGCCGTGCCGCAGGCTGCTGCAGACGATTTCCACCAGTGCGCAGAGCACCACAAGCCACAGCAGGTTCCAGATCACGCCTGCGCCGTACTGCCATGCCATGGCCAGTGCGCCGGGCAGCAGGGCCAGGGAGACCTTGTGCATGATGTGACCGGTGGGCTGTACCTTGCGTGTGCTGCGGTTCACGAGTCGGTGCCGTCTGTGGCGTCCGCGGTCTGAGACGGCGTGCGCTTGCCGCGCAGCTTGGCCAGACGGTCTGCGCGCCGATTGTCAGCCTGATGTTGTACCGCAATCAGTCGCTGCTGATGTGCGGTGTAGCGTGTCTTGATGCGCTGCTTCTCTGCTTCGACGGCAGTTTGCGCTGCAGCCGTGCGCTTGGCGTCGGTGAAGCGTGCGGCCAGATTGATCTCGCTGGGGCATACGCGGTCGCAGAGTCCGCATTCAATACAGCGCTGTAAATCCAAGGCCTCGGCGGCGGCCCATTCTTGGGCGTTGCTGAGCTTCACGAGCTGATCGGGTTGCAGGGCCACCGGACAGGCGTCAATGCACTGACCGCAGTTGATGCAGCCTCGGCCCAGCAGGGGCACTGGTGCTGGCGCTAGCGGGGCGGGCTTGGTTTCTAGACTGATGCAGTCCACGGGGCAGGGTGCGATGCACAGTTCGCAGCCGGTACATTCTTGCTCGATAACCGTGTGCATAAAGCCTTGTGCCCCGACGATGGCGTCTACCGGGCAGGGATCCAAACACAGGGTGCAGCCGATACAGGCGGCTTCGTCGATCACTGCGACCACGATTGGCGGTGCCGTGGCCATGTCGCCATGGGTTTGTGGTGCATCGTCACCCATCAGATCTTTGAGTTGGGCGATCAGCTCGACGCCTCCGGGTGGGCACAGATCAATGGCTTCGCCCGCAGCGACGGCGTCGGCATAGGGCCGACAGCCCGGATGCCCGCACTGGGCACACTGGGTCAGCGGCAGCATTCGCTCAATACGGTCCGCCAGAGCATTCGTGTCCTTGGGGATGCGCCGCTGGAGCACGGTGGCGGCCAAGGCAAAGAATCCTAGCAAGGTGACCAGCAGGGCCGGTACGGCATACAGCGAGAGCGTTGCGCTGGCCATCAGCTACCGATGCCCTGAAAGCCCATGAACGCCAGACTCATCAGTCCCGCGCTGAGCAGGGCGATAGGGGTGCCGGCGAAGGCATTGGGTAGGCTGGATTGGGCCAGCTGTTCGCGCAGGGCACCAAACAGCACCATGACCAAGGTAAAGCCGCCAGCGGCGCCGACCGCAAAAACGAAGGTGGCGAGTAGGGTCAGTTCTTGATTAATCGCAAGCAGGGTGACCCCCAGTACGGCGCAGTTTGAGGTGATCAGCGGCAGATATACGCCGAGCACCTGATGCAGCACGGGTGAGGTGGCCTTGAGGTACAGCTGGATCACCTGCACCAAGCCGGCGATGACAATGATGAACACGATGATGTTCAGGTAGGCGAGCTGCAGCGGCACCAGCAAAAAATGATACAGGGTATGAGAGGTCACCGCGGCCAGTGCGAGGACGAAGGTGGTGGCAAGTCCGGTGGCCAGGGCGGTATCGAAACTGCGGGTAATGCCCATGAAGGGACACAGGCCCAGAAACTGGGCCAATACAAAGTTATTAACCAGCAGTGCGCCAAACAAAATGAGGCCCAGTTCGGTCATTGCCGTAAGCCGCGCTTATTTCACGTCCATGCCGGGTTCCGCTCCGCTGTCCGGCGACAGCAAGAAGATATCGGAACCTCCGGGACCGGCTGCGAGCACCATGCCTTCGGATACCCCAAAGCGCATTTTGCGTGGGGCCAGATTCGCCACTACGACAGTGAGACGGTTCACCAGATCTTCGGCTTGGTACGCGGCCTTGATGCCAGAAAAGACCTGCCGCTGATGGTCGCCAACGTCCAGGGTAAGTTGCAGCAGTTTGTCGGCACCCTCCACCGGCTGGGCGTCGACGATGCGCGCCACCTTGAGCTGTATTTTCATGAAGTCATCAATGCCAATGACATCGCTGTCGCCGCCGGCTTCCGGGGCCTTGGCCGCCACTGCCTCGGTTGGCTGCGTGTCCGGTTCTTTCGATGCTTCGATCATTTTCTCGATTTGGGAGGTCTCGATGCGCTGTAGCATCGGCTTGAACTTGTTGATGGTATGACCCAGCAGCGGTGCCTCGGCATCGGACCAGGTGAGTGGCGGAGTATTCAAAAAAGCTTCCGCTTTCTGTGCTGTGCTTGGCAGTACGGGTTTCAAGAAAACCGCCAGACAGCGGAACATGTTGATGCCCTGACTGCACACCAGTTGTACCGCATCACGCTGATCCGGATCCTTGGCCATATTCCACGGTTCGTGTTTGGCGATGTACTGATTCGCCGCGTCAGCCAACGACGTGATTTCACGCATGGCCTTGGCGGTGTCCCCTTGTTCGAACAGGGCGGCGATGGGTTCGACCTGCGCGTGGAACTGATTCATCAGCTCGGGATCGTGGACTTGCTCGGCCAGCACCCCGTCGAACTGCTTTACCAGGAAGCCTGCGGTGCGGCTGGCGATGTTGACCACCTTGCCGACCAAGTCAGCGTTCACCCGCGCGGCAAAATCTTCCAGGTTGAGATCCAGATCGTCCACGGACCCGTTGAGCTTGGCGGCGTAGTAATAGCGCAAATACTCGGGGTTCAGATGCTCCAAATAGGTTTTGGCGAGAATAAAGGTGCCGCGAGACTTGGACATCTTGGTGCCGTCCACGGTCAAAAAGCCGTGGGCATGGACCTTGGTTGGCGTGCGGAAGTTCGCGCCATCCAGTACCGCTGGCCAGAACAGGGCGTGGAAATTGACGATGTCCTTGCCGATAAAGTGATGCACTTCGGCGCTGGAATCCGGTGCCCAGAAGTCATCAAAATTCAGGTCATCGTGCTGATCACACAGGTTCTGAAAACTGGCCATGTAGCCGATGGGGGCGTCCATCCAGACATAGAAGTACTTGTCGGTGGTGCCGGGAATGGTGAAGCCGAAATACGGGGCGTCGCGGGAAATGTCCCAGGCGCGCAGTCCGTCGTCCAGCCACTCGGAGAGCTTGTTGGCGATTTCGATCTGTACCGCGTCGCTGCGAGTCCAGGTCTTAAGAAATTCCGTGTAGCGGGCCAGATCAAAAAAGTAGTGGTCGGAGCCGCGCAGCTCGGGTGTGGCGCCAGAGAAAATGGATTTTGGATCAATCAGTTCGTTGGCGTTGTAGGTCGCACCGCAGGCTTCGCAGTTGTCGCCGTACTGATCGGGCGTTCTGCAGCGCGGACAACCGCCGACGACAAAGCGGTCTGCCAAAAACAAACCTTTTTCAGGGTCGTACAGTTGTTCGACTTGCTCGGTGAAGATCAGCCCGGCTGCCTGCAGCCGTGTGTAGATCAACTCAGAATAGTGCTGGTTTTCCGGCGAGTGGGTGGAGTAGTAATTGTCGTGGTTGATCAAGAAACCCTGAGAGTCGGCCACATGCAGTTGCCGCATGCTCTCCACCAGGGCTTCGGCGGTTACCCCTTCTTGCTCTGCCTTGATCATGGTGGCGGTGCCGTGGGTGTCGTCGGCGCAAACGTAAATTGCCTGATGGCCGCGCATGCGTTGAAAGCGCACCCAGATATCGGTTTGGATCTGCTCCAGCACATGACCCAAGTGGATTGGGCCGTTGGCGTTGGGCAGTGCGCTAGTGACTAAAATGCGACGTGACATGCTAAGCCTGAGTTGTTCGATGGTCGGTAAATTGGCGGCAGCAATATACCGCGCCTAGGGCCATAAGTGCAGTAACTATCCCCTAAACAAACGTGCCCCGGCCCGGATTTAGCCGAGCCGATAAACGCGTTCTGCTTGCCCAGAAACGGTCGGCATGGTTTTGATGGAATCGTCAAAGCCCAACATCATGCCCGTTTTCATAAGCTCTCACCGGATAGAGCCTCGTTCTATCGAAAACCACGTGCCGTTTGGATAGACTCAAGTCGCCCGTAACGGACGGATTGAGCAAGACATGATGCGACTGCGACAAATTGCCCTAGTGACCCCTGAGCTGCGCCCGGTGGAACAGGACATCTGTGATCAGCTTGGCTTAGAGGTTTGTTATCGCGACCCCGGACTTGCCCATTTTGGATTGCGGCACGGTCTTTACGTCATCGGTGATCAGCTCTTGGAGGTTGTTGCACCTAAGCAGCCGGGTACCACCGCAGGCCGTTTTCTGGAGCGCCGCGGCGGTGAAGGCGGCTACATGATCTTGCTGCAAACCGACGACGTTGAACATCATAAGGCGCGGGTCGAGAACGCGGGTATGCGTGTTGTCCACGACGGCGAGATTCAGCAGCACGGGGCCGCCATACGCGGCATCCATTTACACCCCAAGGATGTGGGCGGCGCCATTTTGTCGCTGGATCAGGCGGAGCCGCAAGACAGCTGGCTGTGGGCTGGGCACGACTGGCAGTACCATTCGTTGGACAGCGTGGTGACCGACATGGTGGCAGTAGAGATTCAGGCGGACGATCCCGATGCCATGGGCGTGCGTTGGGCCAAAGCTGTGGGCAGGCCCGTCAGTGAGGGCGTTATGGCGCTAGACGATGCCGAAATTCGCTTCGTTCAGGCGAGGGATGGCCGGGGCGACGGCTTAGCGGCGGCGGATTTGCGCGCCAAGGATCGCGCCCGAGCGGGCGAGACCCTTCACCTGTGCGGGTTTCAGTTTCGCCTGGTATGACCTCACGGGAGAGTGCGGTGGCGCCCTAAACATCGCAAACGTCCGGCACCGATTGGCCTGTTCTATTGAGCTTTGTGAGCTTTGTGAGCTTTCACAGACCCTCCACCGGGTTTTGGCCTACACTAGCGCGCTTGGTGAATCACAGGACAGTGTTGGCATGAAGGTAGAGGATTTTGTAGACCCCTATGTGGGAGAGTCTTGGGGCAGTTTGGGTGCGCGCATCCTCACCTCGGGCAATCAAATTTCGGTCACGCTGGGCTATCCTGCCGCGGGCATGCAGGCTCAGCTTGCGACCCAATTGGCCGAGTTTTTGGGTGTGGACGACATTGATTTGCAGCTGGGCTTTTCCGCTGGTGGCGGTTCCGGCTTCGGTCAGGTCAAGCACCTGATTTTGGTCAGCAGTGGCAAGGGTGGTGTGGGCAAATCCACCACGGCGGTAAACCTGGCCCTGGCGCTGGACGCTGAAGGCGCAAAAGTGGGTCTGTTGGACGCTGATATCTACGGCCCGAGTCAGGGCATGATGCTGGGTGTTGCCGAGGGCCGGCGGCCAGACATTAAAGACGGTAAGTTCTTCGAGCCGATTCGGGCGCATGGCCTGAAAGCCATGTCCATGAGTTTCATGACCACCGATAAAACTCCCATGGTTTGGCGTGGGCCCATGGCCAGTGGGGCGTTGCAGCAGATCTTGGGTCAGACCTTGTGGGGTGATTTGGACTACCTGATTATCGACATGCCTCCGGGCACCGGCGATATTCAGTTGACGCTCTCGCAGAAAGCGCCGGTCTCTGGTGCTGTGATCGTGACCACACCCCAAGACATTGCCTTGCTGGATGCCATGAAAGGCATCGAAATGTTTGCCAAAGTCGACATTCCGGTGCTGGGCATCTTAGAGAACATGAGCGTTCACGAATGCACCAACTGCGGCCACATCAGTCACGTGTTCGGTGCCGATGGCGGGCAGCGGGTGGCAGACGATTTGTCGGTTCCGTTGCTGGGCAAGTTGCCCTTGGCCATGTCGATTCGAGAGCAGGCCGACGGCGGCCAACCGACGGTAAAAGTAGAGCCGGATTCTCAAATCAGCGGGCTGTACCGAGACGCCGCCCGCAACATGGCCGCCCAGCTTTGGGGTCGTAACACCACCACCGCATCGGCACCGACCATTCGCATGGTCGATGACTAAGATGTGATGCCCTCGACACGGATCAATGACGCAGCAACACAGTAAAAGGTAAGTAGACACTATGAGTATCAAGTCGGATCGGTGGATTGTAGAGCAGGCCACCAAGGGCATGATTGAACCCTTCGAGGCAGGCCAAATCCGCACCAATGCAAGCGGTGGCAAGGTCATCTCTTATGGCACCTCGAGCTACGGCTACGATGTGCGCTGCGCCAACCAATTTAAGGTGTTCACAAACATTCATTCGGCCACGGTTGATCCCAAAGCATTTGACGAGCGCAGCTTTGTGGATGTGGAGGGCGAGTACTGCATCATTCCGCCCAACTCTTTTGCCTTGGCCAGTACCGTAGAGTACTTCCGTATTCCAGAAGACGTGCTGACGGTGTGCTTGGGTAAGTCCACTTACGCGCGCTGCGGCATCATCGTCAATGTCACACCGCTTGAGCCCGAGTGGGAAGGGCATGTCACGCTGGAATTTTCCAACACCACCACGCTACCGGCAAAGATCTATGCTAATGAAGGTGTGGCTCAGATGTTGTTTTTTCAATCCGATGAGCGTTGCGAGACCACCTACAAAGACCGTGGCGGCAAGTATCAGGGGCAGACCGGGGTGACCTTACCCAAAACCTAGCCTGCGATGGTGGGCAGTGGTCTGGGGTGCTTAACTAATCAGAACCTGCCCTGCGGTGGCGGCGTGATTACGGGTGACAATCTCACCGATTTCAACCGGTGCCTCGCCCTGGCTGCGTAGCGATTCCAGCGTGGCCTCGACGTCGTCTGGGCTGACGATCAACAGCATGCCGATACCGCAGTTAAAGGTGGTGAGCATTTCTTGCTCTGAAATATTGCCCGCCTGCTGTAACCATGCGAAGACGGTGGGGCGCTGCCAACTGTCGATATCGATCAAGGCCGCCACGTCGTCAGTGGTGAAAATTCTGGGGATGTTCTCGTAAAAGCCGCCGCCGGTGATATGCACCATGCCGTGGACGTCGACGCTCTCCAAGGTCTTGCGCACCTGTTTGACGTAAATGCGGGTTGGGGCCAACAGCTCGTCCAGCAGTGTCTCGTCAGGTACCAGTTCGGTTGTTTCCAGTACTTTACGAATCAGTGAATAGCCGTTGCTGTGCGGGCCGGAACTGGGTAACCCGATGATTTTGTCGCCAACGGTGACCTTGCTGCCGTCGATGATTTTGGCCTTTTCGACGACGCCAACAGAAAAGCCGGCCAAATCGTATTCGCCGTCGCTATAAAAACCCGGCATTTCAGCGGTTTCGCCGCCGGCTAGGGCGCAGCCTGCCAGTGAACAGCCGTGGGCAATGCCCTTTATGACCCGTTCGGCAACGTCCACATCGAGCTTGCCCGTGGCGTAATAATCCAAGAACAAGAACGCCTCAGCACCGACCACCAGCACGTCGTTGACGCACATGGCCACCAGATCTTGTCCGACGCCGTCGTGGCGGCTGTAGTCGATGGCCAGCTTCAGCTTGGTGCCTACGCCATCGGTACCGGTCACCAAGACCGGGGTGTCGTAACCGGAAGGAAGTTCCGCCATGGCGGCAAAGCCGCCCAGACCGCTCAACATTTCCGGTCGTCGTGTGGCCTTGGCCGCTGGTGCGATGCGCTGTACCAGTTCCGCGCCCGCTTCGATGTCCACGCCCGCGTCTTTATAGGTCAGCCCCGCGCCGCGGCCAGTATCATCGCTGCTGCCAGAATCGGCGCCGCGGCCAGAAGCATCGTGAGAGTTTTCGCTGGGAGGCTGGGACATGATCGGCTCGTTGAGTAAAACTGTAGCTTACAGGCTCGCGGGCTGAGACCAAACTCTGTGAGGAAAATCTGCGGGCCGGCCGGCTAACTATTTGGGCGGTTGGGCCAGAACGAAGCTCAGACTCAGCTCCAGCCAGCGCCGCAGGTCCGCGTCTTCCTGCAGTCCGGGCGAATCGATGTGTACAAATCCGGTCATGGTCTTGCCACTGAAGTCCATTGGCCGACAGTTAGGGTCCTGCAGTGCTTCGTCGTAACGGTTGGCCCCCACGCGCAGTAACAGCCCGGAATCCCGGACGGTGTCTGAATCGGTAGCAGCGTCGGTAGGTGCCCGGGGCCGGATTTTACCGCCGGGTTTAGCGCCAGAAATGCCACAGGTCATATGCCCGTTGACCATGGTCATCAGTGCACCAAACATTTTTCGTTCGCTAATGTCGGCAAAGTCCGCCAATTCCAGCAGGGTCTCTCGCACTCGCTGGGCCAAGCCCTCATCAATGTTCATCCGTCTGCTCCGGGTTGCAGGATCCCAGAGTGTACTGCCGGTGATGAGTTTTTGCGCACAGCGCCAACTGCAGGGCATATTTTGATGGGACAAAAGCACTCATAACCAGATCAACTTCGATACACTGTTTCGCTGAACTGTCTAAGAAAATAATGTCATTCATGCGCACTTGGCCCTGTGTTACCAGATTAATGTCTCGTCTGCTCCGCGCGGCTGTGGCGTGGTCTGTTCTCGCCAACGTGGCCACGGCTATGGCGCAAGAACCCTCGGATCAAAATACACAGTGGCTCTACCAGGTCGATCAGTACGTGATGGATCAAAGCGAGCAGACACGACGTCAGGCCGCCCAACGATCCTTGCTGCGCGTGCTCTCCCGGGTATCTGGCCTGGTCTCGGTGCCTCGCAACGCCTCCATAACCCAAGCGCTGGCAAACCCTGAGCGGTACTTCGCCAAGTACGTCTACTTTGACCCCAAGGGTGTAGACCCCAATGGCCTCAATCGCATTGATAACGCCAAGGAGAGTGATGCGACGGCATTGGCAGTACGTTTTACGTTTCAGCCTGCCATGATCAAGCAGCTTGCCCGCAGCGCGAAACTTCCCATTTGGTGGTCCCGACGCCCGCTCACCTTAGTCTGGCTGGTGTTGGATGAACCCGATGGCCGGTTGGTCGTGGATCAAGGCACGGTCTCCATTCGCAGTGCTCTGGACTACGCGGCTCACCAGCGTGGCTTACCGGTGTTGCTGCCAGCGATGGATTTAGATGACAGTCTGCTGGTGAGCACGGGTGTGGTATGGGGCAAGTTTACCGACGTACTGGATCAGGCCAGTGACCGTTATGATGCAGGTCAGTACCTCGTCGGTCGTTTCAGTGTGCAAGAGATTCTCGGTGAACGGTTTTTCACCGGTGAATGGTTGGTTCGATCCGAAGGCGGCGACACGTCGCGGTTTATCCGGGGAGCCGACATCGACACGGTGGCGAGCATTGGCATCGACATGGCGGCGCAAGGCGTTTTGGATCAGCACCTGGTGTTTGCCGATGCGCTGCGACAGCACGAATTGGTCGTGTCGGGTATCAACGACATTCGCGCCTATTCGAGCCTGCTCGACTACCTGCAATCCTTGGAGTTTGTGGACGATGTGATGCTGTTGAGCATGCACCAGAACACCCTAAGACTGCGAGTCAATACGGCGGCCACGGATAAGCAGCTGCACAGTCTGCTGGTAGACGACGGCCGGTTTGCGCGCGCGCCAGAAGCAGCGGGTGTTGAGCCCGGGGCACGGGCTAAGGCACCTGAGTTTGTGTGGCGGGTGCGTTCGTGAACGCGTTACCAAACTACCTGAGTGCGCTACGCATCCTGCTGGTGATTCCTATCGCGTGGCTGCTCTGGCAGCAACAGGTGATGAGCGCGTTCTGGCTGATGTTGGTTGCCGGGCTTTCCGATGCGTTGGATGGGTTTTTGGCCCGACGCTACGGCTGGCAGACTGAACTGGGGTCGCTGCTGGATCCCTTGGCGGACAAGTTTTTGGTAGCGGCCATGTATCTGGTGTTTACCCTGCATGGGCTGATACCCGTATGGCTGATGGCGCTGATTCTCACCCGAGACATTTTGATTTTGCTCGGCGCGGGTGTCTATCGGGGCGTGTTTGGCGATCTGACGGTAAACCCCAGTCTGCTGAGTAAAACCAATACCGCGGTGCAAATTTTGGTGGTGCTGCTGTTGATGGTCAGTCAGATGCCCATTGGTGAGCTGGGTGGCGAACTGCTGGTCGTGCTTAGGGATACCGGCTTTCCGCTGTTGGCTGCGTTATGCATCGCCTCGGGCTCGCACTACCTCTTTGTGTGGGGACGGCACTCCTGGCGACGTTTGCGCGGTGAACAGGCTCAAGTGACTGAAGACGGCGGCAAGGCGAAGGCGGAGCAAGCGGAGTCTTGAGCGGTCAAGCTGTGTTACCCATCGACGCGCCGCACCAACCCAGTCTGGCGAATTTTGTTGTTGGCGGTAATGGGGAGCTGTGTGCCGCGTTGGCGTCTTTTGAACCGGGGTTTTCTGGACTCTGGCTCTGCGGTGAAGATGTGTGTGGCAAGTCTCATTTGCTGCGGGCCAGCTGTTTGGCCGCTGCCGAAGCCGGACATTTGCAGGCCTATCTTGACGCCGCTGTGCTCAGTCCCGAACGATTTGCGGCCTTGGCAAACGATCTGAGTGCTCGAATGCGTGGAGGCTTGGACCTGTCGGTTACGCTATCGGTGGATCATGTCGAAGGATTGCAGAACGACCCGGCTGCGCAAGAAGCGCTGATGGGGTTGTATAACGCGCTGCACGACAGTGATCGCGCGGTGCATCGGCGCATACTCGTCGCGCACCGGCAAAACGCTGGGCAGTTGGCCTTTGGCCTAGCGGATTTGAATTCGCGCCTGCGTGCGCTGGCCCATCACCAGCTGCAACCGCTGACCGATGAGGAAAAATGCGAGGTTTTGCGTCGCCGTGCCCAAGGACGGGGCTATCATCTGACCGACGCGGTTGTGGAATATTGGCTGCGCCGTGGTCCGCGGGGTATTGATCAGCTGTTGGCTGACCTTGAACGACTGGATCAGGCCACGCTGCAACACAAGCGGTTGCTGACGGTACCGTTGTTGAAGTCGGTACTGGGTTACTAGATTTACTTTCCTGACACTGAGCAAGGCCTTCATGAGCGAACCCCACCCTCAAACAGCGTCTCAGACCGATTCAACGACGGTCAAATCCATTGTCATCACCGGCGGCGGCAGCGCGGGCCACGTTATTCCGGCTCTGCCGGTGGCGGATGCCTTGCTGGCTGAGGGCCACACCGTGCACTTCATTGGTACTCGCAGTGGCTTGGAGCAGGGTTATCTTGGTGACCGCCAAGTGATCTTTCACGGGATTTCGGCAGGCAAGCTTCGACGTTACTTTTCTGTTCAGAATTTCAGTGACGTGTTTCGCATTGCTTGGGCGGTGGTGGAGTCCTTGGTGTTGTTGCTGCGCATCAAGCCCAGCGTACTGTTCTCCAAGGGTGGCTTTGTGTCCTTGCCTCCAGTTTTTGCTGCGTGGCTGCTGCGTATTCCGGTGGTGGCTCACGAATCGGATCTGACACCGGGCTTGGCCAACCGCTTGAGCCTGCCGTTTATTAAAACCCTATGCACCAGTTTCGATGACACACGGTTCTCGGGTTTCTTCACAGAATTCAAAGGGCGGCACGTGGTCACCGGCACACCGGTGCGTGAATCGCTGCTGACTGGGAAGGCGGATCTCGCCCGTGAACGCTATGGCATCGATGCGAATCAACGCGTGTTGCTGGTCACCGGAGGGAGTCTCGGGGCGGAAGGGCTGAATCGGATCATTCGGGATAATCTGGATGCGCTGACAGAGGGATTCTTCGTGCTGCATGTATGCGGTGTCGGCAAGACGTCGGACCTGCGGCGGCCGGGCTATGTCCAGCTTGAATTTGTCGACGCCGGCTGGGGCGATCTACTGGCCTGTGCGGACGCGGTGATTTCGCGCGCGGGGGCGAATGCACTTTTCGAATGGGTGGCCTTGGGTAAGCCGAATTTGTTGGTGCCCCTACCGGTTGGGGGCTCTCGCGGAGATCAGCTAGCCAACGCGGACTATGCGTTAGGTCGTGGGTGGAGCGAGGTGATCCAAGAAGACGATTTGACCGGTGAACGCCTGCTCGCCGCGCTGTCGAATTTGTCCCAGCACGGTCAGACCTATGCCGCTGCGATGGCCGAGCACAGAGTGGCGAATTCGGCGTCTGAGCTGGTCGCGGAAATCCACCGTGTGTCTTCGGCATAGCGCGCCTCACCTTGACTTCTTCCGGGTGCATGCCTAACGTGCCGCTCCCTCACAAATTGCGCGGCCCATGGACAAAAATAACCCGTACAACATCAAAACCTATAACGCGATTGCGCCAGTTGGACTGCAACGCTTTGCTGCTGGCGACTACACCGTTGGCCCGGATGTAGCGAATCCGGATGGCATGCTGCTACGCAGTCATAAGCTTTCCGTCGACGAACTGACCCCGGGCCTGCGAGCCGTGGCGCGCGCCGGCGCTGGCGTGAACAACGTTCCGGTCGAGGCTTGTAGCCAAGAAGGGATCGTCGTTTTCAATACGCCTGGTGCGAACGCCAACTCGGTCAAAGAGTTGGTACTGACGGCTATGTTGTTAGCGTCCCGTGACGTATTCGGCGGTATTCAGTATGTGCGTTCCTTGGCCAATGTCAGCGACGAGGCGGAACTCAACAAGCTGGTTGAAGCGGAAAAGAAAAAGTTTAAAGGCCGCGAACTGATCGGCAAAACCCTCGGTGTGGTTGGTCTTGGTGCGATCGGTTCCATGGTCGCTCGTGCGGCATTGGATTTGGGTATGAATGTGTTGGGCTACGACCCGGCGCTGTCCGTGGATGCGGCCTGGCGTTTGCCTTCCGACGTTGAGCGTATGCAGAATCTGCCCAGCCTTTTTGCGCGTGCGGATTACGTCACCCTGCACGTACCGCAGATTCCGGCTACCGAGGGCATGATCAATGCTGAAGCCCTGCAGGCGTTCAAGCCCGGCAGCGTGCTGTTGAACTTTGCGCGACAGCCCATCGTGGATGCGGCTGCACTCAAGGCATCGCTGGAAAGTGAGCACTTGGGGCGCTACGTCGCCGACTTCCCGGTACCCGGCTTAATCGATCATCCACGGGTGATGCTGACGCCTCACTTGGGAGCCAGCACCGACGAAGCCGAAGAGAACTGTGCCGTGATGGCGGCGAATCAGCTGATGCGATTCTTGGAAACCGGCAGCATTGTGAATTCCGTAAATTTCCCAGCCGTGAGCCTTGAAGCCGTAGACGGCTACCGAGTGGCCATCAGCAACCACAACGTGCCCGGCATGTTGGGTCAGATGACGGCGGTACTGGGTGAGCGCAACATCAACGTGATCGACCTGATCAACAAAAGCCGTGACGATTTGGCTTATAACCTGATCGATCTGTCTGAAGCACCGGACGAAGGTTTGCTGCAGGCCATTCGCGATATCGAAAGCGTGATCGACGTGCGGGTCATCAAGGGCGCATAAAACGTCTTCAGTCTGATGCGGGGCCGACGATTTTGACCCCGCGTCGGGCCTGACGCTCAATAAACCGCCTAGGCTCCACGCAGGCGAGAACCCGCCGGGAAACCGGTGGCACCCATCCCATTAGATCACTGGCAATGATGGCGGCAGCCAGCGGTGCGGAGCTGGTGCCCAGTGATCCGTGGGCGGTGCTGATCCAGCGCCTTTCGCTTAACCGTCCGATGATGGGGTCACGGTCGCTTGAGACACATCGGGCAGCGCGCTTGTAGTGCACGGGCGAGACCTCCCCGGTTCCAATGAAACGACGGTTGGCGTTGATGTTGTACGAGGTGGCGTGCCTGGGTTCCCAGGGACGGTACTCGTAGCTGCTGCCGACGACCCAAGCGTGCTCACCGGGGATGGCATAGCCGTTGCCGACGATGGGCACGGGCAAATGCGCTGTGGTGGGTTTGATCCAGTCCAGCTGGCCCCACACGCTGCCAATCTCCAAGGGCACCCCCAGACTGTAGTCACGGCTGTTGGTGCCGCATGCGATAACCCAATGTTCGTTTTCTTCAGGCTCCTTGGCCTTCGCAATCAGTTCGATGTGGCTGTGGTTCAGCAGCGCCTGACAGAGCCAGGGCAGATCCACCAGGCCGGCGTCCTTGAAGTACAGACCGCCCAAGGCCTCGATCTGGGAATCGGCGTTCAAGTCCGCCGAATGTTGGTAGCTGAGCCAATGGTTCGCGCCATCGTCTGAATCCTTCGGCCGATACACCGCTTGAATGCGCTGGAGCTTGTTCAGCTCTTGGTCGTTGAGGGCCAGTTGCAATGCCCCGGTGCGGCGAAATGCCTCGTAGTTCTTGTGTACGGATTGGGCGTGGTGAAAGGCGCGGGCACGGAATTCGGCCGCGGGACTTTCGTCGCCAAGCAGGCGCGCGTGCAGGGCGCTGACGCTCATTTTCGAGCCGCCGCTGGCGACACCCGAGGCGTCGTAGACGGTAACCCGCAAACCCAGTTCCGCCAGTTGTCGGGCAACACTGGCTCCGGCAATGCCGGCACCGAGAACATTGATTCGACGGGGTGGTGTCAGGGGCAAGTCGTTGGGCGTGTCTTCGCGAACGCATTCACCCAACAGGCTGGCGCGTTTGAACGGGCGCTGATCCACCTTGGTCATGGCAAAACCCCGTTCAGCAAGGTCGCGGCGGATCTGGCCCGCAGAAGTAAACGTGGCCACTGTGGTGCCGCGACGACTCAAGCGCGCAACGCCGCTCAGCACACTGGGCTGCCACATAAGCGGGTTCTTGGTGGGCGTAAAACCGTCCAAAAACCAAGCGTCCACTGGCTGCTGCTGAAAGTCGGCCAAATCGCCGAGCCCGTCTTCGACATCACCGTGGAACACGCTGAGCTGGACACGCCCCTGATGCATGGATCGCCTATGCCATCCGGTGAGCAAGGGCAGGGGCGATTCGGCCAAGGCCTGAGCCGTGACAGAGTGCGGGCGCAGGGCTGCCACCTTGTGCCAGTCCTTGGGCGTCAGCGGGTTGGCCTCAATACTGATGAAATGCAGGATCTTGTCGGTTTTGCCGACGATTTCGTCGGCGCTGACGCTAAAGTTCAGACCACTACCAAAGCCGAGCTCGGCGATGGTAAACCAAGGGCGCTTTGTGGCGGATGCTCGCTCAATCACCTTGCTGGGCTGCAGGAATATGCGCTGCACCTCTTGCTCGCCGTCGGCGCTGAAATAGATGTCGTCAAACTGTGTGGAAACAGGCTGCGCGCCTTGCCAGTCCAGCTGGGCCGGTGCGATGTACTCGCGGTGTGGCGTCATGCGGGTCGGTTCACCTATCGCTGGTCTAGTTTGGGGCGACAGGTCGGGTGCTGTCGGTGATCCAGCCACTCCACGAGTCTGCGTATAGCGCCGCTTCCGGCAGTCCAGCGATGCGCATGGCCAAGACGTTGTGGGCGGCGGTGACGCCCGAGCCGCAATAGCAGACGGTGTTGTCCGATGCCACCTGGGCAAAGCGTGCGCGTAGTGTCTCAGCGGTTTTAAAGCAGTTTGAATCCGTTAAATTGTCTGTGGAAGGCAAACACATCGCGCCGGGTATATGGCCGGCGACGGGGTCGATGGGTTCCTGTTCGCCGCGAAAGCGAACCTCGCTACGGGCGTCTACCAAGGTATAAGTCGAGGTCTGCAGATTGTCCATGACCTGATCGACCTGCCACAGACGAGTCAGCGGTGGCTTGGGTTGAAAGCTGCTCGGGGACGGTTCGTGTCCCGGCCCGGATTCCAACGGCTGCTGCCACTGGTCCAAACCGCCATCCAAAACCGCAGTCGCTTCGTGACCAAGCCAGCGAAACATCCACCACGCCCGCGCGGCCATTTGGCCACCGGCGTCATCGTAGACCACAATTTGCTCGTCGCCGGTCAGTCCCCAGCGGCGGGCCTGGGCCAGCCAAGTATCAAAGGCCGGCAAGGGGTGTCTTCCTTGCAAGCCGGGCATGTCGGCGAGATGGGTGTCCAGATCCGCGTGTAGGGCCCCTTCAATATGACCCGCGGCAAACAGGGCTGCGCCGCGATCGGGCTCGCCCAGTCGTGCCCGGCAGTCGAACACACGTGTTGGTGCGTCTTTCGTCAGTCGCTCGGCCAGTGCATCCGCTGATATGAGTGTTCGGTGAATTCCTGACATAAAGCCTCCTTGAATGACTCGGCCTGTCCGGTTACTGCGAAGCAGTCACGAGATAAGCCGGGTTACATGCGTTCGGCGACGCCGATTCCCAGCAGATGTAACCCGTTAGACAGCACATCGCCGGTTTGTTTCGTCAGCGCGAGCCGACGGATCTTGGTGTCATCCTCACTCGAGAGGATCGGGCATTGTTCGTAGAATTGCGTAAAGCGGCCGGCCAGATCGTAGAGATAGGCGCACAACTGATGGGGGTAGCCCTCTTGTGCGACTTGTTCGAGTAGGTCTTGGTAGCCGGCAATTGCCACCGCGAGCCGACGTTCTGGCTCGTCCACGCTCACAACATGGTCGGGCAATGTGCTGGGGTCGATACCGCCGCGGGTAAATATACTGCGCGTACGAGAGTAGGCGTACTGCAAGTAGGGCGCGGTATTGCCGTCGAAACTGAGCATTTGATCCCAATCAAAGACGTAATCACTGGTGCGGTTTTTGGACAGGTCCGCATACTTCACCGCACCGATGCCGATGGTCTCGGCGAGGGTGGCCAGTTCCGCATCGTCGATGTCAGGGTTTTTGCTCTGAACGCCCCGATCCTTAAGTAACTGCGCTGCCCGTTTCACCGCCTCGTCCAGCAGGTCTGCCAGCTTGACCAAGGCTCCTTGGCGTGTTTTGAACGGCTTGTTGTCCTTGCCGAGCATGGTGCCAAAGGGCATATGTGCCAGTTCAACGGCGGAACTGCTGATGCCAGCAGCGGCGGCTACGGCAAATACCTGCTTGAAGTGCAGGGCCTGCCGAGCGTCGACAAAGTAGAGCACTCGGTCGGCTTTGAAGTCCCCGATCCGACGACGTAGGCAGGCAAGATCCGATGTGGAATACAAAAATCCGCCATCAGACTTTTGCACGATCACCGGTTGCGGCTCGCCCTTCTTGCTTTTGAATTCGTCCAAAAAGACGCATTGGGCACCCTCGGATTCCGTCAATAATCCCTGTTCGGCCAGATGGTCGACGGTATTTTTCAGGTCGTCGTTGTACGAGCTTTCGCCATCGATATCCGCAGCCGTAAGATCAATGCCCAGGCGGTCGTAGAGTCCTTGGCAGTGGGACATGGAGATGTCGATAAATTTTTGCCACTGCACCAGCATGTCGGCGTCGCCTGACTGCAGCCGTACCACCGCCCCGCGGCTGCGTTGCTGAAAGTCTTCATCGTCATCAAAACGCTGCTTGGCTTCTCGATAAAAGTTTTCCAGATCCGCCAGGGACTCTGAGGCGGCGTCTCGTTCTGCCATAAAGGTCAGCAGCATGCCGAATTGGGTACCCCAATCACCAACATGGTTTTGTCGGATCACCTGGTGACCTAGGGTCTCTAGCACCCGCGCGATGCAGTCACCAATGATGGTGCTGCGCAGATGGCCGACGTGCATTTCCTTGGCCAGATTCGGACCCGAATAATCCACCACAACACAGTAAGGCTCGGCGCTGTGCGTGGGCGTGGTGTTGGCCTGAGCAATAAAACTCGGCGCCAATGTAATGTTGATGAATCCGGGGCCTGCGATGGACAAGTCTTGGGCGATACCGGTTAAGTCGAGGGCGTCAATGACCTGTTGGGCAATCTCGCGAGGGTTTTGGCCCGCACGCTTGGCCGCAGCCATGACACCATTGGCTTGGTAGTCGCCGAATTCCGGGCGGCTTGCCGCCTGCAGCAATGCTTGGCCCTCTAGGCCCAAGTGAGCGAAAGCGGCTTCGATACGCTCAGAGAGCAACGAGCGAATGTGCATCTCAGCTTTCCAGGATGGTGACTCGGTCGGCCTGTACGCCTTTGTCGTGTTCGACGACGACGAATGAAACCGCCTGTCCGTCACGCAGGATACCTCGTTGGCCCTCGGCCTGAGGTACCACGCAGCGCTGATGGACAAAAATCTCTTCGCCGGAATCTCTTACGATAAAGCCGTATCCCTTAGTTCGGTTGAACCACTTTACGCTACCGCGCTCGGCATCGGCCGGGGCGGGCTCGGGTACTGGGTCTGGGGTACGCTCTTTTTCTACGTTTGTTTCTGTGGGCTTAGGCTCTCGCTCTTCTCGAACGTCGTTGCTGTCGGCGCTCTTGGGTCCGCGTCGCTCGCCTCGGGGCTTGTCGTTGCGATCCTGTCGGCGACGGCCTTCGCCGTCAGCGTTCTTGGCAGGCTTGTTGCGCCCCCCATTTCTGTCGCTGTTTCTGTCAGTGGTTCTATCGCCGTTTCGCTCGCCGGTTTTCTCGCTGTTGCGAGCGTTGTTTTTGTCACCGCGTTGATCATTGCGACGGTCGCGATTGCGTTCACGACCGCGGCCTCGGCCACGGCTGGGCGCGTTGCGCAGGGCCAGGTTCGCATTGAACAATCCATTGGCAAGCAGGGCGATGACCGTTAGCACCAGCAAAGACAGGTGATGTTGGGTGGTCAGTTGATCGTCGGCAAAAAGAAGAACGTTGAGCTGAATGACGATAAAGGCCAGCAGTAATGCGCTGGCTAGAGCGATAAGAAAGGTTCGCATGGGTAAAAGGGGGCCTTAAAAAAGGCGACAGTCTACATCAATTCGCGGCGGGAGCGACGCCCGTGGCTACGTTATCGCGATTACGGTCGAACGCTGACCCCCAAAATGATGATGGCTTCCTCGGGTACTCCCGCCATCCCCTTGCGCAAATGGGTATCGGTTAGCTCGATACGTTCGATGGTGTCGAAGCCGTCAGTTACGCGGCCGAAGACTGTGTAGCCCGGTTGACTGGGCTTGGCGTCCAAAAAGACGTTGTTCGCCACATTGATGAAAAACTGGGTGTCGGCTGAATCCGGGTCGTCTAGCCGGGCTGCTGCGACGGAGCCGCGCCTGTTCTTCAGCCCGTTGAAGGATTCGTTAGGAACTGCGATGTCTTCGTGCTCGCGGTAATTGATGTCTGCGTCGTAACCGCCGGCTTGGATCATAAAGCCGGGAATGACCCGATGAAAAACCAGTCCCGGGTAAAATTCCTGTTCCACCAAGTCGAGAAAATTATCCACATGCTTTGGCGCGAACTTGGGCAGCAGTTCAAGTTCGATGTTGCCCTGGGTGGTCTCGATCAGAACGCGAGGGTTTTCTGTGTAGGTCCGCTCGACTGCCCCGTCGTCTGCTGCGGCAACGGGCTGTGTCAGCACTAAGGCTGCCCAAAAAAAGAGCGCGATAAGACCGGTTGCGGACCGCGGCATGCTTGTCGTCATTTCAGTATCTCCACATAGCGATTGATGGTGGGCGCAAAACCGTCCTGGAGGGATTCGCACATGATGGCGTGTCCAATGGATACCTCTTGCAGACCGGGTAGCGTAGCAAACAGCGGTAGGTTCTCTTGATCCAGATCGTGACCGGCATTGATCCCAAGGCCGGCAGCTGTGGCCGCCTCTGCAGCATGGCAGAACTCGGCGAAACATTGCTGGGTTTGGGGTGCGTCAGGGCCATGGGCCCAGTAGGTTTCGGCATAGGGCCCGGTGTAGAACTCGATGCGATGCGCGCCAATGGCGCTGGCTGCTGCCATCTGTTCGACCACGGGATCCATGAACAGGCTGACGCGACAGCCCATGGCTGCATAAGCGTCTATTTGTGTTTGCAGCTCGGGTTGCGGCACGGCCAAATCCCAGCCGTGATCCGATGTCAGCTGTTCATCGCTGTCCGGTACTAACGTGACCTGATGGGGCTTGGTGACTTCGACCAGGTGGCGAAACCCCGGATAGCCGGCGTGGGTTGCACCAGCAAATGGATTGCCTTCAATGTTGAATTCGATGTGGGGGTAGTCCTTGGCCAGCAGCTCGGCAAGGGCATAAACATCGTCGGGACGAATGTGTCGTTGGTCCGGGCGAGGATGAACCGTGATGCCCAGTGCCCCCTGGGCGATGGCCTGATGCGCGGCATCGACAACGCTTGGCCGACTGCCATCTCGTGAGTTTCTCAGCAAGGCCATTTTGTTCAGATTGACGCTCAGCGCAATCATGGCTGGCTCTCATTTGCAGATTCAGCGTCACCCTCGCCGACTGCGTCGTCTTCCGTGAGCGCGCCGATGGCAACCAGATAGCCCATCATGATGAAGACGTAGAGTAGGTTCAGACCCATGAGGCCGAACAACTTGAAGGTCACCCACGTATCCATCGAGAAATTGTTTACGACCCACAGATTGATGGCGCCGGATGCGGCAAAGCCGACCGCCCAGCCATAGGTGAGGTTGCGCCAGACCGAATCCTCCAGCGTCAGGGCTGACCCCATCATTTTTTGCAGCAATGACATACCAGCAAAGAGTTGCGCGCCAACCAAGCCCAATGCGATGGCCCAGCTAACAATGCTGGGTTTCCACTGGATAAAGGTTTCGTCCCGCAACAGCAGCGTCATGCCGCCCAATACGAGGCTTACCCAGAATGTGATCTTTAGCTCATTGCTCAGCGGGCGTTTGGTCACCTTGTAAAAGGCAACCTGGGCGACAATGACGGCCAGTAGCACACCGGTGGCCAGAAATACGTCCTTGGTCAGAAAATAGACCGCGACAAAGGCAATGACGGCGAAGTATTCGAGAAGTTGTTGCATGCGAAAACCGTAGTTGGGTTGCTTGAAAATGTATGGCAGCTCACGATTTCTGACGTCAAGGCACGTAAAGTAGGAAGCGGCGAGGCGTCAGGATAACGTACTCGCCAGTGCTTGCTAAGTCTAAGGTAAGATTGCAGGTTCTCAGTATAGACGCATCGGCAACGCGTTCGATGCCAGACAATCAGGAAAACACCATGACTCAGCTTTTGGACGTGCATCCCACCCACCCGCAAAAACGCTTATTGGATATGGCGGCAAAAGCACTGCAACAGGGCAAGCTGGTGGTTTATCCGACGGAAACCAGCTACGCAGTGGCCTGCCATATTGGTGACAAAGGTGC
>JBELHZ010000010.1:0-59893 GCA_042091155.1 Gammaproteobacteria bacterium
CAAAGGTGATGAGCGCCACATAGGCGACAACGACGGCTAGATCGATCGGATGCAAGTTTTCCTCCCCAAATGCGTCAGAGCGCTGGTGACGACGCCATCTGACATGACGCAGGCCTCATGGTCTGCGCAGGGCAGGGTAACGCGTAAGCGAGCGAGAGTGAAAGCCTTCCAGCGTTGGCCCGCCTGTTTCGAGGGTATCGCGTCCCAGTGAATTCTCCTCGCCGCAAGAGAAGGGTTCTTGCGCTTATTCTGTCGCACGAACTGCGCGCTGAATCACAGTTCAAAAAGGCGACATCAGTAAGGGGCGCAAAAGCCGCTAGGATGCTGGCGTCTGGGCACCGCGCTTTTGATCCAAATGGGGTATACCCAATGCTTCAGATCGTTGATTTGTTCAAGACACGGTTCACGTTATTCGCTATTGCTGGGTCTGGCTCAACGTGAGCGGATGTGAAAACATCATTTTTTGGTTAACAACGTCTTCGTAAGTGCCGGCAAAAATGACGCAGATAAATATCTCTAACATCTATTGTCGGCGGCTGGTCTAGATGAGTACCGTGCTTTGGTGGGGTCGTTTCGGCAACTACGGTCCGGACTATCCACGCAATCGTACGCTGATGAGCTGCTTTGCCCAACTGGGTTGGGAGGTGCGCACCTTCCAGCCAAGGCTTTCCCAGACTGGGGATCTTGAGGCCGCTCTCAGAGGTTTTCGAAACATCGATCTGGTCTGGGTGCCCTGCTTTCGTCAGCGGGATGTGGCAGCGGCTAGCCGCTGGGCACGGCGCCATGGTATCCCCTTGGTGTTTGATCCCTTGATCAGTGCCTTCGACAAGCAGGTTTTTGAACGTCAGAAATTCTCTGCAACCTCCGCGAAGGGCAGACAACTGCTGCGGTGGGAGCAAGAGTGCTTCGCCCGCGCAGACTGGCTTATTGCCGATACCCAAGAACATGCGGCGTATTTCTCCCGTGAGCACGCCTATCCCATCGGGCAGATCTGCGTTTTGCCGGTAGGGGCAGAGGAGGGGCTCTTCAAGCCGCAGGCGAAATCGGCCAATCAAATTCCTGAAGCCCTGTTTTTTGGCACCTTTATTGGCTTGCAGGGAGCAACCTATATCGCTGAAGCCGTTACTCAGTATCGAGGGCCAGTCTGCCGGCTGACATTCCTCGGCGCTGGGCCTGACCGGCCAGCCTGCGAAGATATTGTACGGCGCGTGATGAATCCCCAAGTGCACGTGGCCTTCGAGGAGTGGGTGCCCCTAACCGAGCTGCCCGCTCGAATTGGCGCGGCAGATCTGTGTTTGGGTGTCTTCGGTATGGGAGACAAAACCAATCGGGTGATCCCGAACAAGGTGTATCAGTCACTGGCCTGCGATCGACCGGTGATCACCGTGGCCGCAGAGGCTTATCCCGAAGCGCTGCGTTCACACAACCGGGGCCTGCTGTGGGTGCCCCCCGGCGACCCTGCCGCCATTGCCAAGAGTCTGTCCGACGCGCTTTCGACTCAACCGCTTGGAGGTGTTGACGTCGGCGTCGCATTTGCTACCTATGAGAAGCATTTTTCCAATCAGAAAATTCGCGAAGAACTCTCGGCGTTACTGGCTCGGTTGGTTTAGCGCCGGAAGACAGGTGTCGATCCCCGTCCGCCAGTTTGAGGCCGGTTCCCCAAAGGCTTTGGTAAACCGGGCGCTGTCCAAAACAGACCATGCCGGACGTGGTGCCGGGGTGGGGTACTCCTTGGTGGTTATTGCCGTCACGTGGTCTGGCACAGCCAGTCCGGCGCTTGCGGCTTTTGCGAAAATCGCTTCTGCGAACTCAAACCAGGAAACGTTGGGGTCGCCGGCATAGTGGTATAGACCCCATTCGCAGGTGCCGTTTTCAACGCTCTTGAGGACTGAGATTAACCCTAAGGCGAGATCGCCAGCGTAGGTTGGGCAGCCGATTTGATCGCCGACAACGCTTAGCGTGTCGCGTTCGCCGCCCAGTCTGAGCATGGTTTTGAGAAAGTTTTGACCGTGCTCACTGAAAACCCACGCCGTGCGCAGAATCACGTGCCGACAGCCGCTGGCGGCAATGGCTCTTTCGCCTGCGAGCTTGCTGGCACCATAGACGCCCCTTGGGTTGGGCTCATCGGTCTCTGCATAGGGTCGTTGGGATGAACCGTCAAATACATAGTCCGTGGAGACATGCAGCAAGGGCACGTCGTTTTTCGCGCAGTAGTCGGCGACTCGCCCCACGGCGTGATGGTTTATCCTAAAGGCTAAGTCTGTGTTTGTTTCTGCCTGGTCTACTGCCGTATAGGCGGTGGCATTAATGATCACCTCTGGGCGTGCCGCAGTCAGGCGCGGCTCGATGTCGTCGAGTTGCTCAAGATCCAGTGTTTGACGATCCCAAAACACGCTGCTTGGATAAGCACTGGGCAATCTGTCGTGGAGAGACTGCCCAAGCTGGCCGTCACGACCAAGGACCAAAATGTTCATCGGTTGATATCCATAACCGCCCTGTTCGTCAGGCGTGTGTGTGAGCTCAAAAGCCCGTGCCGCTGCGCTGCATTTGGTATTCACCGCTGAGGATGGCTTGCCACCATTGGGGGTTGTCCAAATACCAAGCCACGGTTTGTTTGATTCCGCTGTCGAAGGTCTCTGCAGGCCGCCAGCCTAGCTCGCGCTCGATTTTGCTGGCGTCGATAGCGTAGCGGAGGTCGTGGCCGGGACGATCGGTCACGAAGGTGATCAGGTCTGCATAAGCGGCGACGCCCTCGGGTTTTTCTGGCCGAAGGTCTTCCAGCAGAGCGCAAATGGTTTCCACAACCTGCAGGTTGGTGCGCTCGTTATGCCCACCGATGTTATAGGTTTCGCCCACGTGGCCTTCTGCGACCACGCGCAGCAGTGCCCTGGCATGATCCTCTACGTACAGCCAGTCTCGTACTTGAGAACCGTCGCCGTAAACGGGCAGTGGTTTGCCGTCCAGAGCGTTGAGGATCATGTGCGGAATCAGTTTTTCCGGAAAATGATATGGGCCGTAGTTGTTGGAGCAGTTGGTGATCAGTACCGGCAAACCGTAGGTTCTATGCCAGGCTCTGACCAAGTGATCGGAACTGGCCTTACTGGCGGAATAGGGGGACGACGGCGCGTAGGGTGTATCTTCGCGGAAGAGGTCTTCGGGGCCCTCCAGGTCGCCATACACTTCGTCCGTGGAAATGTGGTGAAAGCGAAAGGACGCCTGCCTATCCGCTGTTTGGGTAGCGTGATAGCGTCGGCTCGCTTCCAGCAGCTGATAGGTGCCCATGATGTTGGTTTGCATGAAAGCTTCAGGCCCGTCGATGGAACGATCCACATGACTTTCGGCAGCAAGATGCATGACCACATCGGGCTGATGGGCCTTAAAAATGTCCTCCAGCGCCCCAGCATCGCAGATATCGGCTTCGCAGAAACGGTAGTTCGGGTTGTCGTCAGTGTCTGGCAAGGACCCGAGATTTCCTGCATAGGTGAGCTTGTCGACGTTGACGACCTGAAGATTCGGGTCGAGCAACGCCTGCCGAACGACGCAGCTACCGATGAATCCCGCACCGCCTGTGATCAGTATTTTCATTCGGTTGAACGTTAAGGCGACGCTTTCATAAAGCGGGCGTTCATGTGCAGATAGCCGTTCTCGTTGGGGTGCTTGGCCCAAATCGCCTGCCATTCCGGCGATCCCATGGTTTTTGCGAATCGCGCCTGCCTGTCTTCAATGCTGTCCCAGCGAATGATCCAGGTGACGTTTGGCTGGCCGTTGGAGGATACCTGAGGGTTTGAGCCACTTACTTCTGCGTCGATGCCGCAGTCGATCCAGAAGTCGATCACATCCAAGTTGGCTTTCAGCCAGGGTACCGCCATCTCGTCTGCCCAAACTTTATAGGCGGCAAAGGTTTCGGCTTCGAAGGTGTAATCGCGTATTTCTACGATAGCGTCGGTCATGGGAATTCTCCTAAGTGTTGATGGAATACGTTGGGCTGCTGGCGTGTGCTAGGACCCGTCGCCATAGGCCAGTTCAAGCATTTCAATGACTTCAGCGATCTGTTCGCTCCAAAACCACAGGAATGTGCCCAGCACGGCCACACAAAAAAGGACTGTGACGGTTTGCCGTCGGTTGTTCGGCGCAGACGTTTTGACTTCGGTGTTGTTGGTCATGGGGTTTTCCCTGTGCTTAAGAAAAGCCGATCCATCGGCCCGAGGCGGCGACTGTGAACCAGATCGCCATGGATGTAATGGCGGTCAGTTTAATGACGGCGGGACTGAGAGCATCGTGGGGTGTGCTGAGCAGCGGCTTGCGCACGAAATACACAAAGGCAACGCCAACCAAGAGGGCCGTCATTTTCGCCCAAAACATTTCGTTGTAATAGAGCTTCAGGGACACCGCGGAACTCATGAAAATACCGCTGACAACCATGGTGGCGAGCCCGACATTGAACCATTTGTATGTGTTTTCAATGACCAGCTCTGACGGTATGTCTTTCATCACGAGGTTCAACAGTCGTAGATCACCCACCAGCACCATGCCGCCCAGCAGCGACATGCCAAGCAAATGAAACATCTGAACCACGGCAAAAACGCCGCCATAGGCTTTAGATATGTCCGCCAGAAGCGATGTGTCTAACCAATCGAAAAAGGGGTAAAGGTCCATTCAGTGCAGCCTCATAAGTAACGCGTCAAGGTCATTGCTGGAAACGCTCTATTCACTGGCAAAGGCCGCCATTTCATCAACACAGCCTGCTGCCCAGTACATGGCAAAAGGCAGCTCCTTGTGACAATCAAACCAATCATAGGCAATGGTTCGGCCGGTAACCACCACACCGGCCCACAGGCCGATTGAGACCGCCGCACCCAATCGAATGTGCCGGGGTGGTTTTGGGTCAAGATCCCAGGAGTCTGCGGAAGCCTGCATGCGTGCCCGAAACGCGAAGGCATTGATGGCCGCCAATATCAGCAGTATGACCTTGATGCGAAACCAAAGGCTTTGGGTGGTGCGCACGGGGATCGCGTAATACAGAAGCAGCCCGGACATGACCATCAGCGCGAAGCCAATCATCATCGGTTTGTCTAGGCGTTCGGCAATGGTTGAGGCGCGAACGTTGGGGAAAGCCAAACCCAGCATGCGTAGGTCAATGACAAACAGCATGCCCAAAAATACCATCAGGGTGAGCACATGAGTGGTCTCGATCCACGCATACAGATAGATGCTCTCGTGGATCTGAGTGCTCCAGCTCTGGGTATCTATCCATCGAGCCAGTGTAAGAAGCCATTCGTTCAGCATTGTTCAGTTGTCGCCTTTTATTACAGTACTGCCCTTGAAAATTAGCGCATTGCCCCGGGCATGCCGCCATCAATGACAATGGTTTGGCCGGTGACCGAGGTGGATTGGACAAAGGCCAAGACTTGATTCGCGATGTCCTCTGCCTGTCCGACGCGGCCGAGCACGGCGGTTTGCCGAGCGCCTTCTGCAACGTTATCAGGCAACCGTTGAGCCATGCGAGTATTCTCCACCAAGCCCGGCGCAATACAGTTTACGGCGACGCTGGGTGACATGGCCACCGCCAGGCAACGGGTTAAGTGATTTAGGCCCGCTTTGCTCGACGAGTAGGCAATACTGCTGCTGCCCGGGCTGATGCCGCCTGCTGAGGAAATGTTCACGATATGCCCGCCATCACCGGCACTCAACAGGGTGGCCGCTGCGCGGGCGAGCAGGAACGGGGCTCGAAGATTGGTTTCCATGACGCGATCCCAAATGTCTGAGGTCAGCTCATCCAGCCGGCGAAAAGGAATGCCGATGTTCCAAGCGGCATTGTTGATCAGTACATCTAAGCGACCGTGGTTTTGGCGGATGGTCTCAATCAGCGCCTCGATGGCGTCTGGATCTCGTTGATCGAGCTGTATGGCTTCTGCGCTACCGCCAGCATCAGTAATGGTCGTCACTGTGGTTGCCGCCGCATCCGCTGCCCCTATGTAGGTGCCAATGACATGCCAGCCTTGGCTGCCGAGGGCTTGCGCGATGGCGCCGCCAATGTCACCAGACGCTCCTGTGACCAAGGCGATTGGTTGTCCTGTGCTCATATCCTCTCCCCAAAAACTTCTGGCGTTTATGTCTCAATCGACGTGTTGGCTAGATTACCTCATTCGGCCAGTGGGTGGTGATGGACTGGCTTTGTGGTTACCGTCTAGTCTTTTGTTCTCAGTAGACACAGTATGACTTGTATTCAGCCCCTTCAGAACATTCGCGTACTCGATCTGACTCAGGTGTTTGCCGGGCCTTATTGTACCTACCAGTTGGCTTTGCTCGGTGCTCAGGTCATTAAAGTAGAGCCTCCCGGTGGTGAAATGACTCGCTACGCCGGTGCTCTGCCGGAACTGTCAAAGCAGGGGCTGGGACTGAGTTTTTGCACCCAGAACGCGCAAAAAAACTGCGTTGAAATGGATTTGAAAGACCCGGTACAGGTTGCCAAAGTGCTGGATCTGGTCGCAGAAGCCGACATTTTTATCCAAAATTACCGCCCCGGAGTTGCCCAGCGATTGGGGCTGGGTGAGGAGGCGTTGGCCGCGGTGAATCCACGCCTGGTGTACTGCTCCATATCCGCTTACGGCGAGGTAGGGCCCATCGGTCATCGACCTGCCTATGACCATGTGGTTCAGGCGATGAGCGGTATCATGAGTACCACGGGTACCGACGAGATGGGTCCGGTGAAAGTGGGTGCGCCCTACATCGATTATGCCACCGGTCTGAACGCGGCCTTTGCCGTGATGGCTGGGCTTCGACAGCGTGACCTCACCGGCGAATTTCAGCATGTAGACGTCAGTATGTTGGATACCGCCATGACGATGATGGCGAACAATCTGGTGACGGTGGCCACCACTGGTGAAGACTTGCCTAAGCTCGGCAACGAGGCGGCCAGTCGCGCGCCATCGTCCGGCTGTTTTGCGACACAGGGCGGTGAGTTGCTGATGTTGGCGGCAAATAATCAGCGGCAGTTCGCGGATCTTTGTGAGGTGCTGGGGCACTCGGAATGGGCCCAAGACCCGCGGTGGGCCGAGCCGCGAGCACGTGCCGCTAACCAAGATGCGTTGCGCGCGTTATTTGAATCCGTCTTTTTGTCCAAGTCAGCCTCTGAGTGGGAAAGCTTGCTGGATCAGGCTGGCGTGCCCGCCAGTCGCGTGCGCAAACTCAGTGAAACCGTGGCTGAGGGGCAGCTGCAAGCACGAGGACTGTTAAAGACACTGGCTGTGGGTGACGACGCAACGCCGGTGTCACTGCCCGGAATCGGTTTTCGGCTAAATCGTGTCAGCCTCACCCCAGACCGACCGCCGCGGGCGGTGGGAGCCAACGACGCCCAGTGGTGGTCGGACTAGTCGCTAGGGGTGTGCGCTCTGCTGTCCAGGGACAGGGATTGCACCGCTGGTCCTGCGGCCAGCGTTAACAGTCCCGCCATGATCGCCAGATTTTTGATGAAATTCTGAGTCTCATGTTGTTGAGTTAAGCCCTCGTATACGTTCCAAAAATCGTGCATGAACACGTTGATCACCAAGATCATGCCAGCCAGCATCAAGGCGATGGCGCGTGTTTGCCATCCTGCAACGAGAGCCAAACCACTGCCAATTTGCAGCACGATGGTGATCGGCAGCAAGACAGATACGAGGGGTACCCCGTGGGTCAGCATGTACTGAGCCGTATCATCGAATCCAGCGACTTTGCTGATGCCGGGGATCAGAAAATAAAGCCCTAATAAGACGCGACCTGTGATGCCAATCAGAGGCTGTATGGGTTGAATCATTCGTTCCAAGGGATGCTCCTTTATTGCCAGCCGGCGCGGTCAAAGACGCGAACGGCTTCGGCTTGGCGCTGGCCCAAAACTGCTGCGTTGATGCTGTCTTCTTCGAAGGGGCCTAGGCTTGCTACTGGCCCCGATGTGGGGCCGACGATGGGGTATTCGTTGTTGCCTTCGGCAAACAATCGTTGGGCGAAATCGCTGGTCAAATATTCGAGAAACTTGATCGCATTTTCTTTGTTCGGCGCGTAGCGAGTGACGCCGGCACCGCTGATGTTTATGTGTGCACCGCGGTCACCCTGATTCGGAAACACGATGGTTAACGCATCGGTAATGGCATTGTTCTTAGGGTCTTTTGATCCGATCAGGCGGCCAACGTAGTAGGTGTTCGCGACGGTAATGCCGCATTCGCCAGATGCCACGGCGCGAAGCTGGGCGGTGTCGTTGCCCTGCGGTGTGCGAGCAAAATTGCCGACAACCCCGCGAGCCCAAGCCTCGGCTGTTTTTTCGCCCTGGGCCTCGATGATCGAACTCATCAGCGATAGGTTATAAATATTAGAGGAACTGCGCATACAGACGGAGCCGATTAGGGCAGGGTTGGCCAAATCTTCGTAACGGTTAACCGCAACGGGCAGTCCAGCGGCTTTGTTAAACGCGATCACTCGAACACGCTTGGACAGGCCAAACCACAAGCCTTCTGGATCGCGCAGATTCTGTGGAACCCGTTGGTTCAATACGTCACTTTTGATCGTCTGAAAAATATCGTTTTCGCCTGCGCGCCAAAGGCGGCCCGCATCCACCGTGATCAGCATGTCCGCCGGCGAGAATTCACCCTCGTTGCGAATACGTTCAATCAGGGCATCGCTCCCGCCCTCAATGAGGTTCACTGCGATACCGGTCTGGCGTGTGAATTCCTCATACAGAGCCATATCGGTGTCGTAGTGTCTGGCAGAATAGACGTTTACTACCTCGTCAGAGGTTGCGCTGGCAGGGAAGGTCAAAGCGGTTAGCAGGACAAGTAGGCCAAACAGCTTGGTTGCTTGGTTTTTCATGATTCGCGTGGCCTTTGATGATTTGAGCGCAAATAAAAAGTGTTTCATGAAGCTCTTAAATGAGAATGATTATCAACTATAGACCACGGCTTCGGCGTTGGTAAAGCGCAATGCGACACGGTCGCCCGGGCGCAACTGGCTTTTCGGGCTAACAACGATGCGTAGTTGTTGACGCCCTGATCGGACAAGCGCGGTCCAGTGCGTGCCATCAAAGCGGATATCGTCCACGGCGTAGGCGCTTAGTGGTTGGGGCGGATCACCGTCTTCGAAATCTGTCACGGCAATCGTACTGCCGCGAATGCCCAGTTCAACGGATTCGCCAACGGCGAGATTACCGTTATGGCGCAGGTTTGCGAGCGGTAGATCTCCAAAGGCCGTAACAATTTGACGTTCTTCAACTTGTCCTTTAAGGGATTGCAGGCCAGCGATGCTTTCGGCGATAAACCGGTGTGCAGGGTTCTTCCAGAGCGCCTCGGGGGTGTCGAGTTGAACCACAACGCCATCAACGAGTACCAATATGCGGTCGGCCATGGCCATGGCTTCTTCGGGATCGTGGGTCACCATAATCGTCGATGTACCCGCCTGAATAAGGCCTTGCCGCGCATCCTGCCGAAGCTGACGGCGCAGCGGAGTATCCACGCTGGCGAAGGGTTCATCCAACAGCATCACCCGAGGATTGGTGGCCAATGCCCTGATCAGCGCGATTCTTTGCTGCTGGCCGCCGGATAACGTATCTGGATAACGGGCTGCCAGATCGGCGAGACCAACGCTGTTGAGCAAATCATTCACCCGTCTGTCGCGCTCTGCCGGTTGACTGCCGTGAAGACCAAAACCCACATTCTGCGCCACGGTGAGGTGCGGGAACAACGCATGGTCTTGAAAGACCAGGCCCACAGGGCGTTGCTCCGGTGGTGGAGAGTGACTCGCACTGGCAAGGCGTTGGCCGTCCAGCGCAATTTCTCCGCTTTGCATCTCTTCCAGGCCCGCAGCGATCCTTAGCAGCGTACTTTTGCCGCTGCCTGAGGGGCCAATGATGCAGAGAATTTCACCATCGGTTAACGACAGCGAAACATCGGATAACACTCGGTGTGTGCCGAATCGGTGGCTGATGGAGGTCAGTTGAATACTCATAGGTGCGCAATACTGCCCGATTGCACTGGCCAAGCCTATTGCAGGATTCGGCCCCGGTGCTTTCGAGTTTTCTGTCGAATGGTTCGCGGGGCCGGTATAGTGGTCTGCTATGTTAAGCAACCCCTCCAAATCCATTGTCTGGCCAGTCGGCACGCTGTTGATTGCGATTCCCGTTTGCCTGCCGATTTTGATGCTGCTCGGGGCAGCCTTGGCACCTGGCGGCGAGAGCTGGGCCCACATGCGCGATACAGTGTTCCCCATCTATCTGGCCAATACCGTGCAGTTGATGGTGTTAGTCGCCGCGCTGTCTACGGTGATCGGTGTGCTAACCGCCTGGTTGACCGTGCACTACGATTTTCCCCTACGACGGATGTTGGTGCCGGCATTGGCTCTGCCGTTGGCTGCTCCAGCCTACGTGATTGGTTATGTCTACGCCGATTTGCTGGAATTTTCCGGTCCGGTTCAGATTGCGTTACGCGATTGGTTGCAGTTGTCGCCTCAGGCGGCAGTGCTGCCCAACATTCGTAGCCTGCCAGGCGCTGGACTGGTCATCAGCTTGGTGCTTTATCCCTATGTGTATCTGCTCGCACGTGGCAGCTTTGCCCAGCAATCCAGCGCGTTATACGAAGCCGCTCGCGCGTTGGGTGCGAGCCGCTCGAGGGTGTTTTGGCGAGTTGCCCTGCCGGTGGCGTGGCCTGCAGTCGTTGGCGGTCTCGCTCTGGTGTTGATGGAAACCGTGGCAGATTACGGGGTCGTCGAGCACTACGGCGTGCCGACGTTGACCACGGGGATTTTCAGAACGTGGTTCGCCATGGGGGAGTCTGCGGCCGCTCTGCAGCTGGCGGGTTGGCTATTTGTCGTGGTCTGTTTGCTGGTGGTGGCGGAACAGTTTGCCAGGCGAGGCCAGCGCTTTAATCCTGTCGGTCGACAGCGTCGACCGGCCAGACACGCACTGACTGGGTGGTCGGCTTGGCTGGCCTTCACGCTGTGCTTTTTGCCCGTTCTGCTAGGGCTCATTGTGCCGGTTGCGGCGCTGACCGGCATGGCGGTGAGCTACGGCGAAACCCCCTTCAGTCCGGCTTTTTTGGCCTTGGTGTTAAACAGTGCCTGGGTTGCCAGTGTGGCGGCGTTACTCTGTGCGGGGGCTGCACTGTGGCTGGCCTACGCCGAGCGCTTGCATCCCAATGTCTGGGTTCGCGGCGGTGTTCGTGTGGCCACCCTAGGGTATGCGGTACCTGGCCTGGTGCTGGCGGTTGCTCTGATGGTACCGCTGACCAGTGTCGACAAATGGTTGGCAACATTGCTCAGAGATAACTTTGATGTGCGCTGGGGTCTGCTGATTACCGGCTCGTCGGCGGCGCTGATATTTGTCTATGTGGCACGCTTTCTCACCGTGGCCTTTAACAGCACTCAGGCGGGCTTAACTCAGATCCATCCGCAGCTTGACGCTGCCGCAAGAAGCCTTGGCCACGAGCCGGGTGTCGTCCTGCGCCGGGTTCACTTACCCTTGCTCAGACCCGCCGTAATCACTGGCTTATTGTTGGTGTTCATTGATGTGATGAAGGAGCTCCCGGCAACGTTGATTTTACGCCCCTTCAACTTTGAAACATTGGCGACATGGGTTTATCGCTTCGCTTCCGATGAACGTTTAGCCCAAGCGTCTACCGCCGCCTTAGTTATCGTTTTGATGAGTTTGATTCCGACCATGGTGCTTTCTCGGCTGCGCTAGCGCGGACTAATCACAAGATAAAAACGTTAACTCATGGTGAACATTTGAACGGCATCGTATGATGGGCCACGATGATAAACAGACAGTCACATGGCAACCAACCAATACGGTTCAGCGCTCCAACCGGATGGATCCTTCTACTTTTTGACGGGCCCCGGTTTTGCTCTACACAGCTCGGTGCTGGCGGAATTGGGCGTGCAGTGTGAGTCCGAGGGGGTTCGTATCGACAACGGTGATGTATTTCTCAGCCGCAGTCTTCGTTGGATGTCGCCGTTGATGACAATGCACGGTGTTTTGGTCTTTTTGGGCCTCTGCCCATTGGGCAGATCTTCCTTGAATTTTCGATATGGACTGCCCTGGGGTTACAAAGCGTCCATGATTCGGCAGCTTCTCATGACTCATCGGGCAAAAATCGCTGTGTCGCGCCGTCAGGTTATCACTGTGTTCACCGCAGAGCTTCGGTTGGTGAGATTCCCCTTGGCACGGGTGTTGGGTTTTGTTGCCGGTGTCTTTTTACCTCGACGTGGCTGGCAGATTGCCTGAGGCTTTCGATCGGACTGCCGGACAAAACCTCACCTTTTGTTGGCCCTTTTCAATTTCCCTCGGTCTTCGTTGCCTTTGCGAAGCCTCTTCACTCGTGATTCACCGGTATCATTTTAAGTTAGCGATCCGAAAAAGACGATGATGAGGGCGGTGTGTCCAAGCACGGCAAGGCGAATCTTCCGCAGAAAATGTGTATGACCTGTTCAAAGCCCTTCGCCTGGCGCAAGAAGTGGGCTCGAGACTGGGATCAGGTGCTGTACTGCTCCGAACGCTGCCGCCGCAGTAAGTCCCAAATCAGCCGTTGCGGAGGGTCCCATGCCTGAAGGTCCTGAGATTCGTCGAGTGGCCACGCGAATCCACAAGGTGTTGGCGGGCAGAGAGGCGCAAAAGGTCGTGTTCACCCAACCCAGTGTGGCTGGCTTTGGTCCAAAACTTTCGGGCCAGCAGGTGGAATGGGTGAGCAGCCGAGGTAAGGCGCTGCTGACTCGCTTTGACGGTGGTCTCACGATCTATAGCCACAATCAGCTCTACGGACGCTGGTACATTACCCGCCGTGACAAGCCGCCGCGCACCAATCGGACGCTGCGGCTGGGCATTTATACTGAAACCCACAGTGCCCTGTTGTACAGCGCGTCTGATATTGAAGTGCATACGCCTGAATCCCTGCCGGAGCAAAAGTATTTGGCGCGACTGGGTCCGGATGCGCTGGACGATCGCGTGGTTTGGCAGGACGTGCTCCAGCGGCTGCAGGACAAACGGTTTTCCGGTCGTTCACTGGCAGCCCTGTACTTGGATCAAGGCTTTGTTGCCGGCATTGGCAACTATCTGCGATCTGAGATCTTGTTCAATTCTCGGGCCAATCCCTTCGATCGACCGAAGGATCTGGCCCGACGGCAGCTGGGGGCGCTTGCCCGCAACACCCTTAATCTGACTCGACAAGCCTATGCCACCGCTGGTGTGACGAATACACCTGGGCGGGTGAAGCGTTTGCAGGCCAAGGGCCTGTCTCGACGGCGCTATCGGCACTTGGTTTTCGATCGCCCTGAGGAGCCCTGCTACCACTGTGACGATACGGTGAAGCGCATCGAGGTCAGTGGCCGCCGGATCTATTTGTGCCAATCCTGCCAACCGAGCTTGCGAACTGCGTTAGCCAAGGAGCATTTATGACATATCAATCAGCCTTGTTGGTGCTGGGCAATCAGCTATTTCCGATCGAGGAGGTATCAGCGGCGCAAGTGGATTGCGTGGTCATGATCGAAGACTCGTTTTTGTGTCGGCACTTTGCCTATCACCAGCACAAACTGGTGCTCGTGTTAGCCGCCATGCGGTCCTACGCCCAATCCCTGCGACAGGCCGGTATCAATGTTCTGTATCAGCCGTTGGATGTCGAGCAGCGATCCGCAACCGCCGAGCAATTCATGACCACTTTGCGGCAGTTGTTGGCCGAGCACGAGGTGGCTGAGTTGGTGCATTTCGAAGTCGAAGGCAAGGCCATGCAGGCTAATTTGGCGAGCTTGGTGCACCGCATGGGTATCGGCCACAGGGTGCTGCCTTCGCCGATGTTTCTCTGCGGCAGAGAGGATTTCGCGGAATTTCTTAACGGCCGCGCTAAGCCGCAAATGGCGTCATTCTACAAATTTCAGCGCACCCGTTTGGGGATTTTGGTGGATGCAGAGGGTGGCCCAACCGGCGGTCGCTGGAGTTTCGACGAGGACAATCGGAAGAAACTGCCAAAAAACATCGACCCACCGGTACTGTCTGAGGTTCAACCCGATGCGTTGGTGGATGAGGTGTCTGCCATGGTGGGCCATACCTTTGCCGAACATCCGGGCAGTGTCGACGGTTTTCATTGGCCAGTAACTCGGCAGGGTGCCTTGGAGTGGTTAGATGAATTTCTGCATCACCGGCTGGCGTTGTTTGGCCCCTATGAAGATGCGATCTCTCAACGTTCCAAAACGGTGTTTCACAGCGTGCTGAGTCCTCTGCTTAACCTGGGTTTGATTACGCCCAAGGAAGTGGTTTATCGAACCCTGCAGTTCGCCGAGAACAACGACATTCCGATGCAAAGCTTGGAAGGTTTTATCCGTCAGGTGATTGGTTGGCGGGAATTTATTCGCGGTGTGTATCAACACTTCAGTGCGGTGCAGCAGCAGGGCAATTTTTGGCAACACGACCGCCAGATGACAGATACCTGGTATACCGGTAACACCGGTATCGAACCCCTGGACGCGGCCATCGTGGAGGCCCAGCAGTCCGGCTGGTCCCACCACATACCGCGTTTGATGGTGGTGGCGAATTTGATGACCCTGTGCGAAATCGAGCCGAAGGCCGTGCACCGTTGGTTCATGGAAATGTACGTGGACTCTGCGTCTTGGGTGATGGGCCCCAATGTTTACGGTATGGGTATTTTCAGCGATGGGGGCATTTTTGCCACCAAGCCCTATATCTGTGGTTCGAACTACTTGTTGAAAATGAGCGATTACAAAAGAGGACCGTGGTGCGATGTGATGGATGGCCTGTACTGGCGCTTCATTGACAACAACCGAGATTTTTTTGCGACCAATCCTCGTTTGGCACTGATGCCCCGGGCCTTGGACCGGCTAAAGCCTGAGCGAAAAGAAGTCATCTTTTCTGCAGCAGAAGCCTTCCTGCTCAGGCACACTCGCCGCTCGTAACCGGGGTACCTTTTTGTCATGACAGATGATCGATCGTTTCATTCGTTGGGATTGCGCGACGACTTGCTTTCTCGCCTCCAGCAGATGGAATTTACACAGATGACGCCGGTTCAGGCTGCCGCTCTGCCCAGTGCCTTAGCGGGCAAGGATGTGGTTGCTCAGGCTAGTACCGGCAGCGGCAAAACGGCAGCCTTTGCTCTGGCCTGTTTACAGCGTTTAGAAAACACACAGTTTCATGTTCAGACACTGGTGCTTTGTCCGACCCGGGAATTGGCGGAACAGGTCGCGGAGAGCTTTCGTGAGCTGGCCAAGCATTTGTCCAATACGAAGGTGACGACTCTGTGTGGCGGTGTGGCCATTGGTCCCCAGATCGGCTCTTTGCAGCATAGCGCCCATGTTGTGGTGGGTACGCCCGGGCGGGTGCTCAAGCACCTGCAAAAAGGCACCCTGCACCTGCACGGCCTAAGTTCCTTGGTGTTGGATGAGGCGGATCGCATGCTGGATATGGGCTTCGAGGATGAAATCGACGCCATTTTCGCCTACCTGCCATCGCCCCGACAGAATCTGCTCTTTTCTGCCACGTTTCCTGACGAGGTTGCCCACGTTGTGAAAGCCCTGAGCCCTTACGCGGTGCGGATAGACGTCACTGAAACCGAAGTCGCGCCTTCCATTGCCGAGCGCTGGTGTCATGCCCCGGCGGAGCGAGACTCGGGCACCCGAGTTCAGGCCTTAGGTGAAGCCCTGCGGCACTGGGGTGGCAAGCTGAATCTGGTTTTCTGCAATACCAAGGTGGACTGCGCTGACGTCAGCCGACAATTGGATCGCCTCGGTTTTAGCGCCGTTGCCTTGCACGGCGACATGGAGCAACACGAGCGCAGCCAGACCTTGATTCGATTCGCCAACGGCAGCGCCAACGTACTGGTTGCTACTGACGTGGCAGCGCGAGGGCTGGATATCGACGATGTGGACGCCGTGTTTAATTTTGAGCTACCCCATCAAGCAGAGATTTATGTGCACCGAATTGGCCGAACGGCCCGCGGCGGCAGAGAGGGTGTTGCCATCAGCCTGGTATCAGATCGTGAAATGTCGCGTTTGCGTAACTTGGAAACCGAACGTGGTACCGGAGCCATGAAGCTATGGCGAGCCGATAGCGCCGACGAAGCTGCCTCTGAGACGGCTCACTCCATGCCCGAGCCGGCGGTTTACACCCTTGAAATTAATGGTGGTCGGAAGCAAAAGCTGCGTCCCGGAGACATTCTGGGCACGCTGACGGCGTCGAAAGAACTCAGTGCCGACGCTGTCGGCAAGATCGATATTCTGCCCATGGTGAGCTATGTGGCCATTGCTAAGGAGCACTCCAGCACAGCCCAGGGTCTGATCAATCGCCACAAGATCAAAGGGCGACAATACCGCGCCAGAGGTTTGGGCTAAGTCGGAAGCTTGGGCTGATTTTGAGGGTTAGGCTTGGGGCTAACGCCCAAGCCGCTCTTCGACCGTGCTATCTCGCTGGCGGTAATGCCCGCCAGCATGAGTTCTCAGGCTCGGTTGCCGTTGGCGCCGGCTCCCGAGGTAGGGGAGCGTCGTCGTCGCCGGGGCGTATTGCTGCCACCATTACTGCCCTTGGGCGTGTGATATTTGCGTTTGCCGTTGGCGTGGCGCTGCCCTGCGTAGGGATCCACATTGGCGTTGCTGACGCCAGGCCGGTTACCGTCGACTTCGGGCGGAGAATCCTTCACTTCAGGCTCGGCCCGATTGCCGTGGCTCTTGGTGCGATTTGCGGCAGGCTTGGCGTTTTCCCGCCCGTCACTTGTGGGTTTGCGTCGGCGCGAGCGTTGCCGCTTGGCTTCGCCTTCGCCTCTGCCTCTGTTTTGCTTTTGCGTCCCTTGGGGTGTTGGAGCGGGGTTGGTTTTCACGACTTCCGGCAGTTCGATGTCCAGTGTGACAGGCTCCAAGGTTAACTTGGTTAGACGCTGAATGGCTTTCAGTCGACTGATTTCTGCCGCATCAACCAATGCCCAGGCCACACCGCCGGCACCGGCGCGAGCAGTTCGGCCGATTCGGTGCACGTAGCTCTCGGGTTCGTGAGGCAGCTCGTAGTTGAACACATGGGACACTTCGCGAATGTCGATGCCACGGGCCGCGATATCCGTTGCCACCAAAACCCAAGCATCGCCGGATTTGAAATTCTCCAGTGCCCGCTGCCGAGCGGCCTGGCTTTTGTTACCGTGAATCACCTCAGCGACGAAGCCGGAGGCATTGAGCTGTCGAGCGACTTTGTTGGCACCGTGTTTTGTGCGCGTAAAGACGATGGCTCTGACGAGGCTGCTGTCTCGCAGCAAATGTTCGAGCACTGCGCGTTTTTGTTGGGTAGCGACATGCACAACCTTCTGTTCGATTTTGGCGACGGTGACTTCTTCAGGCGTGACGTCGATGCGCACCGGGTCGCGCAAAATTTCTTTGGAAAGTTTGGCGATCTCGCCGGGCATGGTGGCCGAGAACAACAGTGTTTGGCGTTCCGTCGGCATGGCTTTGATGATGCGGCGTACGTCGGGGATGAATCCCATATCCAATAGACGGTCGCATTCGTCGAGCACCAAGAATTCGGTTTCACTCAGGCTCACATGGCCTTGGTTCATGAGGTCGAGCAAACGGCCCGGGGCAGCAACTAAGATGTCGACGCCGCCGCGCAGTTTCTTAACCTGCGGGTTTTGGTTTACACCGCCGATAACGCACATGTAGTTCATGTTGCTCTGGCCGCCCAAACGTTCCAGTTCACTGTGGATTTGCAGTGCCAGTTCCCGAGTCGGTGCCAATATCAGTGCTCGAGGGTGGCGAGGCTTGGCGCGCATTTCGCCCTTTCGCTCGGCGGCATCCTTAACCAAGTTCTGCAGCAGCGGTAATCCAAAGGCGGCAGTTTTGCCGGTGCCTGTCTGGGCAATACCGAGCAGGTCTTTGTGAGCCAATACCTCAGGAATAGCGGCTTGTTGAATGTCGCTGGGCTCCGTGAAGCCAAGTTCAGCGACCGTGTCGCAATAGGTGTGATGCAGCCCGAGAGCCGCAAACGCGTTGTCCGTCATAACATGTCCTAGTCACGCAGCAAAAGCTTTCGCTTGATGCGTCGATTTAATTTGGATGTTTGCCGCGTATAGCCCATGCCTATCAAAGATCTGATGAGGCTTACTCGGCCGCAAGATATCCGCCGGTTTCGGCGTTTTTCGCGACTGCGCAGTTTGCATCGTTACTTCAAGCAAACTCACACACGCTAGGGTGGGGTAGGCTTGGCTCGCGTTGGAAATCGCGAGATCGGGGTATTGCCCCAAAGTCTCAAAGACGTGTGTCTTCAAGGCGAAGCAGAGTGAGGCGCGAGCCGGTCAGAGTCAAGGGCTATTGTCCGAGCTCTCGCGCGGGACTTTCTTTTCTCGCCGCAGTCACTATGGCACTCTGGCGGGCTGTTAACGCCCGCGGGCAGGAGAAACATTGTGCGGTCGATTTTCCAAAGTATGTTGTCAGTTTATGTGTTGTTTACGCTTATCGGCTGTGCCGAGCCCACCTTCGTTGGCGAGGACTACCTGTATCTGGAGGAACGCTACGATGTAACCATCCGGCGTGACATCCGCGGTGTGCCGCATATCCTGGGTGAGACCAATGCGGACGCAGCCTTTGGTTTTGCCTACGCTCAGGCTGAGGACAATTGGCAGCTGATTGAGGAGGCCATGCCCTTTTATCGAGGCAACAATGGGCTGTTCATTGGTCAAGACGGGGCTGTAACAGACTTTTTGGTTCACTGGCTCGGTATTTGGCAGACTCTGGACGCGAACTACGAGTGGGATCTGAGTCCTGATATGCGTGCCTATATCGAGGCTTATGCTGATGGGCTGAATTTTTATGCTGCCACCCACCCGGAAGCGGTTGATGAGCGCGTGCTGCCGGTGACAGGGAAGGACGTGGTTGCGGGCTTTATGCTTCGCCATTTGATGTTCTATGGATTCGATGGCGTGGTGCGTGAGGTGATGGGTAGCGAGCGTCAGCGCGCAGTGAGTGACGTGATTCGTCAAATCACCCCGCCAGCGCTGCAATTGCCTACCGAGCAACCTCTGTTGGAACCCCCTGCGGCGCTGAAGCAGCCGCCTCCTGAAATTATGATGACTGGGGTACCGGTGGGTTCTAATGCCTTTGCCATCGCACCGAAAATTTCCGACGAAGGCGCTACGCGAATCGCGATCAACTCCCATCAGCCCGCGACGGGGCCGGTTGCATGGTACGAAGCGCATCTCAAAAGCGCGGAAGGTTTAAACATCATGGGCGGACTGTTCCCGGGTTCGCCAACTGTGTCCGTTGGTTTCACCGAAAACTTGGCTTGGGGCGCCACGGTTAACCGACCGGATCTCGTCGACGTCTTTGTTCTCGACATCAATCCAGACAACGAAAACCAGTACCGGCTCGACGGCCAATGGCGCGACTTGGAGGTTCGTGATATCGAGCTGAAAATTCGACTGTGGGGTTTCTTACCCTGGACCGTGACTCAGGAGGGACTACGATCGGAGCACGGCCCCGTGCTGCGTACCGACCATGGCACCTACGCGATTCGCTATGCGGGAATGGGTGAGCTGCGTCAGGTTGAGCAATGGTATCGCATGAATCTCGCTCAGGATTTCACCGATTGGAAAGAAGCCATGCGCATGATGACCTTTGCCAGCTTCAACTTTGTCTATGCGGACAAAGAGGGCAACATCATGTTTCTGCACAATGCGCTAACACCCAAGCGAGACATTCGCTATGACTGGCAAAGCTATTTGCCCGGCGATGACTCCGCCTTGATTTGGCAGGAGAACCTATCTTTTTCCCAAATGCCCCAGGTAGCGAACCCGGACAGCGGCTTTGTTTTTAGTGCAAACCAAACCCCCTTCAATGTCACCGCGGCCGCAGAAAACCCTAAGGAAAGCGCTCTCGCACCGGAGCACGGGTTTCAGCAGGACATGTCCAATCGTGCTCACCGTGGTTTGGAACTCTTTGCCGCGCTTGGTCCAATGATCAGCAAAGAGGAATTTTCTGCGATCAAGCATGACAAATTTTATTCGCGGTCAACGTTCTACGTGGCTTACCTAGATACCATTGCGGTTCAGTCGTTTACGGATCCAAGCCTGCAAAGAGCCCAGCAGGTGCTCGCGCAGTGGGATTTAGGTACGGATGTCGACAATACCGGCGCCGCCCTGGGCACCTGTGTATTTCTAGCGGCAGAAAGGGCCGACGATCGGGAAACCCACGATGCACAGGCGGTGGCTGATCTGCTGGGTGGCTGTGTCGAGACCTTGCTGGCATCCACCGGGCGACTGGATCCGCCGTGGGGAGAGGTGAACCGTCATGTTCGGGGTGATGTGAATGTGCCGGTGGGCGGTGGGCCGGATATTCTGCGAGCGATTTATGGACGGGATCTTAATGACGACGGATTTTTGACCAATGTGGCCGGAGACGGCCTCTATTACTTGGTCGCTTGGGATGCACAGGGGCAGCTGTCGGTTGAGGGTGTGCATCAGTTCGGCAGCGCGACGCTGGATGACGAGTCGCCACATTACAATGATCAAGCCCTGGATTACGCCAACGAGTTGCTGCACGCGCCGTTGTTCGACGAAGACGCGCTCCAAGCCAATTTGCTGCGTGCCTATCGCCCGGGTGGGGAGTTGGTGCGGTAATGCGGTTTGCCCCTTTAGAGAAGTTGGGGGAAAAATTGGAGAAATGGCTGCGGAAGCAGGCGTAGGACGGAATGCGTAATGAAGGAAAACGACTGATGGATGCCCTAGCGCCCTTAACCGCGACCGGACAGACACTGAGTCTGCACGATGTCACCGAATCCGATGCGCCGTTGATCGTGCATATTGATTTCAAAAGTCCCTATGCCTTTCTGGCCATCGAGCCAACGAGGCAGATGCTGAAAAAATTGGACGTGGTCGCAGATTGGCGGCCGTTTGTGCTGGATATCGGCAGCTATCTGGGCACCGCCAAGTTGGCCGAGGATGGCAAAGTTGCGGCTCAAAGCCGCAGCCAAGAACAGTGGTCTGGTGTGAAATACGCCTATTTTGACTGTCGGCGTTACGCCAATCTGGCGGATCTAACCATTCGCGGCACGGTGAAAATCTGGAACACCAATTTGCCTGCCATCGGCATGTGGTGGATTAAACTGCACGAGGGCCTTACCGCGCAAAATCAAACGGACGGTTTGCTTCAGCGGTATCTGGACGCAATTTACCGGCCTTTTTGGCGTCGCGAGTTCGATGCCGAGGACCTGGACGCTGTGTTCAACACGTTGGTTCAAATCGGCGCACCCACCAAAGGCTTCAAAGCCTTTGCCGAAGGAGAAGGCGCTGCTTACAACGACGCCGTGCAACAGCAGACGTTTAACGCCGGGGTATATGGCGTGCCCACTTATCAGCTGCTCGAGCATCCCGGCGAGGATGGTCAGCCCAGTCGGTTTTTTGGTCGTGAGCATTTGCCGCGAATTGCTTGGATGCTGTCTGGTAAGGCAGGTATTGCGCCGGATGTGGCCTACGATCTCGCGACTGATATTGAGCCCGCCGCTCTGGAAAAGTGCGCTTCTGAGCCGGGTGTCGTGCGGAACCTCGCCGGTCTGCCGGTCTATTTTGATTTTAAAAGCCCCAACAGTTACCTGGCGCTGCGCGGCTTGTTAGCGGCTCGGGACGAAGGGGTCGAACTGCAGTGGCGACCCTTCGATCATCGGCCGCTGAAAAAACCGGCACCGCAACAGCCCGAGGAAGATCGTAGTACTCGCCACCGACGCATACGCGGTGAATACATTGCGGGGGATCTCCAGCGCTATGCACCGCATAAACTCCACGATCCATACCTCGTCACGGACTGCGATGTTGCTCATACGGGTGTGCTTTGGCTGCAGGCGAACGCGCCGACGCGTGTCGATGACTACGTGGAGCGCGTATTCCTGGCGCTGTGGCGCGACGGGCTTGATGTCCAATCACCGGTGGTGATTGCCGAGCTGCTGGATGCGGCTGTGGATGAGGGGGTATTCGATGCCGACGGGTGGCGTGCCTATGTGCAGGGGGCTGGACCGCAAGCGTTAGAGCAGGCCTATGCCCGGGCGAGCCAACAAGGCGTGTCGTTCGCGCCGACGCTTTACATCGGTAGCGAACCCTTTCAAGGTCGTGCTCAGCTGCCCTTGGTGCTGGCGCGATTGCGCGCCGGCATTTGAACGCCATCGAGCCTCGGCTTTTGCATGGATGTGTTGACAGGCTCGGCGGTGGTCAGTCAGCATCTGGGATCTAGTGAGGCACATGAGTCCTCTTTTACCTACGACGTGAGATTCTCTATGAAAACGCGAATAACCGAACTTTTTGGTATTGAACACCCTGTCATTCAAGGCGGCATGCACTATGTGGGACTAGCCGAAATGGCAGCCGCGGTATCCAATGCCGGTGGCTTGGGCATTATCACCGGTCTGACTCAGGGCACGCCGGAGAAGCTCGCAAACGAAATCAAGCGTTGTCAGGCCATGACCGACAAGCCCTTCGGCGTGAATCTCACGTTTTTGCCTTCGGTAACACCGCCGGACTATCCAGGCTTGGTCAATACCATCGTCGAAAGCGGTGTCAAAGTGGTGGAAACCGCTGGCAACAACCCGGCGAAATGGCTGCCCCAGCTTAAAGAGGCTGGCATTAAGGTCATTCACAAATGCACGTCCGTCCGCCATTCGGTGAAAGCCCAAGACATTGGCTGCGATGCGGTGTCGGTGGACGGCTTCGAATGTGGTGGTCACCCGGGCGAAGACGACATCCCGAACTTCATTCTGTTGCCCAGAGCAGCAGACGAGCTTGAAATTCCCTTTGTTGCGTCCGGCGGTATGGCCGATGCACGCTCCTTGGTCGCTTCCTTGGCCATGGGTGCCGAAGGTATGAACATGGGCACTCGCTTTATTGCGACGAAGGAAGCGCCAGTGCACGACAACGTCAAACAGGCGATTTTGAACGCCTCAGAATTGGATACCCGTTTAGTGATGCGACCGTTACGGAATACCGAGCGAGTGCTGACGAATCCAGCAGTCGAGCGTTTGTTGGAAAAAGAAAAGGCCATGGGAAGCGAACTGAAGTTCGAGGATATCGCGAGCGAAGTTGCCGGGGTTTATCCCAAGGTAATGACCGAGGGTGATATGGACATCGGTGCCTGGTCCTGCGGCATGGTCGCGGGTCTGGTGTATGACATTCCAACGGTACAAGAGCTGATGGATCGGATCATGGGTGAGGCCGATACCCTCATTTCCCAGCGTTTGGCCCGTTTTTCAGCCGCCTAGGACGTCAGTGCGCGTGGTTTTGAGAAGAACGGGGAGGGATAGCCAATGTGGGTAAGATCGATAACGACCAGTCTTTTGGGGTTGCTGCTAAGCAACATCGGATTCGCTGAAATCAAGCGGACGGCCTCGGGAAAGCCGGATCTATCAGGCTTTTACGACAGTGGCACCTTGACCCCTTTGAATCGGCCCGAGGCGCTGGGAGACAAGCAGTTCATGACGCCTGGGGAAGCCGAGCAGTACAAAAAACTCAGCGGCCTACTCGAAAGTGATGCGCAAGAGATCAGTGATCCCAATCGTTCGGCACCGCCAAAGGGTGGCGATGGCCAGCAGGCCTACGGTGCCGGAGGGGTTGGCGGATACAACTCGTTTTGGGTTGATCCCGGCAGTGATCTGTCCGAATTGGATGGCAAAATTCGAACGTCGATCATTTACGAACCAGCCAACGGCCGTCAGCCACCGCTAACGCCGAAGGGTATGCGCAAGATGGCGAGCACGTTCAGCTCCTTTACCTACGTCAATGACGGTACGGCTTCTTGGCTGAAAAATGATGGCCCCGGGCCCTTCGACGGACCCGAGACCCTTGCCCTGGCAGAGCGCTGCCTGTTGGGGTTCAGTGCCGGACCACCGAGCCTGCCCGGTCTCTACAACAACTATAAGCGTATCGTGCAAACCGACGATCACGTGATGATTTTGCTGGAAATGGTGCACGACGCTCGCGTGATTCGCATGAACGCAACACACGGCCCGGCGGATAACCGGAAGTGGTTGGGTGATGCGATTGGACGCTGGGAGGGCGATACACTGGTGGTAGAAACCACGAATTTCCGAGAAGACACGGGGCTGTATGGTGGTGACGAAAACCTGTATCTCACCGAGCGGTTCACACCCTTGGACAATGGCGATTTGCTCTACGATTTTACGGTGCAAGACGACACGGCTTGGACCCAGCCATGGAGCGGTGCTTACGTCTGGAAACGCGAGCAGTCTAAGGTATATGAATACGCCTGCCACGAAGGGAACTACGCCATGGGAAATATTCTGCGCGGTGCCCGATTGCTGGAAAGCGAAGCCCAAGGTGCCGGGAATTAACCATCGGGCCGCCTGTGACATTTGATATTCGCCCTGCCTTGGCTGAGGAGATGGGACAGCTGGGTTTGATGGCCTCGTATTCCTATGGCGGTACCTTTGGCGATGGCGAGGACAACATCGCAGCGGCGGGTACTCGGCCGGAATGGACCCTTTGCGCCTTTGATCCGGCTGCCCGTACCGAGGCCGGTCAGCCGTTAATGGCAACATCCTTTGCGGCCTTTCCTTTTACCATTCGAGCCAACGGTCGGGCGATGGCCATGGCGGGCATTTCAGTGATCGGTACCCGTCCAGAATATCGTCGGCAAGGATTGGTTCGAGCCATCATGACCCGTGCGTTTGCCGAACAGCGCGAGCGAGGCCAGAGCCTAGCCGGTCTGTGGGCATCTCAAGCGGCCATCTATCAACGTTACGGTTTCTCGCCCGCGGGTCTAAACCGTGGCTACGCCATCGATACTGCAGATATTGCGCTGCTTGAGGCGTCGACTGATGTGGAGGCCAAGGTAACCCGACATAATCCCGACGCGGTATTGGACTCACTCCGAGAGATCTATAAGCAGTTCATTGCCCAGCGTACGGGTTATCTTCACCGGGGCAAGTCCCTGTGGTTGAACTCGGTGTTGGGGGGTGGTGAAAATGCTCAAGACAGTGCGAGCGAGAGCGCACAGGATGGCCCAGTCTATGTTGCCCTGGTGGGACCGGTTGACGCCCCAACGGGCTATGCGGTCTACACGCTGCGGGCTGGTCAGGTAGTTCACCGCGCCCGGCCTCAAGAAATTAAGGTGCGGGATATGGCGTGGTTGGACATCTCCGCCTGCCGCGATCTTTGGCGATTCTTTGCCAAACACGACCTGGTCGGTCGAGTGGTTTGGCCCAACGCTCCGATGGATGATCCTGCCCAAGCGATCATGGCAGAGCCGCGCATGCTGCACACGCAAGACCATGAGGCGACTTGGTGGCGCATTGTCGACGCGCCCAAGGCCCTGGCACAGCGGGGCTATAGCACAAACGCTGAGCTGGTGTTGAAGCTGGCGGGCGACGACTTGGCCCCATGGAACAACGGTACGTGGTGTCTGCAAACCTCCGCTGACGATGCGATGGATTCTCAGGTAACGTCGGTGACGAAGCCGCCGGAGCTAACCCTATCGATCAAAGCGCTGACGAGCCTTTTCAGCGGCATGTACGGTGCCCAGACCCTTGCCAATTGGGGAATGCTGCATGGTGAGCCCGACGCGATCGCCAAAGCGGACGCCTTGTTCGCGACACGGCACAAGCCCCACTGCCCGGATCACTATTAGCCTGCTCGTGTGCAGGCTTACTTTTGGAGAGAAATACTATGCTGGAATCTGTCGATCCTGCGGTTGTCGGTTTATCTAAAGAGCGCCTGACACATATTACGAGTTGGCTGGAGGCCCAGGTGGCCGATGGCAAGCTGGCCGGTGCCAGTGCCCTAATCGCACGGCGCGGTAAGGTCGCCTATCTGCAGTCTGCGGGTTTTGCCGACAGAGAAAATGGCAAGCTGATGGACGCAGACACCATTGTGCGCATTTATTCCATGAGTAAGTCGGTGACCACTGTTGCGGCCATGATGCTCTACGAGCAGGGGTGTTTTCAGCTTGATGATCCTGTCGCCAAGTACCTGCCGGAATTTGCGGAGACACCGGTCTGGGATGGCGGTGATGCGCCGATTACTGCAGTCAGTGCCCAGCAGGCGCCGATGCAGGTCAAACATCTGATGAATCATACGTCGGGCCTGACCTATGGGTTTATGAGCACGACGCCGGTGGATGCCCAGTACCGCGATCGAGAGATCGAGTTTCAAAGTCGATCCGAATCCTTGGCCGATATCGTGACGCGATTGGCGCGCATTCCGCTGCTCTGTCAGCCCGGCACCCAGTGGAACTACTCGGTCGCCACCGATGTGCTCGGCCGCCTGGTTGAAGTTTGGTCGGGCATGAGCCTAGCCGCGTTTTTTCAGCAGCGAATTTTTGCTCCTCTGGGCATGACCGATACCGGCTTCTCAGTGCCGGAGCAGGGTCAAGACCGCTTTGCCGCACTCTATGCGCCGGCAGTCGGTGGCGACATGAGTACGGTCGGCAGCGCCAGCGCGACGGTACCTCAAGATCAGCGTGGGGGACTGAAGTTGATGGAGGGCTCCAGTCAGTCTGTGTATTTCACAGAGCCGTTGTCGCATTCCGGTGGTGGTGGCTTGGTCGGCACCATTGGCGATTACGCGCGGTTCTGTCAGATGCTGGTTAATCTTGGAGAGCTAGAAGGTGAGCGCCTACTTTCACCGACAACAGTACGCTACATGCGCACCAATCAGCTGCCGAACAACTCAGATATGGCGGCCATGGGTCAGCCAGTTTGGAGTGAAACAAGCTATGACGGTATTGGCTTCGGTCTGGGCTTTGCCGTGGTGCTCGATCCGGTCAAAGCGTCCATCATCACGTCCCCCGGTGAGCATCATTGGGGTGGCGCAGCGAGTACCTTTTTTTGGATAGATCCTGCGCAGGACTTATTCGTGGTCTTCTTTACCCAGCTGATGCCGTCATCGACCTACCCCATCAGACGAGAGCTGAGAACACGTGTGTATCAGTCCATCGTCGACTGAGACGAGTGGAGCCGACAAGACAACGCACCCATCTAAGGTTGAGGAACTATGGACGTCAAAACATTTCAGGATTTAGGCCTCGATAACGCCTGGGGCGATCTGCATGACATGGATTATCAGGTCAATGGCAGGGCCAATATGGAAATTCGTGAGTCCTTAGCCACGGTAGGGGACGAGCACTACCACCCGTGTCCGGAGGCCTATCACGAGGGCGAGCTGCAAGGCTCCATGCATGTGTTCAACGATTGGGACCACAGTTCGGTGTTTGCCGGCACCCGTCGTCGATTGGCGGTTTATCTGCCGCCTGCATCTGCCGTGCGCGGGCCGCTTAATTTGCTAATCTGTAATGACGGCGAAGGTTATCGCTTCGATAAAGGCGCGATCAGAGCACCGGCGGTGCTGGACAATTTGCTGGCGTCAGACGAACTGGGAGCCACGGCGGCAGTATTCGTGATGCCCGGTATCCCCGACGGCTTTGATGCCACGGTACCGGGGCAGATGCCGGATCCGACGGTGAATCGTCAGCGCAGTGTCGAATACGATTCCTGTACCCCGGCCTATGGCGAATTTTTACTGGAAGACGTACTGCCCTTCGTTGAAAAAGCATTGGGCATCACGCTAACAACGGATGCGGGCCGGCGGGCTGTTTGCGGCATATCGAGCGGAGGTATCTGTGCGCTTAATGCCGCCTGGCATTTTCCCGGCAGTTTTGGCCGTGTGATCAGCCACTGCGGATCCTTTGTGAACATTCGCGGAGCGCATAATTTTCCCTATCTGATTCGCAGCACACCGCGTAAGCCCATCAGAGTCTTTTTGCAAAGCGGTGAGCTTGATGCGGATATTGTGACCGGAAGCTGGGCGCTGGCGAACCAACAAATGGCTGCAGCCCTGGATTTTGCCGGTTACGACTATCGCTTTGAGTTTGGCACCGGTGGCCATAATCTGCGGCACGGTGGCGCACTTTTTGCCGATACCTTGCGCTGGACATTTCGCGCCTGAGGGCCGCGACCAAGGATTACTAACTTTTAGTGGTTTGTTTTCCTGAGGCAAAGGGCTTCTGGTGCACCCTTGGCGCTCGTATTCAGAGGGTTCTGTCCGTGGTCTTCAGCGCTTTAAGTAAGTCTCGCACCAGCTTGCGCTGGGTGCGATTGAGCGAAAAATACTCTCCGGCGACCTTGAGGGTTTCTTTATCAAAGGTCTCTTGATAGCCAGCCTGAGTTTCCAGCAGAACGTTCTTTGCGTCATTGCCTAGCCGATTGTCCGTGTTTTGACGTAGCTCGGGATTCAGTCCTTTCTTTCCGCTGATCAGCCAGTGCGCATCTACCGCGAGAGTTTCCGCTATCTTTTCGATGTGCTTGGTCGATGGTTTCGCTCGGCCGGTCTCCCAGTGACTGCAGGCCGTTCGAGTGATGCCGAGGCGCTCAGCCAAGTTGGCTTGAGAAAGCTTTCGCGACTTACGGGCTTGAGTAATACGTTGTTGCAGAGTGGACATGCACCAAAGGTTAGCTTTGGCTTTGTCGCGGTTGTATGATATTTTAACTATCCATTCTGAAGATAGTAATAATAACACTAATCAGAAAGGCAATAGCGCAAGCTTTGGTTTTGGGTTCGCGCGCACTTCTTGTGTTTAAAATCGCATTTTATGCCCGTGTGACTAGGGCGCAAGAAGTGGCGCGGGCTCCTTTTTCCTCTCACTTTTCCTCTCTTCCTCTCCTTTTTCCCCTTGCCTTCACTTTGATCGAGTCCTTTGCAATTGTCCGGCGCGTGGGGTGCTTGACACCTGAAATACCGCTAGGATGAGGGCTTTGTTGGAGGGCCCTATGAGTGTTTATGTTGTTGCTCAAATTCGTATTCACGACCGAGAAGCCTATGCGCGCTATGAATTGGGGTTTATGGAGATTTTTGCCCAATACGGTGGTGAAATGCTGGCGGTAGACGAGGCACCGGTGACCCTAGAGGGCCAATGGAATCACACAAGGACGGTGATCATTCGCTTCAATCGCAGCGTCGATGCTCGGGCATGGTACGACAGTGACGCGTATCAAGAGTTGGCTCGCCACCGGTGGGATGGATCGGCGGCTGATATTGCCATCGTAGGCGGCTTACCCGCGGAACCCGCCTAACGACAGCGATTCCGCACGCGAAATGGAGAGAAAAACAATGCTGACCACGACACAGCTGACCACGACACAAAATCATGGAGCCGTTCGGGTTCTGGCCTTCAATCGGCCCGAGGCCTTAAATGCCTTCAATGGTCCAATGTTCGATGCGGTAACCGCAGAGGTCTTGGCGGCGACGGACGACGACACAGTAAAAGTGCTGGTGATCACCGGCGAAGGCAGGGCCTTTTCCGCAGGCATGGATCTGGCGGACAGGCCCGATCAAGCCAACCCCCCTGAACACGGTTTTGGCGGCATGTTTGAAGCCCTTATCGAATTTCCGAAGCCATTGTTGCTGGCCATTAATGGTGTGGGCGTGGGTTTCGGGTGCACCATTACCGGCCTCGCTGATTTGGTTTTTATGGCGGAAAGCGCACGGTTGCGGTGTCCGTTTACGGCATTGGGGCTGACCGCTGAGGCTGCCAGCACGGTGACGTTTCCCGCCATGATGGGGCCACAGGCGGCGAACTGGGTACTGCTCAGTTCCCAGTGGCTAGACGCCCAAACCTGTCAGGACTACGGCATGGTGTTTGAGGTGGTGACAGATGAATTGCTGATGGAGCAAACCCTTGAACGCGCTCAACTGCTGGCCAGCAAACCGTTGGCATCGCTGATCACCACGAAAGAAATGTTGATGGCACCCCGCCGGGAAGCACTTCGGGAAGCGCATGAAATAGAAACCGCAGGGCTCGGGAGTTTGATGGGTGGCCCAGCGAATCAAGAGGCGGTGGCCGCATTCGCTGAGCGACGTGAGCCGGATTTTTCCGCCTTCTGAGCCTACTGGCCGGGGTTGGTAATCTGGGACCCGTTACGCCGATACTGCGCCCTGCGTTCAGGGCTCCAGCGGTCGATTTCGTCCGCTGGTACGCCATAAGCAATGCCTCGGCCGACACCCGGGCGCTGTCGCACTCGGGTGACCCAATCCATCACAGCAGGTGTCTGGGTGATATCGACCTTGCTCCATTTCCAGCCCCGAATCCACGGATACAGCGCGATATCTGCGATGGTAAATGTATTGCCTGCGACCCAAGGGTGCCTGTTTAGCCGGCCTTCCAACACCCCAACGAGTCGCTGCGCTTCGTTGCCAAAGCGCTCCAATGGATGGGCTTTCGCCGCGTCGTCGACAGAGTCCATGTAGCGGGTGTAGCTGAGTTTGTTACCAAACACGGGCCCGACGTTGGCGGCCTGCCAGTAAACCCAGGGCAGAATATCCCAGCGGCTGTCGTCTTCGGGTAGCAAGGAGGTCGGGTATTTTTCCCCGAGATACTGAAGAATTGCACAGCTCTCCATGATGCTTCGGTCGCCGTCGATCAGAACCGGGATTTTGGCGTTGGGGTTATGGGCTATAAACTCAGGGCCGTGCTGTTCACCCTTTGTCAGATTGATGTGTTTTACGCTTGTCTTACCCAACTGTGCACCTGCTTCGATCAACTCTTCGATCATGATGCTCACCTTCCAACCGTTGGGGGTAGCCGATGTCCAAAGCTCCATGGAAACTCCTTAGCTGATTAAATGTTTCACCAAGTTTGCCGGGCAGCAATGCTGCGAGCCGCCTCAAAGGTCTTGGTGCGCAGATGATCTAACCGGGCATTTAGGTTTCGGTACCGCACCGGATCAGAATCGATCATGCCTTTTCCCAACTCGAGGTCGGAGAATGTGTCCATTCCGCCATAACACCCAAGTACCAGTGTTGCGCCAGCCAACTCATGGTCTTCGATTTTCGGCAGGGCACGCTGCATGCACATCACCCAAAACCGTTCGTCGGCTTCGTTCAGTAGCCCAACCAGCTCTCGAGTCGCATTGCCCAGATCGATAAATTGTTGATTGAGTGTCTGAATGATGAGGTCCTCAACGCGAAAGGGTATAAGCCTAAACCCTATGAAGCGAGTCGGTAACAACAATCCTGTCCGTGTCGAATATCAGTGTAATATCCACGGGACAGCATTGCATTTGGTAGGAGAGAGAACGTATGCGAGAAAATACAGCATTGTCGGCGTGGCGGCGGGACGAGCAAACCATCGGTCTGTGGCTCAGTCTGGCAAACACGTATTCAGCGGAAGTGATGGCAAACCTCGGTTTCGATTGGGTGTGTGTGGATATGCAGCATGGCTTAATCGACTACACCGACTTGGTTCGAATGCTGCCGGCGATTTCGACGTCGAACGCGACTCCCCTCGTTCGGGTGCCTTGGAATGAGCCCTACGAAATCATGAAGGCTTTGGACGCCGGTGCCTATGGCGTGATCGTGCCCATGGTGAATAACCGTGAAGAGGCGGAACAAGCGGTGATGGCGTGTCGCTATCCACCGCTGGGTAATCGGTCTTTTGGCCCCATTCGGGCGGCGGTTTATGGCGGTCGCGGATACGCGGTGGAAGCAAACGATCAAATCGCCTGCATCGCCATGATCGAAACCGCAGAAGGTATCGCCAACGCCGATGACATCATGAGCACACCGGGTTTGAACGGAGTTTATATCGGTCCGGCGGATCTCGCCCTGTCGCTTGGACTACCCGCCATGGGGGACCAGCCACAAGAAGAGCATCTCGTGGTGGTTAACGATCTGTTGGCAAAGTGTAAGGCGCATAGGATTGCCGCGGGTATTCACACCTCCAGTTTGGAATACGCGCAGAAGTACTTGGCATTAGGATTTAACTTTGTGACCTTGGGCAGCGACTCTGGGCATATGACAAAAAATGCTGTGAAGGAGCTTGCCGCCGCCCGAGGCGGTGTCGAAACACAACGGGAAAACACCGGCTATTAGAAACGACGTGCGCGAAGCGAGGCTTAAGGCATGATCTGGTTACTGTTGCTTGGATTATTGTTGGTTTTCATGCCGACGCTTTGGGTGCGCTGGGTGATGAACCGATACTCGGCTGAAATACCTGATTTGCCGGGTACCGGCGGTGAATTGGCACAGCACCTGATCCAACGATTGGGTCTTGAGGGTGTTGGTGTCGAAGCGTCTGATATCGGGGATCACTACGATCCGGAACACCGTATGGTTCGTCTTACCGAGAGCAATTGGAGCGGTAAATCCCTCACTGCTGTCGCGGTCGCCGCGCATGAAGTCGGTCATGCGGTTCAGCATCATCAAAACGACGCTCGGTTGAATGCGCGCACCAAGTTGATACCGATCGTCACTGTCTTGGGCCAACTCAGCGTTGGTGTGCTGACGGTGGTACCGATCATCGGGTTGCTGACGCGACATCCCGCTCCCACGTTATTGATCGCTGGTATCGGATTGTCCGGACTGCTGTTTCGTATGCTGCTTCACTTGGTGACCCTGCCGACGGAATGGGATGCCAGTTTTGGTAAGGCGCTTCCGGTTCTAAAGGAAGGCGAATTCATATCGCCCGAGCAGGAAAAAATAGTTCGCAGGGTTCTTGGTGCTGCTGCATTGACCTATTTTGCGGCGGCCCTAGCAGACGCATTCAATTTGTTTCGCTGGGCCTCATTGCTCATTCGCCGCTAGCATGTGGCCATGTTCATCCCGTTATTGTTACCTTTCGTCCTTTTTTTTGTGGATTTTACGTTTTTGATGCTATCAAAACGGGTTGTTGGAGATCGCGGTAGTGAATGAGCCGATGCGCATAGTCGGATGGAATGTGAATGGCCTGCGAGCCTGTATAAAAAAGGGCTTTGTTTCTTTTTTGGAATCGAGCGGCGCGGATGTGATGGCGCTGCAAGAAGTCCGTGCGTTTCCGGAGCAACTGCCGCCTGAGATAACGGATTCGCCAGATTGGCATGCCAGCTTTTTTCCAGCGAAGCGGCCGGGCTATAGCGGTGTGGCCATTCTCAGTCGTTCTGCCCCCAGTAAGGTGGAAATGAGCCTAGGCGACGCCCGTTTCGACGACGAGGGTCGCTTTATGGTCGCGCACTTTGGCCGCCTATCTATTGCGAGTGTTTACTTTCCCAAGGGCAATGGTAAGGAGCGGGATAACTCTCGGGTCGACTACAAACTGGATTTTTATCGAGCGGCTTTTGATCGGTTGAACCAGCTGCGTCGACGAGGGCGTGTCTATGTGTTGGGTGATTTCAACACGGCCCATCACGAAATCGATTTGGCTCGGCCCAAGGGCAATCATAAAGCCAGTGGCTTTTTGCCTGTCGAACGGGATATGTTGACTCAACTGCAAGAACAAGGCTGGGTTGATACCTTCCGCGCAGCGCACCCAAATCAACCCGATCACTACACGTGGTGGCGTCAGTTTGGTGGTGCCCGGGAAAACAACGTGGGTTGGCGAATCGACGCCGTGTATGCCTCGCCATCCGCCGCACACCGTGTGACCAATGCCTTTATCTGGCCAGAGGTTATGGGCTCAGATCACTGTCCAGTGGGTGTCGATTTGAAGTAGTCTGGTGGCTTAGAAATTTTCGGGGTAGCCCATGGCACAACCATTTCCCAACCATCCGAATCTACGCGGTGGCTTTGCACCGCTGCAAATGGAATGCGACGTCAACGACCTAGTCGTTGAAGGAGAAATTCCGAAAGAGCTTAACGGCAGCTTCTACCGAAACGGCCCCAACCCCCAATACGCGCCTCGCGGTCACTACCATTGGTTTGGTGGCGACGGCATGATCCACGCCTTTCATTTGGAAGATGGCCGGGTGTCCTATCGAAACCGATGGGTACGGACGGTAAAGTGGCAAAAAGAGCGAGAGGCGGGTCGGTCCTTGTTCAGTGCGTTCAATCCCATGGACAACGACGAAAGCGTTGCCGGGCTGGAAACCGATGGTGTTGCCAATACGAACATCGTTTGGCATGGCGACAAGTTGCTCGCCCTAGAAGAAGGCCACGCACCTTTTGAGTTAAACCCTCATACCCTGGAATCTGTTGGGCCGCATATCTATGGCGGGGTGCTCAAGGGACCCATGACCGCGCATCCAAAAATTGATCCAGAAAATGGCGAGATGCTGTTTTTCGGTTACAACGCTGGCGGAACGATCTCTGAGCAAATGACGTTCAGCGTGGTCGACAAGAGCGGCCAGCTGCTGCGCACAGAGTCTTTCGACGCGCCCTATGCGGCCATGGTGCACGACTTCGTGGTCACGCGAGATCATGTAATTTTCCCGATCATGCCCTTAACAGGCAGTTTGGAGCGCGCCTTTAAGGGCGGGCCAGTTTACGCATGGGAGCCGGAAAAAGGTTCCCATATTGGTGTGATGCCACGAAACGGATCGGTTAAGGATCTGCAGTGGTTTCGTGGTGAAGCCAGCTATGTTTTCCACCCGATGAACGCCTACAGCACGGCAGACGGTAAGATCGTGTGCGATGTGTGTGAATATCCAGAAGCGCCGCTTTTTCCCGGTGTTGACGGCACCCCGGGTGATCCAAAGAAGGCGTTGGCCAAGTTGGTTCGCTGGACCTTTGATCTTAAGGCTGAAACCGATCGCTATCAGGTCGAGCAGCTGGACGACTTGGTCTGCGAGTTCCCACGTCTGGACGAACGTTATGCGGGCCTGCCCTATCGCTACGGATACTTTGCGGGGGATACCCAGCCACCCAACAAGGTCGGGGGCTTCAACGTCATTGCGTCGGTTGATCATCGCACTGGGAGCCTAGACAGCCACGATGTGGGTGCCGGGTGCGCCACCAGCGAACCCATATTTGTCCCTCGCTCGGCAAATGCAGCAGAGGGTGACGGATTTTTGCTGGCCTATGTCTATGACGCGAATCGCGGCGCCAGCCACTTAATTGTGCTGGATGCGCAAAACATCAGCGATGGCCCGCTGGCTAAGGCATTGTTGGATCACCGAGTGCCTTATGGCTTCCACGGTAACTGGCGAGACGCAGGCTAGCTCTCGAAAAGACTCGGGCTCGAAATTCGAGCGCTTTTGATCAAGGCGAATACCTGAGCGCCAGCCTCCAGCGACAGTGCATCACAGGCCGCGGCGGTAATGTGGGCACTGAGTGCTTGGGGTTCGGTTGGTTGGTCAATGACCAACTCAACGGCAACCAGACCCGGGGCCTCATCCTGCATGGGCGTAATGCTGCGTATGGTGGCGACGAGTGTGTTGCGAATGCTGAGATCGGTGGGCGGCTGCAAGGCGATTGCCACGTCCTTGGCCGCCAGAAATAGCCGAATTTGGCTCGTCTCAGGCATGGTCGGCCCGATTACCTGCAGCGGTTGGTTGCCGACCTGCAGGTGGATCATAGAATAGTCTGGATCAAAACGGGCAACCCAAGCGTTAATCAGGCTGCCTGCTTCGGTCAGGTTTCGATCCGCCCCAAGTGACTCCCGCCACAGTCTTGGAAGGACTTCGGCTGTTGAGCCTTGGTCGACGAGTTCGCCCTGTTGCATCACGATCATGTTGTCGCAGAACTGGGCGATTTCGTCGTTAATGTGACTGACGTAGAGCGTGGGGATCTGCAGCTCTCGGGTGATTTTGGCGAGGTAGGGCAAAATTTCCGCCTTGCGTTGACTGTCCAGTCCAGTCAGCGGCTCATCCAGCAGCAGTAATTGCGGTTGACCCAATAGGGCTCTTGCAATGTTGACCCGACGGGATTCGCCGCCAGACAAGGTCGTGGGCCGTCGTCTGAGCAGCGTCTGTAAATCAAAGTGTTCTGCCACAGCAGACAGAGTGAGTTTGATGTCGACCCCGTTCGCCTGAGCGCGCTCCAGCCCGTAACGCAGGTTTTGTTCGACGTTCAAATGAGGGAATAAGCGGTCGTTCTGAAAAACGAAACCAATGCGACGCCGATGGCTTGGCACGGTCACGCTTTCGTCTTGCCATACCTCGTCATTGAATGTCAGCAGGCCCCGGCTTGGCGTGAGGCCTGCAATGGCTCGCAGTAGCGTGGTTTTGCCGCAGCCACTGGGGCCAAACAAGGCGGTGATCGCATTCGGAATGCGGGTTTTTACCTGCAGAGATAGATCGCCGTGATCTGATCGGATATCAATGGAAAGCACTAGCTCGATCCCCTCGGTCCAAGGCTCAAAGCAAATTGCCGATTAAAATAGTAAACGCAGAGCAGGGTAGAAAACGAAAAGACCAGTAGCCCGGCCGAGAGCAGGTGCGCTTGTGCGTAGTCGAGGGTTTCCACACTTTCGTAAATGGCGATGGAGATGACCCGTGTCTCTCCGGCCAAATTACCGCCCACCATCAGCACGATGCCGAATTCGCCCACCGTATGCGCAAAGGTCAGCACGGCTGCGGTGAGATAACCGTTGCGTGCCATGGGTAGCACTGTGGTACGCCAAGCGTTCCAGGGACTGGCCCCCAGCGTGGCCGCTGCCTCCATGGGTCTTCTGCCAATCTGCCCAAAGGCGGCAGTGAGCGGTTGAACCATGAAGGGCAGTGAATAAATCAGCGAGGCGATGACTAGGCCGTTAAAAGAAAACGACAGCGCAGTGCCAGTAAGATCTACCCAAAAGCTGCCAAAGATGTTGTCGGGGCTGAAAAGCAGGAGCAGATAAAATCCCAGCACCGTTGGCGGCATGACAAGCGGTAGGGCGGTCAGGGCCTCCACCGCAGGTTTCAGGCGATGTTGGCTATGGGCTAACCACCAAGCCAGTGGTGTCGCCAATAGCAGCAGTGCGGCAGTGGTGATGCCGGCAAGTTTCGCGGTTAACCAAATGGCGCTGAGTTCGTTCAATTCAGATGGGTCTTTGTGAGTGAAAGCAGCGGCCCTGAGGCCGCCGCATTTTTAGCGCGTGCTGAGGACTATGCTGCCGGCTTGCGAAACAACAGCGTCATACGATTGGACTCGCCAATGGCCTGCATAGCTGCTGCTGTTTCTGGATCGTCCCCACTGCCCATGAGCGATGGCGGTAGACGCCAAACGATGTCTCCGTCTTCCGGCTGATCCTTTGGGTTCGCATTGATGTCGGAGCTGCCCTCTAAGACAAAGCCGGCCTGCTCCATTTGCTCGACAACGAAGCTTTGCTTTAGGTAGCCGCGATTTCCCTCGGCCCAAGCATCCGGCGCTTCTTCGCGCATCTGATGCTGAACAATACCGACGACGCCGCCCGGTTTCAGTATTGCGTATGCGTCAGCCAAGGCGCTGGTGAGATAACTGCCTTGCGCTTCGAATCTCGCCAGATTGTGAAGCGCCCGAATGAACAGCACAGCATCCGCACTGCCGGCGTTCTCTTCTGGCATGGAGCCGAAGAAGAAAGCGGAAATCGGTGTGTTGTTGCCTTCGATCCAGGTCGAGGCATTGGCGGGCCAGTCGGTATCCCAAGTTTCCATTTCCTTGAGCCGCTCTTCGCTATAAAAGCCAAAGAGACGCCGCATGTCGACGGTATAGCTTGCACCGATCAGCGCACCGTCTTCACCCAAGTAGGGAAGCAGCAGCTTGCTGTACCAACCGCCTCCTGGCAGAGCCTCAACCACGGTCATACCGGGTTCGATGCCAAAAAAAGCCAGTGTTTCTGCAGGGTGCCGGTGGACGTAACGCGCCTGCACTTCTTCGGGCTGAGACGTAAGAATATCGCTGAGCGGATTGGATTCCGGCGCGCTGACTTCAGCCGCTGCCTTGGGCGCGGCTGCCTGATCCATGGGGGTCGATTCCGCGCATCCAGTAAAAGCAAAGGTGGCGATCAACAGTATTAATGTGCGCATGAGTATGTTTCCTCGGTGAGTGGGAACTCAGATGGTAGGCATAAGCGTTGAATAAGAACAGGCCTGATTCCGCCGCTGTCGACAGTTTCAGGTTACGCCACCTGCTCCAGTGCCTGGGCAACAATGGGGGCGATGGAGCGAACATCATCGGCAGAAGCCGTAAAGGGCGGCCCAAACTGCAGTGTGTCGCCACCCCAGCGGACGTAAAGCCCAAGCTGCCAGCATTTGATACCCAGCTCAAAGGGCCGCACAACGGGATCGCCGTCACGGGGTGCAATCTGCAGCGCACCGGCAAGTCCGAAATTACGGATGTCGGTGATGTGCGGATGGCCTTTGAGGCTGTGAAGGGTTTCTTCCAGAACGGGTATCAGCGTGTTGGCGCGATCCACCATGTGGTCGTCCTGAAACACATTCAACGCGGCCAAGGCGGCGGCGCAGGCAACCGGGTGTGCGCTGTAGGTGTAGCCATGCGGCAGTTCGATCATGTGTTCGGGCTGCTCCACACTCATTAGGCAGTCGTAAATTTGGCTTGATGCCAAGACAGCGCCCATGGGTATGGCACCGTTAGTGAGGCCTTTTGCAATGTTCATGATGTCGGGTTGAACACCGAAGGCATCGGCACCGAACGGCGCGCCGACGCGACCGAAACCGGTAATAACCTCATCGAAGATCAACAGAATATCGTTTTCGTCGCACAGGTCACGCAGCCGCTGCAGATAGCCCTTGGGCGGCACGATGACCCCAGCGGACCCTGACATGGGTTCAACGATTACCGCCGCGATGTTGGAGGCGTCGTGTAGCATGATCAGCTGCTTTAAATGATCGGCGAGCTCGACACCTGTATCGGCTTGGCCCTTGGTAAACGCCAGCTCAGGTTGCAGGGTATGGGGAAGGTGGTCGGCATCGCCCAATTGCCCGAACAGTTTTCGATTGGCACCAATGCCGCCCAGGCTGGTGCCGGCAAAATTGACCCCGTGATAGCCCTTGTGGCGAGAGATGAATCGGGTCTTTGTGGGTTGACCCTTGCTGCGCCAGTAGGCTCTGGCGAGCTTTAATGAGGTGTCAGCGCATTCTGAACCGGAGTTGGTAAACAGCGCATGATTGAGATCGCCTGGCGCCATTTCAGTCAAACGTTCAGCCAGCGCCGTCGCGCCGGGGTGTGTGTATTGAAATGCCGGGGCGTAATCCATAACAGCAAGCTGGGCTTCGATAGCAGCGCTGATTTCTGGTCGATTGTGGCCATAGCCGCAACACCATAACCCGGACAATGAGTCAAATACCCGACGGCCATCTTGGCTGATGTAATGGTTTTGCTCCGCTGCGACGACCACTCTGGGGTCTTTGTGGAATTGTCGGTTTGCGGTAAAGGGCATCCAATGTGCCGGTGTCGAGTTGAGATTGGTTGCGACGGGTATGGATGACATGATGTTGGTTCCTAGCTCACGGCTTTTTTGTAGCCGGGTCGGTTGGACAAGGTTTCCCAGTACGGTACAACACTGGCTGGCAGACCCTGGGGTAAAAAACGCTCGGCGAGCATCACAGTGTAGCCGAGCATGATGTCAGCGGCCGTGAACCGTTCCCCGAGAATGAAGGATCGGTCTGCTATCGCCTCGCCGAGGGCCTGCGCGCAGAGCAGGGCTCGGTTTTGCATCTCAGTGACTACCGCGTCGATGCGTTCGGTGCCGGGGAACTCTCGACCGTGATTGACGATCTCACCGAGTGGCCGGGCGAAGGTTGCCTCTGCAAACCAGCTCCACTGCAAATAGGTGCCATGCTCCGGTGTGCCAGCCGGCGGCTGCAATTGGCCGTTGCCATAACGATCTAAAATGTACTGCACCATGGCGCCGGACTCGAACATTAAGAAATCGTCTGAAGAGGAATTTTCTGAATCACGCAGCACGGGCACCTTGCCGACCGGGTTCATGGCTCGCCAGGACTCGCTGGCCCGGAACTCAGGGCTGAAGTCCACGGCTTCGACGGTGTAGGGCAGTGCCAGCTCCTCGCACAGCCAAATGGCTCGGACGCCTCGTGTGCCGGGTACGTGATAGATGGTGAGCATTAGACCTCCTGGTTGTCTTTCTGTTTTTTGGGCGGTCCAGCGCTGGTGAACCGCGTGCCCGGCGGATCAACAGCCCAATGAGCAGAGTTGCCCCAACTGTCGGTAAAAACGAATTCGTCCAGAGGACGTCTGCGCACGGGGCCGTGACTGCCTTGGGGTTTACCAAGGGTCAGCGTGCAAGCCACAAACACGTCGTCGGGGATTTCCAGCAGTGCTTTAAGCTCGGCTTCGACGGGCCGATGAAACCCGGTGATGACGCCTCCATAGCCGAGGCCTCGGGCTGCCAGCAGCAGATTTTGTACGGCAGGGTACACAGACGCACCCTCCATAGGGTCTGGGTCTCGGTAGCGAATCAGGCAGGGCAAAATCAAGGCCGGCACGCTGCCAAAGTTACCGACGTATTCACGCATAGTGCGGGCCATACGAGACTTTGGTGAATCGGGGTTCGAGCCAGAACCCTCTGTGTAGCCATCGTTACGTTCTTTTTCGGTCCAAATATCTTGGGCAGATTGTGCGATAAGTGCCTTGGCTTGGGCTGCTTTTTCGCTGTCCGTCAGGACTAAGAAACGAAAGGGCTGGCGGTTGGAGCCACTGGGTGCCCGGGTTGCCGAGAATAAGATATCGCGCAGATGCGCCTCGGGAATGGGTTCATCTTTATAGCGTCTGATTGCCCGAGTAGTGGCCAATCCCTCAAGCAGTGGAATAATGGGTTGTTCGACCGGCTGTTGCCCGAGAGGGTGATTGTTGTTGCTCATGCTAAGGAAGTGCCGATTAATGTTTTGCTGGAGTCTACTGTCAGTTGGAGTTTGCCCTGAAAGATTCAGAAGTGCGACTGACTGTTGCGCCGTGGAGACTCAGGTTGTTGCGTCGTCTTGCGGGAGTCGCCAAACTCGGCACGACAAAAACAAAGGGCAGGAGGGACTTATGATTGATTTATCGCGCGAAGGAGATGTGTTCACGATGACGTTGAATGCCGGCGAAAATCGCTGGAATACGACATTTGTGCGGGCCATTGATGAGGTGCTCAATGAGGTTGAGGCGTCAGCCGGAGCCGCAGCGCTGGTAACCACTTCTGCCGATGCGAAATTCTTTTCTAATGGCTTGGATCTGGATTGGGTGCAAACCCCCGAGGATTACCCTGCCGCCGGGGATCGTAAGGCCTTTGGTCCTGAATTCATGGGACTCATGAGCCGAATCATGACCTTTCCAATGCCAACGGTTTGTGCAGTGAATGGCCACGCCTTTGGGGCAGGGTTCATGTCGGCACTCTGCCACGACGTGCGATTCATGCGTGCCGATCGTGGTTTCATGTGTGCAAACGAGCTGCAAATTGGATTGTCCATACCCAGCCCAGAACTCGCATTATTCAAACACAAGCTGCCCGCTTCGGTGTTCTTTGAAACGGTACAGCTTGCCAAGCGCTGGACCGGGCCGGCGGCTCAGGGTGCCGGCTTTGTTGAGCAAGCCTGCGATTTGGAGACTTTACTGGCCTCGGCCCAAGCCCGTGCGGCTCAATTGGCGCCCTTGGCGGCACATCGCGAGAATTATGGCGATCAAAAGCAGCGACTCTTTGGCGAGCAGGCGGCGATCAACGGTGTGCACGGCGCGGCCTACATGCTCGCGAACCCGGATCAATACGGGCATTGATCCAGCTTTTTGGCAGGTGGGTCGCCAATGGAGGCCCAACCTGCCCTGCCACATCCGTCACCCTCCGCAAACCTACCGTTCATCCCTAAAATCGCGCCGATTATCCCTTTCCACGGGGTTGGTTTGGATCCGCTGCTATAAATGCGTCCATCTTATTCGCTGATGGCACCTGTCAGTGAGTTGGTATGGTGTTTTGAGGTTCGAGCTGAAATATGGCTTTGAACTCAAGGTAAGAATAAACGCGTGAAAGAATGTGATTCTGCGAACCGGGGGTTTCTAGTAATGGTTGATTTTTTAAAAAAATGTGGCGCAATTGGGCTTTTGCTAATGAGTTCGATGGGTGTTTATGCAGCAGAAGAAGAGGCTTCTGGTGGCCCTGCAGCGGACGGTGCAGCAGGCGGTATCACTACCGGCGCGGCGGTTGCCTTGGGCGTGCTGGGCGTTGCGCTGATCGCGGTTGCTGTTGATGACGATGACGATGATGCACGGACAGTCTCTCCGACGACGACGACGACAACGACAACAACAACGACTGCTACAACTGCGACCACAGCGACCACAGGCACGTAATATCAAACGCCCGGTTGATCTTGTGACCGGGGTTATCTCTTTTTAATCCAGACTCTGCGCGTGGCCCTTGTGCCGCGTGCTGGCTTGCGTCGTATTTGGTGTTGTCTACTTATGCCAACCGCTGGCAGGGGTGCGGAAAGCGCTCGACCAGCGGAATCACCTGCGGTCGATACACCTCAACAAAGTGCGCGGCGCTGCGGTGAGCATCCAAGTCCTCTTGGGTTGCCCACCATTCCACCAGCAGAAAAACCTCGGGCTCCGCCTCTGAGTGATAGACCTCAAAACGCTGACATCCTTGCTCGGTAAGCGAGACTTGGGCTTGGGTGGTGAGTAAGGCTTTCAGGGTTTCGATATGGACTGAGTCGCGGGCTTTAAGGATTACGTTGTTGTAGATCATGCAGGGCTCCTGTGAAATGGCAGATCATTCGCGAACGAGCAGTCTGCCATGAAAACGGATGCCTTAGAGAGTCTCCAAACCTCACTACCCCTGTGGGAACATCCCCCGGGTCGACTTGGTGAAGGTCCGGAGCATTGCCCCGAACTCACCGTTCATCTGGCAGATCATCCCAATGGGTGTGGGGTGATCGTTTGTCCGGGCGGTGGTTATCGCACCTTGGCCAGTGATCATGAGGGGTTGCAGGTTGCCCAGTGGCTTAATGGGTTTGGCGTGCACGCCTTCGTGTTGCGCTATCGGCTAGGGCCAGATTATCACTCGTCGATTTCCTGTCAGGACGGTCAGCGGGCGGTTCGAATGGTTCGTCATCACGCGATCGAGTGGGGCTTGGATCCTGCGCGATTGGGTATGCTGGGGTTTTCTGCTGGAGGTCACTTGGCCTTGGCAACTGCGCTGGCGAATGATCCGCTTGCTAACGAGTCCGCAAAGTGCGTAACGCCGGATGTGATCGACGCGTTAGATTGCCGGCCCAACTTCCTGGTACCGGTCTATGCTGTCTCTAACGGGGCAAGGCGGGGTCGTAAGGCGGACGAATATCGACCGATGGATACCTTGGTCACCGCGGGATCGCCGCCGACGTTTATCGTACACAACCATCAAGACTCCGTCGTGCCGGCCAACCAAGCGACCCTGCTTTACGATGCGCTGCTGCAGGCGGATATTCCGGCTGAACTGCATATCTTTAATTTTGGTGACCATGGCTTGGGGTTGAATCGGGGTTCGGATGTTGCTGGCGTTTCCTCAAGCATTTGGGGAGATCTGTTGATCGCTTGGATGCGCCGACACGGATTTTTTCTGGATCAATCCCGGCACGGAAAACGCTGTGCTGTGCAAGGTCAGGTACTCGTCGACGGTGAGCCTGTGGGTTTGGGTTGGCTAACCCTGGTGCCCGAACGTGGCGACTCGCCGCTGGCGCGTGTGCGCCTTAATGCCGCGGGTGGCGGGCGCTTTCATCTCGATCAAACCCAGGGTCCGGTACCCGGGCCTCATCGGCTGATCTTACATAAGGTGAGCGATACGTACCCGCCAGATACCAGTGGATTATATTCCATGCAGCGGGCGCTGATGTTTGAGAGGTCGGTGGAGGTAGTTCCAGAAATACCCTTGGACTGGCATCTGAAACGCACCGATGGCGTAGCTGTCTAGCACTCGCTCAACGAAGGTCTAGGCCCTCTAGTTTGCTGTTCTGACGCCAGTCATCCAGCATGCGGAAAAACTTGATCGGGCCAGCTCCAAACATATCCGAGAAAAATCCGCTGGTATTGTCGGTCTTGCCCTCGCTGTTGTAGTAACCCGGAGTGCATTCCCGATAGAAGCGCGCACCGGTATTGGCTGATTGGCGAATGACTCCAACATAGTCCTCTTCTGCGGCCGCCGATGCCTCTATCGTCGGCGTGCCGCGAGTTCTCGCTTCGCTGAGGACATAAGCAAGATGCTTGGCTTGTTCATTGAGCGCGTGTGGCACATTGACGGTGACAGCGGTCTGGGTGAATCCCAAGAAGAAGCAATTGGGGAAACCGTGGCTGGTCAGGCCGTGGAAAGTGCGCAGGCCGTCGCGCCAATGATCACTCAACGTTTGGCTATTGCGGCCAACAATGTCGTAACCCGCTCTGCGGGTGAACGTAGTGCCGACTTCAAAGCCGGTGGCGAAAATCAGGCAATCTACCTCGTAGTGTTGATCGCCGACCTGAACACCCGTCCGGGTTAGAGCGTCCACGCCCTTGCCTTGGGTGTCCACGAGCGTGACGTTGTCGCGATTGTAGGTGTCCAAATACTCATCGTGGAAACACGGACGCTTGCAGAATTGTCGATACCAAGGTTTTAGACTTTCGGCCACGCTGGGGTCTTTGACGACTTCTTCCGCTCGGGCGCGGATGAAGTTCATCTTCTTGTAGTCAGATAACTCCATGAGTTCGGCACGTTCAGCACCGGTCAGTCGCCGTCCCAGCTTTCGGCTCGCCAACTTAGCAGCGATACCGGTCAGGTTGCGGAAAATATCGGTCCAGCCATCGTTGATCAAATCGACTTCTTGATCACCGCCGCTGACCTGAATATTGAAATTGTCCATGCGTTCTTTCTGCCAGCCCGGTTTCAGATTGGCGGCCCACTCGGGATCGGTTTTGCCGTTGTTGCGCACGTCTATGGACGAAGGCGTGCGCTGAAATACGTACAGTTCCTTGGCCCATTCCCCCAAATGCGGAATACACTGCACGCCGGTGGCACCGGTACCGATAATGCCAACACGCTTATCCCTGAGGTTGCTCAGATTGCCGTAGGAGTTGCCGCCGGTATACGCGTAGTCCCAGCGGCTGGTGTGGAAGGTGTGACCTGCATAATCATTGATGCCGGCGATACCCGGCAGCTTGGGTCGGCTCAAGGGGCCATTGGCCATGGCCACATAGCGCGCCCGCATCTTATCGCCACGGTCGGTCTCGATAACCCAGTGCTCGGTACCCTCGTCCCAAGTCAGGTTGGTGATACTGGTTTGAAGACAGGCGTTGTCGTACAGATCGTAATGTCGGGCAATGCGTCGGCTGTGTTCAAGGATTTCCGGCGCAAAGGAATATTTATGCTCTGGTATGTAGTTCAGTTCTTCCAGCAGCGGTAGATAACAGTAGGACTCCACATCACACATGGCCCCGGGGTAGCGGTTCCAATACCAAGTGCCGCCAAAATCACCTGCTTTTTCGATCATGCGAATATCGCTGAATCCAGCTTCTTTCATGCGTGCGGCCATCAGCAACCCGCCGAAGCCGCCGCCAATGATGGCCATTTCCACGGAGTCGAAGAGGGGTTCCCGGGTGTAGCCGGGATCAACATAGGGGTCGTCAACGTAGTGAGAGAATTCAGCGGTGACTTCTACGTATTGTTCATTGGCGTCATCGCGCAGTCGCTTGTCACGTTCTGCGAGATATTTGGTTTTCAGTGCTACCGGGTCGAAGTCCAGTCCGCCCATGAGCTCCACGATATTTGCTTTTTCAGTCACCCGATATCCCCCCGATGTTTGACCGCCCTAGAGTTATACAAAGGAATCAGCCTGAAGAAAAGAGAGCTGAAGTAGGCATAATGTTCAGGTCCTGCGGGACAACGCCCACCGTGGGTTGCAACAACAAGAGATTGGCGATGAAAAATGAACTGTGGCGTTTGGCCAGAAAACCCCCGCATGGATGGCCTGAACCAGAAGACTTCCGTTGGTGCGAAGAGAGCGTTCCGGAACCGGCTGTCAACCAGATACTGACTCGCACCCTCTATCTGTCCCTTGATCCGTATCAGTGGGGGCGGCGGCGGGGTGGTGCGGAATTGCCGGGGGATGTCTGTCACGGACGCACGGTATCTCAGGTTGTTGCCAGTCGTTTGTCGGACTACGCAGAAGGTGACTTCGTGTTCAATACCAACGGCTGGCAGCAATACGGCCTGTCTGGTGAGAACATTGATGTGTTCGGCTATATGTTGCCGCGCAAGATCGACCCGGATCAGGCGCCGATTTCTACTGCCATCGGGGTGATGGGTATGTTGGGGCTCACGGCGTACTCTGGATTGATCCTCCAATGTGCTCCTCAGCCCGGAGAGACCGTGGTGGTTTCTGCCGCCTCTGGCGGTGTTGGGCAGGTGGTTGCTCAACTGGGACGTCTCTACGGATGTCGAGTGGTGGCCATTGCTGGATCCGACAAGAAGTTGGCCTATCTGAAGGCCCTAGGGGTGGACACGGCGGTATCTCACCGCTCTGAGAATTTTGCCGACGAGCTTACGCAGGCGTGTCCCGATGGCTGCGACATCTATTTTGAAAACGTCGGTGGACCGGTATTCGATGCCGTGCTGCCGCTGTTAAACCCAGGCGCACGGATTTCGCTTTGCGGCCTGATTTCCCAGTACGGCAATGTTGATGGCGGTGATCCCCGTGCCCAGTGGCGCGCGCGCGGCGCTAAGACATTCGAGCGACAGCAGGTGCAGGTGCACGATTTGTTCGTGGGTAATTTCGTGGCGGACTATCAAGACCGTTTTCTGCAGGAGATGGGGGCCTATGTTCGCAGCGGTGAGGTGGGCTATCTCGAAGACAAGCGCGACGGCCTACAGTTGGCCCCCAGAACGTTTGCGCAAATGCTGCGTGGCGACACCTTCGGTAAAACCTTGATGGTGGTTTCCCAAGACCCGACCTTGGCGGGTTAGGGCGGTCTGAGATGCTGTGTTCCAGGACGCAGGGGTAGGCGACAGTTGAGTCGCGCTGGGTTACCTTCGAGCATTGGGAGAGAAACGGGCAATGTCTGGAGGGAACATGTCTGAACTGAATGCCACGAGAGACGGGTTCTGGCAAACCCGCTATTCAATCATCGTCATGTGTTTTGCGGCGACCTTTGTTTGCTATATCGATCGGGTCAATATTTCCGTGGCCATCATTCCTATGGCCGAAGATTACGGCTGGAATTTAGAGACCCAAGGCTACATCTTGTCCTCGTTCTATATCGGCTACTTGTTGATGCAGATAGGCGGAGGTCGGTTAGCGGATACGTTCGGTGGCAAGGTCGTTCTGGGTGCCGGTGTGCTGATTTGGTCGTTGTTTACGCTGATTACCCCGTGGGCGGCCATGGGTGGCTTAATGATGTTATATCTCGCCAGAATTGGCATGGGTCTTGGCGAGGCGGTGACCTTCCCTTCGGTATACAGTTTGGTGACCCGTTGGTTTCCAGCGGGTGAAACCGCGAAGGCCATTGCCTTCAACGCCAGCGCCATTCCCATCGGCACCGTATTTGCACTGATCGTCACACCGCTGATTGTGACCTATCTGGGTTGGGAGTGGGCTTTCTATCTGTTTGGACTGGTTGGCGTGCTCTGGTTTGCTGCGTGGCAGTATATTGTGAGCACACGGCCCCAGGATCATCCGCGCATTTCTGCAGCGGAACTGGATTTTATCAAGAGTAATGCCCGTTTCAGCGAAGCCGCAGAAGGTCAGGAAACGCCGCCTATCTGGGTCTTTCTCAAAAGCAAAGCAGTTTGGGCTATTTTGGTCGCGCACTTTTGCAACAACTGGACCCTCTACGTGATCCTGTCTTGGCTGCCCAAGTACGTAAACGAGGGTCTTGGTGTTCCCTTTAGCGATATCGGCTATGTGGCCATGCTGCCTCATATCACTTCATTTTTGTGTTTGAACATTGCCGGAAACATTGCAGACCGCATGATCGTCAGCGGTATGAGCGTTACCCGAGTAAGAAAAATCATGCAGACCATCGCATTTGGCGGGTTGGCGGCCTGTTTGTTGCTGGTCACCACGGTGGATACGGTTTGGGCCGCCATTGGCATTCTTTGTCTGGGCAAACTGTTTGGCGCTGCGGGCATTGGCGGGTTCAACGTGAATCATATGGACGTTGCCCCCAGACACGCAGGCACGCTGATGGGCATTACAAATACAGCGGGCACCATTCCGGGCATTGTTGGGGTGGCCGTCACAGGGTTGATTTTGGAGTATACCGGGTCATGGGATCTGGTCTTCCAGGTCACCGCCGGCGTGACGTTGTTTGGCATGGTTTTTTACTTGATCTTTGCCAGCGGCGAAAAAGAATTTGATTAACCCGTACCGATTAGTGTCGATCAGGAGTGCGTCTCGAGCGTGTTGAATTTGCTAGAAGGCATCAAAGTTGTGGATTTCACGACGGTGGTACTGGGACCGTATGCCACCCAGTTTCTCGGCGACTTTGGCGCCCAAGTCACGAAAGTAGAACCGCTGGACGGTGACGGCTTTCGCGCGGTGCGCCCCGGGCCCAGTGCCGACATTGGTGCTGGCTTTGCCAACTTCAATCGCAACAAGCGTAGTATGGTCTTGGATCTGAAGCAGCCGGCGGGCCAGGATGTACTGGCTCGACTGGTCAAGGACGCAGATGTGGTAGTACACAATATGCGTGGTATGTCGGCGCTGGCGCTGGGCATTTCTTATGCGCAGATCAGGCTGATCAAGCCAGATATCGTGCATTGCTGGTCACCGGGGTTTGCCAGTCATGGGCCGGATGCAAACAGCCCGGCCTACGACGATATCATTCAGGCGCGCTCAGGTATTGCGTCGCTCAACGCCGATGCAGACGGCGCGCCGCAGTTTTTGCGCAGCGTTGTATGCGACAAGGTCGTGGGCCTGCATCTGGCGCTGGCGATCGCTGCCGCCTTGGTGCATCGGCTCCGCACGGGTGAGGGGCAGAGCATCGAAGTGCCCATGCTGGAAACCATGACCAGCTTTATGATGGCGGAGCATCTCGCCGGTCATACCATGGTGCCGCCCCAAGGGGCGATCGGTTACCAGCGTTTGATGTCGGCAAATCGTCGTCCTTTCAAAACGGCTGACGGCTACATGGCGATCATGCCCTACAGTACGAAACAGTGGGTTCGGTTCTTGGCCTTGGTTGATGAAAACCAGCTGGCGGCCTCGGATTGGATTCGCGATGGTGCCGCTCGTTCGCATCGTATAGACGAGCTTTACGAACTTATCGCCCGTATCGCGCCGGGCAGAACCAATGCGCAATGGCTTGATGCGCTGGAGAGTCATGATGTGCCTTGCGCGGTGGTGAATTCGATAGAGGATGTGTTTGCCGACGCCCAGTTAGCCGCCACAGGGATCGTGCAAACCATGGACGATGCGGAGCTGGGCAGCCTGCGCTATTTGCAGCCGGGTTTCTTCTCCGACGGGGCGCAACCGGTGGAGCCACGTAGAGCGCCTCACCTAGGGGAGCACGGCCGTGAAATTCTTGGCGAACTTGGTGTGGCAGAGGCGGACATCCGACAGCTCATTGCCGATCGGGTGGTTGGAGATAGCGCCCAGTAAGATTCTCAGCCGCCACTCAAATGCCAGCGAGTGCCGCAGATCATTACCTGATCATCGCTGATGTAGCCATTGCGCGCCGTGGCTTCCCGCAGAATATGCTCACGATCCGCTACAGCAATATCCAAACCGCCCAAGCCCGGGCCGCGTCCGTCGGTTATCGGGACGAAGCGCAGCGTGGCGTTGTTGAACGAAATACACGGTTGCCCGTCCGCATTGGTCTCTACTGCTCGGTCCGCGCATTGTCCCCACAGCGTTGCCAGCGCTTCAGGGTCATCACCCTGTAGCTCTACACCAACAAAGTCTGTGGTGACATCCTGTTTGACTTGGTCCTCCCAGCCGAATCCGCCCACTGGGTTCCAGCGGCCGTAGAAGTCCTCGTCTTTGTCGTATTCCAGCTCTAAAAAGGCAGCCTTCAAATCACCGGGATGCAGTTGGGTCAGGGTCCATTGCTCGCTGCTGTGTTCGTGGGCGACTCGTACACCGGCATCAATGGCCCGCTGACGCAGACGTTGGTGTTCTGCATAGGTGTCGATTTGGGTGATGACCATGTAGCCGCCATCCCCGCCACGACGCTGCAGGTAGCGACCGCCGGCGGTGTTATCTTGAATTGGTGCGACGACCTCGAGAAAATTCCGGCCCACAGGCATGAGATTGTTCTCCAAACCAAAGGCTTCGACCCCCGGGTCGACATAGCAGCTGTTGATGCCCAAGACGCTGCGCAGATCATCAACGACCTGCTGAATGTCCTGAGCCACCAAACAAATTTGTCGCAGTTGAATCGTCATCGTTTTCCCTCCCTGAAATCCCGTTTAATTCGAGCCAAAACTCTTTTGACGGCCCGGCAGCGGGACAAAGTCTCCGGGACGTTTTTCTGCATTGGCGATCATCGCTTCCTGCATTTCCTGACTCTGCAAGAACGATGCGTTCCAGATAGCAATATAGTCCAGTGTGTCTGCGGTGGTGTGATCCTTGGAGTAATTGATCATGTGTTTGCAGCCATAGACCGCCAATGGTGCCTTGGAGGCAATTTCAGCAGCGATCTCCATTACCCCGGCGAGCATGGCTTCATGGCTGGCAAACACGCGGTTGACTAGGCCTGTACTGAGGGCTTCATCAGCGGCCATGCGCCGGCCGGTATAGGCCAGTTCGCGCACGAGGCCCTCTGGCATTTGCTGCACCAATCGGGGGAAGGTGCCGACGTCTGCGGTCATACCAATGTTGATTTCGAAGATCGTGAAAAAGGCGTCTTGGGTGCAGTAGCGCATGTCACAGGCGGTCACCATATCCAATCCGCCGCCAACACAGCCGCCTTGAATGGCCGCCAATACCGGCAATCTGCAGGCTTCTAGTGCATTGAAGGCAGCTTGAGTTTTTCGTGCGGTATCGTAAAAAGCCGCCCCATGACGAATGCGTTCGCGCTTGGCATCATCGGCGCTTTCATGTTTTTGCGGCGCAAAGGCGTTTAAATCCATGCCCGCGGTAAAGACCGGGCCACTGGAAGAAATGACGATAACCCTAGCCTTAGCGTTATTGTCTATGTCCTGCACGACGCTGGGCAGATCCTCCCAAAAAGAGGGAATCATGCTGTTGCGCTTATCCGGTCGGTTTAGACAGATGTGTGCGATATCGTTTTCAATGGTGAGATCGAAGGTTTCAAAGTGCTGCTGTGTCATGTCTGTATTCCCTTAGCCGAATGCGTGAAGCCGCTGAGTATAAGCACAGATCAGGCCTTTGGTCAGCCAAAGAGCAGCTGATGCAGATAGCGTCCCGGGGCGAGGGTGAAAAGCCCGGCAACCAAAATGCCGCCAACGTAGACGCCGATCATATGGCTGCTGTGTGCTGCCACGTTGTGTTTTCTGGCGGCGATGTAGGCACCGGGTACGCTATACAGTACGACCAGGGAGAGCAGGTGAATCGCGCCAAAGTGACCCAGAAACTGCGGGCCCACGGCTGCAGGAATTAACAGTGACAGCAGCGCCGTGGCCAACATCAGTACCATGTAGGCCTTGCCCAGCAGGCGATGTAAAGGTGTGCCCTTGCCCCGTAACAAAAGGTATGCGCCGATGACAGCTGCCGGTGCCACGGTGGACAAGTGAAGGGAGATAACAGGGGTCAGCATGATATTCGCTTCCGTTGTTTTACGTCGAGTGTAGTGTAGTTGCTTCGCAAGACAAGGGTGTCGAAACAGTGCTGAGACCCTGTGTATTTGCATGGACCTTGATAAGCTCAAGCCAGAGACAAATCAGGAGGAGAGACCGATGGCAGAGCAAATTGATACAGGTACCGATGAATTGTTGGCAACCCTGCAGGCAGGGGTGTTAACGCTGACGATGAATCGACCCGAAGCGCGCAACTCATTAACGGGCAAAATGACGAGAGCACTCGCGGCACAATTGGACGACGCAGAATTGAATACCGACGTGCGCTGTGTGGTGCTTACCGGGGCCGGCAAGGGGTTTTGCGCTGGTGGCGACGTCAAGGGTATGGCGGCGCGCCGCGATGATGCAGAAACTACCGGCGGTGCAGTCAAGGACACCATTGATGAAGCCGTGCATCGTCAACGCATTGACCAGCGAGCTACCGCCGGCAAGCTGTACAGCATGCCAAAGCCCACCATTGCTGTACTGCCTGGCGCGGCTGCCGGCGCGGGGCTGTCACTGGCCTTGGCCTGCGATATGCGCATCATGGCAAGTACGGCCATCATGACGACGGCATTCGCCAAGGTCGGTTTTTCTGGTGACTACGGCGGTACGTTCTTCATGTCCCAGCTGGTGGGCACGGCCAAGGCCAGACAACTCTACTTTTTGTCTGAACGGGTGAGCGCTCATGAAGCGTTGGGCCTCGGGTTGACGAACTGGGTGTGCGAGCCCGACGAGTTGACGGCCAAGGCTGAAGAAATTGCCGGCTTGCTGGCCACGGGACCTACGGTGGCCTATCGCTACATGAAAGAAAATTTTGCTCGGGCGCTGTCGTCGGGTGATCTGAACGACTGTCTCGATTTAGAGGCGACTCACCACCGTCAGTGTGGCCGGACCGAAGATCACCGGAACGCAACCAAGGCATTTGTTGAGAAGCGCAATCCGGTCTTTAACGGTCGATAGAGCCTGCTCCAAGGACAGGGCTTTGTATCTGAGCATGATCGCGCATAAAGAAGGCGAGAAAGTCTGCGGCACGAGATGCTTGTGCGCCAGTGGTCAGCAACACCACGTCTTGCTTGATCGGGTCGTGAGCGTCTTCGGGTACGATGCTAAAGGTGTGCCGGGGCACCTGTTGTTCCAAGACTTGAGATAAGGCTACGAAGCCCGAATCGGCGTTGCCGGTCACGATCATGGCATAGGTTTGACCGACATTTTCCGCCGTTGCGATCACGGTGTTGGGTTCGGGTTTCCAGTTCAGATAGGCCATGGTTTGTCGGGCTGCCAGTCCATAGGGGGCGAGCGCGGGATTTGCCATGGCGAGTCGTTGGGCTTCATCCAGCTGATTCGCCAGTGCTGTCGACGCGGCTCGCTTGGGGTGCCATAACACCAATCGCCCGCTGGTATAGGTTTGGCTCGGCCCCGCTGTAAAGCCCTCGTCGTACAGTCGCCCTGGGCGTGACTGGTCTGCGGCAAAAAACAAGTCGAAGGGCGCACCCTGTTTGATCTGGGCGAACAATTTTCCGGTAGAGCCTACGCTGATGGAAATTTCGCCCGCATCGGTATCTTGGATTTGATAGGCGGATACGGCGGTTTTCAATTGCGAGGCGAAGTTGCTCGCCACCGCGATACGCAAGGGCGCATCAGCGGCTGCGTGCGGTATGACAGCGACAATGGCCGCTAAAAGTACAAGTTGGATTTTCATGGATCTCGGAGGCCGGCCTCGTTATCTCGCTGCAATGCGCTATGATGACCCAAGAGTGAGTCGGAGGGGAATCCAATTGCTCGTGTGTACCAGCGCTCTGCCTGTCTGAGAAAAAGAACCGTGATCCGTGTGCCTTTTTCGCGGTGGGTAGCACCGCATCGCTAACGTTCCAAGGAAACCAGCAACATGACAGATCAACACGACAACCAAGCGAATTCCGAGCCTGACGCTCGCTCTATGCGTACCGTCGCCATGACGGCCCTCGGTGGCACCAGTATTGAATGGTATGACTTCTTTATTTACGGAACCGCTGCGGCCTTAGTCTTTCCCACCCTGTTTTTTTCCGAAGACATGCCGCGCTACGTTAGCCTGCTCGCATCCTTCAGCACCTTTGCCGTTGGTTTTTTGGCGCGCCCTGTTGGCGGCGTGGTCTTTGGCCATTTTGGTGATCGGGTAGGGCGTAAGGCGGCCTTGGTTACCGCCTTGATGATGATGGGCGTAGCGACCACGCTGATCGGCTTGTTGCCCAGTTACGCACAGATTGGTCCGCTGGCACCTGTGTTGCTGATTTTTTTGCGCTTTGTTCAGGGTCTGGCTGTTGGTGGGCAGTGGGGTGGCGCGATGTTGTTGGTGACGGAAAACGCACCATCGAACCAACGCGGTTTCTACGGTGCTTTCGCGCAATGCGGCGCGCCGGCGGGTCTCGTGCTCGCCAATCTCGCGTTCCTCGCGGTGAGCGGCAGCCTGTCGGATGAAGCATTTATGGATTGGGGCTGGCGGGTGCCCTTCATTTCCAGCGTGTTGCTGATCGGCCTGAGTCTTTACGTCCAGCTTAAGTTGGAAGACACCGAAGCGTTCAAAGAGTTGGCAGAAGCCTCTCAGCCGACGGAGGCTAAGCCACGCTCACCGGTGCTCAAAGCGTTGACCACATACCCTCGAGAAATCGCCTTGGCCGCGGGCTCGTTCTTGGGTGTGCAAGTAACCTTCTACATTTGTGTTGCCTTCATCATTTCTTACGGCACGGATCCTGAGGGGCTGAACATTGCGCGCTCGGATATGCTGACCGCGGTGCTCATCAGTACCCTGTTCGCGATTCCGGCGAACTTCTTTTTTGGCGCATGGTCGGACCGTCATGGCCGTCGCGGCATCTACAAGCTGGGAGCGATCCTCACCGGTCTATGGGCCTTTGTGATGTTTGCCATGATCGATACCGGCAATTGGTATCTGATCACCGCGGGTCTCGCCATCAGTCATGTCTTTATTTCCATGATGTATGGCCCTCAGGCGGCGTTATTGTCCGAGCTGTTCAGCACAGAGGTTCGTTATTCCGGTGCCTCTCTGGGCTATCAACTCGGCGCTATTTTGGGCGGTGGTTTTGCCCCTATTATCGCGACAACCTTGTTGCTGATCTTTGGAAGCTCAATGTGGGTTGCTGCCTACATTGCTCTAGCAAACGTACTGACATGGTTTGCTATTCATGCCTTGAAGGAAACAGACAACCGGGACTTGGACAAGGTCGTCTAGCGTCCTGGCCCGAGCCCGAGCCCGAGCCCGAGCCTTATGCCGGTTTGCCACGTTAAGCAGCAAGGCTACTGGTAGCTCAGGAAGCCTTGGCTGATGGCTTCCTGGCCCTGTGCATTGAGCACACGAAATCCGATGCTGCCGTTATCGGCCTTGCCCATCTGAAGTTCAATATCGCTGGGCATGAGCACCATGGCGGCGAATCGGCCTCCCAGACGGGACACCCTGCCAGCATCCCCGTCTAACTGGCCATCAACCAAGGCGCTCACCGCCAATGCGAGTGTCGCGGTGCCATGTAAAATGATGTCGGGTAGACCTGCGGCAAGGGCAACCCCGCGGTCGGTGTGAATCGGATTCCAAATGTGAGCGCATTCGGTGTAGGTATGGGCCAGCTGCGCAGCCACGGGAATGGACATTACGCTGTCGACCTCGAAGCCAGAGGCTAGCGCTGGTAAGGGCGGAGCGGCTTCGCCCGGGTTGGCCTGGTCGTGGCTTATACTCACCCCCCGATAAATACTGGTCTGATAGGTTCGGCAAACCAGTTGATCCTCGCTGTCCAGTGTATCGATTTGCATAACGCAGGCGGCGCCGGGCCGGATTTCCTGCACGTCGATAACCCGAGCATGGGTGCGCAGGGTTTCATACGGGCGGATGGTTCGGTAGATGTGTAGGTCGTGGGTGGCGTGTACACCCTTGCTTGCTTCGCTATCTGTGAGGCCGCCGGTGCCGGCGAGCTGGCGGGTGGCCTGTATGGACGGCCATTCCAGACACACTGGAAAGACCGGATGGGCATAAATTTTTTGTGTCGTATCCATGTACAAAGGATTCGTATCCCCGAGGCTGGCGGCATAGGCCATCAGCCAGCGCGGGTCGGTGGTGTGTAGGACGGATTCCGTTTGTGTACCGATTGTGCTGGTGCTGAAAGGCATATCTTTTCCTGCATCAATGACGTCGCCGCGAGTGTAACCTTTCAGGTGGTGGGTTTTGCAGGGGTAAAATTCGACGGGTTGTGGTTAAGTTAAGGCCGGTTTGCAGTAAGGATAGGCAATGCGCGTAACGAAAATGGCCGCGCCCCTTGGGGCAGTGATAGAAGACCTCGACCTGCGTACGGTGGGTGGGGACGAAGCCGCGAGGTTGAACCAACTGTTTGGCGAGCACCATGTGCTGGTCTTTCCAAAGCAGCAGCTTACGCCAGACGAACAAATCGCTTTCGCCCAACATTGGGGCGAACTGGTGCCCTTTCCTTACGGCAGTCTGCCCGGCTACCCAAATATCATTGAGCTGCGCAATCACGGTAAAAAGCGCGACGTGAACCAGCATTGGCACTCGGATATGACCTATGACCCCAAGCCGCCAAAGCTCACCATGCTGTATGCCCTTGAGGCACCGGCCATTGGCGGTGAAACCGCCTTTGCCAATCAGATTCACGCCTACGAAGAGCTGAGCACCGGTATGAAGTCCTTGGTGGATTCCTTGGTCGCCCTGCATTCGGCCAAGGATCTGGCGCGTTTGTACGGCCAAGACCCGGATCAGGCGTCTGAGGCGGAACACCCGGTCGTACGCACCCACGACGAAACCGGCCAGCGCGCGCTGTACGTCTGCGGGGCGTTTACCCGACAGTTTCGCGACTGGTCACGGCAGGAAAGTAAGGTGTTGTTGGACTACCTGTTTGAACACTGCGTTCGTCCCGAGTACCAAGCGAGGCACCAGTGGCAGGCCGGCGACTTGGTCATGTGGGATAACAGATGCCTACTTCACTACGCCGTGCACGATCATGGCGACGAACCGCGTTTGATTCATCGCCTGCAGGTGCGCGGGGTTGCACCGGTATGACATTTGACTATCGAATAACATTAGCCGCTCACGTGGCGACAGAGATTCCAGACGAACAAACCTACGCATCGCTGTGGTTGACGCAGGTTTCTGGGCTGGACTCTCTGACGGCCCAAGCGGTGCAGGGGGGCTTGTTGGCTGATCGCATGGCTTGGGTGTTTGTGGCGGGATATCAATGTGCGTTGCGCCACACCTTTGTTGAACTTCCGGCTGACGGCATCGCGGCCTTTGCCGTTTCCGAGGACCGAAAGAATGATCCCCCCTTGCCGGGCGTCAGAACCCTTCACCACACTGGCGGCGTACGAGTGAGTGGCTACAAAACCTGGGTCGCCTGTAGTGCATCCTTGTCGCACTTGGTGATCAAGGCGGATCGGGGTGAAGCGGCAAGGTACTACAGCATTGAACGGGCCGCTGAAGGCCTGAATCTGACCGACAAACACGGCGGCTTTCTGGCCGAAATGAGTCAGGGGATCGCTCATCTGGACCATGTTGCGGTGCCAACACCTCTGGACGCCAGTCAGGTGGTGCATTTTGGACTCAGGGAAACGCTCTACATCTACATGGCGTTCTGTGCTTGGGCAGGAAAATTTGCTGCCCAAGCAGAGCATTGCGAACACTTGATTCAGCGGTTGGCCGCACTGGTGGTAAATGTGCCAGCCGACGTTGAAGGTTTAGCGGAACTAAAGGATGTGGATCATGCGGTGCAGGCACTGTGCGCTGAGGTGCCGGAAACTGCTGCCTCGGCCTGGGCGACAGACCAGCGCCTGATCCGTATGTATTCCCCAGGCCTGCAAACGCGACAGGTAACCTAGCGGCACATCCTTCAGACAGAACCTCGGTTTGCTATGAGACGACAGATCCGCCGTCGCAGGTGATCACGTCGCCGACGGTGAAGCCGCTGGCCCGTGAACTGAGAAAAATCGCCAGTCCCGCAATGTCTTCAGGGGTGCCCACGCGTCCGCGCGGATTGCCCTTGCCCAGGGCATCCCAATCCGTATTTTCGGTATCGCCGCCACCGCCCACACCGGCGCTGAGCATATAGGTCGGAAAGGGTCCCGGTGCAATACCGTTCACAATGATGTGGCGCTTGATCAAGTGGGCGGCCAACACACGGGTCAGGTGGTGAACTGCGGCTTTCGACGGACCGTAGGAAAAATTATCGAAGATCGGGGTCTTGATGCCGTCGATGGAACCCACATTGATGACATGGGTAGGACTGCCATGTTCCGCGTTTTGCTCCAGTAAGGGCAGCAGCTTCTGTGTCAGGAAAAAGACGCCTTTCACGTTGGTGTCCATGACCTTGTCCCAGCCCACCTCTGGGAAGTCCTCAAGCGGCGCACCCCAAGCAACACCCGCGTTATTCACGAGCACATCCAGATGGGTTTCCCTGGTGCGAAATTCGCTTACAAAGCCCTCGATGCCCGCCAATGTGGCCATATCAGCCGGAATGGACACACACTCGCCGCCATAGGTCTCCATTAAGCGTGCTGCGGTCGCGTCACAGACGTCGGCCTTACGAGAGGTGATGTAGACCTTGGCACCGTTCGCCAAGTAGCCAGCGGCGATCATTTCGCCAATGCCGCGAGAACCGCCGGTAACGACAACGACTTTGTCCTGAACTGAAAAGAGATTTTGCATTACGGATTTCCTTGCATGGGATACCGGTCTACGCCGGCGAGTTTAAACGTCGTGTGATGCGCTAGGACGGATCACAGACCGTACGGATCATGTCGTCGCGGCTGGCTCCGCGCTGTATGCGTGCGGCGGCATTCCTCTTACGGCCGAACAGCATATAGCGCAACACCGTGTTGCGGATCTTTTTATCTTTCAAAAAGGCACCGGGTTTTTCCACCAGATTCACCGTGCGCATGATGCCGCGATGCACGTGTAGGTGATACTTGGCCGCTGCGACCAGCGCGTCGCCGAAGGCTAGCCCGAACCAATGCTTTAGGGATTTGGCCTTATCCACCGCGCGGCCCTCGCGAACGGCCTCGGCTTTTTTGATGCCGTTTTTGTCTTCATTCAAGCTGGCATTAAAAATTGGCCTGATTTCTTCTTCGGTTTTGGCCCGAAAAGCCAGCGCCCGCTGCCAGGGGTCGGCTTCACTGCTGAGCACCTCGCTGAGCAAGTGCGCATGCAGGGTGCCGGTACTGCAGCCGCGGCCATACAAGGGATTGGTGCGCGCTGCCGCGTCGCCAACGGCAAAGTAGTTCAACAGCTTGGGCGCTGTATCGCTGGGGATATAGTCCCGCCAGACCGCGTGAATTTCGCCAATGCCAAAGGGGGCGGTCGTCGGTGTCGCCTTGTCCTTGCTGATCCAAGGCACCAGCCCGGGAATGTTTAGGCAAATTTGGTCGAATTTGTCGCCGCCTTTCACGGCCTCTCTGAGTTCGCTTTCGTTGTTGGGCAGGCAAAGAATGATGGCGAAGTGGCCGTTGTCTCCGGGGAAAACCCCGTACTTCAGATAGCCTAGATCACCTGCCGAGGGGTTGTCGCTGTCGCGCTCAGGTTCGCTGATACCGTCGCGCAGCGCGTAATGTCTGGTGTAATACACGATTTCCGCGTCATCGCGTTGTTCGGTGATCTGCGCGCCCTTGGCCTGCAACCAAGGGTAAAACTTGTCGGCACGGCCTGACGCATTCACCACGATGTCCGTGCTGTGCGTGCTCTTGACGTTCTTGTTCTGGCGATCAGTAAGCTCTAAGCCTGTGACCGTGAGCGTGTTTTCGCCGGACTCGGTCTGTGCTTGGGCAACCAGCACGTCAGTGACAAAGGTTTGGCTGCGAATGCACAGATTGGGTTCGCGCTCGACATAACGCCGCAAGATGGTTTCAATGGTTGCTCTGCGGCATAGCAGCATCCAGAGTTTTTCGTCTCCGGGCTCGGGATGGTACTGGTCAGAAAGGTGCTTAGGCACCATGTCGGCAAAGGTCATTTTTCGCGCACCCGCTGCCAGCAGCTCGTCTAACAAGTCTGGATAGTTCTCACCCAGTACGCTGCACATGAGACCCAAGAAGGCATGTGGATGACGAAACTGCGCCGCACCTCGGCGCTGCCAAGAAAAGAAAGCATCTTCGGGATTACCCTCTGGCGGCGGAACATCGCGCTCAAACAAGGTGACGTCGAAACCCCTGCGCGCTAAGGATAGACCGGTGAACAGGCCACAAATTCCGGCACCGACTACGGCAATAGACTGACTCATAGAAAGACTCTTTATTTTTGTTGACTAACGTTAACAAAGCCGATGGTGTGGTGGGAATAGGCGGCTTGATCGCGAATACAGCAATCAGCTCCAAGTTCCCAATTTCTGATATAACAGACGCCTGAGAGGAAACGATGATTTATTGGGGGAAGCAATGTTAGAGGCGGTTCAACTAGGTAAAAGTGGGCTACGGGTGTCGCAGCTGTGTTTGGGAACCATGAATTTTGGTATTCCCGGGCGAGGCCATCAGGGTGATTGGACATTAACCCTTGATGAGGCGCGACCCATCGTAAAAGATCGGAAGAGCG
>JBELHZ010000121.1:0-2575 GCA_042091155.1 Gammaproteobacteria bacterium
ACGCAACCTTCGTGACGCCTTACCTGTGTCAGCCAATTGAGCTTGGGGCTGACTTGGTTGTGCACTCGGCAACAAAATTTCTCAGTGGCCATGGTGTGGTTGTCGGCGGGGTGGTGGTGGATGGCGGCACGTTTGACTGGCAAAGCAGTGACAAGTTTCCGACGTTGAGCGAACCCTATGTCGGTTTTCACAATCTGGTGTTTGCCGATGAATTTGGTCCGGCAGCGTTTATTACCCGTGCGCGCAAAGAGGGTATTCGTGACTTTGGTGCCTGCATGGCCCCTATGACCGCCTTCCAGATTCTGCAAGGTTTAGAGACCCTGCCGCTGCGTATGCAAAAGCATGTGGCGAATGCCTTGGAAGTGGCGGCGTATCTGGAACAACACGATATGGTGGCCTCGGTATCCTATCCCGGTCTGCCAAGTCATCCGGATTATGAGTTGGCGCAAAAGATGCTGCCCAAGGGCTGCGGCGCAGTATTCAGTTTCGAGATTAAAGGGGGCCGTGACGCGGGGCGCGCCTTTATCGAAAGCCTGAATGTCTTCTCACATCTGGCCAACGTGGGGGATGCCAAGTCCTTGGTGATTCATCCGGCAAGTACCACGCACCATCGCGTTGACGAAGCCAGTTTGCTGGCCTCTGGAATTGGCCCGGGCTTGGTGCGTCTCAGTGTTGGGTTGGAAGACGCCAAGGATCTGATTAACGATCTCAAGGGTGGACTGAGGGCCGTAGAGAAATTGCACAAACAGGCGGCAGCACAGCAGGCGGAGAACATGTCTTGAATATTCAGCTAGACGGCAAAAGTGTGGGTTTCAGTAACGGCAGCGGCCACCCCGCGGACAATGCTCCGGCGATCTTTTTCGTCCACGGCGCAGGCATGGACCATACCGTGTGGGTGATGCCCGCCCGATACTTCGCACGCCATGGATACCGTGTTATGGCGGTGGATTTGCCCGGACATGGAAAATCCGAAGGCCCGGCATTGGACTCAGTAGACGCCATGGCCGATTGGTTAGGTCGTCTGATCGAAGCGTCGGCGACTCAAGCCAGCGACGTCACCGTGATGGGCCACAGTATGGGGAGCCTGGTGTGCATGAGCCTGGCGGCACGCTATCCGGCACTGATCGATCAATTGGTGCTGTTGGGTACCTCGGCACCTATGCCGGTGGCGGATGTTCTGCTTAATGCAGCCGAAGACAATGACCACGCGGCCATTGATATGGCCAATACCTGGAGTCACGGGCAACGCAGCCAGCTGGGTGCCAGTGATAATCCTGGGACGTCCAATTTGCATATGGGTGAGCGTCTGCTAGAGCGAGTGGCCGACGACGTTTACTTTAAGGACTTTTCCGCCTGCAATGGCTTCACCACAGAGCACTACGATCCGATCCTGGCACCGACGCTGATCCTAACCGGTGACGAAGATAAGATGACGCCGCCCAAGGCGGGCATGGCGGTAGCGGGAATGCTGCAAAACAGCCAGGTTATCCATCTGCGCGGATGCGGGCATTCGATGCTGAGCGAGCAACCCAATCAGGTGTTGGATGCGATGTCGGGGTTTATTCGCGGCTAAGGTCCCGAGTCAGTGCCGAGACGACGGCGGATGCGAGGTTGTCTGCTTGTCCGGTGAAGAAATGGCCGCCCTCATCAAGCGTCAAACAGTCCACGTTGGGATTGTCCCTGAAGTGGTTGGTCTCGACAAAGTCATCGTCGTCACACCAGACCGCGTTCACGCGGTCGGGTGCCGAGTGCTCGATGTGCTGAAAGGACATGGCGGCGGTTGGCGGCGCGATCATCAGTGCCCGTTCCGCCCTGAGCAGAGGCAGCGCATGCCACAACACATGAGCTCCAAACGAATAACCCGCGCACAGGGGTGCCTGCACGTCATGTTCGCTGGCAAGCCAGCGGATGACCGCCAGCAAGTCGCCAACCTCTGGTGGTGCGTAAGGCTGGGCGGATTTTTCTGCGTCCGTGGTTTTCCCGCTAATGCCTTGGCTCGCGCCAACACCGCGAAAGTTAAAGCGCGCAACGCCTAGGTTATGGTGCAGCAGAGCGCTGGCAGCGACATGCAGTACGCCATCGTGCATGTTGCCGCCGTAACGTGGGTGGGGGTGACACAGTACGGCAATGTTGCTCGGCTGATCAGGTAGCTCAAGATTCAATTCGATATTGCCTGCGGGTCCGCTAATGGTTGTTTGAGTTTTCTTAAGCATATTGATGTCGCGTAATTTGACTGACCCAAGTGTGCTTTAATTTTGGCTCGTCGTCCTAGCATCCGCCACAGTGAGCAGCAAGGCCAGACACAAAGACAATACGCAGTAGAGGTACGCACAATGATTGACTTGTACACATGGCCTACGCCGAATGGCCGAAAGGTCTCCATCGCCTTAGAGGAAATGGGGCTGGCCTATCGCTGTCATGCAGTCGATCTGCAAGCGCAAGATCAATTCCATCCAGATTTTCTCGCCATTTCCCCAAACAACAAAATTCCCGCAATAGTGGACCAGGAGGCCGGCCAGGCGCTGATGGAGTCGGGTGCCATTTTGATTTATCTCGCCGATACATGCGGGCAATT
>JBELHZ010000122.1:0-2570 GCA_042091155.1 Gammaproteobacteria bacterium
CCTTGCACCCTGGCGTGCTCAGCATCCCTGCGACGCTGGACACTGCAGGCAGTTATGTAGGCCGAGAGTTTGAGATCACGAATGGTGGTTCGACAATTCGGGTCATTTTTGAAGCCCAATTGGTGGGCGGTGCTGGGGCTGTGCCTCAGTACGACAACTCAGGGTTCCAAAGCATGGCGTTGGCCTCGGCCAACCCAATTGGTGACGGCTGGGTTGAATATGTTTTTGAGGACACCGGAATTGTGGCTCTCAATGCCACTCGGGTGAAACTCAACCTCACCGGAACGGCGGCAGGCCGTCCCAAAATCCGCAACATTCGCGCCGTAATGGTCTGAGGTACTAATCCATGACAACTGACACACGTACAACGAACCGCAACTACCCACTCCCATACCCGAGTAATTTGCTCGCTGCGGATGTGGTCAGGTTGCGGGATGCCCTGACCGCGATTGACGCAGATATGGGCAGTTTCGTCAGCAGTGCTGACGTGACGACTGCAATCAATACAGCTATCAACGCTTTAGTTGATGGCTCAGCTACTCAGCTCGACACACTGAACGAGCTAAGTGATGCCCTAGGCGACGATGCAAATTTTGCCGCCACCGTGACCGCAGCCCTGGCCGCAAGGCTAGAGCTGGCAGGCGGAACATTGACCGGGGCCTTGACCCTGGCGAGTGATCCGAGCAGCGCACTTCAAGCCGCGACTAAGCAGTTTGTTGAGGCAGCGCCCGCGACCTGGAGCGTTGCAAGCACTGCCGCCACATTGGACGCAAACAAGCGTTACCTCGTGGACAGCAGCGCAGCATCATTCACGCTCACGTTGCCCGCGTCACCGACTGCGGGTCAGTTCGTAACTATCGCTGACTCGGAGGGTTGCTTCGCGACTTACCCTGTCACCGTTGCACAAAATGGCTCCAACATTGTTGGGCAAGCCCTGGACCTTGTTCTTAACGTCGACCGCGCCGTCCTCTCACTGGTTTTCAGTGGTGATGCGACGACCGGCTGGCTTGTCAAATAACCCTAGGAGGTATTTTCAATGACAAATCTTTCATCACTTCCTGGCTTTAGTTCAGGTGGCAGCGGCGGCAGCGGCGGCACTTTGCCTGCAGTTTTCAATGATGTAGCTGTTCTAGTTGATTACAACGGGGACTATATTCGTAGCAGTTCTCACATTTCCCAGTCGTCAACGACTTACCAAGCGTTCCACCCGCTTTCCAACGATGGAACTTTTGGCGGAATTTTTGACCCTTATAACAGCTCAAACGACGGCGGCCCAATGGCTTGCGGTTTCTATGTAAACCCCTCCAACGGCTCGCTGGGCGCTTTGCAAAGAGCCAGCCACATGTATAACAGCGGCGGCGGCGGACATTTCAGCACTTGCCACCATGGCTCGGTTGGAATGATGGTGATGAACAACGGGCACCACATGAATCCAAACTACGGGACAACCCACAAAGGCTGGATTTACGGCGTTGGCTTCAACAATGATGGATCCGAAGCCAGCAATGGCAACGGCCAAGGCCCGCATGAGTATTGGCCGCACAGCAATGGCGACATGCCCTGCGCTGCTAACAGTGCTACCGGGAGAATGTGGGGTCGGCGTTCTGGGTATAACCAAAGCACTGGCACTTACTACCACAACGCTTTCTATTACGACCACTCGAACGGCGGCAATGGTGCTCAAACTGATTGGCAGAATGCGTCGAACACCTCGACGAACTACGTCTCGGCGGCAATGAAGCAAAGCAAGACTGACCTTTTGCCTGGTGGGATGCTCTATTGGCAAGACAGCAGTTCAAACAAAAGACTAGCTTGCTTGCATGGCGCCTCCATGGATCGCGGCACAGAGTATGACGCCTATGCTTATCTGGGTTGGACTGATAGCACGCAAGGCTATCACTTAAGTAACGGTGAGACGTTCTGGTATTACGACGGCAAAATGTGCAGTGCAGATGCCAGCGGAAACTTGACTCAGAGAAGTGGCGTAGAAGGAGCTGGTTTCTTGCAGATGATAAATAACAGAGACTCTATGCAAAGAACATGTGTGCCAACAAAAGATGCAGATACCTGGATTGCAGCCACAAACGGTTATGGCCTTATGAAATTCCACATTGATCCAAGCGACAATTACAAGATTACAATTCTTGGAATCTTTAACACCATGGCTTGGCTTTATGACCAAAGCGTTAGCCACTCTGGCAAGACCCTAGGACTTGTCGGATCAGATGATGAATATTTGGTCTATTGCTCAGTGAAGGCTGGGTTTGCAGAGCGTTCTGTCTACGAAAACCCATTCGCATCCTAAGGAGGCTTAATTATGACACCCACTCAACTGAGAACAGAGCGAAACGCTCGTCTTGCTGAAACCGACTTTTACATGTTGGTTGACGTTTTTAACGACCTTTCTGAAGGCGACCGAGAAATTGTTCGCATTTACCGCCAGGCGCTCAGAGACCTTCCCGCGTCTTACGATGGGAAGAAAGAGGTCGTATGGCCCGTTCCACCGTTCACTCCAGAGGAGACTTGATCAATGCCCAGTAATTTTCTCCACGGCGTCGAGGTCGTGGAAC
>JBELHZ010000123.1:0-2556 GCA_042091155.1 Gammaproteobacteria bacterium
GATTTGAACCAGCAGATTTGACTGTCCACTCGAAAAACGCCTCGTTATTGCTGCGATCAGCGACGGCGTCCATCCACCATCCATAAAACGCTAAGCCACTGGCGACGCAGGCCCAAACGGCTGTGGCGGCTAGCGATATCAAAAGCGTTTCGACCGATCTCCTGCGGCCAAGCTGTCAGACACATCAGGTAGTGCCAGCTATACTCAGAGCCTTTTGAGGGGGAATTTCATGCAGGAGTTTGCTGGCAAGGTCGCCGTGATTACAGGTGCGGCAAGCGGTATCGGCAAGGCGCTTACCGAAAAGTGCATTGCCGAGGGGATGCACGTGGTGATGGCGGACATCGAAGAAGGGGTACTGGAGAAGGCAGCTGCCGAGCTGCAGGCCACAACGAACAACCCGGTACTGCCCATTGTCGCCAATGTGGCGATGGAAGCTGAGTTGCGCAAGGTCCGGGATGAAGCCGTGGAAACCTTGGGGGGCGTACACCTGCTTTTTAACAATGCTGGCGTTGGTGGCGGCGGCAATTCTTGGAATGCGACTCAGAAGGACTGGGACTGGGTGTTTGGCGTCAATCTGTGGAGCGTAATCTACGGCCTGCGAGTGTTTGTGCCGCAGATGATCGTGCAGGAAACCCCCTGTCATATCGTTAATACCGCCTCAATCGCCGGCATTATCGGCGGTAGCACCAACGCGCTTTACTCCGTTACCAAGCATGGCGTGGTTGCGCTGACTGAAAATCTCTCCGTGGATCTCAAGGCGGAAGGCGCGAACATTGGTTGCTCTGTGCTCTGCCCGGGTTTCGTTAACACCAACATCTTTAACAGCGGCCGCAATCGGCCGGCAGATCTTGCCAACCGCGAAGACCCGCAACCGCTGACGCCGGAAGACGAGCAGCGCATCGCCATGTTCCAGGAAATCCTGCGCCAGGGCATGCAGCCTGTGGAGATTGCCGAAATCGTTTTCGATGCCATCCGAGCCGACCGGCTCTACATCCTGACCCACGATCACTTCGACGAAATGATCAGAGATCGTGCCGAGAACATGATTAATGGCACAAACCCACTCATGGGAGAGGCCGCTTTGGCGAACCTAGCAAAGCCGGCAGACGGATCATAGGCGGTCTGGACGGTTCCCGTCCGCCCGACATTTTTCGGTCAGTGAAGGCGTCGCGCTAGACCGTCTCATCCTGACCAAGTTGGAATAGGCAGTCCCCGGGTTGTACTCGACCGGGGATACGCTTGCACAGGATGGTGCCTGTAATTGGGAAAATGACTTCCTCAGCGTCCTGCCAAGGTGCTTCAGGTTGATGAATCCAACCCGCAGTTTGACCCTTTGTTACATCCTCTCCAATCTCGGCGTTGGGTTCGAATAAACCGTCTTGGCGGGCGTAGAGATAATTGTGCTTGCCCGTGAGGCGTAGGATTCTTGTCTCGCCCGGCGCTCCTAAACTCGTTTCCTTCAAGATGCCGAATTCCGCCAAAACACGTTCAATGCCTTCTCGGGTGACCTTAAGTGCGTAAGGTGTAACGGTGCCCGAGCCGCCCATTTCGACCGTGACAGCGATCGTACCTTGTCGTCTGGCTGCTGCTGTCGACACGATCTCGCCAGACCGCCTGAAATGCAGCGCAAAAGGCGCGGCGAATGCCCGGGTCAGGCGTAGAACGTCAGCCATCTCGTGTTCGTCTTCACGGTCGCCGTACAGCACCGTAGGAACGTAATGTAAGGAACTGCCGCCGGAGTGCAGGTCAATGGCGTAGTCCGCCATTTTCATGAGCACCGATTCGATGTAGTGCGCAATAACCTGAGTGACTGTGCCGGCAGGGTCGCCGGGAAAAGATCGGTTCAAGTTACCGTCATCGATGGGAGATGTGCGGTGTCCGGCTTTCGCGGCTGGAAAATTGGCCATGGGCAGCAATATGACGCGCCCGTGGATCATCTCAGGCCGTAGGTCCTTAGCGAGTCGTGTCACCGCGACTTGCCCTTCGTATTCGTCGCCGTGGTTGCCGGCCATCAGCAGGATAGTTGGGCCTTCTCCGTTCTTAATCTGCACGATCGGAATGGGAATCCAACCGTAGGCAGAGCGATGCACGGAATGGGGTAAACGCAAATAACCCGATTGCTTGCCCTCTGCCTCGTAGTCGATCTCTGAAGAAATAGGGGAGCGCACTAGAGTGTATGACCTTGCAGTAAGGCGAGAGATGCGTTGGCGGCCATCAGTCCGGTAACCAAGGTTACCTCGGCAGCTCTTCTAATAAGAAAATGACTTGGCCCGACGGTGGTTGGATCCGAAATAAGGGCAAGCAGGTAGTCTCGCTGCTGCGGTTCAAAAAGGCTCGTTGCCATTACGTTAAGCATTTAACTATCCACTGCTCTAAGGGGGCGGCCTAAGATCTTATATTCTTAAATAGTGCCTGCCCATTATTGCCTGCCATTGTTCCATAAGTTTTGTTATGGGTGAAAAGATGACGACAGAGATAACCGAATAAGAACTTGCCGATGCAAGGCAAACGTGGGGCAATGCGTTGATTGCGATCTCCAAAGCGTTTGAAGACAAA
>JBELHZ010000011.1:0-58728 GCA_042091155.1 Gammaproteobacteria bacterium
TCTCGTCGAAGGGTGACAGGTGAGGGTTCTTGTAGCTGAGATCGACAATCAGGCCTAAGGACACCTGATTGTCTGGCAGGTGATAGAGAAATGATCCACCCGTGGCACCGCCGGGCATATGATTCAGGGGCCAGCCGATACTGTGCATGACCTTGCCCGGCTTATGCTTGGCCGGATCAATGGTCCACAATTCCTTCAGGCCGATGGCGTAGTGCTGGGTACCGCTGTCCGCAGCGAGGTCGAATTTGTTGATGAGCTGCTTGCCCAGATGCCCACGGCAACCTTCGGAAAAAATGGTGTACTTGCCGAGCAATTCGTAGCCTGGGGTAAAGCTGCCTTTTTGTTCGCCTTCTTTGCTGATGCCCATGTCGCCGGTTGCGACACCGCGAACGGCACCGTTTTCATCGTAGAGAACTTCAGAGGCAGCAAAGCCGGGAAAAATGTTCACGCCCATGTTTTCTGCCTGTTCGCCAAGCCAGCGACACAGATTAGCCAGGCTGATGGCGTGATTGCCTTCGTTATGCGCGTCGCTGGGAACGAAAAAGCTGGGTACCTTGATGCGATTGGTGTCGTTGACCATGTAGTAGATGAGGTCTTCGGTTACCGGATTGTTGAGCGGGGCGCCACGTTCTTCCCAGTCCGGGAACAACTCGTTCAGCGCGGTGGGTTCAAAGATTGCACCGGAGAGAATGTGCGCACCGATTTCAGAGCCTTTTTCAACCAGACAAACCGAGAGTTCTTGGCCGCTGCTTTCGCTCAGCTGCATCAATCGGCAAGCCGCCGCAAGACCTGCTGGACCGCCGCCTACAATAACCACGTCAAATTCCATGGATTCGCGCTCTACTGGTTGTTCCATTGCTCTGTCATCCCTCTCGTTTCGATGTACACATAAAGGCTAAAGCGGATCGAAAGCTCGCCGATGGCTCGACCTGTGGCTCTCGTCTATTGCGACGTCTTGACCTATGCCCGAGGCATAGGGACAATGCGTCGCCCGTTTTGCTGGTGACAGCAGATGGTCCGCAGGCGGCAGATTAATCGGTTTGCGTGCTTTCGTCACCCGACTTTCGTTGCCCAAAAGCGTCGAAAGGGCCTGCAAGGTAGTGGGAACTTACCCAAATACGCGACAGGTCGCTGCGAAGTTGCAGCCAATGTCGCGGCTTGGATGAGAATTGAAATGATGGTTTGAACCGCTGAGTCGCCCCAGATTTGAGGGGCGGTAATTTGGCCGAAGCATTGTAAATCGCTTGTTTGGCAAGGGCTGTGCCTTTGTTATACCGGCCAACAGATGAGGATCAGATTCAATGAAGGTAATTGTACCTGTCAAGCGAGTGGTGGATTACAACGTCAAAGTACGTGTAAAGCCCGACAACACCGGTGTTGATCTCAGCAACGTCAAAATGTCCGTAAACCCCTTTTGCGAAATCGGCATCGAAGAAGCCGTGCGGATGAAAGAAGCGGGCGTAGCAGACGAAGTAATCGCCGTTGCCGTAGGCAGCACTGCCTGCCAAGAACAGCTTCGTACCTGCCTCGCGCTGGGTGCGGACCGAGCAATTTTGGTGGAAACCGAAGCCGACGCGCAGCCCTTGGGCATCGCCCGCGCTCTGGTTGCGGTTCAAGAACGTGAACAAGCCGGCATGGTGATCTTTGGAAAGCAGAGTATCGATGGCGATAACAGCCAAACCGGTCAGATGTTTGCCGCCCTAACGGGTATGCCCCAAGCCACGTTTGCGTCTGAAATCACGGTTGCCGATGGCAAGGCCCAAGTGTTACGCGAAATCGACGGCGGCATGCAGACCCTGTCCGTGACATTACCTGCCGTGGTCACCACAGACCTTCGTTTGAACGAACCACGTTACGCGTCTTTGCCGAACATCATGAAGGCGAAGAAGAAGCCGCTGGATGTTCTGACGCCTGACGAGTTGGGCGTAGATATGACCCCGACAGTTGACGTACTCAAAGTTGAAGCGCCTGCTGAACGAGCGGCTGGCATCAAGGTGGAATCTGTCGAACAGTTGGTCGACAAACTCAAGAACGAAGCGAAGGTGATCTCATGAGCATATTGGTAATTGCAGAACACGATAATAACGACAACAAAAGCGCAACGCTGGTAACCATCGCGGCGGCCCAAGCCATTGGTGGCGACATCGATGTGCTGGTTGCAGGTAGCGGTGTTGACGGTGTGGCGAGTCAAGTCGCTGCTATACCCGGGGTGAACAAGGTGCTGGTTGCAGACAATGCAGCATACGAGCATCAGCTGGCGGAAAATCTGGGTGACTTGGTTGCTGAAATCGCCGGCCCCTATAGCCATGTCTTGGCGCCGCACACGGCTAACGGCCGAAGCTTCCTGCCACGTGTAGCTGCCAAGCTTGGCGTTGCGCAGATTTCTGACATCGTCTCGGTGGAGAGCCCTGATACGTTTAAGCGTCCGATTTACGCAGGTAACGCCATCGCGACGGTTAAGTCTAACGACGCGGTGAAAGTGGTTTCTGTCCGTGGTACGGCCTACGACGCGGTTGCATCGACGGGTGGCAGCGCCAGTGTTGAAGCCATTGCTAACGTTACCGATGCGGGTGTTTCAAGCTTTGTTTCTCAGGAAATCGCGGTATCCGAACGTCCCGAATTGACGGCGGCCAGCGTGATCATCTCCGGTGGTCGCGGCATGCAGAACGGCGAAAACTTCGGCTTGCTCGACGGCATCGCCGACAAGCTTGGTGCAGCCATTGGTGCCTCTCGCGCCGCTGTGGATGCTGGCTTTGTTCCCAACGACATGCAGGTCGGTCAAACCGGTAAGATCGTTGCCCCAGACCTGTACATTGCCGTCGGCATATCCGGAGCGATCCAGCACCTGGCCGGCATGAAGGACAGCAAGGTCATTGTCGCCATCAACAAGGACGAAGATGCGCCCATCTTCCAGGTTGCCGACTACGGTCTGGTCGCTGACTTGTTCACGGCATTGCCGGAGCTCGAATCTCAGATCTGATCCGATTCAGATGAGAACAAAAAAGGGCTCCTAATGAGCCCTTTTTTTTGCCTGGGATAATCGGTTAGCGGTGGCGCTTGTCGGTATACCAGGTGACTGGCTGGGCGTGGTTGTCGACTTGATCGACCACGTCGAGAACGAGGGCAAATAAGGCCATGCGGATCAGCATGCCGTTATCGGTTTGCCGGAAAATTGCCAGATTTGGGTTGTGGTTCAGGTCATCATCCAGTTCTTGTGCCTGAGCCCGAGAATCTCGGGGTAAGGGGTGCATGATCACCGTATTCGGCGCGCAATTTTGTGTGTAGATCGCCTGATTCAGTCGGAATAGGCCGCGATAACGATCCGCTTCCTGCTGGGAGGGGAACCGCTCCTCTTGGGTGCGCGTGACATACAGAATATCAACACCCTGAATGCCTTCGGCCATATCGTTGAATTCGCGCACCTCGTGTCCGGCGGCTTTCAGCAGCCCGACGATATCATGGGGCAGCGCCAGTTCAGGCGGTGAGATGAGATGCAGACGGATGTTGTCATACAGACATAACAGTTTGCACAAAGAATGCACCGCGCGGCCATAGCGCAGATCACCAATCAGGGCGATGCTTAATCCGTCAATGGACTGGCCCTGAGCCGCGATTTCCGTGCGCATGGTGTACAAATCAAGCAGTGCCTGACTGGGGTGTTCGTTGGGGCCGTCGCCACCGTTGATCACCGGCACGCGGCTGGCTTCGGCAAATTTGGCAACGCTGCCAGATTCCGGGTGGCGCATAACGATGACGTCGCTGTAGCCCGAAAGCACCCGAGCAGTATCGTAAAGTGACTCGCCCTTGGCCAAGGACGATGACTTGGCTTCGGTGGTTTCACGCACTTCGCCGCCGAGCAGATTGAAGGCCGAGCCAAATGACACGCGAGTGCGCGTGCTGGGCTCGAAAAACATGTTGGACAGAATGGCGCCCTGCAACACTCGAGTGATGCGTCGTCGCATGGCATAGGGCTGCATGTTGTCAGCAACCTCAAAAATACGGTCAGCGGCGGCGCGATCGAACTGATCTACCGAAATGATGTGAGAGCCGACAAAATTCAAGCTGGGCAATCCTAGCGATGCGATGAGCGGAGATAGTATGGATGCAAACCTTCAAGCGCCAGCGTTAATGCGTGGGTTCGGCGTTTGGCAGCATGGATTAACGGGACATAGCCTAGAGTAAATCACACTTCCGCTAACGAATACTCCCTCCTTGCAGCCTCTCTGAGTTAGTATTGGAGGTCTAAATCATGTGCCAGAACAGGTCTTTTTTCATGTCAAATGATGCAGCGACTACCGGGTTAGAGCACAGTCCTGTGCCGGAGCCCAAATTGCCCTTCGCCTTTGCACGGAAATTTGGAGTCGTACTTGTATCTGATGAGCAGGGTGGCAACCCTCAGGCCTGCGCCAAAAGCCAGCTCAGTTTGTCTACCCTGGCCGAAATTCGTCGATACACACAGCAACATGCCAAGGTTCGGTTGGTCACCTCAGACGAGTTTGATGAGCTACTGAGTTCGGTCTACGCGCGGGATTCCAGCGAAGCCAAACAAATGGTGGAAGACCTCGGTGACGAGATGGATCTGGCCAGTTTGGCCAGTGCCTTGCCAGAAACAGAGGATTTGCTCGAGCAGCAGGATGACGCGCCGATTATCAGGCTGATCAACGCGTTGCTCTCTCAGGCCATCCGTGAAAATGCGTCGGATGTGCATATCGAAACCTTTGAGCAAGCCTTAGTGGTTCGATTTCGTGTCGACGGCGTCATGCGGGAGGTTGTGCGGCCACGACGAGAGCTGGCGTCTCTTCTAATCTCGCGGATCAAAGTCATGGCGCGCTTGGACATCGCCGAGAAACGCGTGCCTCAAGACGGACGTATTTCCCTGCGCATTGGCGGCCGAGAGGTCGATGTGCGTGTGAGTACGTTGCCGGCGAATTTCGGTGAGCGCGTCGTGCTTCGACTGTTGGACAAACAGGCGGGGCGGTTGAAGCTGGAGAAGCTCGGGTTAGCGCCGCACACCCTAGATGCGCTGCAGCAGACTGTGGGCAAGCCCCACGGTATTTTTTTGGTCACAGGCCCAACAGGGTCGGGTAAGACGACGACGCTGTATGGCTCGTTGGCGGAGCTTAACGGCAACACCATCAACGTGTTAACGGTCGAGGATCCAATCGAATACAGCCTGCCGGGTATTGGGCAAACCCAAGTGAACAACAAGGCGGATATGACCTTCGCCCGGGGCCTGAGAGCGATTTTGCGTCAGGACCCTGATGTGGTGATGGTCGGGGAGATTCGGGACTTGGAAACCGCGGAAATTGCGGTACAAGCGAGTTTGACCGGCCACTTGGTCATGTCGACCCTGCACACCAATACCGCCGTCGGTGCCGTTACCCGATTGATTGATATGGGGGTTGAGCCTTTTTTGTTGAGCTCGAGCCTGATCGGTGTTTTGGCCCAGCGACTGGTGCGGGTGCTCTGCCACGAGTGCCGCGTGCCCAGACCGGCCAATGCGGTGGAAGCGTCATTTTTGCAGGATCCGGATGCCACCGTGTATGAAGCCCGGGGTTGTGCCGCCTGTTCGCAGTCAGGCTTCTCGGGTCGCACGGGTATTTACGAGATGGTTGCCGTGGATGAAAAAATGCGCCAACTCATCCACGACTCTGCCAGTGAGCAAGAGCTGGCGCGTTATGCGCGCAGCCTGGCACCGAGCATCAGTGACGATGGTAAGCGCAAGGTTCTTGCGGGCGTGACCAGTGTGGAAGAAGTGCTGCGGGTGAGTCTGGATGACTAAGCCAATGCGCTTTTGCCGGTTACGCTGATGGCAGCTTTCGAGTATCAGGCCCTTGACGCATCCGGGCGCAGTAAAAACGGTGTGATCGAAGCCGACAGCGCCCGGCATGCTCGGTCGCTGCTGCGGGATCAAACCCTGGTACCAACCAAGGTCAATATTACCTCAAGCCAGGAGGTGAAAAGCAGCCGCGCGTTTACCTTCCAGCGCCATCTTGGTCATCTCGATCGAGTTTTGTTTACGCGCCAGCTGGCGACCTTGGTCGGTTCCAGCTTGCCCATCGAAGCCGCCTTGGCTGCGGTCGCTGAGCAAGCCGACAAGCAGCATGTGAAAGGTTTGATCATGGCCATTCGCAGCAAGGTGCTCGAAGGCTACAGTTTGGCCGTCAGCCTTGGCGATCACACCGGCAGTTTTGATCCGCTGTATCGGGCCACGGTTTCCGCTGGTGAACAATCGGGTTTTCTCGACAAGGTGCTGGAGAACCTAGCGGACTATGAAGAACGGCAATTTGCCGCGACCCGAAACGTTGAGATGGCCATGATTTATCCCGCCGTGCTGTTGTTTATGGCGGTTTTGATTATCTCGGGTTTGATGGTCTACATCGTGCCGGATATGGTGAATGTCATCGTAGACACCGGGCAAGAGCTGCCGTGGTTCACCACGGTGTTGATCGCGATGACCGGGTTTATGGCGAGCTACTGGTGGTTGCTGGTGATGCTGGCAGGTGCCTCGGTGGCGCTCACGCGCTGGTTGTTGTCCCAGCCCACCCTCCGATTGCGCTGGGACCGGCTGAAATTTGAGATGCCCCTGGTTCAGCGTATCACCCGCAGCGCGAATGCCGCTCGCTACACCAATACCTTGTCCATCCTAACCCGTTCAGGCGTGCCCTTGGTGGAAGCCATGCACATCGCCAGCGGGGTGGTCTCCAATCACTGGTTGCAACGGGCGTTAACCGAGGCGACCCAACGGGTGAGCGAAGGCATTAGCCTGCACATCAGTTTGGCCAAGGTTGGGCAAATGCCGCCAATGCTGCTGCATATGGTGGCGGCTGGAGAACAGAGCGGCACCTTGGATACTATGCTGGGAAGAGTGGCGGATTTTCAGCAGTCGGAGGTGGAGCGTGTGGTTTCTACCATGGTGAAACTGTTTGAGCCCCTCATGCTGCTGCTGATGGGCGGCGTCGTGCTGTTTATCGTGATGGCAATTTTGCTGCCCATGCTCAGCATGAATCAGCTGGTTTAGAGAAATAAGGAATGCAGATGACGCCACAACACGGCAAACGACGGGCTCCTCAACCAGGCGCCTCAGAGGGTTCTCGAAAAGGCTTGGAACCTGGCTTTCAAGGGGGTTTTACCTTGATCGAAATTCTGGTGGTTATCGTGATCCTCAGTATCTTGGGGGGGTTAGCCGCCCAGACACTGCTGTCGCGTCCTGACGCGGCACGTGTTCAGGCCGCCCAAACCGACTTGCGAACCTTGTCCGCAGCGCTGGATGTGTATCGGCTGGACAATTACCGCTACCCCTCGTCCGATCAAGGTTTGAACGCGTTGGTGGAGCGTCCAAACGGTTCCCCAGAGCCAAAAAATTGGAATCCTGGGGGCTATTTGAAGAAGCTGCCGGACGATCCGTGGGGCTCGCCTTATTTGTACGAAAACATTGATGGTCGCATTGAGCTATTGAGTTTGGGCTCGGACGGCGTTGAGGGCGGCGAGGGCAATGCCGCCGACATTCGGCTTTCTGAGCTTTAATCTTTTGGCTGCGTGGCGAATTCAAGGGTATTGATGGGCAAGGTGAGCCACAGACAGGCCAAGATCTCTGGCTTCACTTTGATCGAGCTCTTGGTCGTGGTCGTTGTGCTGGGCATTTTGATGGGCTCCGCAGTAATCTCTCTGAATGTGGGTGGCGATCAGCGTGGCATGCAGGCCTACGGCCAGCGCATGGCCCAACGCATCGAGTTGGCTCGGGATCGGGCGATTCAAAACAATCAGGAGTGGGGGTTGCGCGTGACCCGAGAAAAATACCTGTTTGTCGCTTTTGATGAGCTGCAGCGGCAGTGGATACCGCAGTCTCAGCCACCGTTCAAACCTGATGAGGCACCTCAGCCGGTGCTCTACGAACTGAGGGTGCAAGACGGCGCGGGAAACGAGTTGAATACCGGGCTGTTTGCTCAGGCGAAGGACGACGACTCGCAAACGGCTGTCGAAACCGATTCACAGGAATTACCGGATGTGGTGTTTTTTTCCAGTGGAGAAGCCAGTCAGTTTGCGCTTGAAGTGACCCCGCAAAACGCTGCACAGGATTCTGTACAAGGCTTTCGGCTGGTGACGGACGGATTCAGCCCGATGGCACTTGAAGGCCTTGATGAGTTTCGTGGGGGCGGTGGGTGATGCGCGGTTTTACCCTGCTCGAGATGCTGATCGCCATCGCCATTATCGGCGTGATCGGCGCGGCGGTTTCAACCGCGGTTGGCGGCGTGGCCAATCAAACCCGGGGCTTGGAGCAGCGTACGGTGGCTAGCTGGATCGCCAGCAACCACCTAGCGCGGATGCGCATGCTGCAGCGCCGTGATGCCCAGCCGCTGGCAGAGGGAACAAAGCAAACCCGCCTAGTGTTTGCCGATCGGCAATGGGAGGTCGAAACCGAGATCAAGACCACAGACCACCCTTGGGTTAGGCGCGTAGAGGTTTCCGTGTTTGAGGCGACCGATGACGAGGGCCGGCAAGGGCCATACGGCCAGCTGTCTGGGTTTTTGGGTCAGTATTGATGTCTTCGATGGCACCATCATTGGCAGAGCGTCATCGAGTGCGCGGCAGTTCTGAGAAGGGTTTTACCCTAATGGAAATTCTTGTGGCCCTCTTCATTTTTTCGGTTGTGGGCATGATCAGTGCGCAACTGTTGGGTCGAACCTTGGACGCTTATGGGTTGTTAGAAGATCGAGGCAACCGGTTGGCGCAAATACACAGGGCCATGTTTGTCGTGCAGCGGGACATGCTGCAATACCAAGATCGTGCGGTTCGCACGGCTAGTGGGGACTCGTTTCCAGCGTTGATGATCGGTGATGAGGGCAGTCTGGAGATGACACGGGGCGGTTGGCGTAACCCCCTACAGCGGCCTCGCTCAAATTTACAGCGCGTGGCTTATCGGCTGCAGGGCGAGAACTTGGTTCGCGCCTATTGGCCCGTGCTGGACCGGCTGGGGGGTGAGGAGCCACTGACCCAAACCATTCTGGAAGATGTGGATGATCTCGAGTTTTTTGTCCTCGACGAGCAGGGCGAAGAGCATAAGATCTGGCCGCCGGCGCCCTTAGCCGACGGCACGCCGGCAAAACTCTCGGGCTTGATTTTGCGCATATCCATGTCGCCGATTGGTATCGTTGAACGTGTTTGGGAGGTGCCCAATGGATAACAGCATCTATGCAGAGCAGCCGGCACGTCGCAATGCGCATGGAGAACGCGGCGTTGCACTGATTACCGTACTGCTGATCACGGCAATTTTAGTCGGACTGACCACACAAATTCTGTCCAGCCACAACTTGGTGATTAATCAGCACCAAAACACCTTTGAGCATGCTCAAGCGTTAGAGTATGCCTTGGGGGCAGAAGAACTGGTGCGGCAGGCGCTCTATGACGATGCGGTGAATTCAGGCCCGAATGTGGATCATTTGGCAGAGATTTGGGCCCAGCCCGTATTGCCCTTGGACCTAGACGGGGTAGGGGTGATGCAGGCCTATGTCATTGATTTGAATCGTTGTTTCAATCTCAATACCTTGGCGGATGATCCAAGCAATCTCAACTTTGAGCGCTTGCAGCGACTCACAGAGCGATTAAACGTATCGCCAAATTTTGCCGATCTGATCAAGGATTGGGTCGACGAGGACCAAACCGTCAGCGGCCTCGGGGCAGAGGATTCCGCTTACCAGATTAAGCGTCCGCCGCATTTGACTGCGAATCAGGCCATGCGCGACCTCAGTGAATTGAACATGCTGGTCGATGTCAGCGGCGAGGACATTCAGACCCTGATCGGACAGGTCTGTTTGCTGCCCGAAACTCAAAGCAAGATTAACGTGAATACCGCCGATGCGGTTACATTGGCGATGTTGGATCCTGGAATCTCTGTGGCAGATGCTGAAGCACTGGTACAGCAAACCAGAAATTATCAGGACGTGACGGATTTCGTGTCGGCGAATCCGGCGTTTTTGAGCGTACAAAGCGAGCTCAGCGTCACGAGTGAGTATTTTTTGATGCGTGCGCAGGCGCAGCTCAGCCAGAGTCGTGTTAGCCTCACGTCGTTGTTCCGGCGTGATCTCAGCAACGGGCAGGTGACGTTGCTACAACGTGATTTTGGCAAAACGTTTCGCGGGAATTCCACTGCAGACAGTGACTCAAGTTAGGACAGTAATCAGGCAGGCAGAAATATGCTGTTGTTAAGTCCCGCACGGACTCTCGATCCCACCCAAAACGTGGGTGAATGGCTCTGGCGGTATCAAGATGAGCAGGGCGCACTCACCTCGGGCGAGGTTGGCGCTATGGATCTGCCCCGTTTCGTCGAGGAGCACCCCAGCTGGTTTGAAAGACCGGATCGCGTGGCCTTGGTGTTGCCCAGCGAGGACGTGGTGTATCTCAGCGTAAGCGTCCCAGGCCGGACAGTGAACAGCATCCGGCAGGCCTTACCCTTCGCCTTGGAAGAATTCATTACCAGTGATGTTGAGGATGTGCATATTGCCCATCAACGGATTCGTCCTGGCCAACCCGTCGGCTGTGCGGTTATTGAAACGGACCGACTTAGCGCGTGGCTGGCACCGGTGCTCAATGCAGGAATCACCGCCGGCTCAGCGTTCTCTCAGGCGGAACTGATACGTCCGCAGGATTCCGCTGCGGCTTTATTGTTCCAACGCGATCAGGTGTTGGTGGTTACATCAGACCAAGATGCGTTAATCGACCGAGAGGCGGTTCCCGGTATTCTGGACGCGCTGGCTATTGACTCGATCACGAGCGTCGGCGGTGAACTGTCGGATCTGGAGCTTGGGCAAATTTCCTCTGCGCCCGAACAAACCGCGATTCCGACAGCGCCGTTGGATTATCTGGCACAACGGTTGGCCGGTGCGGGCAATGGCGCGAAACCCAATGTTGAATTGCTGAACCTTCTGCAGGGCAGCTTTGCCGTGCGTTTTGAAGACCGTGGTGTCTCGGTCAAGTGGCGGCGTACGTTGGCGCTGGCAGCGGCCTGGATTGGTGTGGCTGCTGGTGGGGTGGCCGCACAGGGTTTGTGGCATGAGCATCAGGCCAATGCGCACACGACGGAAAATTTTGCAGCCTTTGAGGCCTTATTTCCCGGCGATAGCCTGCCCGTGACAACGACCCAACTGCAGCGACGTCTCGCATCAAAAATCGGGCCGACCGCGGGCGCTGAAAGCTCTGTGAGTATGGTGGATCTGATGCTTCGGACGACATCGGTGCTGGGACCCAACAGCGAACTTCAGTCTCTGCGCTTTCGCGGCAAACAGATGGAGCTGACCGCGGACGTTCTGATCAGCGGTTTTGACGAGTTAGATGCCATCAAGAATCGCAGTCAGGCAGTCGGGATCGTGGTGGAGGTGAGCGATGCCACTGCAGAACGAGACCGAGTTCGGGCGCGCCTCAAGGGGACGTATCTGTGAATAAACCCGTGAGATTGTTTAGATGAAAGCCGTATTCCAAAATCTGGCCGATCAATGGCGAGCTACGACTGCCCATCGCTGGTTCGCCACCAAAAGTACTACCGATCAGCGCATTTTAAAGGTGCTTGGTACGCTGTGCGTGGCTTTGTTTTTCTATATCGGTCTGTGGCAGCCGTTGGTTGATTTTGCCGGCAAACAGCAACAGCGCGCGGCCCAGAGCCAAACGCTGGCGGATTGGATCGCAGCCAATCGACAGGCGCTCGCCCAAAGCAGTTCACGACGTGCTGGAAACGCCGGACAGCCGGTTTCTGGCGGCGCTCCGACCATTGCTCAGATCACCAGCAGCGCGGCTCAATTTGGCATAACGCTCAGTCGGTTGCAGCCCGAGTCCGATGGCAGCGTCAGCGTGGCAGTGGAGCAGCAGCCGTTTAATGCTCTGGTGCAGTGGCTGGCGAGTATCGAAACCGAGCAGGGTTACGCCATTGACCGCGCTAGTATTGATCGCGGCAGCGAAGAGGGGTTGGTGAATGGCCAGTTCCGGTTTCAATAGCGGGTATTGAGGGCGGCAGACGGCTTGTCTTTATTACAATAATGGTCGATATTTCCAATTTAACATAATATATATTATGCGAAATATTCGCGGCTCAGTTCGAGTCACTTGTTGCGCGTTCAGTTTAGCCCTCACCGGAAGCCAAGGCTTCGATTTTTCCGATTAGCCGTTTAAGATCCACGGGCTTGGTATCAAAATCGTCAGCGCCTGCCTCCAGCGCCTTAATTCGATCCTCCTCCAGCGCATGAGCTGTTAGCGCGATAATGGGTATATGCGCTATCGACTCGTCGGCTTTGGCCGCTGTGGTGGCTTCCCAGCCGTTCATGACGGGTAAGCCAATGTCCATGAGCACAAGGTCCGGTTTCAGGTCCTTGATGGCCTGCAGTCCGAGGGCACCGTCTTCGGCCATCTCGATCTCATAGCCTTTCTTGGTAAGCCGTCGAGACAACATGTCTCGATTCATTTCGTTATCTTCTACGATGAGAATTTTGGTCACGGTTGCTTCCTGTGCAAAGTTTAGGCAGTCGATGCGATTGCCAGTTGGCGCAATCTGTCTGCAATATTTGAATCGTTCTTGTCGATGAACCCAACGTGGACGGATTCCAGCGTTGCTTTTAACGTATCATCGAGTTCCATCCCGGAGAAAATAATGATTTGTGGAGCGTTATCCATCGATTTTGCATTGAAATGGGTGAGAAACTCGAAACCGTCCATGACGGGCATAGAGAGATCGAGAATAATAAGGTCGAGTTCATCGGTCAGCCGCTCTAAGCCCTCCTTACCATTCTCTGCGGTCAGCAGTTCAAAGCCGTTGGCACCGAGTACCCGAGACAGCAAATCTCTGGCCTCGGCGTCGTCATCAATGATCAGAGCTTTCATGCCAGTGGTATCGTTGCCCATTAAAGACCTGATCTGATCCAGTAACACCGTTCGATCGATGGGTTTCATCATATGGGCGCTGGCGCCAAGACCTTGAGCCTTCTGATCGTCTTCCAGCATGCTAATGACGATTACGGGCAGGTCTTTAAGATTTTCATCGCTTTTGATTTCCGACAGTACCGACCAACCGTCCCGCCCCGGCATCAATATGTCGAGCAACACGATGTCCGGTCGCTGCTTCTTCAGGAGTTCTATTCCTCGATTGCCCGTATCTGCAAACATCATCGCGAATTCGTCGCCGAAGTTTCGCTGTACAAGTTCGTGGACATTGGGGTCGTCATCAATGACCAGCAACTTTTTGCGCTGGGGATCATCGCTGCTCCACTGAAGCTCTGCTTCGGTAACGTGATCTGCCGCTGCCTCATCATCGACTGCCGGATGGACGACCTGACGCGGCACGCGCAGTCGAAAAGTCGAACCCTTACCTACTTCGCTTTCGACGCTGATAGATCCATTCATCATCTCGACGAGTTGCTTGGTAATGCTCAGCCCCAATCCGGTGCCTCCGAATTTTGCCGTGGTGTCTCCCTCTGCCTGAGTAAACTCGGCGAACACTTTATCGAGCTGATCCGCCGACATGCCGATGCCGGTATCTGAAATTTCGAAGCTCAGCCAGTCTTCTCCGTTGACCACTACGCTTTGCGAAATTAGTGAAACCGTGCCGTTCTCAGTGAATTTGCACGCGTTGCTCATTAGGTTGAGTAGACATTGCCGCAGCCGTGTTTCGTCGCTGTGCATGCTGCCGATATCGGCTGGAGTGTTAATCACTAGCTTGTTGCCGTTTTTCGCCGCCAACGGTTCGCCGACGCTTTGTAAAACCGTGATCACCCCACTAACGTCAAAGTCCGTCAAAAACAACTCAAGCTTGCCGGCTTCAATTTTGGAGAGGTCCAGAATGTCGTTGATCAGGCCAAGCAGATGCTTGCCTGAATCATTAATCTTTTTCAGATCCTCCATCATGGTGTCGAGGCCTTCGTCTTCGGCGTCTTCTGCGAGCAGTTCACTGTAACCAATAATGGCGTTCAGCGGCGTTCGAAGCTCGTGACTCATGTTCGCTAGAAATTTGCTTTTGGCCAAGTTCGCATCTGCTGCTTCATCGCGCGCGGTCTCAAGTTCTCCTGTCCGCGCGGAGATCAGCGCGGTTACTTGGTCAGACATGCGCTCAAAAGCCAGCGAGATAAGACCGCTCTCCTCCACCTCTGCTTTTCCTGTGGCGAGTTCCGAGTCTTTGGACAGTTGCTTGAGTCGATCGATATCTTGCAGAATTAAATCTCGCGCGCCGCCGTCCAGTTGGTCGGAAAGCAACGCCATTTTGTCGATAATAATGGCGTCTCTGTTTTTTCGGGATGCTGATATTTCTTGTCTAATATCCTCAATTTCCTGCAGCTTGTTCTTATAGCTTCGCAGCGCCCCGACGAGTTGTCCGATTTCGTCATTGTCGTTAGCCAAGAACGTTTTTTCCCTGCGGATATCAACATTCCGGTCGCCATCGGTTAACGCTTTGAGAACAAAAATTGCGCTGCCTAGGCCCGACAACAGCGATCGTTGGGCGAAGAAAACCACAAAAAATATGATCGCTAGAACCAGCAACGTAAAACCAAAAACCTGAAAGGTGTACCGGGTTTTTTCGTCGATCAGCGCGCTGATGTCGCTGGTCAAAACGAGCATCAGGGAGGCAGTGTCTAAGGATTCAAACAGCGGAATCTTCACAAAACTGAATTTGGATTTCTCAAGAACGCCATGCAATGCCTCGGGTTGAACAGCCACAAATTCCGCCGCCTCGATTTCAACCGAATCCACAGCTGGATTCTGATTTACGGCGTCATAGATGTGGGCATCAAGCTGGAATTGTTGTTCAAAACGCTTCAGCATGGGATCGACCGGCGCTGCCGTCAGCAGGATAAATCGAACCTGGTTGCCAACGAGCAATGGTTCGGCTCTCACTAGGCTGTAATTAACCTGCTCATTGGACTCTTGGCGCATGTAGCCGGACCAAGGTGTCGCTGTCTGCACAATGGTTTCATATAGATCGATCCGGGAGCCAACGCTTTCAAAAGACGTTTCAAATTTGGCTGAGCATGGATCGTATTTGCGTGCGAACAGTGATTTTTTGCATACAATTTGCTCGAAGTTCTCGGCTCGGGTGATTGAGTAAAAGAGAACCTTGCCTCGTTGCAGCGGAGCGCCAAAAAATATTCTCAGCAGCCTGTTGGTCTCAACAGACCCGCCTCCTTCTTCCTTAAGGCCCCGGATAATTGGGTTGGCAATACTGTCAATGTCGCTCTTTGTGTAGTCAACGTCGCTGCCGTAAAGCGGAACAGAGGCACTGGTGGTCAGGGGCTCTGCATTTTCGGCTCGCCAAAACGCTGCGTTTTTGCTGGTTGGCCCATACTCCGCCAAGGACGCGACGCTTTCGTCCTGAATACGACGCCATGCCTGGTCATAAATATTCCACCGCAACTCAGCATCAGCAGTCATCTGCGCCGCCTCCCGCTGCAAACTGGTCAGCCACACCGTTGCCGCGGTAGCAGCGCTGCCAACAATTGAAATGAAAAGGAGCAGTGTTCTAATTTGCATTGCGTCGTAACTCTCTATGTATTATTTGAGGTTAGCTCGAGTTTCAGCGACCAACTTGGGGATTAAAAACCGATCGCTGGGATACAGTTGGGTAATGACGATGCCGGCTGTTTTGGTCTTTTTGTCGATCCACAAGCCCGACCCCGAGAATCCGGACCAGTAGTAAAAGTCATGATCCTCAGTGTTGCTCACATCACCTTCTTTATTTGTTCGGATGGCCAGTGATGCCATGGACAAGTTGTCTTGCCTGGAATAAGCGATACTTCGCCTCATTGGAGACTTTCCAAACTTGCTGCTCAATTGGCTACCAAACACCAGCGGCAACGTGTTTTCACTCAATAATGGCGTACCGTCTGCAAGTCTCAGATCGTTCAGCAGAAACGAAACAAACGTAACCAAGTCTTCCACGCTGGCCGTTAATCCTGATCCAGGACTGACGCACCCGGGTTGAATTCCGGCATTAATTACCTCAACGTCGAATTTGCTGAATGGCTGGTAGCGTTGGTACGCACCCGGGACTGGGTAAGTCTTGATCATTGGTTCATACAGCTGAACGACGTGTTTAACATTGGGGGCACTTACTGCCGTCGTTAGCGTGTCGATTCCGAGTGGTCCACTGATGTACTCGCTCAGCAACGCTTCGAAGGGTTTGTTCGTCGCAACCTCCATCACCCTACCCAGTACATCGGTTGCGACAGAGTAGGAAAACCGCTCGCCAGGATTCGTTTGCAACGGTGCCTGCGTTAGCCGCTGGACTGATTCGGATAGACTTTGAGTGGAAGAGCCGGCCAAGCACTTTAACCCGAAAATATCGTTCTTTTGGTAGTACTCGGCTACGGGGCCCCAGCCCTGCATTTCTGCGCTCTGTGATAAACCGGCGGTATGCAGAAATAAATCTGAGATTAAAATCTGCCGCGGTTTGGCGACAGACAGTTCTTTTTCTGCCTCGATGTTGGCTGAGGCAAACTCGGGGATATACATTGAAACCGGATCATCCAGCTGGAATACGCCAATGTCCGCCAGCTTTAGCGCCAGAAGGTTCGTGAACGGCTTCGAGAGCGAAAGCAGGGAGACGATTGACGTGGGATCAATTGCCTCAACCGGAACGATGCCCTCTCCATAATAGAGCGCCTTCTCTGCAAGCATGCCCTGCTCATTCACTACTGCAACGCGATATGCTGGGATATGGCCTTGGGTGACCAACTCATCCAGGAACTCCATCTCCAGTTCACCTTGATTCTTTGCGTAGGCAATGGGCAAGAAAAAGGCTAAAGAACAGGCACATAGGTGCCATATGGCTTTCTTCATCGCAGGACAGCCTTGTCGACTATGTTCTCGATTTCATTGTTTTTGTTATATAAAGACGGCATAAGCTGGGTGCCGAAAACGCCCACGGTTTTGTTTTCTTTGTCCATCCAAAAGAATGTGTTCGCTGCCCCACCCCAGAAATAGTAGTCAACCGTTTCCGCACCAGTGGCTTCATCAACATCGAGTTTTCTGCCGAATCCTGCCGAAAACTTCATGTAACTAGAGGCATCTTCGCCAAACCCTCTGCGGAATGCCTCTGGCAACAGCTGAGTGGTTTGATCCCTGAGATGTTGATCCACCGATTCCTTACTAAGAATTCTTTTTCCATTCAATTCGCCATCGTTGGCAATCATCGTCAAATAAATGGCGTAATCGTTAATGGACCCCCAAAGACCGCCGCCGCCGCTATCACACAGGGGCTGGGACCCCAATGAACCAGGCAATTGAACAAGTTTCCAGGGGATGTCCGAATCGTACTCTAGGGCCGCTTGTTGGGCGGGTGTGGCGACAAGATAAATCTTAGCGGTACGTTCCCTCTCTCCAGGCGAGAGCGCAAATGTTGTGTTTTGCATGTTTAGCGGCGTGAACAAAATCTCGTCTAAGTAGTCGCTCAGTCGCTTGCCAGTGATTTGTTCAATAATTGCCCCAAGGACATCGATACCAACCGAGTAGTTCCAAGACTCGCCAGGGTGGGCAATTAAGGGTAATTGAGCCAGAAATTCTACTTCTCCCTGCAAGGACTCGATCTCGCGATTTGGGTGGCCTCGCAAGCAGGACATGACACCAAACTCATCGTATTGTTCTGCCACATCACCTACGCCAGAAACGTTGGTTCCGTAGGTGAGGCCGGATGTATGCGTGATCAAATGCTTAAGCGTGATTTCTGTTTTAGCTGGCTCGAGCGTGGCCGTGTAGCTGCCGCCCGGTGCCACCAGCATGTCGGCGTACTCTGGAAAGTACTTGCTTAGTTTATCGTCCAAGCTCAATTTGCCCTCTTCCTGCAGTCGCAGAATCGCTGTCGAAACCAGAGGTTTTGTCATCGAAGCAAGCCAGTAGATCGTGTTTTCATCGACGCTTTGTCCACCCTCGATGGACACGTTGCCGTTGTGCGCCAAGTAAATGTTCTTCTCGCCACTGTAGACACCCATGACATAGTTTGGGATCCGCCCTTCTTGATACAGATCTTCAAATTTCCCCTGTATTGTCCCAAGAACTTCAGAATCGAATCCAAGCGTATTCGGATCCGCTTTCTCGAATTCAAATGCAAGTGATTGCGAGTGAATCAAGAGCAGTGATAATGCGACTAAAAAACGTTTCATTTGTTTTCCCTTTCACGTTGATGCGAACAGTTTAAATGTGATCGGTCGGCTTGCCTTGCGTTCACTTGTGTTGGTTTATGACCAAGGACGTTTCCATCTGACCCTTGCCTTTGATCTCGAAGCCGCCCCTGCTTTCGAGCTGAAAATGATCTTTTACCAATTCCGCCGTGGCCCCGGATAGGTGAATCCTGCCGGCCACCCCATGACTCTCCATTCGACCGGCCGTGTTTACTGCGTCGCCCCAAAGGTCGTAGACAAATTTCTTTTTGCCGATAACGCCTGCAACCGCAGGGCCCGAATGGACGCCGATACGCATGGCGATGCGATGCCCTTCGAGATCGGGTAATGAATCAACAAAATTCAGCATCATCTTGCCCATGGTGACAGCCTTCACGGCATGTTCAGGATCCGGTGTTGGCACTCCACTGGCCACCATGTAGTTGTCGCCGATGGTTTTGATCTTTTCCACGCCCAATTCTTCGCAAAAGTCGTCAAAGGTGCTGAATATCTGATTGAGCATCTCGACGATTTTGATTGGCCCAAGCGCTTGGGACAACGGTGTGAAACCGACGATATCGCCAAATAATATGCTGCAATCACTGACGGAATCGGCAATCAGATATTCGTTGGCTTTCATTCGTTTTGCTATTGGCTGGGGCAAAATGTTCAGCAGTAGCTCTTCATTCTTATGCTGCTCGGCTTCAATCCGCTTGAGGTGTTCCTCCTCACGATCCAGCAAATATTTACGCTCTAGCGCAGAATTGATCCGTGCAGCGAGAATCATGAAGTTGACAGGCTTTGTGATGAAATCTTGCGCGCCGGACTCCAGGCATCGGTAAACGGTTTCTTGTTCGTCTAAGGAGGAAACGACGATGACGGGAATGTTTTTGGCTTGAAGCAGGTCGCGATTGCGCCCCAAAATGTCGTAGCCGCTCAGATCCGGCATCAAAATATCAAGTAGCACCAGATCCACCGGACTTTCATCTTGTAGGATCTTTTCGGCTTCATGCCCGGCGTTCGCCACCACAACGCTGTGTTTGGCCGCGACGAGTTTACGGCGCAGGTATTCTGTATTTGCAGGGTTATCATCCACGACCAGAATGTTGGACGGATATTTTGTCTCCAGCACATCCGGGGTTTCTTCCAGCGATTCTGAGAATTTGCCAACAAGGTTAACGTCGTCTCGGCTAAGTACGCGGTGCTCGACTAGACTATCCACCGAATCGATGGAGCCACTTTGCAGGCTTGCGACATTGTCCTGAAGCGCGAGAGTCGCGCGTTCAATTTTGCGAAAGTCCTCTTCAAACTCCGTAAAGAAGTTTTCCGAGACGTTTGTTTCGCACCAAGCCAATTGCGTATTTATCTGAGCAACAAACTCATTGGTGCAGTCTCTGAACGCCTGAGCTTGCACGTTCAGTTGGGAAAAGACGTCTTCTAGTGAAAAATTATGGGCAGCAAACATCTGATCGATGTATTGAACAATGCTATCGCCGCTTTGATTAATGCTTGCCAGTGCTTTCAGACCATCGTCGTCCGAGGCCTCGGCAACGTCCTCTAGCTCTTCGAGCAATAACTCCGAAAAGCCGCACACGATGTTCAAGTGCGTCTTAAGGTTGTGCCTGATCTTCCCGATCAACAAGTCGTTGAGTCGTTTACTCACAGATCCCTCATGTTTTTGTTTTTGCTAGCAGGGAGCGCATACCTTCAGTAGACAAGAGCTCAAGGTTTCATGCAAGGCCTTCAGGCCAAAACGACTTAGGTTGTTGTGCAGCGATTCTTAGTCGTTCTCATTTGATGGAGTCTCCAGAGCGTCCTAAATTTGTTATCGCTTTGTATATCAGTCATTTAGATTGTTATACTTTGCGTCCTCGGTCTGGCTGCATCTAGCAAGGCCCTTGGATTAATCAGAGCGAATTCGTTATGGCGATCAAGGAAACGGGCATGAATGTCACCTTTTGGGGCATACGTGGCTCAACTCCGGTACCCGGACCCCAAACCGCACGATACGGCGGTAACACGCCCTGTGTCGAAGTCAGGGCCGGTAATGCCATTCTCGTTCTCGATGCCGGCACGGGGATACAAAGCCTCGGGCGCTCTATCAAAGAATCTGCCAGCGGGCCGGTTAAGCTCGACTTGTTCCTCACTCATACTCATTGGGATCACATTCAGGGCTTGCCGTTTTTTCAACTGGCCTACGATCCCCGAAACGAAATCAACATCATCGGTCCCAAGAGAGACGGCTTAAGCCTTGTCGATTGCTTGGAGCGCCAGATGCTGGCTCCCAATTTCCCTGTGCCGTTTGCTGCGCTGCAAGGTGTGAAATCCGTCACTGAAATGGCGTCCGGTGAGTCTCGCGCTTTTGGCGACGCAACCGTTCACGCCCGCTCTCTCAATCATCCGAATGAAAGCATGGGGTTTCGTATTGAATACGGCAACAGTGCCCTAGCCTACTGCCTCGACCACGAACACACCGACTCTGAGGTGATTCATCCCGGTGTCGCGGCGCTCGCTCAGGACGCCGACATGTTGGTGTTTGATGCGGCCTACTGCGATGAGGATTACCCGAGCTTCAAGGGTTGGGGACATTCCACATGGCAGGTTGGATACAAAACCGCCCGCGCCCTGAATGTCAAAACCCTGGCGCTATCGGGCTTTAATCCGGGTGTCGTGGATACGGATTTGGACGCGATCAAGGCTCAGGTGGAACGTTTAGAGGGTGAGACGATCGTCGCAACGGAGTCGCAGACCTACTCGCTTTAACGGGTCCAGCTTGACTGAATCCGTTTAGGGTTCTGCTAACGACAAATCACAAGGGGCTCCCAGTTGGAAAACGCAGAAATTATCGAGATTGTGTCTCAAGTCATCCCAGACTTGGAACCAGATGAAGTCTCGACGCTTGTTGGGATCATGGAACAGCGCCATGCACAGGCCGGTACCATCATGCTGTCTCAGGGCGACAGCGACAGTCACTTGCTGTTACTGCTGAATGGGGACTTTTCTGTTTTCTACAAATGTCGCGTGAATCTGACGACAGTGGCCATGAATATCGGCAACTTCCCGGGCCCGGGTTTACTTGGGGAAGTCAATTTGGTGCTGCAAGCATCACGAACCGCAACCGTTGTCTCGCGAACCGAGGCCGACTATCTGTTTTTAGACGTTGAGGCGTACAACAAGATCATCCAAGACCATCCACGTATCGCTATTAAAATTGTGACCAATATCGCGTCCTTGATTCAAAATCGCTCCGAAAGAACCCGGCGAACCATGTATCAAAATTTGATCAAGGAAAGCCCGAACCCTTCTGTGGGTATCAGTCGGCTTGGGCGTTGGCTGGGTAAGTGGACTCGCGTTTCTGAGGAGATGAGTAAGCGACTGTTCGGCAGCTTTGAAGGTGAGAACTTCAACAGCTAGCACGAGATGGCGTAGGCTTTTTACCAGGCGAAAAAAAGGCGGGTTACCCCGCCTTTTTTGTCTCTCGACCGGGGGGCTTACAGCCCCAGTACCAATTTGGACATGATGTTACGCTGGATCTCATTGGATCCTGCGTAGATGCTCACCTTCCGAGTGTTGAAGTACTCTTGGGTCACACCGTTGGATGCTTCTGGACCCACGGGCTGGAAGTTGTCGCCGGCCGCTGGCGTTGACTGATCCAGTGGCGAGGCGTAATTCCCCGTAATTTCCATGGCCAGTTCCGTCACGGCTTGCTGCAGTTCGGTGCCTCGGGTTTTCAGAATCGAACTCTCTGGTCCCAAATTCTGCCCGGCCGCCAGAGCGCCTAAAATTCGCAATTCCGTGGCTTCCATCGCCAGAATCTGCACTTCAACGTCGTTGAACTTTTTCATGAAGTCGGCGCTGTCGGCGAAAGACTGACCAAGGCCGTCTTGCTCAGCGGCTGCGGCTTGCTTCAGGTGCGCCATGGCGCCCTTCAGACCCGGCGAGTAGGCGTTGCCTCGTTCAAATTCGAGCAGGTATTTAGCGCACGTCCAGCCCTTACCCTGTTCGCCGACCAAGTTCTCCTTGGGAACTTTGACGTCTTCAAAGTAGACCATGTTGATCTCTTGGTAGCCTTCGGCCGGTGTGTCCAAGGTGACAATTGGCTTAACCGAGATTCCTGGGGTGTTCATGTCCATCAGGATAAAGCTGATACCCATTTGACGAATGTCTTCGTTGCTTGTACGTACCAAGCAGAACATCCAATCCGCATATTGGGCCATGGTGGTCCAGGTCTTTACGCCATTAACCAAGTAGTGATCGCCCTTGTCCTCGGCCTTTGTCTTCAAAGACGCGAGGTCAGAACCGGAACCGGGCTCCGAGTAACCTTGGCAAAACCAAACGTCAGAGTTCAGGATCGGTGGCAAAAACTTCGCTTTTTGCTCGTCGGTACCAAATTTCATGATCACGGGTGCGACCATGGTGATGCCAAAGGGTACAACCCCGGGCGCACCGACTCGGGCACGCTCAGCATCAAAAATATAGCTTTGGGTTGGTGTGAACGCAGCGCCGCCGTGTTCGGTCGGCCAGTTGGTTGCGGCCCAGCCTTTTTCGGCCAGACGCTTTTGCCAACCGACAAGATCTTCTTTCGACAGCTTGCCTAAGGCGCTGCGACTTTTCTTGTCCCGCATTTCCTGTGGCCAAGCTTCTTCAAGAAAGCTCCGTACTTCGGCTTGAAACGCTCTGTCCTGCTCTGAAAAACTCAAGTCCATGACTGCTCCTGATCTCTATTGGAATGTAAAAACGTGATTTGAATGCCCTGCTGGCAGGGGTTTTCTGTGATTAATTTCTGGCCTGATCAACAAGCGATTTACCGACTACGCGTATGGCTAAGGTTTCTTCCGCGCCTTCGAAAATCGAAAGGACGCGAGCATCTGCGAAATATCGGCTGACTGCAACTTCTTCAGCGTATCCCATGCCGCCGTGCAGTTGGACGCCCTCTCGTGTAACCCACTCTGCGGCTCGGCACGAGAACAGTTTGACCAAACTGGCTTCCATCTGGCCCAACCCCTGATCCATTAGGCCAGCAACGTGGGCCGTGAAGGCTTTGCAGGCTGTGATCAGCGCGCCCATTCGGGCAAGTTTGGCCAAGGACAATGGATAGCTGGCAACAGAGCGGCCGAATACCATGCGGTCTTGGCTGTAGCTGAGGCTTTCCTCAAAGGTTGCTCGCATCAGACCGCAGGCCCTTGCCGCGGTTTGCAGGCGTCCACCCATAAAGCCGCGCATGGTGAAGTAGAAGCCCTTCCCTTCGCCCGCCTCGCCGCCAATCAGGCAGTCGTCCGGTACGAAAAAGTCTTCGTAGGACATGTCGAAGGAGTGCATCCCTCGATAGCCTAATGTCGGTATGGCTCGGCCGGTCATACGCCCGCCTTCGGGCTGCTCGTATTCAAAGCCGTGGCCGTCGTAGGTGGGTTTTTCAACGACAAATAACGACAGTCCTTTGTGCGCAGGCTTGGCGTCTGGATTAGTTCTGGCCAAGACCAGCAGCGCACCGGCTGCTCCGGCGTAGGTGCACCAGGTTTTGCCACCATTAAGGTGCCAGCCACCAGCGGCCCTAGTGGCTTTGAGCGCAACAGAAGCGACGTCAGAACCGGTATTGGGCTCGGTAACAGATACCGCGCACAGGGTTTGTCCTGAGGCGATTTGCGGCAACCATCGCGCTTGCTGTTCGTCAGTGCCGCCTTCGAGTAAGGCTCTGGCCATGATCTCGGGTCGGGTAATGAGACTGCCAGCGGCACCTAGTGAGCCTCGAGAAAGCTCTTCGGTGACGATGACCATGCCCATGCTGTCTTCGGTTGTGTCGGGTTTCAGGCCACCGAAACGCTCGGGCACACTTAATCCAAATACGCCCATTGCTTTGAGGGGCTCGAGTATTTCCGCAGGCACCAGCAGGTCCTTGCGGTGCACCTCTTCCGCCAGTGGTTTGACCACATCATCGGCAAAGTCTTTGAAGGTATCTCGGATGATGCGTTTCTCGTCGTCTAATAAGTCATCCGCCAGACCCTGATCCAGATAGTGTTGGCCCAAGGAGGCGATGGCTTTCGGTGAGAGGTAGTCTTGTAGCCCTTCCAGTTTTGGCAATTCATCTTGGGTCAGGCCGAAGGTTTGGGGGCGTACCGAGAATTTTTGGGAGATGGAGACGATCGCGTTGGCGCAAAAGAAATCGCAGGCAGCGGTGAGGCCCCCTGTCTTCTCTGCTTCGGCAATCAACGTACGCGCCGCCAGCAGTTCCGCTTGAACAAAGGCTAAGTCGTACAGCTCAATTTGCTCTTCGTCTAAATTGCCTTCCAGGTGCGCGCAAGCTTTGCGAACCAAACCCTCAAGCGCGTCGATGTGCGGAATAAAATCGGTGTCTTTCATTTATCAAGTATGCCCAATTTGGTTCCCCCGCGGAATTGCTCTGCTCCGGATTTACTAACTTTTTTGTTCACAAAGTTGGACAGCTCGACCGCCGGACCGCTGACGCGAAGCATTCAAATCGCCCAAACTGGCACGTTACCTTTATACTGATGCCCGCATTTCAACTTACGGCACGGCTAATCATGATCGAACCCGTTGTAAATTATTTCATGGCGCTGCAAAGCCAGATCTGCAGTGCGTTAGAGACACTGGACGGCAAAGCCGCCTTCTCTCTCGAGCAGATCACGCCACCCAACGGCGGGCTGTCTCAGCCTCGCGTATTGGCGGATGGAGCCCACATCGAGAAGGCTGCCGTTCAGTTCACTCATTCTAAGGGGGCGGCCCTCCCGCCGGCGGCAACCGAGCGTAATCCGCATTTGGCAGGTAGCGCTTTTCAGGCCGCCGCCATTTCGCTGATTGTTCACCCGTGCAACCCGCATGTGCCCATCACGCATATGAATCTGAGATTCTTTTATGTGGAAGCCGATGAGCCGGTCTGGTACTTCGGCGGTGGCTACGATCTCACGCCTTGCTATCCCGAAGACGACGACGTGAGACTTTGGCATCAAACCGCCAAGGACGCGGTGGGCGATCATTATCAGACCTTCAAGGAAACCTGCGACGACTACTTTTTTCTGAGCCATCGCGGTGAAACCCGCGGCGTTGGTGGTATTTTTTTCGATGATTGGACCGAAGGCGGTTTCGATGACAGTTTCGCCCTCGTTCGGCGCGTAGGGGATTCCTTTTTGGCAGCTTATCAGCCGATCTTTGCTCGCCGCATGCACGCCCCATTTACCGATGCCCAGCGTGACTTCCAGCTCTATCGACGCGGCCGGTACGCAGAGTTCAACCTAGCTATCGACAGAGGAACCAAGTACGGCTTGCAGAGTGGCCGCCGTATCGAGTCGGTGCTGGCGTCCTTGCCACCCTTGGTTAAGTGGGTGTATGACTACCAGCCTGAGCCCGGCAGTCGAGAGGCCGCGCTTTCAGATTATCTTAAGCCGAAAGATTGGTTGTAAAACATACGTTTACAGCCGTTACTTGTCGTCGAATCGAGTTATTCAACTACCGTGAGACGGTCCTCGACGTCGAGCACACTACCGGTCTCGCCCGCCAACCGAATGGCTTTTTCCCGGGCATAGTTCGAGGGCACTCGACCCTCTAGCGTTACGACGCCCCGAGACGTGGTGACGTTGATCCGCCAACCCTTAACCTCAGGATCGTCCAGCAATCTGAGTTTCACCATGGCGGTGATTTGCGCGTCGTCTGTAAACTCGCCAGCCGTCCGCTTCGAGCCGTCAACATAGGACTGACAGCCAAAACTGACGGTGAGGCTTAACAGGATCCAAGAAAGCGTTCGTATCACGGCGTTGTCCTTGCTATATGGCGGTGGTTGGAGTGGAATCTTGGGCTACAAGGAGAGAAAAATGCAACCAGAACTCACACTGATCGCATCCGGACTGGCATTTCCCGAAGGCCCCATCGCGTTACCGGACGGCAGTATTGTCGTGGTCGAGATCAAGGCTGGTCGTTTGACCCGCATCCGCGAAGGCAAGGCCGAAACCATTGCAGACCTAGGCGGAGGCCCAAACGGCGCGGCTATCGGCCCTGATGGGCAATGTTATGTCTGTAACAACGGTGGCTTTGAATGGATCGAGCGTGGTAACAAGGTCTACCCAGGTGAGCAACCGGCAAGCTATACCGGGGGCAGTATTCAACGGGTGAATCTCGATACGGGTTCGGTAGAGACCCTCTACACCCACTGTAACGAGGAGCCGCTGAAGGGGCCCAATGACATCGTTTTCGATGCGCAAGGCGGGTTTTGGTTCACGGACCACGGCAAAAATCGTCCGCGGGAGAGGGATCGTACGGGTGTTTTTTATGCCCTACCCGACGGCAGTCATATCGTGGAAGCGATTTTTCCTATGCAAGAGCCCAATGGCATTGGCTTGTCAGCGGACGAAAGCGAACTCTTTGTGGCCGAAACGCCGACCGGCCATCTTTGGGCCTACGCGCTCAGCGCTCCTGGGGTCATCGATCACAGCAAGGCCCGACGTTTGTTAAACGGACGTTCCGGGTTCTTTATGTTCGATTCGCTGGCCGTGGATGCAAACGGTGACGTGTGTGTCGCCACTCTCATCGATGGTGGTATCACCACCTTGTCTGCGGCTGACGATGCACCAGTGTTCGTGCCTATGCCCGATCGGATCACCACCAATATCTGTTTTGGTGGAGCGGATTTGAAAACAGCCTTTATTACCCTGTCTTCCACAGGACAACTGGTCAGCATGGACTGGCCGGCAGGCGGCCTACCCCTGAATTTTCTCAACAAATGACGCGCGAGACCCACAGGATGCGACGATTGGGCTTACTCTGCATCACTCTGCTTTTGAGCGGTGCTTCTGTCGCCGCCGAGCGTCTGCACCTGATCATTCCCGCCGGCCCCGGCGGTGGTTTGGACGCGACGGCCCGAGCGCTAGGTAACGCCTTGGTGGCGACGGATATCGGCGCAAATATCAGCTACGAAAACCGTTCTGGCGGCGGTGGCGGTAAGGCTATGGCCTACTTTGTGTCCAGTGGCGACACCCTAAAGAACACACTTTTAGTCAATTCAGCGCCTTTGATTGTGCGGTCTTTGCAGGGCCTGTTTCCCCATTCCTACCGAGATTTAACACCCATTGCGGGCTTGATTGCTGATCCCGGAGTGATCGCGGTTCGCGAGGATTCCGAGTTTCAGAGCTGGCGCGATGTTGCTGCCGCGCTGAAGAATGGGAAGAAACGGGTCTTTGTGGCCGGCGGATCCGTCAAGGGCAGCCTAGATCACATCACCCTGTCACTGCTGGCCCAGGCCGAAGGCATTGATCCACGCCGAGTTCGGTACTTGGCCTATGACGGCGGTGCCAAAGCCCAGCTGGCTTTGTTGAGTGGTGAAGTCGATGTCATGGTCAGCGGGCTGGGCGAAACCTTGGCTGCCCATCGAGCGGGTACCGTTCGCATCTTAGGGGTGACCAACGATCGTGAAGACATGGCCGGCATGTCGAGTTTTGCAGAGCAAGGCGTCGACGTCGTGTTCTATAACTGGCGTGGCGTTTTTGCTCCCCGGAATACGAGCGCAGAAAAACGTGCCCAACTTAAGGCTCAGATGACTGCAGTAACCGGTACCGCGGCCTGGCAGGAACAACTGTTGCGCTATGGCTGGCAGCCGATGTTCTTATCCGGCGATGAATTCACCGCCTATCTGGCTGAGCAGGAGACCTTGCTGACCGATGTCATGACCCGTTTGGGGCTTATTCGACGGTGACCTTTCGATTGCTCTTGGTTGCTCTGTTCGGCTTTGGCGTTGGCTATCTGCTCCTCGTCGCTCAGATTGAGCTGGACCCTTGGAGTGCCAGCGATAGGATCAACTCCCGCACCCTACCTCAAATCTACGGGGTCTTGCTCTGCTTGACCGTCCTCGGATTCGCCATCGGCCGGCGAAATCACCAGGTTGCGACATCGGGCATATCTCAGCGCGGAAGGACGCGCTTGCTGGGGCTCAGCGCGCTGATCTGTATCTTCATCGTCAGTCTCCTGTGGTTCAATCTGTGGGTGGCGTTGGCCGGCCTGCTGTTTGGCGCCTTGTGGGTCATGGGGGAAAGGCGCTGGTCTGTGATCTGGGCCTTGTGCCTAGGCATACCCTTGGTGGGATTTGTGCTTATCGAGCATGTATTGCTCATGACGATACCGCTCAGCTGATGCTTGAAGGCATTTTAACCGGCATCGCGACGGCCCTGACCCTGCAGAACGTGCTGTGGGTCGCCTTTGGCTGCTTGGCGGGTACCTTGATCGGCATGATGCCCGGACTCGGCCCCATCAGCGCGATTGCGCTGATGATCCCGGTGTCCTACTCCCTCGACCCGACCGGTGGGCTGATCATGATGGCCGGAGTGTATTACGGCGCGGTGTTCGGGGGTTCGACGTCTTCAATTTTGATCAACGCCCCCGGGGTGGCGAGTACCGTCGCCACAAGCTTTGATGGGTATCCGATGGCGCGAGATGGCCAGGCGGGCCGCGCCTTGGCCATAGCCGCCTACGCCTCGTTTTTCGGTGGCACCGTGGGGGCGCTCATTTTGCTGATGTTTGCGTCCTCCTTAGCCGCTGTCGCGTTGCATATTCAAAGTGCCGAGTACGCGGCCTTAGTACTCTTCGCCATGACCTGCGTGGTGGTCTTCGCCCAACCCAAGGAACGCTTGGCTAGCCTCACTACTTTGTTGCTTGGCTTGATGCTCGGAACGGTGGGTACAGACCCCATGGGTGGTGCTCAACGCCTTACTCTTGGCCTGCTGGAATTGTCTGATGGCATTCCCTTTGTGCTTTTGGTGATGGCGACTTTCGCCCTGGCGGAAGCCTTCCGCCTAGCCCTCGGTGAGCCCCAAGCACCGCAAGGTGCATTTTCGATGCGCGACCTGCTGATACCCATGTCATTGATTCGGCGGCTGGTACGGGTGGCCAGCCGCAGCTCGGTGCTGGGTTTTATCATAGGCGTGATGCCCGGCGCCGGGGCTACATTGGCCAGTTTCTTCGCCTACGACTTGGAAAAGCGTGTGGGTGACGGTTCTCGAGAGGCTGGTGTTACTGCACCCGAGGCGGCCAACAACGCGGCCTCCACGGGTTCGTTTGTTCCCTTACTGAGTCTTGGGGTGCCCGGGTCGGGCACTTCTGCCGTGCTGCTGGGTGTGATGCTGGCTTACGGTTTGCAGCCCGGACCGACCTTGGTAACCGACCAACCGGAAATTTTTTGGGGCATCATTGTTTCCATGTATGTGGGCAATGTGTTTTTGCTCGCCATGAATCTGCCCCTCATTCCCTATTTGGCCCGTATTGTCAGTTTGCCCCAGAAACTATTGATTCCCTTGGTTATCGCGTTCTCTCTGCTTGGGGTTCTGCTCACCACCTTTAGCATTTTTGATTTGGCCTTGATGTTGTTGCTAGCGCTCGGGGCGACTGTTCTGAGGGGATTTGGCTTTCCCTTGGCACCCTTGCTGCTGGGCTTCATTCTGAGCGGATTGTTCGAGGAGAATTTGCAGCGAGCCCTTCTGCTCAGTGACGGCGATTTTGCTTACTTGCTTGATCGGCCAGTAGCCTTAGGTATTTTGTTAATGAATGCTGCAATCTGTTTGTTACCCCTATGGAATCGCAGTGAGTCATGACATACCATGCGTGCCTATTAGTTTTTTGCATTGAGGGCTCGGGATGAGAAGACCGTTTGGGCGAGGAAGAGGCGAAGAAGAAACTGAAGAGATCAACTTGACGCCAATGTTGGACGTGGTCTTTATCATGTTGATCTTTTTCATTGTAACAGCGACTTTCGTCAAAGAAGTTGGCTTGGATGTAAACCAGCCGGACGACGATAAGCCGAAGACCGTGGATCCGGATAAAAAGAGCATTGTGGTGCGTATCACGAACCGTGACCGCATCATCATCGCCAGCCGCGATATCGACAGGCGCTCAGTACGCGCCAACATCGAACGGCTGCATGCCGAGAATCCAGAAGCACCGGTAATCATTCAGCCACATCCTGAATCGACCACGGACATGATGATTCACATCATGGACTCGGCTCGACAGGCCGGTGTGTATAACGTGTCTCTCGCTCAGTAGCGTCGAGCGAGCACGACACGACGAGTAGAGAAGGCCCCATAGCGGGCCTTTTTTATTGGTAGTTTTTTCCTCGGAATTTCAGACAGAACCCATTTTATGACGTCGACTCCCTTCTCAATCGATTTGCGCAGCGACACGCTGACCACACCGTCGTCTGGCATGCGTCAGGCGATGATGGATGCCCCGGTAGGCGACGATGTCTATGGCGAGGATCCGTCGGTCAACGCGTTGCAGGACTATGTCGCCACTCTACTGGACAAAGAAGCGGCTCTGTATGCCCCTAGCGGTACTCAATCGAATCTGCTGGCGCTCTTTGCCCACTGTGATCGTGGGGACGAATATTTGGTGGGCGACAGTGCCCACACGTTTCGCTACGAAGGCGGCGGAGCTGCGGTGTTGGGCAGTATTTCGCCCCAGCCACTGCCCATGGCCTTCGATGGCACATTGGCCCTAGACGATCTCGAGGCGGCCATTAAGCCTGCAGATTTTCACTTCGCGCGAAGCCGCGTGATTTGTTTGGAGAATACCCACGCCGGTGAACCCCTTCCCTTGGGCTATGCCGAAGCGGTTGCGTCCTTGGGTGAGCGGCGCGGTCTGTCCATGCATTTAGATGGTGCACGACTGTTCAACGCGGCGTTAGCGCAAAATCGGACCCCTGCCGCCCTAGCAGCGCCCTTCGACACAGTTTCTGTCTGCCTTTCAAAAGGCTTGGGGGCTCCAGTGGGGTCGGTGTTGGCGGGTTCTCAGGCGCTGATTGATGAAGCCAAACGCTGGCGCAAGGTGCTGGGGGGCGGCATGCGGCAGGCAGGAATTCTAGCGGCAGCTGGACTGTATGCGTTACAGCATCAAATGGACGACTTAGCGCAGGACCATCAGCACGCCGAGCAATTGGCGAACTGCCTTGCGGACAACTTTGGTGACAGCGCTGTTCGCCTGGCGACGAACATGGTGCATCTGAACCTGCCGAAAGACACTTATGCATTCTTTGCCGAACACTTAGGCGAGATCGGAATTCGGGTGGGCCGGCCGCGCTGGGTCCTGCATCGGGACATCCGTTCAACAGACCTAGATGCGCTCTGTCGGGCCATTCAGGGCTTTAGTACCGACTAGCCCAAGCCGACAAAACCTAAACCAGATAGACCAAGCCGACAATGGCGCCGGTGATCAAATTGACTAGGGTGCCGCAGACAACCGACTTGGGCGCGATGCTCAGATACTCGTTCTTACGCTCTGGCACGAGGACCGATAAACCGCCAATCAAAATACCCAAGCTACCGATGTTGGCAAACCCGCACAGTGCGTAAAGCATGATCAGCCGGGAATGTTCGCTAAAGAGATCGGCACTGGCAGAAAACTGCACGTAGGCCATCACCTCGTTCAGCACGACCTTGGTGCCCAACAGTGATCCAGCCAGTCCGGCTTCCTCCCAGGGAATGCCGATCAGCCATGCCAGTGGAGCAAACAAGAATCCTAAAATGGATTCGATCGTCAGGGTTTCGTTACCCGAAATACCACTGAGAATCATGTTGCCTAACGCAACGAAACTGATCAGAACCAAGAGCATGGCACCGATATTAACCGCCATGGCCAAGCCGTCCTGTGTGCCTCGCGTCAGCGCGTCCATGGACGATTCATAGCTCAAGGAAATGTCTGACGATGCGATTTCAATCGTCTGGGTCTCGGGAATAAACAGGCGAGAAAGATACAGCGCCCCAATGGCATTGATCATCGAAGCACCTACGATGTGGCCAACCACACCATCCAGAATATCGCCCAACAGCGCGGCAAATAGAATCATCACCGTGCCCGCTACGGTGGCCATACCGAGAGACATGACGGTGAAAAACTCCGACCGGGTCAACTGACTGAGGTAGGCGCGGATGACCATGGGCGTTTCAATCATGCCGAGAAACAGGCTTGCTGCTGCGGCAGTCGCCACGGTGCCGCTAATGTGGAATGTTTTACGCAACGCCCAGCTCAAACCCCGCACCAAGGTGGGCAAGACCCGCCAATGCCAGAGCAAGGCGACCACAACCGAAAAAACCACGACTTGAGGCAGTACACGAAAGGCAAAAATGTAAGGCGACTCTGCGACCGCGTCGACGGGGAATTCACCGCCACCCAAGAAGCCAAACATGAACACGGTGCCAGCCGTCGTCGCCTCACCGACGGCGCTGACAAACCCGTTGATCGCCAGCAGCACACCGCTCAGCCATGGCGCATGGAGAAAGAGTGCCGCTAAGATGGCCTGAATCGCGACGCCAATGATGACAAAACGCCATGAGATGGCGCCCCTGTTTTCGCTCATGAGCCACGACAATGCGAGCAGTACGATAATTCCTAGAAGCGCTTGCATGGTGGGCGTTATTCCTGAATCGAAAAAAAAGTGAGCACATGGTCATGAGTCAGGCGCCAGTGCCCGACGCCAGATTCTAGCGCCTTGTTGGGCTCATGCGCACCATGATATCGAATACGAAATTGCTGATGGGTCCAATCCAACGCGATACTGGCTTCTTGAAAGCCGATAAACGTGCCACCGATAGGGAAAATGGCTTTGAAGCCGGCTTCCTTGGCGGAAAACACGATGGCCGCTGCGGTATCGGGTTGCGCCTGAAGGGCTGCGATTTCGTCGGGCCGAAACAACGTTCCGTGCAGCTTGGGGGTTACCCGTTTGATGGTTTCAATGTCCACGCCAATACTGCGGAACCGGGTCGATACCCCGGCGAAAGCCCATTCCCGACAGTGACTGATACTCCCGCATTGGCCCAACGGCCAGAGTGGTGAACGATCAACGCGCAACACCGGCTGTTCGTCTAGGCCTAACAGGCGCTGGGCGATGTGGGCACTGTGTCGGCCTGAGGTGAAGTCTTTCAGGCGTTGGCTGCCCATGCTGCGGGCAAGCCTGCGTTCGTCCGTCAGCAGTCGGGCGTCGGCTGTGCCGTTGGCCACAAGGGCTAACGCCGTGTCAGCCAGCATTGGCCAGCTGGGCTGCATGCCGCGCAGATTGTGGTCTTCACAGTGCCAGTGCATATCGATCCTAAGTCTTTGCGATACCGGTCAGGGCCAGTATCCTGCACTGCCCTGTCTGCAGGGTAAACGGCATCGCATCGAAGATCTTTGGGGGAAGAACAACATGTCCAACGTGATTTTACTCAACGGTTGCTCCAGCGCCGGCAAGACCACCTTGGCATTGGCGCTGCAGAACCAGCTCAAAGCGCCCTATCAGCATATTGCCCTAGATCAGTTTCGCGACGGTATGCCCGGTCGCGTCAGAGGCCTGAATTCTCCTGCCGGTGATCCCGGGGCATCGGGGTTGAATGTGGTGCCCGGAAAACTGAACGGAGAATGGGTCACCCATATCCGCTTCGGTGACTATGGCGAGCGTGTGCTGGCGGGGATGCGTCGAACCGTCGCCGCTCTCACCGAACTGGGCTGCAATGTTATCGTGGATGACTTGTTGTTTGAGCGCGCCTACCTAGACGATTACGTTGAGGTACTCAATCCGGAAAAAACGTGGTTTATCGGCGTTAAGTGCCGTCTCAATGTGGTGCACCAGCGCGAGGCGCTGCGCCCCGGGCGTTTTCCCGGCACGGCGGTTTCTCACTACGAACAAGTCCACGCCCATGGCGCGACCTACGATTTAGAGGTCGATACCAGTGACGCCAAGGCCGCCGATGTATGCCATGCCATCATCGCGCGCCTGCAGAGCCCCCCTACCGCATTCCACTCGCTTCGTGCGGAAGCGACTGTGTCGGGATAAGTAACACGCGAAGCAGCTGTGCATGGCGCATGCCGTATTGGCGTTCGTGTGTGACGTAGGCGACTTCCCCCATACCGCCGGCAAAGGTTATGGCTTCACGCTGACCGATGTAGGGCAGCGAGACACGTTGTGGCGGCGCAGCCAGACTTCTCCGATCGAACAGAAAAGCATGTTCCAACGTCGTAACCAGCAATCGGTCGCCGAATAAACTCATGCCCGTTGGCATGGCAAGGTAAGACCAAGCCTCTCCATACAAGTCGACGGTCGCCATATCAGGTTTTTCGAAACCACCAAGAGAACCGATGTTTTCTGCGATTTGGAGGGGCGTTGCGCCGGATACTCGCTCTGGATCGGTGCGCAAATCCAGCGGCAGCCGGTAGAGTTCTGGGGGCTGGGTTCGCTTACTCAGGACGAGGAGTTCGCTCCGGGCCGTATCCACCGCAATGGCCTCACTGTCTCTCGGTCCGTCGGGGTAGGTAAATGTTTGCGTTTGCATCGGCGTCAGTCGGGTATCCGGCGTGAGGGTCTGGATGTCCGGCTCTGGGATGATCGTATAGGACACCTGTTCTCGCCGCGCAAAGTTGTCGCCAATATCCGCGACCAGCAGATAGGGTTTTTGTCCCCAGATAAAACTGGTCATGGCTTCCCAGTCCGAGGGCTTCGGCATGTCTAGCATCCAGCTGCCCAAGTGTTTTCCCGAGGTCGACAGGGCGAAGAGCTCGGCGTTGCCGCCGCTGTCGTTCATCGACCAAAGAACATCTGCGTGGCGCTGACTGACGGCCAGGCCGCTGGATTCATTCAAACGGGTGGATTCGATGGCCCCAGCCCACTGCACGGTCGAATGCAGTGATGCTCCCTGGATCTCGGCCTCAATTGCCCAGCTAGCGGACACAGACCCGGCAAGGCATAGGGCAAGCACGCGGGCACCTGGCCCAAATTGATTCTTATTGGCTAAAAACATTTACCGACCCGGTTTGTTAAGGGATAGCTCAGGCCAATTGTGCGCTCAAGCAGGATCTGGCAACAATGGTAGCATTGGGCCTGTTGTTTTTGAGATTCCGCTGGGAGACGTCGTGTCCGATACGAGCGCTATAGAAACCGCCATTCAGGCGTTGGCCGATCTGATGATCGCAAGCCAAAACACTGTGTTCTTTACGGGTGCCGGCATCAGTACAGAATCAGGCATTCCAGATTTTCGCAGTCCGGGCACGGGCCTGTGGAACAAGATCAGACCTATCGAATTTCAGGATTTTGTAAATTCGGCTGAGTCGCGCCGAGAATCTTGGGAGCGAAAATTCGCCAACGATGTCATGGCCAGCGCAGTGCCCAATGCCGGACATCGAGCGGTCCAGCAATGGTTTGCCTTGGGGCATGCTGGGGGTGTGATAACGCAAAACGTCGACAATCTGCACCAAGATTCGGGGCTTGAAGATCATCAGGTGGTTGAGCTGCACGGCAACGCAACCTATGCACGCTGTCTTTCGTGCAGTGCGCGGTATGGTTTGGACAGCATTCGTGCAGAGTTCGAACAGCATGGCGAGGTGGCCCCCTGTCTAAGTTGCGGTGGTCTGATCAAAACCGCCACGATCTCTTTTGGACAAAGCATGCCGGAAGCCGAAATGGCGAAAGCCCAACAGTTCACGGAAACCTGTGACTTAATGATCGTCCTAGGCTCCTCGCTCACGGTATATCCAGCCGCGGGTTTTCCCCAATACGCTAAGCAGCGTGGCGCGTCACTGGTGATCATCAACCGTGAGCCAACGGATCAGGACGATATCGCCGATCTTGTCGTTCATGAATCGATTGGCGAGGTCATGAGTCGAGCTGTCGCAAGAACCGCGCATTAGCGGCATGAAAGGCCACTCGAGTTTGTTGGGTTTTTCCAAAACCGAACTGCGCGACAAGATTTGCTCGCTTGTGCCGAGCTGGCGTGATGACGCGCTGGAAGATTTCGACTTCCTGAGCGGCGGCTACAGCAATGCGAATATTGTTTTCACTCGGCGCAGTGCCGATCAGAACGAACGCTACGTGCTGCGCATTCCCCAGCGGCCACAGCCCTACGTGAATCGCGTGGCCGAATCCGCTTGGTACCTTGGCCTGCCCCCGTCGGTGGGCATTCGCCCTGTCGCTCTCGATATACCAACGGGACTCATGATTTCAGCCTGGGTGGACGGTGAGCTGCTGGTTGACGTGTTCGCTGACCGGTTTTCCGAGAACGATCTGCTGACCTACCTGCACACACTCCATGGTGCGTTGCCCTGTGTTGCGGAGCAATACAACGTGCCAGCGCTGCTTGCGGACTTTGTGGGCCCTAGCGAGCAGGCCAGAACGTTGGTGGATGCACTACCCAACGCTCTCACCCAAGTGCATCAACCGGGGCACACTGTTACCTGCCACAACGACCTGAACCCTTGGAATATCTTGGTGACCCCGGATGGTTGGGTAACCCTGGACTGGGAATTTGTGGGGCAAAACGACGCCCTGTTTGACTTGGTGAGCCTGCATCAGGGTTTGGAACTCGAGGTGGAATCTCTGCCGGATCTCGCGAGCAATTGGGCACGAGGCTGGGCACACGATTACTCTGCCGAACGGCTGACTCAGGCATTCGGACAGTTCTGGCTGCGCGAATGGGGGTGGGCAAGGTTTCAGATGAATGCCGGTAACCGCCGTGATGAGGTCTCGACCCAAGCCGCTGTGGCCGAGGCAATGCTTGCGAACCTGCCCCAATTCTAAGGGTTCAGCACCTGCCGGATGATGGCTAGGGCGTTTTCTGTGCGGCTGGGTCCCTCTCCGTCACAGATTGCGTACGGGCAATCACGCCGCCTCAGTTGCTGCTCATACAGTCCGAACAGTCGGTCTCGATCGTTCGGATTTTCGCGCAGGGGATCCATTTCCCAGGGCAAGTCTGGTCGGCAAAGCAGGTATGTACGCGGCGACTGGCTCAACCACGCCTCGTTGAACAGTGCTGGCACCGGCCCGTATTTTTCCTGCCACCAAATCGTCAGCGTGAGCAGGTCGGTATCGAGAATGTGGTGATCGGCGTTGTGAACTTGGGTTTCTTGCCCCTGCTGTGCCTGCACCAAGGCGATAAGATCAGACGGTCGGTAGCGGTATGGGTCTTGTGCTGTATCGATGGCGCGCTGTGCCAAGTAGCCTCGAGCAAGTTCTGGCAAGACAGGCCATCCCAGTTGCTTAGAAAGCGCCTGCGCCAAGGTTGTTTTACCCGAGGACTCGGGTCCGGTCAGCACCCAAATCATGGTGCCAGCCTGCGGCGCCAGCTCAGCCAGCCCCAAACCGCCATCGCTAAGTACACTGTGTACAGCGCCGCGTAAAAGAAAAGCCCCGGATCGCTGCTGAAGCCTTTCACTACGTACAAACCAATTTGCACAATATCGATGAGAAACCAAGCCACCCAACTGCTCAAGTACTTGCGTGCACTCATCCACATGGCGACGAAGCTGGCCACCGTGGTCAAACTGTCGGCGTAGGCCATATCCGCTTGGGTGTACTGGGCAAAGCCATAGCCCATTAGCATGCTGCCCAGCACAGTAATGACCGCCAATACCCCCACGGTTTTGAGGGCGATTGGCTGAGGCAGCAGCTCACCGGCCTCGCCGCGCAGTTGATTGCCTCCGTACAGCCAGTAGTACCAGCCGTAGGCATTCATCAGCACGTAGTAAAGATTGAGCAAGACATCGGCGTAGAGCAGGGCTCGGGCGACTACGATGACGGTGACCACCGCGTACAGCATGCCAATGGGAAAGGTCAGAATATGCTCTTTGATCAGCAGCCAAACACAGAGCACGCCGCTCACCAAGCCGGCGGCTTCAAGCCAGTTTTCCATCAAAAATGTCACAGGATGCCCCAGTATTTGCTCGCCAGAGCTTGCCTACGAGGGCGAGGTCACGCAACCGGCGTCAGCGAGAAAGTGGCTCCCAGCGGCCATGCTTGAGAATACTCAAGGACATCCACTCCTGATCAAAGGGCACAAGAGTCACCGACGTTGCCTGGTCGGCAAGATCGAAGACCGGGTAGTTCGCGCTGTCCGAGTGGGCGGTTTTGGCTTCCTGCTGCCAACACGGCGTGTTGCGCCCTGCCCAATCCAGTAACGCTTCGGAAAACGGCAGAAACACCACGCGTGGATGTGAATCTGCGGCCTGTTGGCAGTCAAGGTCTGGCACGACCGAGCCAGGGGTTGTCAGTGCGCTCATTGGGCTCTCTTTTCTCCAGCTTTCTTGACGTTGAGTAAAACAGACTGTGGGCTAGAACTTCAGGAGAACCGGTTGAGAAGCGGTTGAGGCCAATGAAGACAATCGTGAGGCCGTGTTCTAGGGGTGCCTAAAGATTGGCTAAACCAGATAGACTAGGCGCACTGAAAACCAAGGATTTGGATGTGGCGAAACATATTGTCATTGTCGAAGACGACCCGGATCAGCGCTCGAACTACGCTGATGCGATTACCAATAAGGGCTATCAGGTCAGCGCCTATGGCAGTCGCGAGGAAGCTCTAGCGGGGTTTGACATCGCGCTGCCTGATCTTGCGATCTTGGACATTATTCTTGGCGACGAGGTCGATGCCGGGTTTCAGCTTTGTCGGGAACTACTTGCACGATCACCGAGCTTGCCCGTCATTTTTCTGACGGAGCGTATTAACGAGATCGACAAGATTTCCGGGCTTCGGCTTGGCGCTTGGGATTATCTGCCGAAACCGATTTCGCTCGACTACCTAGCCGAGCGGATCTCATCTTTGTTACGGATCAACGAAGCGCGCAGCGCCTTGTCGACTGCGGACAGCGGGTCAGAGAAAACCATCGGCGACCTAGCCTTGGATCAGGACGCCCTGTTGGTGAGTTGGCAGGGTCAACGTATTGATCTGTCTGGCACCGAGTTTCGCATGCTGGCCAAACTGGTTCGTGCGCCCGGTCATGCGGTGAGTTACGAAACCCTCATGAACGCAACGATGCAAAGTTTAGTGACCAACAACACCATCAACACCCATATGCGCAACATTCGAAAGAAATTCGAAGCCGTTGACCAAGAATTTGCCTGTATCAAAAGCGAGTACGGGTTTGGTTATCGGTGGACCAAGCAGTAAGGCGCCCTGCCAATGAAATGGGGGCTTAATTTTCGTGGACCGCGTTTAGGCACCAAGCTTGCGTTGATGGGCCTTGCTCTGCTTGTGGTGCCTTGGTTTAGCTATTTGCAGCTGGTCGAAATGGAACGCCTGTTGATTCAAGGCCAGTCTCAGGCGCAGTTGCTTACCGCCGAAGGTATTTCGACCCTGTTCAATGGTCGGGAAGATTTATTCAATGATTTACCCGTCACCCTTGAGGATTTTGAGCCGCTCTATGCCCAACCACTGGAAAATACCATTCGACTGGATGGCAGTGCGGAGGATTGGGGCAAGGCTCAGGAGGACGCCAACTATTTGTCCTTTGGGTCTCCAGCGGGCACCCAAGACGCCGATTTTGATCTGTTGTTAGGTGAGCGCGCCGATTATCTGTACGCCCATATGCGCATCAAGGACGACCTTTTGGTGTATCGAGACACCGAGTATCTGCGTTTGGATAACGCTGACCACATTCGGCTGAATTTCATCGGTGCGGGCGGTCAGGACGGCCGGATGTCCCTCGTCTTCGATGAATCCGATATGGTGACTGGTTTTGTCATGGACAACGAATGGCGTTATGCCGCGACAGGCAGTGCGGACAATCGTGTTCAGGGGGTGCTGCGTCGGGTGGCCGGCGCGAACGAAATCGTTCTGGAATTCCGCATTCCCCTCAGTTTACTGGGTTCTCGGCAGTACTTTGGCCTGACATATATGGACGTCGATGATGTGCTGCAGCGTGAGGTTGTGCGCAGCACCCAAACGCTGCCAACTAAGGCCGACCAGAACTTCAATTTGGTGGTACTGCGTACCCCAGAGGTGCGAAACATCGTGCAGGGTTTGGGGTATTCGGGGGCAAAAATTTTAGTCATAGACGATCTGCAACGGGTTCGAGCAGAAGTCGGCGCGACCCGGCAACAGACCGAAGAAGATGCCTCGACTATTCGTGCTGGAACAGTCACACGACAGCTAACACGTGCGGGTGATTTTATTCGTAGCGTGTTTTTGGGCGACGATCAAGACTCTACCAAGGAAGGCAGCGGCGAGCGTCAGAAGAGCCCGGCCGACAGAGCCATTCGAATCAGCTTGCAGGGAGATCCTATCGCCCTTCGCAACCGCGTGTCTGGTAATGAGGAAATCATTCTAGCCGCCCACCCGATTGTGTCTGCGGATCAGGTGATCGGCACGGTGATTGTTGAACAAAACATCGACGATATTCTGCGCTTTCAACGCACCGCTTTAGAGCAGGTGTTGCTGCTGTCGTTGCTGAGTCTGTTTGCAATTTTTTTGGCGTTGATCACCTTTGCGGGCCGATTAGCTTGGCGCATTCGCAATCTGCGCCGGGACGCATCCGCCGCCATTGATGTGCGCGGTCGCCTGCGTCGAGGCGGCCTGCTGAACGAGATTAATTCCGGGGACGAGATTGGGGATTTGGCACGCAGCGTTTCCAACATGTTGGAAAAGCTCAAGCAGCACAATGGATTCTTGGAAAACATGCCGCGCACGCTGCGCCATGAAATCAACAACCCGCTGAATACGCTGAGCACATCCTTGCAGAATCTTGCTGAAGAACATCCGGACATTGATTCCAGCAAATATCTGGAAAGCGCCAAGCGCGGGGTTAACCGTATCGGTTCGATTGTCCAAAATCTCGCGGATGCGGCCAATTTAGAGGAAGCCCTTGAAGCTGAAGAACTTGAAGAAATCGACCTCAACGAATTGTTGGCCAGTTATGTCGCTAACTGCGGTGGCGCCCATGCCATGGCCCGCTTCGAGTATCGCGGCAGCCCTGCCCCGGCACGCGCGCTGGTGTCTGATTTTCGTATCGAGCAAATGCTCGACAAGTTGATCGACAACGCCGTTGACTTTCACCGGGCCGGTACACCGATCCGGGTTCAGTTGGAGTGTTTCGGCGATTTAGCTCAGATCGTCGTGGCGAACCGTGGGGCTGCCCTGTCCAAAACAAAACTGAGCTCCATTTTCGATTCCATGGTGAGCCACCGAGGCCCCGACAATCGCCTGCACTTCGGCCTAGGACTGCATGTTGTCCGCATCATTGCCGAGCACCACGGCGGAACCGTGACAGCTGTGAACTTAGAAGATCAAAGCGGCGTCGCCTTTGTCATACGACTGCCGCTGGTGGTGCCCTTGAGTAAATCCTCGAGTATGAACAGCACAAGGGACGGAGCACTTCGAGCAGAGCGCTAACAGCGAGGTTTAGGCCCGAATGTAGGCACTCTCCATGGTCAGACCCTCGCCCTGCACCACAACCTGTTCTTTACGAACAAGATTTTCCATGGCGGCCAACACACTTCGGGCCGCTGCGGGGTACATGAATTCCGGGGTGTCGCGATACATCAGGGGTACCATTTCACGAATCTGATGGGTCCCTTGATCGATACACGCCAAAATTTGCTGTTCTCGCTCTAGGCGGTGATCAATGTAGGCCTGCACATGAGTTTTCGGGTCGATGATGGATGGCCCATGGGTCGGCCAATAGATGTCATCGTCTCGCCCCAGCAGCAACTCGAGGCTTTGCATGTAGTCCGCCATGTCCCCGTCCGGAGGGGAAATGATGCTGGTAGACCAGCCCATGACATGGTCACCGGTAAACAGGGCTTTTTGTTCTTGCAGCGCAAAACACAGGTGGTTGGATGTATGCCCTGGGGTATAAACGCATTCAACCGTCCAATCCTCCCCTTGGATGATATCGCCATGGGTGACCAGATGGTCAGGCTCGAAGTCCATGTCGCCGCCCTCTTCCACTTGCACACCTTGCTCGATTTTTCCCGCGCCGTGAGGACCATAGGCGTAGGTGGGGGCACCGGTTTCGGCTTGCAGTGGACGGCATCCCGGAGAATGGTCCATGTGGGTATGCGTGACCAAAATATGACTCACTTCCTCGCCGGGCAGTCCCGCCAAAATCGCATCGATATGCGCCTCGTCATTAGGGCCTGGATCGATAACGGCGACTTTGCCTGTACCTAGGATATAGGTACCGGTGCCATGGAACGTAAATGGCCCTGGGTTATTGGCGATGACCCGCCGAATGCCCGGTGCTAACTGCGTTACCGTACCGTAGTCGAACTCGAGCTCTCGGCGATAGGGAATATGAACCATGCGTAATACCTGCGTATGTCAGTGTGCCGCTCAGGCGGGTTAAAGCGCGAAGGAATATAGAATTCGTCCGCTGCAATTGCAATCTGGTGTCGCGATTAAGAATCTGCCAGCCATTTCTTCAACCTGCGCTGCCATTCCACGACGTCGGGGCGTAACTCAAGAGCTTGGGTGAGATAGTCGCGAGCCTCAGCGTTCATTCCTGCGTTTCTGGCTTGCTCAGCGACTGAGGCGAGCCGATTTGCGCAGTGTGTTATCTGGATCAGTGCCTGCTCGTTTGTTGCGTCGAGTGCCAGCACTTCCTGCAGTTTCCTCACTGCATTGTTCTCTGCCGGGGCGGTGATGAAACCCTGCTCGATCAGTACGTTGGCTTGTTCAAGGCCGATGGAAATCTGGCTTCGCCGGGTGATTTCGCTGTCGATGCGTTCGCGCATGTTGGCAATCGGCGTTGGATTCAGTCCCTGAGACTCAGCAAGAGCCACTCGTTGCTGCGCTTCGGTTAACGCACCCTCATTCACAAGGACTTGGATTTCTTGCATCACCGCTGCGGTAATTTCCCCAAGCCCAGCAGACGCCGGGGCATTGTCTGGATCGGTAGCCAGTACCTGCAAATACAGTTCGGCGGCGTTCCCGCCGCTCGGGAGCATCAATTGGCCCTGTTGACGCAGGACTTGCGCCTGAGCCAGTAACTCAGCAATCGCACTTTGGATTGACGTGGCTTCCGAGATTAATCGTCGCACCTGATCCAACTCACGCAGGTCGCTGCGCGCAGCCGTGGCCCGCTGCAACAGCCGAATCGCTTGGGCGACGTCGCCTTCTCGAGCGGCTTGTGCCGCCAAGTCGCCGTAATGCTTGCTGATGTCCGTTAAACCCTGAGCCGCCGCCGCATGATCTGGCGAAATGCGCAGAATCTCCTCAAAGGCCTGCACGGCCGCTGCGGCACTGGCTTCATCCGACAAACCACTACTGCGCAGCAATGACTGGGTACTGGCCAACAATCGCTCGGCCCGAAAGCGGTTTTGCAATCGCAGCGAAAGCACCGTCAGCTCGGGATCTGATTCGAATACGCTTTGGGCCTCTTCCAATCGAGTTGTGGCCCGTTCCAAATCGTTTTCCGCCATCGCGCCGGCGATGGACTGCTTCCAAGTCACCGCCGTGTCGCCCAGTGCTTGCTGAGCGGGTTGATATTCCGGCGCTAGGTCGATCACCCTGCGATAGGCGGCGACGATAGTCGTCAGTCCTTGATTCGGATCCGACGCCAACGATTGAGCCTCACGCCAGGCCGCGGTGAGCTCGGGATTTTCGATGATGCCCAAGGAAGCAGCTGCGTTTTCGACCACCGGCAGAAGCTCTGCGCGAAAGGTGAACAGCCCGGCCAGTAGTGAACCGGCAAAAATCAGCGCCACGGAGCTTTGCAACGCGATTCGTCTTCGACGTTTACGCCTGAGTCGTTTGTTCTGTAACGCCAGTTCATCAGGACGTAGCCGCAGCTCGGCGAATAATGCCGACAGTTCCTGGGTGTCGATTGCCGCACTGCGAACGACGCGACCGGCTAGCTCCGCATCCAGCTCCGCGGCATGGAACAACGCTTTTAGCGCAGCGGCGCTGGAAGTTCTTTGTTGAGGATTTTTTGCCATCAGACCGTCGATGACGGGCTGCAGGGTTTGTAAATGGCTGGGCAGTTTCGGCACGCTGTCCTGCAAATGCGCCTGCAGAACGGCTTCTCGAGATTCGTCGGAAAACGGCAACCGTCCACTCAACAGTTGGAAAGCGATCACACCAAGGGCGTAGTAGTCGCCCGCCCCCGAACGGGCTGTTTCTTGATGCGCCACTGTCGATGAGGCTGCTTGAATGCGTTCCGGGCTCAGATACGCGGGAGAGCCTGATCGATCGGCGGACACCGGGGTATCGTCTTCGTCGGTTCGGTAGGCTGAGCCGAGATCGATCAATACCGGCTGTCCATTGGATTTGATCAGCACATGTTCGGGACGTAGGTCGCCATGGGCATAGCCCTGTTGATGCAGTGCATCCAACGCGCCGGCAATCTGCAAAAAAATCCTCGTCAACTCGCTGATCGGGATGCCTTGCTCTACCCGGTCCATCAGAGTTTGCTGGCCGTAATAACTCAGGAGTAGATAGTGGTGGTCTTCGATGGTGCCTGCTTTTAGTAGCTGGCATACGCCGGCGTGTTCCACCCGATGGAGCGCCTCTTTTTCTGAACTTTGCGGGGATGTGAATTTCAGGACAGCGGCCTCGGAACTGTCCGAACGCCTCACCAACAAAGTGCCGGCCGGTGACTTACTGCCCAAGGCGCGAATGACGCGAAACCCGTCGATCATTCCATTAATCGCCGTTGGGTAGCCAGAATCATCCATTGGTTGCGGCTGCTGTTGGTTTTGACCCAGTAGGCGGCACGGTGATCTGTTTTAGACCTGCAGGAGGCTGCGGCAATCCGATGCGTTCTCCTGCGACGCGTTGGCCAAGTACCCATCGGCCCGCCTCGACGATATACGTGCCCGTTAGGGTGACAGCGAATCCGTCACCGTGGGCAAGTCCATTGATGCAATCATTGGCTCTAACCATCCAAGCGCCATCGGCGTCCTCAGCGCGGCATTGAGGGTCACTGACCATGGCTTGAGATTCCTGTAAGACGTCCTCTTGCCAACGCTGCAACGACAATGGGCTGTTGTTTCTCTGCTCGACACCCATGCCGTGACGCCGGTCTTCCAGAAAAAATCCCGTGAATACGGAGGCGTCGGGGTAGATCAATACCCCCAGACCCGAGCGGCGATCGAGCGCAAACATGCCCTTGTAGCTTGTGCCATCCGGCCACCGATACTCACCCAGACCGTCCATAAGTCCAGCTTCGAATTGGCCTTCGTAGCGCTGACCGCCCTGCCATCGCATGACACCTTGGCCAGAGCGCTGATTGGCCACAAAGCTGCCTTCATAGCGGTCACCGTTAGCCCACAAGAAAACACCCTCACCCTGAATTCGATTATCCGTGAAATTGCCCTGATAGCGATCGCCGTTCACCCAGGTCAGCGACCCAAAGCCCTGACGCTTGCCTGCGGAAAAATTGCCTTCATAGCGTTTGCCATCCGCCCAGATGTAGCGACCGAAACCCTCTAACACACCATCGACCACCTCGCCGTCATAACGATCGCCATTGGCCAGTGTCAGTTCCTGACGTTCGGCCACGGCGTAGGATGCCGACCCAAACAGCCAAAGAACCCAAACGGTCCAAACAGCAATCGTGTGCCGATTCTGCATATTTCAAAACTCCGCTACACTGCAACAGTGGCAACCCTACTGGAAAACGACATTTTACTCCTCATCGCGCTCTTTCTCACCGTTGGTTTATGCAGCGGATTTATCGGTGGTCTGCTGGGCATAGGCGGTGGCGTTATTATCGTACCGGTCTTGTATTTGTTGTTTTCCCGCACTGGCCTCTACCCAGACGATATGGTGCTGCTGGTCGCCGTTGCCACGTCCTTAGCCTGTATCGTGTTCACGTCGGCGTCGGCTGCCTATGCCCAGATCAAGGGCGAGCGTGTGCTTTGGCCCGTCGTGCGTCAGCTGCTGCCGTTTTTGCTGCTGGGCAGTTTGGCCGCGGGGTATGTCGCGCCACAGCTACCAGCCCAAGCACTGAAGCTGGGTTTCGCGCTGTTCATTTCCATCGTGTCGATCATTCTATTTTTTGATTGGAAGCCCCCACCGCATCGACAGTGGCGCTCGGGAATTCGTACGGTTCCCATCGGTCTAGGCGCTGGTCTTGTTTCTGGCTTGGCGGGTATCGCTGGTGGCAACGTTATCGTACCGACACTGATCTATTTCAATGTCCCGGCTCATCGAGCCACGGCGACGGCTAGCACACTTGGTGTTCCCATTGCAGCCATGGGTGCTCTGGGCTACATGCTGTTGGCGCCGGCATCCAATCAATCCGGTCTGGTGGGCTACGTGGATCTGCAGGCATTTGTCTTTATTGTTGCCGGTGCTGTGGTGGCCGCACCGTTGGGGGTGCGGTTTGCTCAACGCTTGCCGGCAGCGACACTGAAGCGAATCTTTGCGGTTATGCTGCTGCTCGTGGCCCTGCGAATGGTGTTTTAGCCCGGTAGCCTAATGCAGCCGCCGGATTTGAATCGCTTCCGTTGGCTGATCGGTCAGCACGTCTGAGATGACGACCATTTTGGCATCAATGGGCACCCCTTCTTTTTTCCTCAATACGTCGAAGGCCCTCTGTAGAGTCTTTTCAGGGTCGTTGCTGAACGCGATTCGGTGCGCATAGAGCGACCGGTTTAACGCCAAGCGCCGACGCGTTTGGCTGTCATTGGTAAAGGCAAAAATCGGTACATGTTGTGGCCGGGCTGATGTCACATAGTCTGCAGTAATTCCCCGACGGGTAATCACAATAATGCCTTCGGCCTTGACTGCTTCGGCCAGGGCCACCGCGTGAATGGCGACATGCTGTTTGTCGTTGTCGATCTCAAGGGCCTTTTCATAACCCAGACCCGGAAAGCGCTCGGTGCGATCAGCGATTCTTGAAAGTTGCTCAACACAGCGCTGAGGGTAGCTGCCGACACTGGTCTCGCCGGAAAGCATCACCGAATCTACCCCCTCGTATATCGCATTGGCCACATCGGTCACTTCGGCACGAGTTGGAATGGGGTTGTCGATCATGGACTCCAACAAGTGGGTCGCAACGATGCAGCGTTTACCTTTTTTGGCACAGGCGTGGACGATGCGTCGCTGAATGTTGGGCAGATCGGCGATGTCGGTTTCGATGCCGAGGTCGCCTCTGGCGACCATCACACCGTCAGATACCGCCACGATTTCGTGAATTTTGTTCACGCCCTCTTGGTCTTCGATTTTGGCCACGATCTTGATCGACTGCTGTTTTTTACCTAACAACTCTCGCAGCTCTTTAATGTCATCTGGGCTGCGGACAAAGGACAAAGCGATAAAGTCCACATCGTTGGCCATACCAAAGGCGATGTCAGCCCGGTCTTTGGCAGTGATGGCTGGCAGGTTGACCCGCACGCCGGGCAGGTTTACGTGCTTGCGACTGCCTAAGGTGCCCCCGTCGATAACTTCACAGGTAAGCTGACGGTCCTTCTTTTGCAACACTTTGAAATTCATCAGGCCATTGTCTACCGTGATGATGCGGCCAACTTCGACAACGTCCACCAGTTCTGTGTAGTTCACATGGATGGAGCGCTGCTCGACGAGCTCACCATCGCGAACACTCAAGGTCACCACGTCTCCGGGGTTGAGCTCCATGGGGTTTTCCAGCACCCCGGTGCGGATTTCAGGTCCCTGGGTATCCAGCAAAATCGGGATCGGGTAATCCACCTGCCGGTTGAGGGTTTTGATCCAGTTGATGATCTTGAGGGCACTGGCATGATCCGAGTGAGACATATTGATTCTCACGATGTTCATGCCAGCTTCGTAGAGGGCTTTAAGCCCGTCAAAGCTAGCGGTGGCGGGCCCGATGGTGCAGATAATCTTGGTGCGTCGTTTCATGGACGCAGCTTAATCGCCTGTACCGGATAAGTCATTCGACCAGAAGCTTTTCAAGTAATTTTCCGCTTCTTTTGCACGGCATTGCTGCACTTGCCAGTGTTCTGGAAAAAATGCGCCGAGTGTTGGGTCTGCAAAACGTGGGTCGACCAGACACAGCACCCCTCTGTCTTGAGGGCCGCGAATGACGCGACCGGCGGCTTGTACGATCCGGGACAGTGCGGGCTGGAGGTAGGCGACCTGCTGACCCCAACCAGAGCCGTGAGTTTGATCGAAGTGTTCGCTGGTCAGAGTCTTGACGAGATCATGCGGCGGAAGCGCCATACTCACCACGACCACACCTGCCAGTGCATTGGAACCCAAGTCGATGGATTCACCAAAGACGCCGCCCATGACGATACCTAAGACCGCTTCATCCATGGTCTGAAAACGTTGCAGCAGTTCCTGCTGCTCCCCTTCGTTCATGGTTTGGGACTGACTCAGAAAATGTTCGGGTACATCCGGGCAGTCTGCCAGTTGGTTGAGGTACTGGTAGGACGGCATGGCCAGCAAGTAGCGGCCCGGGCGCGAGCGTTGCAGCATCGCTAGCAAATGACAGAGTTTTGGTAGCGTTTGCAGGCGCTGTTGGTAGAACGTATTGATGTCAGTGACCGCGAGTACCTTGATCTGCTCTGCGCTAAAGGGGGTTTTGGCCCGCACAGCTAAAGACGCCACTTTTTTTTCGGCATCCGTATTTTCCAGTTGACCGTGTAAGCGTTGATACAGCTCTAGGGGCGATACCGTGCCAGAAAAGCGCACGACGGCCCGATGCTCCGCCATGATTTGCGCACTGTATTGGCTGCCGTCGATGCAGCGTCTGCTGACCGTGATATGGCGGTTTGATCTCGCGGATCCGCCGTCTGTCCTGGCTGCATCCAGCGTAATAATATGACGATAGTTCTCTGCCGGCGTCCACTGGAGGGATCGTTGCCAGCGTAACGCGGCAAAATAGAGGGTGAGCAAGCCGTCAGGCAACAGTTGTCTGACGTCCCCCGATCGTGGGCCAGAACCCACCGCTGGTCGATCGCTCTGCTTGGCTACAGGGGGCGGCGTTTCGGGTATGGTAAAAAGTGACTGGGTTTGGTGCCGGTCAGAGACGGTGCCCAGATGGGGGGCGGTTTGAGCAGCGCCGTCCGTTAACCCCATCATGGCATCGCAGGTTTCCAGAAAGATCCTCAGCAGTTCCGTTAGGGGTTGTGCATCGGCCAAGACGGCCTGCTGCCTCGCCCCGCTGACAGCGACGGTATCTCCGGTCACGTCCCGGCCAGCATCGAGCACAAAGGTTCGGAGTGACTGAATGGCCTTAGACAGGAGCGACGGTGCCTCAAGCAATGCGGCTTCAATATCCGTTAGCGTCAGCTCCACGCTGAGCATCTCACCCACTCTCGGGCTGATTTGGTGTGCCTCGTCGATCAGCAGTGATTGTTGTCGATCGTAGGCGAACCGTTGCAGGCGCACTGATGGATCGAAAACGTAGTTGTAGTCCCCAATGATGATATCGGCAGCCACTGCGGCATCTAGGTTCAGTTCAAATGGACAAAGGGTGTGTGCTTTCGCTGTGTCTTCAATGGTCTGACGGGCGACTAGAGGAATCTCCTCAAGTTCAGCCAGCGCAGCAGGCAGACGACTGTAATATCCAGCGGCGTTAGGACAGACAGCGGCATCACAGGTCATTTGTGCCATTGGGCACGTTTTCTCTTTCGCCGTAATGTGTACTGCTCGCAGTGGCGCTGACGGTTCAACGAGTTGGTTCACCGCACTCAATGCCGCATCTGCTCCGCGACTTCTGCTGGTTAAAAAGAAGAACTGCTCATCCATGGATTGGGCTTTGAGTGCGGGGAATAGCACCGCCATGGTTTTACCGCTGCCTGTCACTGCTTCCAGCAGCAAGTTTTGTTGTTTGGACACGCTGTTGTAAACCTGACCGGCCATGGCCCGCTGATTCTTACGAAATGCCGCGTGGGGGAACTGCAAAGTCTCCGCCCACGCAAGACGGCGCTTTGACCGTTGATTCAGCCGCTGCAAATAGGTGTCAAAACACGTTAAGACGAAAGCGAGAAATGTTCGAGCCGTTGTCGCGCTCAGCGTGTGTTCAAAGCTATTCAGGACACTGCCCTGTGGGCTGATGTAGATCACCCGGGTCTGTAGTGTGGTGACGCTATCGTCTAGGGTCGCCAGCATACCCGCGTACAGCCAGGCTTGAGCCTCATCGTTGCCACGCAATGCCGATCGCGGGTGGCGTGATGTTTTGTATTCCTCAATAACCGTTTGCCCTGATGCATTCTGGGTGAGTCCGTCGATCCGGCCCTGCAGTTGTCGGCGTTCACCCAGCAGCTCTACAGGCAGCTTGAGACTGACTTCCTTACGATAGCGCGCGTCGTTTGTCCCGCGTTGTTTCTGAATTGCGCTATGCGCCAGGGTGCCTTCCCAGGCTTCGACGCTTCGACCCTCGCCGCTTGGATAGAGGTCACCGTGGCGGAACACAAAACTGACCAAATCTCGAACAGCAACTGGCGTCATATCACCGTTTCAACTTAATCACGCGGGCGCGGATGTTTAGGTTGGCGAAGACTTCAAACCAAGCCCGTTGCTGCGGTTGAAGCTGATCTGTCGGCCCCTTCACCTCGACCAGTTCCGGTGTGCCATCTGGGTGAACGACAAAAAGGTCTGGAAAGCCTCTTCGGTAATCGGCTAGGTTGCGAATCAAAAAATGGCTTAGCTGGCGAATCCAGTCCAACGGCAACGCGTCCAACCACTGTTGCAGGGGAATGGCCTCAAGCAAACCCCAGCTCACCAAGGGGTTAACGATGCCCCATTTTGCATGGCTCATGGCCAGCAGATGCTCTGTCAGGGCACGGTCGGATTGGGCTTCGATTTGCGCTAAGAGCAGGCTGCGCTGGGCGGCGAATTCGTGATCCATCAGGTCATGGGGGCCGGCTTGGAAAGGATTGGTGAAGGCACCGGGTTCTGGTGCGAACACAGCATCCCAATACAGCAGCCCGGTCAGGGTTTTCACCAGCGCGTTCTCGCTGTGCACCCCCCACCCGCCTTGTGCAGTGAGCGCCTCGAGCACGTGTTGTTCAACAGCCACTGGGGTGTCTTCGATCGGCCATACGGTGACCGGCGGCGCAAAGCCCTGCCCGCGGCGTCCAAATCGCTGGCTGAAGATATGCTCGGTCGCGCTCAGCGGCTTGGCTGCGATATCCGCCAACAGGCGTTGACTGCGCTCTAACGCTCCCTGTTTGTGCAGAATGCGAACCTGACGTTCTCGTGCAGGCGGTATCTCAGCGTTAGGATAAACCCGAAGCGCGTCGTCCCAAGCCTGTTGCTGTTCGCACCACTTGCCCAGTCGTAGCACATTGCGTTGACGCAAACGCTTCGCTCGTGTGCTGTTCGTTGGCTCATTAAACGCCTCTATCAGTCCCGGCAGCAGTTTGGGGTGATCGTGTAAACGATAAATCCGCCGCTGCAGTTCCCGTTCGTCCAGATAACTGAGCAAACTGACGCGGTCTGGAAAACGGGATTTGGATAGCTCTACGGATTCGTATCGGATTTGGCCGAGATCTCGCCGAATGTGTGCAGACCAATCCTTACCGCTGCTGCCAAAATACAGTAGCTGCACCAGTTGCCAATGCGAGGGATCGCTGACGGTACACCATGGCTGACGCTGCGCTACCACGCGGCAGATGCGCGCATCTGGATATCGCCCCAGTATTCGGTTCTTGACCGTGTCCTTGGCGGCGGCTCGTTGGCTTGCCCCGGTGGATGAGAAGAACGTTAGCAGGTCGGCTTTCGTGAGTTGATTAAGCAACCACTCGGCGGGCACTTGCCCACAGCGCAAAATCAGTCCGCGATCTGTCAGGCCACCGAGGGCCTGGTGAGTGTCACTGACCTCGCGATAGTCCAGGGTGTGTTCAAAAAAAATCGGGCCTTTGCGCGTCAATAGCCGCGCAAACAGACGTTGAGCATCGTCGTCTGCCAGCAAAAACTGATGCAGCGCGCGCGCGAGTTCTGCGGGCAGTAGTGCTTGGTGATGGGTTAGCACGAAGTCGAATACTTCGATGACGTTGTTTTGGTAGTAGTCGTCTGGAGCAGCCTCGTGAGGCTTCAGTAATGGCCTGTTGGTAGGGGCGAATTGCCCCGGCGCACCGAGAGATGTCCCTAGGGCGGAATCATCTGCACGGGTCGGCGGAAACGGGGTAGGATCGGAAGGCACCATTGACTAAGCATAGCGTAGATCGCTGGTGATCGGACGCCTATGTCGGCAGTCGCCGGCTAATGAACAGGGTCAGGAGGAAGGATGAGTATCGACCACAACGTATCGGATTTTTGTTTGGCTACGGTCGTGACACCCAAAAGCATTGAGGCAATGCTGGAAGCCGACAGTGGTGGTCTGTTCAAAGACCAAAACTTATGGCGGGTTGCCGAGACGTTCTTTCTAAAGGCCCAGACGGCGCAGTTAACGGTACCCCTACTCTTTGCCGTACGCGATGGTGCGCAGAGCTGGTTTTCACACTGGTCCACGATCAACAGGATCGAAGTCTTGGAACTGCCGGATTCCCGAGGAGAAAGCCGCTGCTACTTTGATCGCTTGCAGCCCTTCAACCCAATCTGGCAGGCCATCGACAGTTTGTCGCATAAGCCCAGTGACGAACAATTGAGCAGAGAGAAGCTGGAAGGCGCACGAACCTTGCGTTGGCCTTTGCAGGACAATCAGCTTCACCCGTATACGATTTGCGAAACCCCGGCCTTTATCAGTGCCTTAGGCGATCAGCAGACCTAGGGTTCTTCTTCGCTGTCTCCGACGATACCCAGCTGGGGGGCGATGGGTTTCTTTACCGGTGCACCCAGTTCTCTGAGTTTCTCCGCTTGACCGACTAAATTGCCTCGACCGCCGGCCAGACGGCCGTAGAGGGTGTCATAGGTACCTTGCACGGTGCCCAACTGTTTGCCCAGCTTATCGACTTCTTCAACAACACCCTGAAGCTTGTCGTACAGCGCGCCGGCACGCTGTGCAATATCTTGGGCATTGCGATTTTGTTTCTCCACCTGCCACAGATTGTCGATAATCCGCAAAGCCATCATGAGTGTGGTTGGACTGACCAGCATGATGCGTTTGTTGAAGGCGTCCACAAAGAGTTTGGGGTCCAGCTCCATGGCCAGGGTGAACGCGGACTCAATCGGAATGAAAAGCAGCACAAAGTCCAATGACCGCAGGTCGGGCAACTGGTCGTAATCTTGTTCCGCGAGCTTTTTGATTTGTCCCTTAACTGCCTCGACATGCTGCTTCATAAACACCTGCCGGGCCTGTTCGTCTTCGCTGCTCAGGGCTTGTTCGTAAGCCACCAAGGTGACCTTGGAATCCACCACAACATCCTTGCCTTCGGGCAGGCGGATGACGATGTCCGGGCGTTTGGTGCGGCCTTGTTCATCACGACTGGAGGGTTGCACAAAGTACTCGTGATCCTTGCGTAATCCGGAGTCTTCCAGAATACGCTCCAACACCAGTTCGCCCCAATTGCCCTGAATTTTGTTATCGCCCTTCAATGCCTTGGTTAAATTTTCTGCCTCCGTATTGATGCGATCGCTGGCCGACTGCAGGTTTTGCATTTCCTTGAGCAGAGACGCCCGCTCCTTGGTGTCGGATCGATACACCTCTTCAACGCGTTTACGAAAATCGCCTATCTGCTCTCGAAAGGGATTGAGCATGACGTCCAGAGATTGCCGCTGCTGAGCGCCTTGAGCATGCAAAACCTTGGTCGCCAAGGATTCAAATTCCACTTTCATGCGTTCGTTGGATTCACGCAGCAGTTTTTCCCGAGCCGCGAAGCTGGCTTGGGCTTCATCCATGCGACCCTGCAAGGCGGACAAGTCACTTTGCTTCTGTGATAACTCCCCCTGCAACTGGGTGGCTTGCTGGCTTAGCTCCTGCTGTCTCAGTTGCAGCACCGTCTCCTTAGCGATCAGCCCCGCTAATTCTGTGTCTTTTGCGTGCAGGGCTTCCTGCCCACGATTTTTCAGAATCAAAAAAGCCATGCCGGCTCCGGCGCCTATGCCGAGTACTAACATTACCCACGAAAAAATATCGGGCACCGGTATGTTTCCTTCATCACGCTGTGGCCGCCAAGAATGGGATAACCCAACGGCTTGAGCAAGCCTGTTAGACTGGCGATCGGTTATTTGCATTCAATGAGGGGAGACGATGGACGCACAGAAGAAGAAAATTGGCATTCAACTGCCTCGCCAGGCCAATCCCGAAGAGCTTGCCATTCGTTACTCACTGGAACTGGAAGCCTTGGATCCTGTTGCGGAAATCATCGAAGTGGCAGCCAAAACACCAGAGGAATTTGCTGCGGGTGTGAAGCATATGGACGCCATTATCACGTCTTGGGGATTTCGAATTGACGCCAATCTCATCGACCAGCTTGAGAACTGTGTCGTGATCGGTGTGGGCAGCGTTGGGGTCGATATGGTGGATATCGAGGCTGCGACTCGGGCCGGCATTGTGGTCACCAATGTGCCCGATGTGTTTATTGAAGAAGTGGCCGACCACGCCCTGATGCTGCTGCTTGGCTGTGCGCGACAGATGAAGGCGATGAATCGCATGGCCGCTGAAGGACAGTGGTGGTCTGGCAGGCCCCTGCTGAATCACACCCCGCGTTTAATGGGCCAGACATTGGGACTGTTTGCCTACGGCAATGTGGCTCGCTGCACGGCGCGACGGGCCAAGGCCTTTGGCATGCATGTGATCGCCTACGACCCCTACGTCAGCGAACTCACCATTTCCGATGATGGCGTCGAACCCGTAAGCCGAGATGAACTGCTGGCCCGCTCTGATTTCATCTCAGTGCATGCACCACACAATGAGGAAACTCATCATGCGTTCTCTGCGGACGCCTTTGGCAAGATGAAACCCAGCTCGATCATCATCAATACCGCGCGCGGGCCGATCATTGATGAGCAAGCCCTGATCGATGCTCTGCAAACCGGAGCCATTGCGGGGGCAGGCTTAGACGTCTTGGAACAAGAGCCTCCAAGTACCGAAAACCCGTTACTTTCCATGGAAAACGTACTGGTGAGCCCGCATGTTGCGTCAGCGACAACCCGCATGCGACCGGAAACCCGTCGTCGTGTCGGCCGTGAAGTGGCCTTGGTGCTGCGCAATAAATGGCCCATGAGCTGTGTGAATCCGACGGTCTTGCCCAAGGTGCCCCTGGAGCGCTGGCAGCCCTACCCCATGAATCGCGGTCCGAATCGTTAGTTTCGCCCGCGTGAATACCCGCTGCCCAGCCATCGAATGGAGCGTCTGTGTCTTGGTCTGATCTGCGTTTAACACCGTCCATACAGCGCAGCTTTCGGGCCGAGCGAGCAGCCGAGCTCACGATGCCAGCTGCCCTGGTTCTGTTGGAAGGCGGCGTGGTTGGCGTTATCGCCGCAAAAATTTATCAGGTCGAACCCCTGACTTTGGCGCTCATCAGTGCTGCGCCCATGTTTGCCAACCTTTCCAGTTTTTTCTGGAGCCGGCTGTCGGCCGGGCGCTCAAAAGTTGCCGTTGCCTGCGTTCTGCAAGCCTTGATTATCGCCTGCGTTGTGTCTGTTGCTCTCGTACCCAGTGGCTCATGGGGCGCTGCGGTTCTGGTGAGCAGCATGATCGCCTCTCGAGTGCTGCTGGCCGGCGTGGTGACCGTGCGCAGTGTGATCTGGAGTCTGAATTTCGCCAGACATCAGCGCGCCCGAGCCACCAGTCAGCTGCAAATGATCAACGCCATCGTCACCGTGATTATTTCATCCGCCATCGGACCGCTACTCGACATGTACCCGGACAGTTTGGCTTGGATCTATTGGTCTGGTGCTGTAGTCGGAGGCCTCGGGCTTGCGCTATTCGCCCAAGTCCGTGTGGTTGGCGAAGCACGCCAGCGAGTGCGTGAGCGTCAGCAGCGGCGAAGTCCGATACGTTCCATGGGGTTCATACAAATCCTCAAAACCGACCGATGGTTTCGCTGGTATCAGGTCAACATGTTCGGCGCCGGCTTCAGCAATATGCTGATTGAGGCGCCCTTGATCTTCATTATCACGCGCCAGATGGAGGCCTCTTATACGGTGTCGATTATGTTGACCATGGTCATACCCTTTGCGGTAAGCCTGATTTCCATGCCGTTGTGGGCGAATTATCTGGACCGCGTGCATGTGGCCCAATTTCGCTCCAGACAAAGCGTATTGTGGATCTTGGCTCAGCTGCTCACCATGCTTGGGGCCATGCTCGAATCGCTGGTCTGGCTGGTGATTGCTCGAACCATCATGGGCATCGCGAGAGGCGGTGGTTCCTTGGCTTGGCAGCTTGGTCACAACGACTTTGCGCGCCAAGATCAGTTGGGTGCCTATATGGGTCTGCACGTTACCTTGACCGGATTGCGTGGCGCCATTGCGCCCTTCCTGGGCATTTTGCTCTATGCGGGATGGCAAGACGGAGGCCTACTGCCAGGCGCCTGGCAGGGAATCGGGCCTTGGGTCTTTGGCGCGGCAGGTGTCATTAGCGGACTCTCGGGGTGGGGGTTCTATGGCCTCTATCGAGCCATGAAGCGCGAAGGCCGAATTACCCTGCGCGTATCGCAAGGTTGAGAAAAATTGACGCGTTGGAACGGCGGAGGCTTTGAACAAGCCTCGCCTCACTCAGATTGCTATTTCTCGGTCGGATCTCGGCCGTCTCGTGGCGCACCGGTGCCAGAAGACCCCATAAAGACTTTTCTGCCGTCCTGCAGGGTAACGTCCCGCCCGTTTGCACGCTTGGAGCGGTCCTTTGATTGATAGCCGTCAACGACGATCACTGTGCCCGGCACCAGCGAGCGCTTGTTCAATCCGCGTCGCAGCAGCGTATTCGGCGTACCGCCTTCGACCATCCACACTTCTTTGTCGCCTGCATCCGTCGTGTGCTCCATGTGGATCCACGCATGAGGATTTACCCATTCCACCTTGACCACCGGGCCACGCAAAATCAGCGGTCGGTTGGGGTCAAATTCAGCACCAAAGGCGTGATGCGCAGACACTTGGGTGCCCGCTGCAGCAATTGCCGCACCGGCCACGGCTACCTTGAGCCAGTGTCGCTTCGTCCAATTCATCAATGTGTTCACGGTCTTCTCCCTGTGATGTTGATCGGTATATCAAGCGTCTAGTCTACGTGACGTTTTATCGCCCTGCGCAGTCTATTCCCCACCAGCAGACGGGGCGCCTTCGACGTCTTGTTCAAGCAGTCGCGCGCCGCGCATGATGTTGCCGAGGGCATAGTTGCCCTCGTGGCAGGCATATTCGTAAACCTTATCGTCGGTTCGTGGCCAAGGGAAGTCTCCCTCCCAGGCGGAAGTCCACACCGTAGGATCTTCCACGCGAAAACTGTAGAGAAGCGAGCCGTCTTGTTCTTTCTTAAAACGCTCGATGACCCGCAAGTTTTCGTCGGCACCGTTTAGGGCGGGATTCGAAACGAAATTTGTGGTGTCGACCACCAACGTATCGCCCTCCCAGTGGCCGACGGAGTCACCCATCCAGGAGCGTAGCTGACTTGGGCGGTGCTCAGCATTCAGACGGATGACTCGGGCGTCGTGAACCATCTCGGTCAAGATCATCACATGGGAATCGGTTTGCACAATGCGCTTAAGGTTGTTGTACAGCACCGGCAGCATGGGTGGTCCGCCCACTGAGCCAAAGCCCAGCAAGCAGCGCTCGGCCAATGGCCGAAGTTCCATGTCATCGTAAGGACCTTGGCCGCCTTCTTTGACCCACCAAGCAGTGCCTTGGTTTGGTCGGTAGTTGCGATAGCGTGCGGCTCGGGCCTGCTTGCCCGCGGGTGTGAGTTCTGGGGTGCGTCCATTTGCGGGTTTCGTGATAATCGAGGTGCGGAATTTCCCGTCCACCGCAAAGGCGGCATCACCGTTGTCGATCCAGAAAGCATTGTATCCGCCGACATTGCCTGCCGCGCCGGGCGAGCCATCGCCACCGGCTGGAGGTGCTTCTCGGTTGGGGTCGCTCGCTTCGTTATCGGCGGCTTCTAGACGCTGATCGGCTAGGCGGATCTCGTCCGCTTCTTCCGGACTGAGGTATTTATTGTTGCCAAAGGCCACCGGGCGCTGCAGTGGCGTTAGGGTTGCCAGGTCATAGGTACCGGTCAGATCCGGTACGTTAGCGGCTTGGACGCTGGCGACGCAGCCTAATATCAACATCAACATACCAACGGCTGGGCGGTTCATGGGCTTGATTGTTACTACCGACATAATGATCGTTCTCCGTTAGCGAGGCAGTGGGTTACGACGCCACTGGCCAAACATCAGCTCTTCCACGAACTCGACGCACTTGAACTCCATCAGCTGTGCATTCGCTTCCATTCTACGGTACAGGGGAAGCTGAATGGTCCAGGGCTCAGTAAACGTCAGCGGATCTTCAATGGTGGCTTCGTACATTAGGTGGTTGGGACCCATGGGCGTGAATCGCTCGGTAACCTTCATCTGATCGCTGTGGTGATTGCCCGCGCGGTCAAACCAGGTGCTGTCGTATTGCCCCGTGACTTCAACCACCAGTGTGTCACCTTCCCATCGGCCAGCGGACCATCCCATCCAGCTGTCCACAGGCGCTTCGCCAGGATCATCCATATACACCTCGCGCACGGCTCCCGCGTACTGATAGGCCATGAAAATTGAATCGGAACTTTGGAATATTTGGAACGGTTGAGGCATGTAGGTGGCACGAGGAATGCCGGGCAAATAGCACTTAATTTCGGGGTCTCGCTCTAGCCAATTTGCCTTGTTTTCAAGTTTTTTGGCCAATCCTTCTTCGGTGTAAGGAATTTTTCCGCCGACCACGACGCCCATGCCCGGAGGCACCGCCCCAACCGCACCGAGGTAAAGGGTTTTGACTGCTGGCACCGGACCATGAGGACCTTCTCGCAACTGCAGGGAGTGGCTGGCTGTGTGCATTTCGATATCGTAGTGCGCGCTGCTCAGTGCCTGCCAAATTCCGTTCAGATCTGGATGCACCCC
>JBELHZ010000059.1:0-13939 GCA_042091155.1 Gammaproteobacteria bacterium
ATAAACCGGCGTCAGATAGACGGCAAGGGGCAGGGAGACCATGGACAGAGGCATCGACGGCGCGCCATAGGAGGCAAGCTGAAAAGTGCTCAGTGATTTTTGTGCTGGTGCTTTCGTTTCCGACATAAATTCGACTTACTGCCTGTGTTAATCCATCAGAAGACGAGGGCGATCAAACCCTCAACCTTCCTTTTTATCGTGGGTTTCGGAGCCTCGGGGTAATCGCGTCTTGCCAGTGGGGATCAGTTCTGCGTTTTCACCTATCAGGAAATCGGGCAAATCCACGTCGACGCTGCCAAAGGCGACACGTTGACGGGGTACTCTCGTCCCGTTCACGTTACCCAGCGTGCCGTAGGTCTTGAGGCCGAGACGCGCGCGCAGGGTGGAATCGGCGTTCTCCAACAAATCGTGGCTCGTCGCGGCCAGCGCATTCTCTTGTTGGCGTAGCCACGGCGCCGAGCAAAAGACCGACAGCGCGCGCCGACGGTGACCGGTCAGACTTGCGCCAGTGGCATGCCAGAGCCGGCCTTCGAAGGCGAACAGACTGCCAGCAGGAACCGTGACTTGCGCGCCGGTTTCGGCAGACGGCGGGTGAACCCGGTGGGCTAACGGCCATCGGTGGCTGCCGGGAAATACCACGGTGCTTCCCCGTTCAGGGGTGAAATCGTCGAGCAGGTAAAACAGATTCAACAGCGCCGGTTGATCTAGGCTGGCGGGCACTTGGCCTTGATCGCGATGCACCAATTCAACGTCTGGGGTCGTGCCCTTAAACATATGAGCTGTCAGACTGGACAGCAGCCACTGCTTGCCAAGCACATGGCTGGCAAGCGCCTCGGTGTCTTCGTGGCTGACCAGTTCTAGGTAGTGTTGGCCTTTATTGATCAGGTTGGGAATGACGATTTTGTTGCTGCGGCCTCGGTCCGGGGTCAGTTCTCCAAGGGACTCTTCGGCCTCGTACTGCTGATCCATTTTCGTTTTCAGAAAAGCAATTCGCTCTGGAGATAGCACATCGGTGAGAATGCAGCAGCCGTATTCGCTGAGGTCTCTCATGGCCTGGTCTCGATCTTGAGTTAGCGCAGGCAGCGGCAGGACTTCGGGCCCATCAAGAGGCCTTGCTGCGGGATCGTGTGCCTGCGGATTTACCATTGGTTGTAGCGAACCATTTGATCCAACCCGCGACGCCGGATGCTGCCGTGGCCGCCAAGAACTGGATAACCCACCGGAATGTGAGCGCAGGGATACCAGTCTTCGGGCATGCCCAGCAGTGCTTTGACGGCTTCCTCTTCGTAGCACAACAGGGTGGTCAGCACACAGCCCAGTCCCTCGTTACGACAGGCCAGCAAGAAATTTTGCACGGCGGGATAAACCGATCCTCCGCCAACGACGCTTGGGCGATCCAACGCACTGTCGGTAATAGTCATCAGTTTTGGGTTGAAACAGAATACGGCGATCAGCGGCGCTTCATGCATGTGCGCGGCAAGATAATTGCCCGCGTCCATGGCCTTGATGCTGGATGCTCTCGCGTCTTCCGGCATATGCGACAGTCGGGCCTCGTAGCCGGGTAGATAGCTGTCCCAGTGCGGCTTGTACAGGTCCTGCAATGCCTGTTTCTTGTCAGCGTCGGTGAGCGCCACAATACGCCAAGGTTGGGTGTTGCCACCGGTAGGTGCCCAAGTTGCCGCGGTCAGTACCCGTTCGATAATCGCATCATCAATCGGATCCGGGCGTAAACGGCGAACCGCACGCAGCGTGCTCATAGCCTCGTATAGATCCATAACATCTTCCCCCTGAGCTCAAACATGTCTTATTTGTTGACGGATTTCTAGCCTTTTTCGGCGCATTTGCACGCGCCTTGCACGTGCCCTGAACCATAGTGAGGCTCAACAAGTGCGGAGTGACAGTGTATGCGCGGTGCGGTAGCAATGGGCCTGTTGAGTGTTGTGGTATTCGTATCGGCCCAACCGATAAGTGACGGCCCAGAGGCGTCTTTGGCCAAAGCCCAATTGAACGAACGGGGCGAATTTTCTAACCCGATCGGTGATCTGGATAAGGGTGGCCTTGATGTCAGGCTGCCCTTTATGCTCCGGCGTCTTGGTACTTACTTTCGATCAAGCGATGGCGCCCCCGAGCGGATACCAAACGATGGCAGCGCGCTGCGCGCCAACGTTGCCGACATGACACCGACGATCACTTGGGTAGGACATGCAACCTTCGTCGTGCAAATGGGTGGCATATCCTTTTTAACGGATCCAATTTGGTCGAACACCCCAAGCCCTGTGCCGGCTTTTGGTCCGCGGCGCTTCGTGGAGCCGGGAATCGCCATTGATGATTTGCCCGTCATCGATTTCGTCACGATCTCGCACAATCATTACGATCATATGGACCTGCCGACCCTGCGCGCCCTGGCGGAGCGCGATCCAGACACGGTATTCTTTGTTCCCGAGGGTAATGGGGCCGTTCTGCGTTCTGCGGGAATTCCCAACGTAACGGAGCTCAACTGGGGACAACGTGTCGAACTGGGCGCTGTCACCGTGCACTGCTTGCCTACTCAGCATTGGAGTAAGCGCAGTTTAACGGACACCAACAAATCTCTCTGGTCATCCTGGGCTGTGATCGGTTCCGATCGTCGCTTCTATCACGCAGGGGATACAGGTTACTTTGCGGGTTTCAAAGCCATCGGCAAACAGTTGGGCCCATTTGATTTGGCGGCGATTCCCATCGGGGCTTATACACCCAGAGCCATGATGAAGTCGTCGCATATCAATCCGGAAGAGGCAGTCACTGCTGCTTTGGATTTGGGGGCGCAGTCAGCGGTAGCCATGCACTTTGGTACCTTTGATTTATCCGACGAAGCCCTAGACGAACCGCCCAGACGGTTTCTGAAGGCAGCATCGGCTCAGGGGCTGGAAGAAGAAAATGCGTGGGTGCTGAAAATCGGGGAAACTCGTCGATTTTAGGATGGCGGAAAAAACTCTTAAAGAAACAAGCCATCGATGCCGATTACCTGATCGGGTAGGGCGTCCTAGAGGCCGTCAGTATTGTCGTTACGTGCGAGAGAATGTGGTGTTACTAAAGACCAAACATCGAAACAAATTAGCCCCTTGGCCATTGGGCCTGAGCCTGCTGCTGGGGTGGGCGATTCAATGGTACTCGCCAATGTTGCAGGCCGAAGGGCTACTCGAGGCCAGCGACGCCTTTGATCGCGGTGAATTCGTCACCGCACTAGAACTTTACGACGTGCTGGCTCAGGACGGAGACGCCCGGGCGCAATATCGTCTTGGCATGATGTACGAGCAGGGCCTAGGAACCGACCCAGACACCAAGATTGCCGCGAATTGGTATGCACAGGCGGCGGAACAAGAATCCCCTGAGGGTCTGGCGGCGCTCAGTGCCTTGCACTTGAAGGGAGCCGGCGTGATCCAGAACTTCAAAGAATCGATACGTCTGAATCAGCAGGCTGCCGCTCTGGGCTATGCGCCTGCCCAATATGGTCTCGGGGTTGCTTACGCGAATGGCGTGGGAACCTTTCGTGATCCGGTGAAAGCGCATATGTGGTTTAACATCGCCTCTGCCAGCGGCTATCCCAATGCCATGCAGAGTCGCGAGCGTATTGCGTCGAGTATGGGTGAAGCCGCTGTGGCGCGTGCTCAAGACAAGGCCAAAATCTGCATTGATCGAGATTTCTCCAACTGTTAGCGCGAATCCGCTGATTTGCGCTAGGATCTCGGCCACTTCAGACGAGAGGGGCGACGATCATGGTTGCGATAACACATTCCGCCTTGGTAACCGGTGGCGGCACAGGCATTGGTTTAGCCTGCGCTGACAAATTTGCGTCCCAAGGCGCGGCCGTGGGCCTTTTGGGGCGTACCGAGAGTAAGCTGACGGCAGGACGAGATGCCATCCTAGGCCGTCAACCTGACGCCAATATTTCACTCTTCGTCGGTGATACCGCCGATGAGAAAACGGTGGCTGATGCACTGTTGCAGATGAACACCGTTGCGCCGCTGAAAAAAGTGCTGGCCAATGCGGGTATTGGTGGCCTGTCACCCATCGCCGCACAAGATGCGGACCAATACGACGAGATCATGCGAATCAACGCCAAGGGCACGCTGTTGGTGTTTAAACACGCTGCCAGAATCATGTCCGCCAATGGCGGTGGGGCGCTATGTGCTATCTCCAGCATCGCGGGCTTGCGCACCCATCCGCATATGGCCGCCTATTGCATGAGCAAGGCTGCCATCGACATGTTGGTCCGTAACTGCGCCGATGAGCTTGGTGCCAGTGCGATTCGAGTGAATTCGGTTTGTCCCGGTTTGGTTGAAACCGAAATCGCCAGCGGTCTGCTGGGTACCGAGGTGGTGTATGAGGATTATCTGAAAAAGATGCCTATTGCGCGCCACGGGCTGGTTAACGATATCGCGGAAGCGGTGGGATACCTGTGCAGTGACGCCGCAAGCTGGATTACCGGTGTCAGCCTACCCGTGGACGGCGGGCATCATCTGCGCCAGGGCCCCGATGTTTCACCCTTTGCAAAAATGCTTTTCGGCGACAATGCGGAAACGCCGTCGTCCTTTTCCGACTGATTTGCCCGCCACTTGAGAGGTCGCCTGTCACAACTTGTGGCATACTCACCGGCTTATCTCAGGGCGCTAGAGCGCTCATCTGACAGTTGTATAGGACGGTTTGTTATGGCGAATTCCCACGAAGTGGTCATTGTAGGCGGCGGATTTTCGGGTCTGCTGTGCGGTTATTTTCTTAAGGAAGCGGGGATTGAAGATTTCTGTATTTTAGAAATGGGTTCTTCGCTGGGCGGGGTTTGGCAAAACGGCGGTGTTGGCGGCTATCCCGGCGCGGCCTGCGACGTACCTTCCTACGCCTATTTGCCATTTCTTGATCGCATTGGCTTCATTCCTTCCAAAAAATACGTGACTCAGAATGAAATCGCCGATTACACGGACCAGTTGGTAGAATTTTGCGGGCTGCAGTCTCATATCCGTTTTTCAACCAAGGTCACCGGGGTTAATTACCAAGGTGTGGGGAAATGGCAAATCAACACCCAAGACATGCGCAGCGGCGAAGCCGGAGCACCCTATGACGCCACGCATGTGGTCAGCGCCAATGGCCCGTTGTCCACCCCGCGTATGCCGGAGGTTGCTGGTATGGCGCGCTTTCAGGGCGAAAGCTTTCATACCGCCCAGTGGGACTACGGGGTCGACCTGAAAGGCAAGAGCGTAGGCATCATTGGTACCGGAGCGTCTGCCGCTCAGGTGATTACCAGTATCGCCGACGAGGTGGAAACCCTGACCGTCTTCCAACGCTCTGCAACCTGGGCACTACCGCGGGACGATGAGCCAACCCCCCCAGCAATTGTTGATGCGTTCAAGAAAGGTGGCTACAGCGAGAGCCTTCGTTTTATTGATTGGGAAAATGGGCCTCAGCCCAACCCGGATCTGCCGTTCACCTTCGAAACCCTTCACGATGCTGAGGCCAATGCCAAGCTCTGCGGTGCCATTGCAAAACGCATCAAGGCGGACGTGAATGATCCCGATCTGGCGGAATTACTGACCCCCGACTACCCGTTTTTCTGCAAGCGCGTGCTCTTTATCGACGACTACTACACCACGTTCAACAAACCGAATGTGAGGTTGATTAACGACCCCGAGGGTGTGATCGGTGTCACGGAAACCGGGGTCGAGATGGCCAGTGGCGACTGTCACGACGTAGACGTACTGATTTACGCAACGGGTTTCGACAGCAACCACATACCCTTTGCTGTCACCGGTCGCGACGGGGTGACCTTGGCCGACCAGTACGGCGCCAATGAAGCAAACAACTGGCAGATGACCCGGCCTCAATCCCTGTGGGGCATTCATGTGGAGAACCTCCCCAACTTTTATCTGATGATTGGTCCCCAAAGCCTTAATCCTGTTACGAACGTGACGCTGCTGTGCGAGGAGCAGGGCAAGTATATTGCGGCCTTGGTTAGCCGCATGCGCGCTGGCGGCCAGATGGAAGTGGAGCCAAGGGCCGAAGCCGTGTCAGCTTGGACCGAGCGCTGCAATGATTCTGCGGACGGCAAAGTCTGGCTGCGATGCAACAACTGGTACATGAAAAGCACCAAGAGTGATGTGGAGGCTGGCCGTGAACGCTCCCAGGGCATGTGGATGGATACCTACGAAACCTACCTACAGCATTTGCTGGGTGGGGCAGGCGGGTCTCAAGAAAGCCTACTGCACTTCACCGGCAAATAACGCCTGAACCCTGGATGTTTCTTCCTCGGCGCGGGTAAATCCGCGCCGCAATGTCTGGTTCAAATTAGTGCTCTCGCTGATTCGTTAAAACGCCTTTTGAATACCCAAGGTCAGTTGCCACTCAGGCGTCATCTGTACGCCCCGAGTATCCGTCGCAACGGGTAGCGCCAACTCGATACCTAGCCGCTCGGGTTGACCGGGGAATAGGGAGACAACTGCGTTGGCACCCAGTCCTACGTGCCATTTTTGATAGCCGTAGTTCGCCGGAATGGCGGTTTGTACCGGTGCCATTATCCCGGCATCCATGCCCTCCAAACCACTGGCTCGTGCGTAGGTCAGGCGGCCTGAAAGTGACAGGTGATGGCTCATCTCCCGCTGGGCCCAGGCCGTTGCCTGTTGGCTGTCGCCAAAGTGCCACTCTTCGGCTGATAGCTTGAATTTACCGCTGATCTGACCACCGAAAGCCCAGTCATCGTGTCTGTACACGTGAGTTAGTGCCGCGCTCAGGCGCAGGCTTTCGTCACCAATCTGCATGCCATAGGGCAGCCGCATGGTTGTGTTCATACCCATGGGGGTCAGTACCGTATCCGTCGCATCGGCATCTGCAATTGACTGCTCCAACCCCAAGGTCAGGTGTGTACGTCTGCTGGCGTTCTGCTGCAGTCGAAACAGTCCGCTCAGGGAGATGGACTGGATGTCGTCACTGGAAGTGGAGAATCCGCCCACGACGTTTCTTGGCCCAGGGTTCATCATATGGGGTGGGGCGTAGCTCGTCAGCGCCATGTCCTTGCTTGATGCCATGACCATGGCCATCAGGGTAAGACGGTCGCTGGGGGCGTACATGGCACCCAACATGAGCATATCCATGTCCATGTCTTGAGGCACCACACTCAGCACAGCAGGCATACGACCCGGTGCGTTCGGCTGCATGATCACGTCGCTGTCGCTGAGTTCGTCGTCGCCCAACTGATTACCGGACATATGCATGCGCATCAGTCTGGCAGATACCATCCACTCACCGGCTTTGTGGAAGTGATCGCCCATCACGCCAATGGGGCCGTGGTCTATGGCGCGGTCGCTATCGGCGATGACCTGGGTGGCGAGCAGTGTGCTGGCAAGACCAAGGCATAGGCTCAGGGAAAGGTTTTGGCCCAAGGGAAGGCCTGGGCAACGTCTCAAGCAGACGCTTGCCCGGTAAAGAAATGATTTCATCGATGTTTCCAAATTTTTAGGGGTTCTTTTGAATGAAAAGAAACCAACGACGCACCTCTGGCATTGGGCCAGGGGCACGTAAGGTCGTCAGTTGTTAGTGCGCTGGAGAACGCACTGGGGGAGCCCGTGTGGCGGGGCGATATCGGTAGCCTTTAGCGAAAACTTGCGTGTAATGGGCAAGCTGGGGAAGGCTGGAGGGTTCGGCAAAAAGCGTGCGTGCTGCTGGGTAGCTGTCACCGGTTGCGGCAAGACCGTCCAGACAAAACAGACAGTGGGCGGGCAACGGCTCGTTGGGCTCTGCGTGTGCGTTATGTCCTACTGATCCGGTTCTGGGTTCGTTGCCAACGTCGTGCCGGCCGTGTCCCGCCAGCGGCTGGTGGGCGTGCTGAGTTGTCGCTGCAGAACCGGTCTGCTCGCCTGAAACCCCAAAGTAGGCGTTGCCCATGCCAAGCAGGAATGCACCAAAAACCCATGCAAACAGAGAGAGGGCGATACCAGTGCGGCTGAGGAAAGGGTGTCTCATGTCGGGAGCAGTTTAGACGAACTTTGAAGTACAGTCTGAGGATTTTGCGCATGTCACGATTTTTGACAGGCCGCTCTTAGGCAGCGAATCGTCACCGGCACCTTGTACTGGCCCCGGATCCAGCGTTTTCAGTAGTGGTCGGCTCAAGTTTGATGATTTTTTTACCGGCGAAGGCAGTCACTGGGGACAAAAGCCCTAACGCTAAGGCACAGATCAATAGGACATGTGAGCAGGTCTTTGGCATTTGTGGCATAACATCAATGAATCGATTCATTGTTGGAAATACTTTCATGAATTTGCACCCGTTGAACAGTGACTTTACTTGGATTCAGCCAGAACCCCCGTATCGGCTGATCACTCAGGCTCAAGCCGATGCCTACCGGGAGCAAGGTGGCTTCTTGCTGGAAAAAGCGTTCACCCAGGCAGAAGTCGCAAACCTTGTTGAAGCCCTCGACCCAATAGAGGCAGAAGCAAACGCCTATTTGGCCCGAATGACTGACGATCAGCCGAGCATCGCTCGTGCGGATGAAATTGTTTTTCGGCCCCACGCTGTTCTGCAAACACCCGTGGCAGCCCAGTTCGCCACACATCCGGTTTTTGCAGCGCTGTGCCGGGATTTGATTGGCCCTCGCGCACGTTTGTACTGGGATCAGTTGGTATATAAGCGCCCCGGCACCGCGGAGGAGTTTCCTTGGCATCAGGACAATGGTTATACCTACGTGACGCCCCAGCAGTATTTGACCTGTTGGGTGGCGCTTACCGACGCGACGCCGGAGAACGGCTGTCCGTGGATCGCCCCTGGGCTGCACAGGCAGGGAACGCTTGCGCATCAATGGACAGACTTGGGCTTTGAGTGTTTGGAGACGGCGCCACCGAATGCTCAGCCAATGCCCTTGGCTGCGGGCTCCATTGCAGTTTTTTCCAGTCTGACGCCTCACCGAACCGGGCCGAACGTGACGGATCAAGTCCGCAAGGCCTATATCCTGCAATACGCGCCGGACGGTGCTGTTGTGCATTCACGATCAGGAACCGTGCAACCTGCCAACGCGCCCGACCGGCAGTTTTGGGTTGATCAATAGAGGGGTTCAGAGGCGATCAGTCAAAAGAGACTCGTGTGAAATGCTCTGGGTTTTTGCCAAGCTTGTGGGCAAGATGCAGGAAGCGCTCAATGAATTGCCAAGTAAGGATGCGTAATGGCCAGAATACATTTGCTCGCAGACGATGAACTGACAGAGGCGACACGCACCGTGGCACAGCATATGGACGCCCGGGGGATGGACACATCCACCCTGCGTGGTCTGGCGAATAGCCCGGAACTGTTTGAGACCTACAACGCGTTTTATCTGCCCGCTCGTCAGGGGTACACGGTGCCCGAGGGACTGATTGAGTTGGTGCGCCTGAGGATCGCCAGACACAACGATTGCTTTACCTGACTCAACGTTCGACTCCTGCAGTCTGCAGGAGACCTGACAGAAGAAAAAATCGCACGATTGGACCTGGACCAGGCTCTGGACGGTTTCTCGCCTGCCGAGGCCCTTGCTCTGGAATACGCTGACCGTTTGGCTACCGACCATCACAACATGGACGATGCATTCTTCGACCGCCTCAAAGAACACTACAGCGACGGTCAGGTGCTGGAGCTCGGCATGATGATCGGTCAGTTCATCGGTTTTGGACGTCTGCTGGCAGTGCTGGATCTAGAGTCTAAATTTTGCCCAATGGAAGAGTCGGTTGAAACCGGCTCAATGGACTGAGGAAATCCTAATGCGGCGAGTGCTTTTATTACTCAGTCTGCTGTGTCCCACGCTGGTGTTTTGCGCAACTCAGGTCGTCATGCTGGGTACAGGGACCCCAATTCCGACCCCTGAGCGAGCAGGGCCTGCTACGGCGATTGTGGTAGACGGTAAGGCTTACCTAGTGGATTTTGGTCCAGGTGTGGTGCGGCGGGCCGCTGCGGTGTCGGCGGAATACGGCGGGCCGCTTGAGGCGTTGAACGTGGAACGGCTGGACATCGCCTTTTTAACCCACTTGCATCATGACCATACCGCCGGACTTCCTGATCTTGCTTACACGAGCTGGACCCACGGGCGCGAAACGCCACTGGTCCTGTACGGGCCCGAGGGCACCGTAGCGATGGCACAACATGTGGCCAAGGCATGGCAGGAAGACAGCCGCTACCGTCTGTATGGTTTGGAGCCCGCAACGGTGGAAGGTTGGAAAATCGACGCGCGCACCATTGAAGAGGGCATCGTCTATACCGATGAGCGCATCACGGTTGAGGCGTTTCAGGTAACCCACGGGACGTGGCCAAACGCCTTTGGTTACCGATTCACGACACCAGACAAGGTGATCGTCATTTCGGGCGATGCAGCCTATGACCCGAAAATGGAAGACATGGCCAAGGGTGCCGATATTTTGATTCACGAAGTTGTCTCAGAGCAGGCCCTTAGCCTAAGAACATCGTTTTGGCAGGATTATCATCGCAGCAACCACACAACAAGCTATGAGCTCGCAGGCTTGGCGTCTCGAGCAAAACCCAAGCTTTTGATTTTGTATCACGCCTTGGTCTTTGGGTTAGACGACGACGTGGTCTTGGACGAGGTTCGGGAGCGCTACGACGGAGACGTAATCTTGGCGAACGATCTGGACATTTTTGACTGACCCAACAACGGGGCGGTTCGCCAGTTTAAAAAACAACAACAAAAGAAGAGGTCTGACATGGTGGAAGGTGGATGTTTGTGCGGCGCGATTCGCTACTCGATTAGCGGTGAGCCAGTGGTTCAGCTGTACTGTTACTGCAGTGATTGCAGGAAAGTGAGTGGCACCGATGGCTACGCGGCCTATGTAGTTTCCAGAGACGATCTGACGTTAGAGCAGGGCCAGCCTGTCGGTTACAGCGTGACTGCAAAATCTGGTCGCACGAACACGCGAAATTTTTGCGGCAGCTGCGGCAGCAGACTTTGGGCGGATCTCGATACTGGATTGGCCAGTGTTTCTGGCGGTTCCCTTGACGATCCCGAGCAGTTTTCTCCGACCATGGTTCACTGCGAAAACGATGCGCCGAGTTGGGGCAGGGTACCCACTGCGCTCGCATCCCTACCCGAGAGTTAACACGGGTCTAGACGACCCCCATGTCCAGCTGAAGGCGTAGCAGGCGAAAAAATTCGCGAATAAGTCACAGCATCGGTGTCATTGAGCAGCGTCACTGGACAGGATACCGGCCGCTTCCCAGGCCTGAATCGTGTGCGCGTCGATGCCTATCTGGCTCAAGACTTCACGGTTGTGTTCGCCACGCCGCGCGGCTGGCAACAGAGCCCCGGTATCTTCGCCATCGAAGCGCCAGGGGCCTTTGGGTAAACGCAGCTCACGGTCACCGACCATGGTTACATAGGTGGGATCGACCGCTTTGGCCCAATCGGTTGTGAGCAGATCGGCGGCGGTGCGCACTTTACCCACGGCTAACCCACCGGCGGCGGAAACCTGATACTCCAATTCTTCAAAAGACCGGAATGAGCGAATCCAGCTTTGGACTTCAAAAAGTAATGCCTTCAAGTTCTCTCTGCGTGCAGCGGGGGAGCCAAAGCGAGGATCGTTTCGCAGGTCGTTTCGTCCCATCATCCCGCAGTACCGCATAAATACACCAGTGGAGACTGGCGAAGCCGCGATGGTAATCAGGGTTCCGTCTGCCACCTCAAACACTGGCGATTCTGGCGCGCCGAGCGCCAGTGGCTCGTCTTGTGGATCAAGCTCGTTAATTTGAGCGTGCAAGCGTTCATTGGTCGCAAGCATGGTCCCCATCATCGACACATCGGCATGGACCCCTTTGCCGATCGTGTTCTTTTGATTCAATCCCGCCAATACAGCGATGGCGCCTTCCAAGCCGGTATACACATCGGCGTGGCTGGCCCAGTCTGTCATAGGCTCCGTTAGGTACTCACCGAAGTGATCCAACTGGGTTTGAGTGGCGCCGGACTCTGCTTGCACAGTGGGAGCAAAGGCCGGGCGTTTGGACCAGGGGTTGTCGTGCCCATAGCCGGACATGGAAACATAGACAACCATCGGGTTGTGTTCGCTCACTGCGGCATAGTCCAACCCGAACGTCTTCATCGTGCCCGGGCGAAAGTTCTCAACGATAACATCGGCTGTCGAACACAACTTAAAGGCTGCGTCTCGAGCCTTGGGCCAATTCAGATCGATGCTGATGTTGCGTTTGCCACCGTTGAGCTGCAGGTAGTAGGCGCTCTGTCCAGCAATGTGGGGGGCCGCAATTCGGCCGATGTCACCCGAGGGAGGTTCAACCTTCGTGACCTCCGCCCCCAGCTCAGCAAGAATCCTGGTGCAGGTCGGCCCGGCAAGAACGCGCGTAAAATCCAACACTTTGACATTCTTTAACGGTTTCATTAATTGCCCTCAAACACGGCCGTGCCTGGACCGGTCTCTAACATCGCCGCCATGCCGCGTTTGACATCTTCGCTTGCCCACATGGGGGCGAGTTCCTCCGCCAACGCTTGATCGGCGGCATCCACACCGGCTGTATTGGCAATTCGCGCAATGCGCTTGATGGCATTCAAAGCAACCGTTGGCCCAGACGCAAGCTGCTGGGCAAGTGAGAGCGCGGCGGACTCTAGTTCATCATTTGCTGTGACCAAGTTGATGACCCCCCACTGCTCCAAAACCTCTGGCCGGTATCGTCGGCCCAGCATGGCAATTTCTCGAGCCCTCGCGGAACCGGTACGCTCAGCCAATCGCTGTACGGCACCCAGCAGCGGGGCAAGCCCGATGGCCACTTCCACCGAACCGATTTGAGCGGATTCGGACGCGACGATAAAATCGCATGCTAGCGCCAGCTCAAAGCCGCCGCCAAGTACAGCCCCGTGTACCGCGGCAACGGTTGGCACCGGAATCGATTCGAGTCTGTTGAGAATCTCCGGCGCACTGACCCCACCTGCCTCCAGCGCCGAAACGTCTGCACCTGCACAAAAGTGCCGAAGCTCACTGCGTACCAAGATGGCACGTGCACCGTTGGCAACCGCCTGTTCCTGCGCCGAGCAGTATTCCTCTATAAAGGCACCCCCAATCAGGTTGTGCGGTGGGTTGTTGAGCAGAATGACTCCAACGGAACCAATGGTGTCGAGAGAGATTAGATTTGGCATAGCTTTTCCGTGTGTGGCTCTGTCAAGATGAACGTTCGATGGTATTTCCAAAGGTTTCTTAAGACAACTAATGTATGCTAAGTATTTTGTTATAATAGAAACTATTGGTATGTTAAAAAAACCTATGGAGCCCCAATGGCACGAACCAGCCTAGCTGACTATCCCTGCAGTATTGCGCGCACGTTGGATGCCATTGGCGACCAATGGTCCTTTCTGATTATCCGCGATGCGCTATTGGGTAGAGAAACCTTTACCGACTTTCAAAAGAGCCTGAGAGTATCGAAAAACATTCTGTCTCAGCGATTGGGGAGTTTGGTTGAGCAGGGGATTTTGTCTAAAGAGCCGCAATCACCCAACGGTAGGCGGAACCGCTATCGACTCACCGATCGGGGCATGGCGTTGTTTCCCATCGTGGTTGCCATGCTGCAATGGGGCGATAAATGGTGCTTTGGGTCTCTGGGTGAACCCATCAAGGTACTCGACGCCAAAACAAAAGCACCGGTACAAAACGTGGTGGTGGTTTCACGCGATGGTCAATGTCTTCAAGCGCACGATGTGATCTATGAACGCAGTGCTGACGCTCGCGAGCAAAACAGTTAGTCGATGACCTTCCTCAGTCGGATGAGCCTACCGCAGCTTGATCGGCATCGCGCTGTCGTAGCCATGCGCTGAACCCATGGGCGTGACGCGTTGACAGCCCGCAAGCTAGCATCATTTTTACGTTGTGACGCGAACACCGTATATCTCCGATAGGGCGCCGCCAATAGCTGCATCTCTTGTCAACAGATCGGAAGAGCACA
>JBELHZ010000060.1:0-13770 GCA_042091155.1 Gammaproteobacteria bacterium
GCATGTACCACACGCTTTTGGGGGCGGATGCGTTCCGACAGGGCACAGACCTGTACTTCGAGCGTCACGACGGCACCGCGGCAACCACAGACGATTTTGCTCAAGCCATGGCCGATGCCGGAAACGTTGATTTAAGCCAATTTAAGCGTTGGTACGAGCAGCCCGGTACGCCAAATGTCAGTGTGAGTGAGTCTTACGCTGACGGCACCCTAACACTGAAAATTGAACAGTCGCCGGCAACGCTGCCAAATCAAGAGCACCAGCAGCCATTCCACATGCCACTGGCCATGGGGTTGATCGGTGCCGACGGCAACAGTGTTGTACTACAGCCCAAGGATGTTTCAAGTAATGGTGCAGTGGCCCTGAGAGATGCTGGCGAAACAGTGCTGCTCGAAGCCAAGGAGAGCGAGCACAAGCTGCGCATCGAAAATTTGTCCGCGAAGCCCGTGGTCAGTTTTTTGCGCGAATTCTCCGCGCCGGTGAAGGTCTCTCATGAACGAAATGCTGACGATCTGGCCTTCTTGGTAGCGCACGATTCCGACGGGTTTGTGCGCTGGGACGCCATGCAAACGCTTTGGATGGAACACTTCGATACCAACGTTAACGCCACTGTTGATCCGGTGACCACGCTGGGCGGCTTGGCCAAGGGTGCGTTGACACTGGAGACACCGGAACAGCAAATGCTGGCTGCCACCATGCTGGCGGTGCCTAATGAGAACTATCTGTTTGAGCAGCTGCGCGGCTTTGATGTGGATGCATTACTTGACGCCCGTGATGCGGCGGTAGCAAACGCTGCACAAGCCCATGCCGAGACTTGGGCCGCCTTAGTGGCGTTGCATGACACCGGCCAGGCCTATCAGGCCGATGCTGCCGGGATGGCGCGTCGTGCGCTAGGAAATACCGCATTTTCCTATTTGGCAAAAGTCCAAACCGGTGACGCCTTGGAAGAACTGCTGCAGGCAAGGTACGCAAAGGCTGACAACCTGACCGATCGTCGAACGGTGCTGGCCATCGCATGTCGTCATACGGGTATTAGTGATGCGTTCAAGGACAGCTTGCTCGATGATTTTTATCAGGCTTGGAAGGACTACGCCTTGGTGATTGATCTTTGGTTCAATCTGCAGGCCCAAAGCCCGTTGATCACAATAGACGGCCTACGGGCATTAGAAGCGCATCCGGATTTCGACGCGAAAAACCCGAATCGCGCTCGCTCGGTCTACGCTGCCTTTGGAATGTTAAACAATCGTAAATTTCATCAACTGGACGGTTCAGGCTACGAGTTTTTGAGCGATGTCATCATGCGACTGGATGCTCTGAATCCGCAAATGGCTTCTCGACTGACGACGCCGCTCACGCGCATGGGGCGTTACGATGCGACCCGTCAACGGCTGATGCGTCAGCAACTCACGCGGATGTCAGAGAGCTCTACGCTGTCCAGTGACTTGTACGAGATCGTGATCAAAAGTCTGGCCTGAACGGGATAACCGTTACGGGGCGAACCCCACCCGTTATCTCGGGTACAAGTGGGGTAACTCTGTCCGATTACCCTTGGGAATCCGATTGAGCTGTTGAGCAAAGTGTTTCAAAGCCGTGGAGATCTGTTCGCGATCAGAGTCTCTAAATCCGCCTGCGCCGTAACACGCGGCGTCCAGGGCATCCATTGACAGCTTTGCGATATCGCTGCTGGTGCAAAATTCGGCTATGGCGCTGACCTGATCTCCTTGGGTAGCGTGTGTGAGATAGGCCGCGAGCTCAGAACGCAGCGCGAGAGGTGCCGCGCTTTTCGCGGATCGGATCACTTGTTTCTGGGAAGGCGCAGACAACGGTTGTTTTAACATTGATGGCGTGGGGCTGGTTTTAGTGCTGCGACGTTTGCTTTTTTGCCAGATAAATACCGTTAGCGCGAAGATTGCGAGGCCAGACAGTAGCGTCCAAGCACTTAAACCATTTGCATTACTTTGCACGGTGCCGCCTAGCTGTGGCGTGTTATCGACTCGGGCGGCAACGGGAGGCGGCTCTGGGGTCGGATCCACAATGCTCGGACCCAGAACGCTCAGTGCCCGTCGCGCAATGTCCGTCGTCATCACGGTCTCGGTGTCCGTATTCCACCAAGTAATCTGTGTGCCGGGGACACCAAGGGCTCCGGGAGTGATGGGGACTAAGTCCACGGCTTCTACCCGATAGCCCACCAGATTTTCGCCGAAGGTTTCGTTTTCGATGCCGGTGGGCTGGAGATAGATTTTGAATTCACGCTCATTGGGTGCTAAGGCAGTCGGCGGTACGCTCGTGCCGGTATTGCCAATAACGGTGACCGTCAGAGTCCGCCTGATCGTGTCTCCAACGTTTACCGTTTGAGCTGGAGACGGTTCAAAATCGACGGTCGCTGTGACAGCGATGGCGGGCAGCCACGGCCGGTCGGCCGGGTATCCTGTCGGAATCGGTCGCACGGTAATACGCTGTTCTTGGGTGCTGATGCGCACGGTTTTGCGTGCGGTGGATATGCCGTCGACTACACGGACACTGGCGGTAACGCTGTCGCTGGGTAAGATCAGTGTGCCGCTTTGCTCAGGGAAAATGGCATAACGTTGCTCGTAGCTGCCCATGGTTTGGCCGTTACGCTGGATCACAGACGATTGGCCCTCGCCCAGTTCAAACACCTGGGCACCGTCGAGTACAGGAGTGTCCAGCTGGCCGCCATAAAGCTGAACACCGTCTGCGTACACTAAGCGTCGGGTCAGTAACAGCTGGCTTTGCACGTAAACTGAGTCGCTGGACAGTTCCATCTCGTAAAAGACGAGAGCGTCAATTTTGCGGCGCATGGCGGCGCTGAGCGCGCGCACGGTGATCGGTATCGCGTCCGTGCTTTGCTGTCCGATCCCAATCCGAGGGATGATCAGTTCGCCAGTACGCTTCGGTTGCAGAGTGATTTGATAGTCCACCCAGCTTTGCGCTTGGCCGTTGACGAAACGGTACTGGCTGCTTGTGTTGACGCCGAGAACATGGAAATCGCCCTCCAAACCAGACAGATCAGGGGTCTCGCTCTGGCGCGTGCCGATGTCCCGCACCACGAGCTGTACCGAATCCAGTTCGTCAATGATCTGAGCGGACAGCGCCGCCCTCAGTTCAGCCTGAGCGAATACCGGTAGCAGTAGGGTGGCAAGCATCAGCAAGACGATCCAAGACTTTGATTGGAGTGGTGTGTAAACGAATCTCGCCATTACCACACCTGTTCGTCTTGCCGGTTGCTGTAGTCACCTTGCCGCAGACGTTGCTTGGTTTCGTGCTGGAATTTGCGACGCAGCAAGCCACCGGGATCGTCCGGAACCCGGCGCAGCCATTGTTCCAGGGCTTCCTGTTTTTCATCCCGTTCCGCGGTGTCCTCTTCCGCCTCAGATTCCTCAGCGTTTTCGTCGTCAGACTGTTGCTCCGACTCTTCAGGCTTCTGTTCTGATTGCTGTTGTTCGTCTTCCGGTTCGCCTTGCTCTTGCTGCTGATCGGAATCGCTGGTCTGGGATTCTTGGCTTTGTTGCTGCTGTTGCTGATCCTGCTGCTCTTGTTCGGCTTGTTCCTGCTGGTTTTGCTGTTCTAACAGTTTTTCCAGCAGGGCCTTGTTGAAGGCTGCTTCCTGCTGATCAGGATTGTCTTGCAACACTTGCTCGTAGCGTTTGATGGCTTCAGGATAACGACCCAAGCGGGCGAGGGCATTGCCTTGGTTATACAGACCCGCCGCAGAAGAATCTTGGGTGAAGTCACTGGCGGCGCCACTGAAATCCCCACTACGGTAGCGTGCAGAACCGCGCCATTGGGTGTCTTCAAACAAGCGCGCTGCCGTAGCTGGATCGCCGTCTTGCAGCGCCCGATAGGCCTGCTGGTCGGGTCTGAGCCACAGGTTTTGCCACAGCTGGCTCAGTGGGTTGCCCACCGCCGCAGGGGCCCCAGCCACTTGGTTTGTGGAACCGTCAACGGGGTTGGCCTGGGCCCAGCTGGGCTCGGGCACCATGACGGTGAGCAATAGCGCGGCGAACAGTCCGCGATGAAATGAGGCCAGCATCAGCAGAGCGAGGGGTAGACACAGCCAAAAGCCCATATCCGCCCAAATGTCGAATTCCCGCTCCACTTCGATGGAAGCGTCTTCCGTCGGCAGCGATGTGCCCAACGTGGTCCGCAAGTCGGCATCACCAATGGTCAGCAAGCTGTAGCGCCCGTAGCTTTGCTGGGCCGCTTGAATCAGCAAGGACTCGTTGAGTCTGGCAAGAACCTGTCGGCCCATTTCATCGGTCAAATAGCGCGGTGCTTCATTGGGGCGATTGATGGGTATGGTGCCACCGCTTTCGGTGCCGATACCAATAATGGAAATCGGGAAGGCGGCATTGCGGAAATCGCTGATTTCGCTGACATTCTTGATGCCGTCGGTGAGCACTAAGATGCGCCCTTCAACGAGCCCCGCGTTGCGAAACAGTTCCCGTGCCAGTTCCAGCCCGCTGGCCGGGCGGCTGCCCAGTACCGGCATCATGGCCGGTGACAGCGCGCTGAGCAGATTTTCAATGGTATGCCGGTCGTCGGTAATGGGTACCACGGCATGACCATCACCGGCGTAGGCGACCAAGCCGGTTGAGCCTTCTTGTCGAAAGCGCAGGGCGTCGACAATTTTCTGTCGGGCTTTGTCCAGTCGCGACGGCGAAAGATCTTGGGCAAACATCGACAAGGACAGATCCAGCACGATCACTAGGGCGTCATTTTTTTGTTCCACTGGCTGGGGTAATTTCTCCCAGGCGGGTCCGGCGAGGCCGATGATGGCTATCCCAGCGCCGAGCCACAGAGTCGCCCTGAGCCGGCCTGCGGTAGCCACACCGCTGTTGTCCAGCAGCACCTCAAGCAGCGGCTGACTAATGGCCGCTGACCATGCGCTTTGTTCCCTCGTGCGACGAATCCAAAAAAAGATGAGCAGGGCCAAGGGCAGCAGTCCCACGAGCCACCACGGACGCAGAAAACGAAAGCTCCCAAGTGCCTCAAGGGTCAATGACTCAAACATGTTGATCTTCCCGTGAACCGGCAGATCGTCTGAAGTCGGCGATCAGCAGTAAGACCCAGATCATAACGCTGGCACCCAGTGGCCAAAAATACAGGGCCTGTACGGGACGAAAAATCTCCGCCTCTTGTTCCACGGGCTCCAGCTGGTCGATGAGGGCGTAAATTTCGATCAGGGTGCGCGGGTCTCTGGCGCGAAAATACCGACCGCCGGTGGCGTCGGCAATGGCCTGTAAGGTGTCCTCGTCCAAATCTGCCGAGGGATTGGTCATACGTCCACTGATACGTCCCAGTAAGCCGGGCATGCGCATTTCATCTGCACCCACACCAATGGTGTAAATGCGAATGCTGTCTCGAGCGGCCAGTTCCGCCGCTACCTTGGGCTCGACTTCGCCCACGTTATTCGCGCCGTCCGTGAGCAGAATCAAGATTTTTTCATCCTGTGGCCGCATTCTGAGGCGCTTCACGGCCAAACCGATGGCGTCACCAATGGCAGTCTTGCCGCCGGCAATTCCCACCGGTGCTTCGATCAGTAGTCGATTGACGCTTTTGACATCAAAGGTCAGCGGGGCCTGCAGATAGGCGTTGGTGCCGAATAACACCAAGCCAATGCGGTCGCCGACCCGAGCTTGAGCAAAGTTGGCGATGACGGCCTTCACCACGGTGAGTCGCTCGACGAAATCACCATCCACTTCCATGTCCTCGGTGGCCATGCTGCCGGAAATGTCCACAGCCAACATGAGATCACGGCCCGTGGTGGGCAGGTTAACCGGATCCCCCGTGAGCTGGGGTCTGGCCAAGGCGGCCAGCAATAATGCCCAAGCGACACACAACGCCAAAAGCCGCCAAGCGCTTGAGCCGGCTTGGGACCGTTCTGCTTGGGTCACCGCCGCAAAATCTTCCATGGATGGCACGGCCAAGGCCGGCTGTTGACGGCTGTGGCGCGCAGTAAGACCCCGCACCAGCCAAGGCAGCGGCAGTGCAGCAAAGGCCCATGGCCATAGCCACTCGATCACGGATTAGCCTCCAATCGCTGCCGGCTTTTGCTGTGGTGGATTTTCGCCAGTAAGCGCTTCACACAGCTCAGCAACGCCCGGCGATCAGCAACAAAGTCCGGGGCAAATCGAGCCTCGCCGAGGGCGCGACCCGGTCCCTGAGAAAAGTCAGAGCACTCTCCCAATTGGTCTAACGCCTTCAACCAATCATCACCGCTGGCCCTACTGAGGTGGTTGATCTCCAATGCCACGACCAGCAATCGCTTTAAGATTTCGTTGCACTGATTCGCGAGCAGCACATCGTCATTATTCGATTCCCGCTCCTCTTCGATCAACGTGTCCACAATGTGTTTTGCCGCGCGAATGGGGCGGGTCGCGTGCCAATACGAGGCTGCGAGGCGTGCCAAATAATACAAGCCGGCCAGTAGCATCAGCGCCAACAGCCACCAGCCCGGTGCCGGGGGCCACCATTCCGGAGCTGCCGGCAGGTAAATGTCCTTCAGAGCCGCTAACGGGTCCGAATTCATCGAGGTGTCCTTGATGCGAGGTATCGCGCCGTATTCAATCCCATGGGATGGCATCCCAGTCAGTGTCCGCGGTGCTCAGTTTTTGAAGGGTGAGCGCCGGGTGGCGGCACAGTTCAACGATCTGAGCTTCGCGTTTTTTGTGGTCGCCGGCGTAACGGGCGCGAAGTGCGTTGTCACCGGAATAAAAGCTGACGGTTTTATCGCCGTGGGCAATGTTGTAGACCCCGGTGGGCGGCAGCTCACTGTCCAACGGATCGCTGATATGCACCACGTGCACAAGATGGTGTCTGGCCAGCCGGTGCAGTGACGACTGCCAGACATCCAAGGGCCCGGCCAGGTCACTGATGACGAATACGCGATTACGCCGCTGGCGCAACTGATTCATCGCGCCGAGCGCATCACTCAGTCTGCGATGTGCCGCCTCGGCATTGGCAGTGTCCGGGGTCGGTCGCGCCAACTGCTGGTTGCTCTGGGCCACCTGTTGCAGCAAACGGCCAGTGGCCCGGACGGTGCGAAAGGGCCGAAACATATGATGACCCAGATTATCCAATACCATGCCGCCGACCCGATCTCCGCCTGCGGTGATCTGCCAGGCGATACGTGCGGCAAGCTCCGCAGCGGCCACGGACTTGAGGCGTTGCCGGGAGCCAAAGAACATATGCTGACTTTGATCTACAAACAGTAAGGCGGGGCGCTCACGCTCTTCACGAAACACCTTTGTATGCGGTACGTTTTTGCGTGCGGTTACGCGCCAATCGATGCTGCGGATATCGTCGCCGGGCTGGTATTGACGTACTTCTGCGAAATCGACCCCCCGACCCTTTTGTTTCGACAGCCTAAGACCCGCCTGAGCCCCGGTGGCGACTTTTGCTGCCAGCGGGTCCTTGGGTTTGGGGCGAAAGCGCAGTTCTAGGAGCTGATCGGTAGAGACATAGGCTCCTAGTAGCACGTTAGAGCTCGTACCGAACACTACGGTACCGGCACCTGCTGCAGTAATTGATCAATGAGATAGTCGCTGTCTAAACCCTGTGCATCTGCCTCGAAGCTGCAGATCAGCCGGTGGCGAAAAACATCGTGAGCGATCATCTGAACGTCTTCCGGTGTCACAAAGTCGCGATCGTCCAGCCAAGCATTGGCTCTGGCGCACAAATCCAGGGCGATGGTGCCCCGCGGACTGCTGCCCAGTTCGATTAAAGGAGCCAGCTCTGCGGGTGGCGTGCGGGTGGCGAGCACCAGTTCCACCATGTAGCGCTCGACGGGTTCGGTCATGTGCAGCGACAGTATTTCCTTTCGGGCTGCAAGAATTTGAGCTTGAGAGATCAGTGTGCCGCAGGTGCCGACTGGGACGCCTAAGCCAGCAGCTTCGTCCCGAACCAAGCGCAAGATATCGGTTTCCGCCTGTCGGTCCGGATAATCGACCCGCGCATGAAGCAAAAACCGATCCAGTTGGGCCTCAGGCAGGGCGTAGGTTCCCTCTTGCTCAATGGGGTTTTGGGTCGCCATGACCATAAACAATTCAGGCAAGGTGAAGGTCTGGCGACCAAAACTCACTTGTCGCTCCGCCATGGCTTCCAGCAGGGCCGATTGCACCTTGGCCGGTGCGCGATTGATCTCGTCTGCCAAAATCAAATTATGAAAGATAGGTCCGGGCTGAAAATTAAAGCTGCCGTCCTCCGGGCGGTATATTTCGGTCCCGGTGACATCGCTGGGCAGCAGGTCTGGCGTAAATTGAATGCGGTGAAAGTCGCCCTCGATCACGGTTGCCAGGGCCTTGATTGCCCGGGTTTTCGCTAAACCCGGAGCCCCCTCCACGAGTATATGACCGCCGCATAGCAGTCCCATCAGCATGCGTTTAACCAAATGCGTCTGGCCAATGACCTCGCGTTCAAGGTGATCTCGAACCGCAGCAACAGCGTTTTTTACGGAAGAAGCTGGTTCGGTAGAAGAAATATCGAGAGTTGACACGTATTAATCGATCCAAAGCGCTGAAAGCCGACATTGTATATGCCCCCAGACAAAGATCTACCCGAGGCAAATCAATAGATCGGCACAATGTTCTTTTCCTAAGGCTGAGTCTTCGTGTCTTCGCTTCTATCCAAGCTACCGCGTATCGGCGAAAGGATACCGTTTATCGGATCCTGCAAAGAAGTGTTTTCCCAGCAAGTGTCCCCCCAGCAGAATGGGTCACTGTGCTTTTGGAATCGAGTCAAACAAAGCGCCGCTTTGTGATGCTGGATCCTATTAGAAGAAAAAGAGTGAGCAAAAGTACAGTGCTCAGTTTTGCACGCCTCCCAAGCAACTTGTGATATTTACGCTCCGGACTCTTTGGAAAGCTTGTGCGCCAAGCAGTAAGGGTACCGCCTGTCGTGAAATTTGCACCGATCGTCAGTGGATCGGTAATTTTCGATTCACGCGCTTTAACCTTTCTCAAACCATCGCGCGTTGCAAATGGTGGGCTTGGGGCACGTTTTAGTATGACGCAGACCTCTGAGCGAGAAGGTGTCTTGCAATCCGGTTGGGCATATCGGGCATAAAAATTTAATCAAACAAAATTAACGTTCAAAAAGAGAGCTATCGCAGATATGAATATTGAGAAAAGTCGTGTTGAAGTGGTTTCGCTAACGCTTGGTACAACATCTGATCAAGAATTTTTGTCCCTCCAAGACGTCAGTTTAAAACCCGGTCAAGTGATTTGGATCCAGGCGTACCGTGGAGAAAATTATCAAATTCGCTTCGATGACACTTTTGCGGTAAGTCAGCTCAGATTAGAGCGCCAAGGGGATGATGTTGTTGTGCATTTTCCCAATGGCGGCAAAGTCGTCCTGCGTGATCTGGCCGCGCACTCGGTAGGCCAGTCTATTGCCCAGATTCGAGATCAATTGCTCGGCGTTGAAGGTCGCGAGCAAGACCAAGACGCAGATGAGCAACAAGCGCAGCTGGTAGAGGAAGAGCGAGCGCGTCAAGAAAAGAAGCGCAAAGAAGCGGAAGAAGAGCGAGAGCTACGCGAACAAGCTGAACTGGCGGCCGCAGAAAATATAGCCACCGACGGCGAGCCGATGACTGACTCATCCTCTTACGCTTCAGGCTCTGCAGGTCAATCGGGTGGCAACGCGGTTTCTGACGCTCATCAAGGGTCTGAAGATTCTGGCCCGGGTGCGGCCCTGTGGGCCGGGTTGGGTCTGCTTGGTGCCGCAGGAATCGCCTATGGCCTGAACGACGATGATGAAAGTCAGGCCGCTGCGCCGACTTTCAGCGGAGGCAGTGACGCAACCGCAAGCGTTGAAGAGGGCACTGAAGCAACCGAAGTGGTTTATCAAGCGGATGCGAGCGTAGACGGTGACACCGATCATACGGTGACCTACAGCCTGGCTGGCCCGGACGCGGCTTCCTTCGAGATTGACGCTAACTCAGGGGAAGTCCGTCTGCGCGAAGTCGCGGATTTTGAGACGAAAAACAGTTATGACATCACCGTCATAGCCACCAATGAAGACGGTGTGACTTCTCAGCAGCAGGTGAGCGTGTCGGTAGAAGATGTGGTGACGACAGTATCAGGGCGGGTCATAGCGGGTCCGTTATTACCAGATCATGGCTTAACAGCAGAATTTTACGATGCCGACGGTGAATCGCTGGGCACCGCTGAGGTCGATGCCCAGGGTAACTACACTGCTGTTTTGCGCGACGGCTACACCGGTCCGGTGTTGGTTCGGATCAGCGATCATAGTGATGAGGATGATTACCTGCACGAAGGCAGCGGCGAAGGGGGCGATCTAACCTCGGATCTCAGAGCGCTGGGTCATGTTGACGCCGGAGAAAGCTTGGCGCTTAACGTCAATCCCCTGAGTGAAATCCTAACCCGAATGGTATTGGGTGATGGCGGTGGCGATGCAGGTCAGTCGTCAATGGACATGGGCGATTCCGTCACGCAAGAGGCGTTCGAAGACGCCAAGAAAAATCTGAGCGAGGCATTTGGCTTGGATGCCGACGTCGACATTAATGCTCACGCAACTCGCGCCGTGAACGAAGCGGGTTACGAAGAAGCCTCAGCAGAAACCAAGGCCGTTGCGGCGTTGCTGGCGGCCCTTGCCGGCGCCGAAGTAGCTGCGGGTGAGTCGATGACCGATGTGCTGAATTCGATCATCGAGAGCATGATGGTTGACGATGATGGCGCCGAATTGTCTGCCAGCGCCCGCCAGTTGTTGGCGGAAGGCGCCGAGGTGGCAGACTCGGTTGACGGTAATGCCGATGGTATTGCTGATATGATGGAAGGGAGCATTCCTCTAAGCGATGCCCAAATAGCGGCCCTGGCGACGATCACCGAATACGTTAGCACCGACGGCGCATCCACTGCTCCGGCGCTGTCAGACTATGCCGATGCGGGCGTGGCCGGTGTTACGGCAGACAATCTGGCAGCGGTAAATGTGCACGTCTTGTCGCAGGATCTGGAGGGGATCAACACCGTCATTGAGATTCAGACACTGGTTACCGCGGCGAATAACGCGCTGACGAAGATTGAGGCGTACAACAATGGTGATGGCACCACGCCGCCTGCCTTGACGCTTCAAGATTACGCAGACGCGGGCATCACCGGTGTGATGGCGGATAATTTAGATGCAGTTAACGCCGAAGTGTTGGCGGCCGACCCGGGCGAGGCGACCACGGTTGCCTCGATCCAGTCCCTAGCCGACAATGCGTCAGGCTTAAGCATCACCGGAACGTTCACAGGCGGTCCGGCGATTGAAGGCAATGATCTGGTCGCTAAAGCCTTTGATGCACAGGGCAATATGCTAGGTGAGTCGTCATTAAACGCTGATGGCACCTACAGCATCCGCATTTCTGGCGACTATGTCGGTCCCATGATCGTGATGGTGTATTCCTCGGACGATGAAAGCCCCGATTACCAAGACGAAGGCACCGGGGAGGACGTCAATCTGTCCACGAACTTCCGCGCAGTGACCTACTCGACCGGGGATGACTTGGTGGTTAATGCAAACGCGGTCACGGAAGCTGCAGCCAGACTTATCCTTGAAGACGAAGGTGTCCATGGTGATCCCGGTGACACGATTGTTCTGCCCAGTGATGTGACCGATGCGGATGCGCAGGAAATTAACGAAAATAATGACGAAGTCGCAAAGGCGCTCGGTTTGGAAGGCACCGACATCATCTCCGATGACGTCGTGGCGACCAATGACGATTCCTTCGACGAATCCAGTGAATCGGCCCAAGACTATGGCCGCGTGTTGGCGGCCATCTCGGGCTTGGAGCAAACCGAGGACGCAGAGACCACGGATGTGTTGCAAGAGCTCGTGGAATCCATTGACGACGGCGTGCTGGATACCGAACAGGCTGAGAAGCTTCAAGAGGCTGCGGATCATGTAGAAGACTTGGTGGATGACAGCGGTGCGCCCGTGAACGCGTCGGGCACCGATGATTTCTTTGGCGAGGTGTTTGACGTTCAGATCAGCGACATTCGACTCAGTGTCGATAGCGGCAGTGACAATACCGACTCGGTGACGAATGTCGCGCAGCAAACCATCACAGCGACGCTTACGGAATCCTTGCCTGATTCAGGCAGCCTGTGGGGCAGAATCGATGACGGTGCCTGGGCGCAAATCACGCCGAATGCGGACCTGTCGATCAGCTGGACAGCTGAGCTTGCTGAGGGAGACGGCAGGATACAGCTCGCGGTCACGAATGATGGCCTAGCGCCGGCAGCCGATGGGTCCAATGTCGAGGGCGACATTTCTAACGAATTGTATACGCTGAATACCAGTAACCCAAGCATAGCGAGTGTGGTGCTGAGTTGGGGTGACGCTCTGACCGCCGGAGAAGAGGGCAGTGATGGCAGCGTGACCGTGACGACTGGTGGCGTCGAAGACGGCCAGATCGTGAGCTTGGTCATTGGCGACAAGACTTACACCGGCTCTGCGATCAATAACAGCGTGATGATGACGGTACCAGCTGCCGATCTGCAGGCCTTGGCGGAGAATTCAACACAGTCCTTCACCGTTGATGTGAGTGATTTTGCCGGTAATGCCGCCCCTCAGTACGCGGATGACTTTAGGGTGAATGTGAGTAATGAGCCGTTAACCCCCTTTGAGATGGGTGAGCCAACAAGCTTCATCGAAGGGTCAGCGAGCGAGGAGGATGCGGTTGCGACCGTGGCCACGGCGCCCACAGACGCCGATGGCGGAGCGATCAGCTACAGCATCGACGACACTACTCACTATGCGATTAATGCCACGACCGGTGAGGTGACCTTGACGGCGGCGGGTGCCGCATTGGTGAACGCAGGCAGTGATCTGCCTGAGTATACCGTCACCGCAGCCAGTGCCAGCACGGGTGAAGACACTGTTTCATCTACCGATGTCCGTGCGACGCCGGCCGCGACAGATTTATTGCCGACCGTTGTCAGTGCAGTAATCAGTGCAACTGATGATTTAGATTCGCCGACAACAGATACCTTGGTCGCGGGCGATAAAATACTGGTGACCGTGACCATGAGTGAAGCAACAACGGTTACTGGCGCCCCAACCTATACCATTGATGTGGGTGGCGAGAGCCGAGCAGCGACGTATGTCGCTGGCTCAGGGACGGATTCTTTGGTCTTTAGCTATACAGTAGCGGATGGTGACACCGACGATGCCGGGGGTATTACGGCAGAAGCCTCAGCACTATCTCTTGAAGGTGGCACGCTGAGAGATGCAACAGGTAATGATGCAAGATTGACAGCCCCAGTGGCTGTTGCGAATACGCTGGCGGTGGATGCAATCGCACCGACCGTAGACAGTGTGGTGATTAGTAGTAGTGCAGAGGATGACAATACGTATCGATCGGGTGACACAGTACAAGTCTCCGTGACCATGAGTGACGCAATAACGGTAGATGTTTCAGATGGCACTCCCCGAATAGCATTGACGGTTGGTTCAGAGACCAGGTTTGCAACCTATGTCTCGGATTCAGGTACAAATTTGGTGTTTGAATACACCATCGCCAGTGATGACTCAGACACCGACGGCATCGCCATCGCCGAAAACGCCCTAGATTTGAATGGCGGCACTCTCAAAGATGCCGCGGGTAATGATGCAACCATTACACACAGCGAGGTGAGTGCATCTGCTTCGCATACGGTTGATGGTATCGCGCCAATCACTTCATCGTTATCAGACAACATTGCTCCTGCCGCCGACTTAACCATGACGTTTGCTGAAGACATAGTGAAA
>JBELHZ010000061.1:0-13406 GCA_042091155.1 Gammaproteobacteria bacterium
CAGAGGATGGTCTTGAGAATAACCCGCTGGTGGAGATTGTTCGTGGCATTGCCGACGCTGAAGGTGCCGAGCTGGTGGTGGTGAGTAACAAGATTGAATCCGAGCTGGCAGAGCTGGAGGACGAGGAGCGCTCCGAGTTTCTTCAAGAGCTGAATCTGTCCGAACCGGGCCTGCATCGAGTCATCAGAGCCGGTTACAAATTGTTAGGCCTGCAGCAATACTTTACCGCCGGTCCAAAGGAAGTGAGGTCTTGGACCATACCCGTGGGCGCAAAAGCCCCCCAGGGTGCCGGTGTGATCCACACAGACTTCGAGAAAGGTTTTATTCGCGCCGAAGTGATCGGCTTCGACGATTACGTTTCCTTGGGTGGTGAAGCCGGTGCGAAGGATGCAGGCCGTTGGCGCTTAGAAGGTAAGGAATACGAACTGAAAGACGGTGACGTTGTGCACTTTCGATTTAACGTCTAGCGACGCATTCTCCGGGGCGTTTTACGCAGAACCAGGTTCGCAGGACAAACCTGCAGATACAAAAAAGGCGCCCCGACAGGAGGCGCCTTTTTTTTGCCAGAAGGTCCGGTAAGAATCCTAGCTGGCGGCTTTGCGTTCCTTCACTTCTTGGATCACCTGATCTGCCACGTTAGTCGGGCAAGGTGCGTAGTGTGAGAACTCCATCGAGAACTGCCCGCGTCCAGAGGTCATGGTGCGCAAGTCACCGATGTAGCCAAACATTTCTGCCAATGCCACGTCTGCCTTAACACGTACGCCGGTCAAACCCGCTTCTTGGGATTTGATCATGCCGCGTCGTCGGTTCAAGTCGCCGATGACGTCACCGACGTGATCGTCAGGCGTGAACACATCAACCTTCATTACCGGCTCGAGCAGTTGTGGCTTAGCCTTCGGTATGGACTGACGATAGGCCGCTTTGGCTGCCAGTTCGTATGCGATGGCCGAGGAGTCAACCGCGTGGAAGCCACCGTCGGTGAGGGTGACTTTCACGTCCAACAGCGGGAAGCCGGCAAGGGTGCCTTCGTCCATGCTGACACCAAAAGCCTTCTCAACCGCTGGCCAGAATTCTCTTGGCACGTTGCCGCCGGTCACCTTGGATTCAAACTCGTAACCGCTGCCCACTTCACCGGGTTCAATGGTGTAGTCGATCTTAGCGAATTGGCCTGATCCACCCGTTTGCTTCTTATGGGTGTAGGTGTCATCGACGATTTGGGTAATGGTTTCACGGTAAGCCACCTGAGGCTTGCCTACATCAACATCAATGCCGTGGGTACGCTTCAGGATGTCGACTTTAATATCCAAGTGAAGTTCGCCCATACCCTTCATGATGGTTTCGCCGGATTCTTCGTCGGTTTCAACGTAGAACGAGGGGTCTTCCTGAATCATCTTGGACAGTGCGATACCCATTTTCTCAGCACCAGCCTTGTCTCGAGGTGAGATAGCCACAGAGATCACTGGATCTGGGAATACCATGGGCTCCAAAGTGGCTGGCTTGTTCTGGTCGCACAGGGTGTGACCGGTCTGGGTGTTCTTCATGCCCAAGAGCGCAACAATGTCGCCCGCTTGAGCCACGTCCAGTTCTTCGCGTGAGTCAGCGTGCATCTCAACGATACGACCAATACGCTCAGTCTTACCGGTGTAGGTATTCAATACGGTGTCGCCTTTATTCAGCGTGCCTGAATAGATTCGGGTGAAGGTCAAAGCGCCGTACCGGTCATCCATGATCTTGAACGCCAACGCACGTAGCGGGCCGCTTGGATCAACCGTGGCCACTTCGCCGGTCTCATTACCTTCGAGGTCGACTTCAGGCTGTGGATCAACCTCGGTTGGGTTCGGCAGGTAATCGACAACGGCGTTCAGGACGTTTTGTACGCCTTTGTTCTTGAATGCCGAACCACAGAACGTTGGGAAAAAGTCCAGGGCAATGGTGCCCTTGCGAATGCAGCGCTTGAGGTCATCAATCGAAGGCTCGTTACCTTCGAGATAGGCTTCCATCAAATCGTCGTCCTGCTCGAGAGCAGTCTCGACCATTTTTTCTCGGTACTCGGCGGCCTTTTCCTGCAAATCGGCAGGGATTTCCGAAATCGTATAGGAGTCCGGGTTGTTAGAATCGTCCCAGGTCCAAGCTTCTTGGGTTAGCAGATCGACAACACCGACGAACTCGTCTTCTTCGCCAATGGGCAGCGTCATCACGAGCGGGTTGGCGCCCAGTACTTTTTCTACCTGTTCAACAACGCGGTAAAAGTCTGCGCCGAGGCGATCGAGCTTGTTGACGAAAATCAGTCGAGCAACTTCCGATTCGTTCGCATATCGCCAGTTGGTTTCAGATTGAGGTTCAACGCCGCCAGAACCGCAGAAAACACCGACGCCACCGTCTAGCACTTTCAATGATCGATAGACTTCAATGGTGAAGTCCACGTGTCCGGGGGTGTCGATGATGTTCAAACGGTGGTCATCCCATGTGCAGCTGGTTGCTGCAGACTGAATGGTGATACCACGTTCTTGCTCTTGTTCCATGAAGTCGGTGGTCGCGGCACCATCGTGCACTTCACCAATTTTGTGGATTTTACCTGTCAGCTTCAGGATGCGTTCAGTCGTCGTGGTTTTGCCCGCGTCGACGTGGGCGAAGATGCCAATATTGCGATAGCGTGTCAGGTCTTTCATCAGTTCTCTCTATCTAAAGTGGTAGCAGACTATGGTGATCAAAATCCAGCGGGCTACGGGACGTAACTCGTTGAATTATATAGAAAATTTTATTTGACTAGAATAACGATGGCGCAGAATACCATCGAATCCTTCAAACCTCACGCGAATTATGGGTGCTTTATGAAAGGACAGGGGCCATCAAAGAGAGATGTCTGCGTACACCGGTGCGTGATCGGAAGCAGTGAGCTCGTCGATTTTGCGGCGATACTCGCGATCAATCACCACTTCGTCGGTGAGGTCCAGCAAGCCGGCCGTGGCGAGGATGAAATCGATGCGTAGGCCGTGCTTTCGGTGAAAGGCGCCACCCCGATAATCCCACCAGGAAAATTCCTGAGCGTCAGGGTACCGATGCCTGAATAGGTCGGTGAGTCCCGTATCCAATAGTGCCTGCAGCCGTCCACGTTCTTCCTTGGTGTAGAAGATCGAACCCTCGCCAGCATCGCCGCGCCAGCCATCAAGGGACTCGGGAACGATGTTAAAGTCACCACAGATGATTTTGTGTGCTGGGCCGGTGTTGCTGGCCTGCCATTGAGCAGTCAGGTCGTCGTACCACGCCAGCTTGCCGGTAAAGTCTGCGTGTTCGAGGTTTTTGCCATTGGGGCAGTAGACGGTGGTGAATTCGAGCTTGTCGTCAATGTTCGCGGTAATCAGTCGCGAACCAAAGTGGTCTTGATTAGGCACCCCTGTGCGCGTCAACGTGGCGGGCACCTTGGTCAGAATGGCGACGCCGTTCCAGCTCTTCTGGCCGTGCACCAAGGCTTCATAACCCAAGGCCTTGAAATGGTCGTGAGGAAATACGTCGTCAGGTGTCTTGAGCTCTTGCAGACCAACCACATCAGGCTGACGGTCTTCTAGCCAGCGAGTGATGTAGTCCAGACGCGCTCGTAAGCCGTTGACGTTCCATGTGGCGATGCGCATAGCCATGTCCCAGTGGTCAAAAGACCATCATAGCCCGGCGCGGGAGAAACGACACGATGACCTCGCTACTTTTCTGCCGCCGCGCACCTAACGTACTGTCACTATGACGCCCACGGAAGCGGAGACGCCGGGTGCGCGAAAGCTGAATACTTGCTGGTATTCCTTGTTCAGCAGATTTTGGCCGCGGAAAAACAGCTTGGTTCTCTCGTTGGGTCGGTAGCTAACTCCGGCATTCAGTAGCGTGACCGATTTGATCTCGGCGCGATCGGTTGGTGTTGCTGTGATGAATTCACTGTCCTGCATCTCGCCGTTGTAGATCAGTGACAGGCTCGCCTTACCCCTGTCGTTAGCAAATGCCAGATGTGTGTTGAGCGCACCGCTGCGGCGGGGTCGTCGAGCCTCCCTACGTCCCCCGGGCTCTTCACTGTCGAGTAGGGTAATGTTGGCGTCTAGGGTGAGTTGTTCGCTCACCTCTGTGGTCAGACTGGCTTCCCAGCCCTCCCGTCTGCTGGTGCCGTCGAGATTGATCGGTTGAGAAAAGTAATCGGGTGCTGGGCCGAACGCGGTAACGATTTCACTGTTCAAACGCGAGCGGAAGTACGTCAAATCCCAGGCGTATCGGCCATCAGTAGCTTCACCGCTCAGACCCAGATCCCAGCCTTGGGAACTTTCCGGTTTGAGATCCGGGTTGCCAGCAAAGGATGCCGGAATGAAGCCAAACAGCTCGAAAAATGTTGGGTTGGCAGAACCTTCACCCCAACTCGCGTGTACTCGCACGTCGTCCCGCAGTGCTTGAGTCCCGGTGACTCGCCAAGTGGTCAAGTTGTCGAAGCGGTCGTTCCGGTCGCGTCGGGTACTGACCGACAAAGACCGGGTATCGTTTCTCACCAAGTACTCGGCGAACTGGCTGAGCTGTTTGTCTCTGGCCTTATGGTTCGCAGAGGGCAATGTTGCGCTGAAGTTACGAAAGCGCCGCTGTTCGTACTGGACACCCAGCGCCAGCGAGTGGGTAACCTCGCCGCTGATGTAGTCTCGAGAAGCAGTCCAGTCGGCCTTTCTCAGCGAGGCTCTCAAACCTGAGTCGTCTTCACCGTTAACCCGAAAACGGTTTCGGCTCTGATTTTGGCTCAGGTTAAGCTCCTGGAGCCAAGAGCCCGTCGTGGTTCGACCGTTTAGGCCTACCAATCGTTGGCGGGCCGCCGTGCTGTTGTCGCCATCAATGACAAGGCCTTGGGTCGGCGTCGCGGGAAAAGCGAAGTCCTGAGGGTCGGTGTCGAGGTTGTTACGCGTTTCCCGGGCGGACAGGCCTAATTCGCTGCCATCGTCCCAGCGCAGAGACGAGTCCGCGCTCCAGGTCCGGTTGCGGTAACCATCGCTCTCCGAGCCGTAGAACGAGGCATTGCTCCCGTTGGTGATCGCGCGCGTCATGCTGAACTGGCTGCGCGATACCGCGGTGCCCAACTGCTCAATCATTTCAGCGCTTAGGTTGCCCTGATGGAACCCGTGGCTGCCAGTTTCCACACCGACGGTGAGGGCCGGATCTTCCAAAAGATCAGACGCATTGGTGGGTTGCGTGTAAATGGCTATGACGCCGCCAATGGCTTGTGCCCCGTAGCGCGCGCTCTGTGGGCCACGAAGTACCTCGATGCGATCAATGGAGGTGCCGGCCAGTTGCGACACATCAAAAGCGGCACCGTTGGCGGGATCATTTGCCTCGACACCGTCGATCAGTACCAAGGTATGATTGCTCTCTGACCCCCTCAGTCTTATCGAGGTTAGGCTGCCAAAGGTTCCGGTTTGGGAAAGATTCAGGCTGGGCAGGCTGCGAAACAGAGCGCTGGGATCGAAGGTAATGCGATCAGCAAACGCTTGGGTGTTGAGTACCGAGATAGAGCTACCCACAAGATGAGTGGGTATCGGCGTGTGATGTGCTACGACAACCATTTCCTCAATTTCGGCGTCGGTAGCGGGCGTTCTATCGGCAAAGACCACGGTGCTGACAAACGTCAGCCCGAGGAGGGTCAAACGGCGAAAACGGGAAGCAATGCGATCGGTCATCGGTTGTCCTGAACAGTCCTGATGTATGTGAGCGCGTATGCTCGGTGAAGAAGCGTCCGGGGTCTATTGGTTGGGTGCGCTTTCTTCTCATGGTCACCATGAATCTTTTTATGGCGCCGGACGTTAGACTAGCGACCAACCGATTAGTGCGGCGGTCAAAGGCTGTCGCTGAGCTGATCGCATTTTTCAGACTGTGCTTATAGCTGGGATACCTCACCTTGATCATTCACAGCGCATTGTTGCATCACAATGACACTGGCCAGTGGTTGTCATTTCGAGAGCCCGTCGCTGTGTTGGCAACACGCGATCGCCGTCGCGTTGTCAGTCTGATGCGCGAAGTGGAAGCTCGAGTGGAAGCTGAGAGCTTAACCGCCGTAGGCTTCGTAACCTATGAAGCGGCGTCGGGGTTTGATCCGAGCTTGTCCGGGCGCGCAGACAGCCAGATGCCGCTGGTATGTTTTGGGCTGTTTTCGGCGAGCGAGGTAGTGGCAGCACCGGTAGCGTCCGAGCAGGGCAGTGGGCAGCTCTGGCGTTTTACCGAGAGTGCTCGATCCCATCGAGACGCCATCGAGCAGATACGCCACCTCATCGCTGCCGGCAGCGTGTATCAAATCAATCACACTACGCGATTGCAGGGTGTGGTGACTGATGCGGCCCAGCTTTTTGCGGAAGTCGCGGCAGGGGCTCCGCACGCGGCATTGATCCAAGGCGACACTCACACCATCGTATCCGCTTCTCCCGAATGTTTCTTCGCGTTGGACGGTGAACAGATTTACTCTCAGCCCATGAAAGGTACCGCGTCAAGAGAACGTGACCCCGCAACGGATCAGGCCCGGCGAGATTGGCTCGCGGCATCGACCAAGAATCAGGCGGAAAACCTGATGATCACCGACATGGTGCGAAACGACCTTGGGCGTATCGCAGAGCCTGGCTCGGTACAGGTCTCCAAACTGTTTGCAATGGAGCAGTACCCTACCGTTTGGCAAATGACCTCGCGGGTGGAGGCCAGAACTCAGGCCTCTGTTACCGATATTTTTCGCCAACTGTTTCCAGCAGCGTCCATCACGGGTGCGCCAAAGCGAGCGTCAATGACGCACATACAAAATCTCGAGTCGTCCCCCCGGGAGATATATACCGGCGCCATCGGCTGCATTGCGCCAAAGCGTCAGGCTCACTTTAATATCGCCATTCGAACGGCTTGGATCGACAACGCGTCCGGGGTCGCCCGCTATGGAGCAGGTGGCGGGGTGGTATGGGATTCCAACCCGGAAGAAGAACACGCTGAGCTGATCAGTAAAACGCAAATCCTCAATCAGGCGATTGCGTGGGAGGACTTCGCGCTGTTCGAAACGATGGCGTGGTCCCCCCAGACCGGACCGAAGCGGCTAGACCAACATTTGCTGCGGATGGCGGTGAGCGCTCAATGTTTCGGCTTGATGTTCGACCGGCCCAGGGCGCTTGAGGCCATTGCCCTGGCCGTCGGGCGTTTGGATTGTCCGGCCAGTGCGTCCCGTTTTCGACTGCGCCTGACCTTGGATAGGGCTGGAGACTTTGCTGCTCAGCTGGAGCCTGCGCCGGAATCGGCAGCCACGCCTCAAGCCTTGGCTCTAGTGCCCTGGCGAGTGAATTCACAAGACCCCCGCCTGCATCACAAAACCACCCGACGGGAGGTCTATGTGCGAGCGCGGGAGTCGGTAGCAAAGATTCATCAGTTGGTTCACGCGGAGCCCTTGCTGGTGAATGAGCGCGGTGAGATTACCGAAACTGATATCGCCAATGTGGTGTTCAGGCTGGCCGGTCAGCTTTACACACCGCCCCAACGCTGTGGATTGCTGCCCGGCGTGATGCGCGACGTGTTGCTACAACAAGGTGAGTTACATGAGCGGGTGTTGCCCGTCGAGCAGCTTGCGGACGTCGAAGCATTTTATTTGATTAACGATCTGCGTGGTTGGCGAGACGCCACGCTTTTATCGTAATTCCGGAAGTTTCAGAGCGCTCCGGTCTAGAGGCTGCCATCAGTCCGCATACAAGTAATCTCGGGTGACGGGAATTTCGGTTTGATTACCCTTGAACAGCTGCCAGTGGTGAACTGCTAGGTGGCCGACCTCGAAAGCTGTTTGGCAGAGCACCAAGTAAAATTCCCACATACGGCAAAACGCCTCGTCGGACGCGGCAAACTGCATTCTATTTTTTTGAAAACGCCGGTTCCACTCCGCCAGAGTCAGGGCGTAATGGTCGCGCCAACATTCCAAGTCTGCGATCGCTAAACGCGATTGTTCGATGGCAGGCACCACTTGTCCCGCTGAGGGAATGTGGCCCCCCGGAAAGATGTTTTGGCGAATCCACGGGTTCACTGATCCGGCTTGTTGCTGGTCGGCGATGGTATGAATCAAGGCAATACCACCGGTGGCTAGTGCGCGCTCAACACATGCGAAAAATTTCCGGTAGGCGGCTTTGCCGACATGTTCGAACATGCCCACGGAAACGACTCGATCATACTGCCCCCTATGCAGCCGATAATCTTGCAGCCGAAAGTTCACTAGATGACTCAGGCCACGGTCTATTGCCCGTTGTTCGGCGACCTTCAGTTGTTCCGCAGACAGAGTTAAACCGGTGACGTGTACTTGGTGATGCTCGGCGAGATACAGAGCCAAGCTTCCCCAGCCGCAACCAATATCCAATACCCGTTGCCCGGGTCTGAGGCACAACTTACGCGCGATGTGCTCGCACTTGGCATGCTGTGCTCGCTCCAGATCGTCATTGGGGCTACGAAAATAAGCGCAGGAATAGTGCATGTCGCGATCTAAGCATGCGCGAAAGAGTGCTTCGTCTAAATCGTAGTGGTGGGCAACATTGCGTCGGCTTGCAACCAGCGAATTCCACGAACGAAGCAGTGCTGTGACAGACTGAGAAAACACTGACCAGCGGGTTTGGGCCAGCGTTTTTTCGAAGTTCACTCGTAAGACGTGGAGTACAGAATGGAGATCGGACTGTTTTGCAGGCTTCCAGCGACCCTCAACGTAGGTTTTGCCCAAATTCATCTCCGGGTTGCGAAGAATTTCTGTTAGACATCCGGGGTCTGAAAACTCGATAGCGGCACTCGGTCTGCCTTCGCCGAAGTGTCTGTGCTGTCCATCCGCAGCGATAACGGTGAGGCTCCCTGTTTGGATGAATGTTTCGAAGAATGGCCAGTGCATGGGGTCCCCGTTTTCATAAAACCCCATGAATTCAATTTGGCACAAAAACTTCAATTTTTTTCTGACGAGCGGTAGTGAATTAGACCTGAGTGCAGGGGATGAGTCACTTGAACGCGCGCTTTGTTGTGCGGCCCCGGGTTAGCCCTCAAGGCAGCGCGATGTTAACGAGAGTTTGCAACGCAAAGCGCTCGCATTTCCGACGCGAACTATTTAGGCTGCTGAGCCTCAAACGACGCGTTAGTACTCTCATGCCAGCGGCTTTAGATAACGTCATTATTGTGGGTAACTCCTCAGATGATCCCTTTGCGATTGATCTCGCGTTTGGGCTCGGACAGAGCGAGGACATTGCTGATCTCATCAGCATGAAAACCTTTGCTAATTCGGAATTTTGTCCGCGCTTCATTTCAGATGAAGACGATTTAAACCAAATCGGTTCGCGCTTGCGGGATAAGATCATCGTGATTGTCAGTACGTCCAGCATGGTCGTCAGCCGTCAAAATCTGGCCATGCGAAACCTTCTGATTGCTCGGGCCGCGAAGGAAAACGGTGCCGCCGAAGTGGTGCTGGTGGAGCCCGATCTTTACTACAGCGCTCAGGACCGTGGTCCTCGGTCAGAGCTCGGTGAGACGCTGGCGGAACGGGATCCCAAAGATCTTAAGAAGTTCGACGGTCAACCGTTTACTGCCAAACTCTACGCCGAGATGCTCAAGCTGGCCGGAGTGGATCGAGTGCTGACCATCCACAACCATTCGCATTCGGTGCAGCAGATGTTCACGGGTGTCTTTGAAGGCAAATTTCATAACCTGATTCCTTACGATATCTACGCGGACTATCTACGAAATTCCGATATCGTGTCGTGCAAGTCAGACGGTGAGGGGCTTGCTCTGTGTGCCCCAGACGCAGGTGCACGGGGATTCGTGCGCGAAATGTTTAATCGCTTAGGGCTGCCCAAGGCGAAGTTCATCATGCTGGACAAAGAGCGCAGTGGTGAACGAAAAGTGGATATCAAACTGCACAGCGAGAGCGAATCCACCTTCGAAGAAATCAGCGGTCACGACATTGTGCTGTTCGATGACATGGTGCGCACCGGTTCTACGGTGGTGAAGTCTTGCCAGTTCCTAAAACAGATAAACCCGGGTAAGACCGTGTTCGCCGTTTCTCACTTCTACGCCAGCGAGGAAGGTCGCGAAAAAATGGCTCACCCGGCCATTGATGAAATTCTTACGCTAAACACGCTGCCGACTGTGCTGAACCGGGACGTTCAAGGTCGTTTGCGACGCAAGATGGTCGTGCTCAAGATCGAGCGGTGGCTGTCGTTAAAGCTCGCTCAAATACTCGAGCTGGAAACCCCAGAGCGAACCGGTGCCTATCAGATCGACATGTCGTCGACTCACCCTCGCTTCATTCGCAAAATATGGTCCAGCGAACAACTGCAGGAACTGCACCCTAAGTCTTAAGACAGGACGGGTCAGGCATGGTCAGCGGTCTGCACGCCACCGGCGAAGAGGACGGCTTTGACGAGACCGTTCAAAAACGGTAACCAATCGACAGCAAGTAGACGAATGGATCAATGTCGACATCAAATGTCACGTCGGCGACTGCGGTGTAGATCGTCGCCTTGGTATCTATGTCGATCCACCATATCGTGCCATTGATCAGAATGTGCTCTGAAATCATGTAGTCGAGCCCAATCTGGGCCGCAAGCCCAACGCTGTTGTCGAGATCAAGCTCCGCGTCAACGCTACCCGCGGGCAGCGATACGATGCCGTCGAGGGCCGAATTCAAATCGTCACTCACACTTTCTTCAAAAAAAATGGTGTTGTTTAGGCCTAGCCCAACAAAGGGGTTGAATTTTTCACTGCCGAACTCGGGGTAATATTGAAGCGAAAGGGTTGGGGGTAGCTGTTTGGTGTTGCCAGCGTTCAATGGGACATCTGTAAGCGTAATATCGTGACTGAACGGACTTGCGGCCAGCAGTTCGATACCCCATCGGTCAGTCAGCATGTAGGCGCCAGTCAAGCCGAGCTGAACCTCGTTGCCAACATCGACACCGTTAGGAAATGTCGCCAATCCCGCCACGTCTACCGGATCGGAATCGACATTCGGCTGAACGGAAATAGAGCCTGCCTTAATGATCCAGTCACCTGCCTGATGTGCATTCGCCTGGCTCGAAATAAGGCATGCCAAGGCCATTAATACTTTGGTTTTCATGATCGCCTCCAGATGAATTGACTGCGGCCGGGCACGCATCGTCATCGAAGACCAATGCAGGCCTGAACCCGAAGAACGATAGCATCGAACCGTGAGTGCGGCATTCGAGGGGAGTGATACCTTGCGCTGAATACGTACTTGTTGTCTGTTTCTATGAACCACCTCACATTGGGCAGCGTCGGAAACGTGAGCGATCAAGACGCGTTAGGAATCTGGGTGGGTGGTGTGTCTGAACGACTATCTCACTATCGCCAAGTGTTTCGTCTCGATCAAATGTGTCGAGCCGATTGACAACAAGCAAGCTGGAAAGGACAATCCGCGCCTTCGAGATTCTTCGAATCGTGGCTACGTAGCTCAGCTGGTTAGAGCACAGCATTCATAATGCTGGGGTCGGTGGTTCAAGTCCACCCGTAGCTACCAACTCGCTTTCTTCGCAAAGCGAAGAAAGTCGAGGCCGACAGCGTTTTCACCGAAGGCGAAAATCGCGAGAGGCGACTCCCCGAATTTTAGTTGTGCCCAAACGGTGCCCAAATTGCGCCCAAGGGTTACACCTTCTTCAACAGTTCCCCAGGCTCAATTTCGAAGTAGTCGCATAGCGCGCTAATCGTATCCGTGTTCGTGTTGTAACCCGGCACGTTTGAAATTCTGGTCAAGGTCGGTCGTGAGATTCCTGTTGCCTCACTAACCTCGTTCAGCGTGATGCGGCGACCTTCCTTGAAGGACTTCTCATCCAGCGCCTGTTTGAAAAGGATGCGTATCACAGCCATGACCTCGCGAGTGAATCATTCTTGATTCAAAAGATTCTTGATTGATCTGTTATGATCGTTTATGATTCCTTCATGAGTCAAAACAATCACGGATGATTCATTTAGATCAAGAGAGAATAGCATGAGTTACACTTATCTAACCACTGACGAGCTCGCTGACCGAATCAAGTACGACCCGAGGACCATCAGAAACTGTCTCAAAGACAGCGTACTCATCGAGGGCGTGCACTACATCCGTCCATTCGGCGGCAGGAAGATCTTGTACTTGTGGGAAAAGATCGAGAAGGATATGGCGCGGCCCGCGTCAGTCGACTCACTGATGTCTGGCGTTGTTTAGGCGCGAGCCATGGGTTCCATTCGATCCCGCTCTGGCAAGCTGTTCTTCGACTTCCGATACCGGGGCTTGCGGTGTCGTGAACAAACAAAATTGTCCGACACGCCGGCCAATCGAAAGCGCGCTGTTGCGATCCTTGATCGTATCGAGGCAGAGATCTTGGTCGGAACATTTGACTACACTGCCTACTTTCCAAACTCGAAAAGCGTCGAACGGTTCCGAAGCATCGACACCAGGACGGTGGCTCCCTGTTCATCGACACCGACTTTCGCTGATTTCGCTGAGACCTGGTTTGCGGAGAACGAACCGCGCTGGAAGCATTCATACAAGATTACTTTGCGTACGTCGTTGGACAAACATATCCTTCCAGTATTTGGCGACAGTCCGCTCGACAGCATCTCCAAGTCGGAGCTGCTGGCTTTTCGTGCGAATCTTGCAAAGGTACCGCGCAAAAATGGTTCGACCGGGTTGTCTTCGGCTCGCATCAACCATGTCATGGTACCCCTCCGCATGATCGTGAACGAGGCGGCAGACCGTTTCGAATTCGAGTCACCGTTCAAGAACATCAAACCGCTCAAGGTCGCGCGCACAGACGTCGATCCCTTTACTCTCGAGGAAGTTCGACTGCTCATCGATCACGTTCGCATGGACTACAAGAACTATCTCGTTGTCCGCTTCTTTACTGGCATGCGTACAGGTGAAATCCATGGCCTCAAGTGGAAGCACGTTGACTTCGAGCACAGACAGATTCTCGTTCGCGAGTCCTTTGTGGCAGGCCAGCAAACGACGACCAAGACTGACGGTTCGACGCGAGAGATACAGATGTCCCAACCTGTCTTCGATGCGTTGCAGGCCCAGGCAAAAGTCACGCAAGACAGCACCTATGTCTTTGCGAACGGAGCGGGGAAACCACTGTCGATACACAATGTCACCAAGCGGGTCTGGTACCCGTTATTACGTCATTTGGGGGTGCCAATGCGAAGGCCGTACCAAACAAGGCACACTGCAGCGACATTGTGGCTTGCAGCAGGAGAGAATCCGGAATGGATTGCGCGACAGATGGGGCACAGCACGACCGAGATGTTGTTTCGTGTCTATTCCAGATACGTCCCGAACCTGATCCGGCAGGATGGTTCTGCGTTCGAGTCATTACTAGAGCGTACGCTGAGCGATTAGAACGCACACTCCCACATTTGTTATTGGCCATTGA
>JBELHZ010000062.1:0-7149 GCA_042091155.1 Gammaproteobacteria bacterium
GCATCGGTTTGTTGTCCAGTCATTGGCCTCTTATGGGCAATTATTTTGATGACCTTACAACGTCGATTCCCCAACTTAAGGCTAGCCTAAACGATCATCCGAGCAAAGCTTGATGGCCATGAAGCCAAGTTCTTTAGTTCTAGCAAGTGCGGCAATCAGCGTCTGTTCTGATTCGTCGCGAAATGTCTTAAACTGGCCTCGGCATCTGGAGTGGGACAATGTCCCCGCCAACCTGCTTACCCAAGCAAGGTGGTTTAGTTATGTGGCCGCACGCGGCAACCAATTGGGTTTTTGGATTCATTCCGATGCTTTAACTTTTTACAGGAGCAAGAGAATGGATCTATCCAGACGGAACTTTTTAATCGGTGTAGGCGCAGGCCTAATACTTCCTTCGTACTACGAGCTTGCGCGCAAGCACGTCGCTAACAGCGGAGAGCCGCTGATCATGGCGCCGCGAAGCCCGGAGATAAAGCTGATCGCGCATGATTATGCGGGTAATGGGTCTTACACGCTGAATTGGGGCGATCCTTACTCGGAATTACCCCTTTTCGACGATATGACGTGGCGTCAGTTCGCCGATAACTACATGCATGGAGCAGAGGGTTATCTCGACCTGTGGAAAGAGGATGGAATTGACCCAGATGACACGATTGAGGAGGGCTTCGCCGAGGAAACGTGGATTCTAAAGAACTCTCCCAACGCGCAGGCATACGATCTGCTTTGGGGTTATGACCTTGGCCTTGATGATCATGCATCGACCGACGACGGGCAAATTGAATTCATCGAATGCGACAGTCCTGCGGGATTACCGGGGTGTCGAAGCTGACGTGCTGGGACTAAGCCTTTTGCAAGACGAGCTGAATCAGATGGGTACGGCTATCGAAATTTCTCTGTCTTAAGGCCTTGAATCATAACGAGCCAAAATACTCGTTTAAAAAAAGCTCTGTCGACACGCTCGATTACGGGATATCCGGTCGTCAGAGCCGACTCACGCAGCTGAATACGCAAACTGTAAGCGGTTGGGCTGATAGTTGAAGTTATAAAAATGTGAGCGCATGCAAATGCGAGGACAGCCACTCTTGCGTAGCCAGAACGTGTCAAGCTAGCTTGATCAATGATACTGGCGGGAAGCGATCTGGCGTTAGGGCAAACAAGTCATGACATTCGATGCATCAACGCGCGTGGGGACCGAATTAGGGTTATGCAAGCGATCAACTGGTGAAGAGTTCCGAGTCGACTGAGTCGCTAATGTAAAAATGACGCAAACAATCGACCTATTTAGAAATAAAGTGGACGCGTCAAGATTTCTGATGGCGAGTGAGAGCTATCAGCCTGATCGTCAAGCGTCCTGTTGCGTTAGAGGTGAAGGAAATGCCCGAGGAGCGCATTGACAAACTCTTCCACATTACCGAAGCCAAAGGTTTCGGGAGTAATTCTCCCTTCGATAAGAAGATTTGAAATACCATAAATTTGCGCCCAGGCGATGGGCGCGTCTAGATGCCGCTCACCCGATCCGAAATGTTTAAGGGGTGCCGCGGCAAGCCCTGACAGCATCAGTTGATAACCCTCGTTGAAAATCTCTGGCGGGTTGCCTTGCGCGTCCAGGGATTCGCTGACCGGTCGAGTGCTCATTAACCGAAAGAGAGCAGGGTGTTCAAGCGCAAATTGAACGTGTCCAACGGCTAAACCGGCTAGATATTCCAAGCCCTGTTTGCCCGCCGCTCGAGCCTTCATGGAGTCGCCAAACCATACCGTGCCCTCGACACAGACAGCAGTAAGCAGGTCTTTCTTACTCTTGAAGTGACTGTAGGGAGCGGCTTGCGAGACGCCTGCGTCTCGAGCAATTCGGCGCATGGTTAGGGCTGCTTCCCCTTCAGACTCGAGAATATTGATCGCTTTGCCGATCAATGCTCGTCGCAAATCGCCGTGGTGATAGTGGTCGGAGCCCTTTGTTTTATTGATCCTCATAGTCCGAGAATAACTGACCTTATTTGATAATGGGGTATTTTCAGGGAATCTTAACGGTGTTAACTTAGGTTGAACGATGTGGGAGGTGGGGCATGTTAGAAGGAGCTGTCGTTCGGATAAAGATAAAGGGGTCATGGACTGCGCGGCTAGCCTTGGTCGTTGGCATGGGCGCTGCGCTCCTGCAGGCAAGTGCTGCTCCGGCGGAAGTGGCTGCGGGGGGTTGGTACGAGTCATCAATCAGTCACCCCTCCTTTGTTAGCCCCCATGCCCAGCCCATAGCTGTGCACGGCAACAACGTATTTGTGGTCAATACACCGAGCGATACTCTTGATGTGATCGACAGGGATAGCCGTCAGGTGACGGCGAGAATAAATGTGGGCGTCGACCCCGTCAGCGTCGCCGTGCGCCCAGATGGTCATGAGGTTTGGGTTTCAAATCACGTATCCGATTCTGTGTCGATAATCGATAACAATGCTCTCAGCCCAACCTACTTGCAGATCGTAGCCACGATTCAGACCTTCGATCGCGAACGCAAGGCGACCAGCTTCGATGAACCGATGGGCATAGCCTTTGCCGGGAACGAGAAGGCCTATATTGCCCTGTCCTCTGACAATCAAATCGCGGTCGTCGATGTCAGTTCTCGCTCCCTTATTAAGCGACTGCGTATCACCGCACAGGACCCTCGAGCTATTGAAGTGCGAAACGGCAAGCTATACGTCCTGCCGTTCGAATCCAACAATAAAACACAGCTGTCCGGCGGTATGAAAAGTGCGATTGATGGCGACTTAGTTACCTTTGACGCCGTTGCCCACTCTATTGTCTCGAACAGCAAACTTTCCCTGGGCCACGTCATTGATATCGTCAAGCATCCCGACATGCCGGATCGAGATCTTTACATTTTTGACACCGAAACTGATGAACTGATTGAAACGGTAAACACGCTGGGAACACTGCTCTACGGATTAACGATTGATTCAAAGGGCAACGTGTTCATCGCGCAAACTGATGCTCGTAACGATGCTAATGGTCGAGCTGGCACTCAAAAGCACGGATTGGCAGAGATGGAAAATCGTGCGTTTTTAAATCGAGTTACAAAAGTGAATACCCAAGGCGCTGGAGTGCCAGCGAGAACATTTTTCGATCTTGAGCCTCTGCCCCCACAACAGCCGTTGCCAGGACGCGCGCTGGCTACGCCCTACGGGATCCGCGTGAGCGACGATGACTCAACGTTAGTGGTAACGGCAGCTGGCTCTGACAAGCTCGTAACGATTGATGCAGCGAGCGGGGAGGTACTGGGCCGCGTGGATGTTGACGCGGTCCCGCGCGGTGTCGCCTTGGTGAGCGATGCAGCTGGCCGGCCCGAGCAAGCGTGGGTGCTCAATGCCGTGGAAAATACTGTTTCGTTGGTAGATGTTGCGAATAAAAAAGCGCCTAAGCTATCTGCCAGAATCGTTCTTCATGATCCGACGAGTCCGCTGCTGAAGCAGGGGCGCAAAGCGTTCGAAACGGCTGAGGCGTCTTCGACGGGCACCTTCGCGTGTGCCAGCTGTCATCCTGATGGCCACACCGACCAACTGCTTTGGGTGCTTAACACGCCAATTGTCACAGGCGGTGATCAAATCCAGCCGAGAACCACCATGCCCATTCGGGGGTTACGTGATACGGAACCGTTCCATTGGGATGGCATTCCCGGTGATCCTTATGGCGGGCATAATGCGGCAAACACGGACAGTTATGTCGCCCCCAACAGTAATATTAACGACCCAACGACGGCAACTCGTAATCTGATTGATGCAAGTTTAGCTAACACGATGCGTTTGCTTGGCGCTACAAACACCAATGACGAGGGCAAGGTTGGCTTGCTTAGCGCGGCCGAACGAGACGCCCTAGCCCTTTTCTTGCTCAATGTCCCTTATCCGCCAGCCCAGAGAAGACCGTATGATAATGTACCCAGCGACCGCGCCAAGGACGGTTTTCGGCTTTTCCATATTGACGGGAATGGCGTTGGACGACGCGATGTCTGTGGAGATTGCCACCGGTTTCCCCACATGGTTAGCACGAATCACCCGACAATTGGCATGGATACCCCGACATGGCGAGGAGCCTATGATCGTTTTCTGATACTGCCTCAAGGCCGCATCAATATGGTGACCCTGCCGCCCTTCGCTAAGCTAGCCGAACAGGGAATACCAGAGCGCGAATTGTGGCGTTTTTCCTGGGGCCTGCGTGACGAATTTGATCCCGTCTGGGATATGGTGCTCGAGCATAGTACAGGTTTCTCGGGTTCATTTGCCCGCCAAGTGACTCTGAGCAAACAGTCTTTGGCGGAGGATACGACAATCGACTTGTTGGCGGCGCTGGAGCAATCAGCCCGCGAAGAGGCCATTCAGTTGGTGGGCAACGGTAAGTTTCTGGGTTCAGAGAAACCCCAGTCTGAGGCACTCTTTTTCGACGGCTCGGCCTACGTAACCAAAACGAGGCGGTATGCCCGACACGAGCTAATCGATATGGCCAAAAGCGGCTCGTTTGTTGCCACGCTAACCGCACACAAAGGGACTAATGCGGGCGCAGATCAGGCTCAGCCAGCCATTTGGACCCTCGGTCCAATTGAGCAGCAAAATGGCCCCCAGCGCTTTCCAAAACTGCATTCCGAGCAGTCCTCCATCACGGTCAGCGGCCGGCATATCCCAGAAGACGCTTTTGTGATTGTAGATGGGCGCCGCGTGGCGGGGTCGGTGAGCGCCCGAGGCAACGAAGTGCTAGAGGTTGCGTTTGCGAAAATTCCTGATGAGGGCATGCACTTGCTTCAGGTTCAAACACCTGGCGGTCTAATGAGTAATGACTTTATCTTTCACGTAACGAACGGTGCTGAGCAACCCGATAGGCCTACGCTCGGCGAACTTATCCAAAGGAGCGGCTGGGAGGACTTGATTGGAGATTGGGTTGACGTTGGCACACGCGGTGAATTTAGACTGAGCCTCACTTGGAAGATCAAGAATCAACTGCTTGAACTGGTGACAATGGATCAAAACGGGCCTGCAGTTGCGTTGATCCGAATAGAGCAAGGCACTGGTAGGATCGTCCACTCTGGTTCAAACCACAGCGGTGTCTCTAATACAGGCCAGTGGGACTTTGCTGCCGAGGAAGGACCGAAAATGACCGGTAGTTTTGTGTCCAATACCGGCGTGGCTAGCGAGTTCACCATGCAATTGGTGCCAGAGAGTCGCGATACCCTCGTTCTGCGGGTGGGCGCCGCGCAGTTGTCGGAGATTCCGATGATGCGCAAGCCGGTGGCTCGCAATACTTTAAGTTTGCTGTAAAAACACCGGTCCATATCCCAAGGCCAGAATATGTATCTGGATTTGCGGGAGAAACATGAAGGCCATTGGGAAAGTGACCGAGTGGGGCTTGGGGTCAGTGCCACATCTGTCAGCAGACACCAGTCGTGTCGCATACTCGCGAGTTCCCCAGCATTTTTGTTTTCTTTTTTTTCGGTCAAAGACGTCAGAATCTTTAGGTGCTTTTTCAACAGCTCGGTTGACACCGGCGGCCGCTGGCTTCTAGATAGTTCGCTGGATGATGCGGACCGGGAAGATCAGTCTTTGCAGCTAAAGGCATTGCCGCACGTGGCTGCGACACGGGCGAAAGAACACTTACGAATTAGCTGGGCAGGGCGAAAGTCAAAATTCCTGCCAGAAAAAGTATGGTCGCGGTAATCTGCCGGATTCAGCGAGGCCTGTAAGCTAACTTTAGATGGCAGATAGGTAGAGAAAGTGCCTGCTGATGTAAGAAATTTTGTGGGGGAATTTCTGGGGGGCATAACTGTATTTCTTGTGAAATAAAGCTATACAAAACAATGCTTTAGGTGACTTCTCGAGTCCCGTCCGCTCCGCCATTTATCGTTTGTCGATGATCGTGTGTTCCTTCCCAAACAGAAACGTTGAACGCTCCATGTCGATGAAGTTGTGCTCGTCGTTGATGAAGGCTGCATTGGCGCGACGTGATTCGTCCGTGGTTGGTGCTTTCCCCATGTCTATCCAAGCTTCCGCGTGACCAAGATAGGATTCAATCTTGGTGCCTCGGGCTTTTTGAACAGCTATATCAAGGGGTGAGTTGGCACGATGCACCTGTCGATAACACAAAGTCCGAGTAGCTTCGGCATGTGATCTAACAATGGGCCCATGGTGCGTCAGCCAGTAGTGCCTTGCCTCTTCCTCCGACAGCTTTGACTGGTGTCGCAGTGGAAAAAATACTCGAAGAATGTTGCTCTTTAGCTTTGCCGCTATGTCTTCAGGGGATGGATTGATTTGAGGGTATTCGTAGGCAAACCAGAGGGGCGAATGAGGTAAATCTATGAACTTAGATTCATCCTCAAGCAGAGCAGCACCAGCTCTCGCAGCGTTCCCGGATGCAGTGCTCATCTGCTCTACAAGTTCAGCTTCCGATGACCACCAAAGCTCCGCAATACCGTCGTAATGAGGCTCCATTTTTCCGCGCGCATTTTGCGCAGCTTCATTCATTGGAGATTCGATAGTGTGCGTTTGAACGTATCGAAGTATGTTGAGGTCGGTAGCAAAGCTGGCAACTAAGGGGCCATGTTGGTTTAGCCAATAATCTTGGAATTCTGCTAACGTCAGGTGGCTTTGGCGCCTAAGCGCAAATACAAGTCTGATCACGTGGGCCGTCCTTTGGTTAGAGGGTCTATCCTTATCCTAGGGGTATCGGAAGTCAAAGTAGATCGCCAGTTCTAACAATCACTTTTGCCATTGAGCAGTTTGAACTGAGCCATCGGACTGATCCTAGGCTTGCTAATGGGAAACGCGTTTAAACTACCGAATCACAAAAGTTAAAAAGGATGATTACAATGGCGAATACGCTGACATTCGAAGATCGCGTTGTTGTTGTCACCGGCGCAGGTAACGGCATCGGTCGAGCCTATGCCCATGAGTTTGCAAAGCGGGGTGCAAGGGTCGTTGTCAACGATCTGGGAGGATCTGTCGCCGGGAAAGGCAGCGACACAAACTGCGCTGATACGGTTGTTAATGAAATTCTCGCGAGTAACGGTCATGCGATTGCGAATCACGATTCGGTGGTCGACGGTGAGAAAATCGTTGGCGCTGCGCTCAGTGAGTGGGGCCGTATTGATGTCCTGCTGAACAACGCGGGCATTGCATATCCCAC
>JBELHZ010000062.1:7249-13243 GCA_042091155.1 Gammaproteobacteria bacterium
CACAATATTCACGCCAATGCGGTTGCGCCATTCTCTGCAAGCCGCATGACGGGTCGGACGAATGAAGAACAGGCAAGGAGCCCGTTCGGACCGCGATACCTTGCACAGCTAGCGGTTTGGCTGTGTCACGAATCCACGACAGAGACCGGCGGCGTATTTGAAGTAGGAGGGGGCTACATTCATCGTGTACGTAACGAACTGAGCAACGGACTGCATTTGCCGGGTGATATGCATACCGCCGAAAACATTGCGGAGGGCGCGGGTACGTTGGAAAACTACAGTAACGCCATTCATCCTAAGCTGGGTGAATCGTGGACGATAGGCAAAGAAGTGTTTGGCGACGGCTGGTCCAGTGAGTTTTAGATTAAAAGAAAGTGTCTGAGGGTTGTCGAACGAGATCATCACGGTTCTGATGCGCCGGCTCCTCTGAGACACCCCAAGCGAGCGGATTTACTGGAGGGGCAATCAATCTCGAAAGTTGACGAGCGCTCTTGGTTCGCCTCTCCCGATGCCAAGCCGAGCACTTGATTTACGTCTAGAGCCTCATGGCGTGGCGCATTGTTAGCGCCTAATCACGTCGACCGTTTGCATTTTTTTGCGCAGCTTGATGTGTTTTTTTTGAAGGGGGAATAAGCGGTCTAAAGGTTAAAAATTCCATATACATAACAATATCGAGTTTTATCGCCCCCCGCTTAGCGCGCATGGAATCGTGTTTAGCAGATCAATCTCCCTTCCAAAACTGAGTTGCTGAGCTGCCTAGAGAGGGTTGAAGATTCTAGACTTTAAGTGGACACTCTAAGTGCTACGGGATATGTAGACCTTTTTATGTTGCTAAATTCGCTGCGCGCCTCCCTGGCAGGTTTCTTGATCTTTTTGGTATCCAGTGTCTCTGCGGGCCAGGTGTATTGGGGTGGTGTCTCGTTTGCCGGCTGGGAAAGTCGAGAGTCGTTATACCCGAGCGTCGCCAGTTATTTGTGCAGAGGTGGCGAGTGTCCGGAGGCGACTTTAGACACCTGGGCGTTAGAAACGGTTGACGAAGCTCAGTTCAATTCCTTTTCTGTTTCCATGGACTATATCTCGGGTGGTGCAATCGAGGGCGTGGTTATGACTCCCATGATCACTGGCGAATCGTTTTCGATGGTGAAAGACGTCACAGGTAGCAAAACGAGTTTTATCCATGTCTATCGGGTGTTTGCCTCATTGCTATTTTTTGAATTCGGTACGGGCCGATTTATCAACGCAAAACCTGTGGTCGTCCAATTCACGGACACACTGGCAAGTCCGGCGACTGCTGTTCAAAAACGGGAGGCTTTTGGGCGCCTCCTGTCGAGCGAGGGAAGTGGTCCTAATGTGTTTAGAGAGATGTTTAGCCGCGCGCAGGACGCTAGTGTAATAACGTTTTCAGACCGTTATGTGAGAGTTGCGAGTACTGATATTTTACCTGAGGCGGAAGCTGAGCTTCCTGGCGTGAAAGATATAGACGCGTGGCGTTTGCAGGTCGCTCGGCTTTTGGAGAGCTATATCGTAGATGCGACCAATGCCCCCCTAGTACCGACTGCTTCAGGCGCAGAGCTTACCGATGAATTCGTCGCGACTTTTGCCAATGCGGCGACCCGAATCAAGCTGCCAAAGACCGTGCCGTTCGAGTTTTCATTGACACTGCGACGACTGATGGAAATTTCAACGGTAGATCGCAAACAAAAGACGCTTTGTCACGCTGTCGCTATCACCCTGGTGTTAGATGGCCCTATGGACCGCCTCCTAGAGGCGCCGCTGGTTCGTACAAAAGAAAGCTGTGGTGTCGTGGCTGCGGATAAGGACTTGGATAAAACCTACTATTTCACTCAGTCACTTTTCAGCCTGCTCCGGGAAGCTTCTACGAATTTGAAGGCAAAGCCTGATAAGAAATTTTTTAAGCGTGCCGCGCCTAAAGCCAAGGGGTTAGATAGGCAATTTGCAGCTGCGTGGAAAACTGCATTGGATAACGGTTGGTGAGGAGATGAGAAATATGATGTTGAGAATGATTGTTCGGGGGCTGCTCGTTTTGCTCGCAGCGTTGTTGACTGTCAACGTGACGGCCAACGAATTAATTCAGGTTTCTGCGGTCGGAACCTATGAGTACAAGTCATTTAAGAAAAGCGCGTCCCGAGACGCAGCTTTGGCTGATGCTAAAAGCGTCGCCCTCAAAAAATATTTGAGTTCTATGCCAATGGCTAAACAACGCATGCTTATGGCGGACTTTGATGCTTTGGCTTCTGATATCGATACCTACATTGCTGAGGTTCAGATTCAGCAAGAGAAGCGGGAGAAATCTACGAAGCAATACAAAGTGGCAATTGTAGCTCAGATTAATCCGATGGCCCTGGACGTGTATCTTGCAAATAATTCCGCGGCGGGAACTCAGGGGAGTGGCTACGGCAGCGATTTTGGAGCCATGTTCGTTGCGCGAGTGGAAGACTCTAGAAAAAGTTTTGATGTCAAGCGAACCACGGTTTCGGAAACGGACTCTCTGGCGTCCCTGACTGAGACCAGCGCGTCTGATGGAGAGCAAAGCATCGATAGCGCTAGAGCCAAATCAATGGACATCAAGCGCACTGGTGGGTCGTCCGAGCGAAAGCGCGACGATGTAGCGTATCAGCCATCGATTGAAATCAGCGAGGAAGTTGCCTTCGTCGTTGAAGAGTATTTGGTGAATGCTGGCTTTGAACCAATGGGTGTTGATCAACTAGACGACGTGCCATACCTAGATGAAATCGTAGACCAGATGCGAGAAAGCGGACGGATGCCAAATCGCATAAGAAAAGCTTATCAGACCGCCGCGATAGACGCGGGTTGGACTTTCCTGGGTATGGGCACGATTGATATTGGCATACCCCAAGAGGATTCCGCGCGCGGCACTGTCAGAGTGCCAGCGACGGTCGCTTTTCGTGTGTGGACTCTGGATGATGGTCGCGCTCGCACGGCGGCGTCTGTTAGACCGCAAGTGGTATACGGACAAGATCGGGGAAATGCGTCTGTGGCTGAGACCAATGCCTACAATGAGGCAGTCAAATATGCGATGGATACCGTTGTGGCTCAGTTGCAACAAAAGGGATTAAGATAAATAGCACAACAATTGCACGCTAACGCTTTGCAATTACTACTGATGGAGAGAGGAGAATCGACATGGAAAGAAGAAAATTTTTAGGCGCGGTGACGGCTTTTGCAGGGGCAACCTTTAGCGCACAGGCTTTAGGTGCTTTTGGGGGGCTTGATAAAATTGGCGGCGCGCTCGGTGGAGGCAATGGGGGCGCTGGTGCTGCTTCTTGGAAGGACATTGCCAAAAGCTTTGGCGAGGCAAAAGCATCGTTTGCAGCGACGGCTCAAGAGCAGGCGCTGATAGCGGCCGATATCGCAGATGCGCTTGATCTCAAGAGCGAAGCTGAAGCTCTTAGGGGCGAAGCGGGAAATCTAGCGGAAAAAGGTGATGCCATGGGGTCTGGCGACCTTAAGGCAGTGGCTGAAAATTCCGCGTCTACGCAAGCGCTGATCGAGGCTAAGTTACAAGAGTCCGAGGCGTTGACAGACGAACAAAAAGCCGCGTTAGGCAAAGCTGCCGCTGACTATATGCCAACTTTGATTTCTGGTGTATCTGTGGCAATGGCGGTGAAAGACACGGTTCAAAATGCCTCCGGTTTGGGTGCGCCTGGTTTCCGAGACGGTCGCGCAGCGATTTCGGCGGCGAAGGACATTCCTGTACTGGGCCCCAAGATAATCAAGTTCTTGATTGATTCCGCCAAAACAGGCAAGTCGCTGATGAGCCTTATGAAGACTAAAGGTGTTGCGACACCTGATGATTCAGAAATGGATTCACAGCTGGCTGGGTTCGCATAGCAGGGAGCGGGCGTCATGCGCAGCATTATTTTTGTAGCTTCGTTGTTGTTGATCGCGTTAGGGCCGATTACCGCCTCGGCAAGCGAGTCCTGCGCTGCCTATGAGGCAGAAGCTGAAGCTTTTAGCGGTGTGGTGCCTAAGTTCAACGCAGATGGTAGCCTTCGGACTCTGATCATGTATGGAGAGGGTACATTTCTCACTTCAAAGCGTTCGCTCATTGCGGACGCGCGCCGTAAGGCAGAACTGCGCGCCCGGCAGGCGTATGCAGAGTTTCTCAAGAGCGATTTCGATAGCCAAACTCTGGCAAAAGATCTGGTTGAGACGTCGCAAACGACCAATCAGGACGGACAGACTGTGGGTAACGCAACCGAACTGAGCAGTACGTTAACGCAGATGCGCAATAACGCGTCAGCGACGTTGACCGGCATCGTGAAGCTTGATGAATGCGTTGATGTGGATGAGAAGTACGTCTTGGTCACCCTTGGCTGGAAGCCAACAATCTCCCGAGCAGCAGCGGCAGCCAATACGCAAATGAATGCTCCCGCGCCGGCTGGGGCGACCATTAGAGAGTCTTCTAACGGATCCGCCTCGGGCAATCTCAAGGAACCATCCGATAACGGTAAACTGGCTGGGGTGGAATTGATCACGCTCGAAACCAGTGGCGTCGGGGTGAATCTGCGTGCCGCGACGAACGAGGCTTTGAAGTCAGCAGTATCCCAAGTGTTTGGTGAGCAGTTTGCTTCTCAATCCAGTGTTGTTGATTCGGTAGACACGCTAAGCGCGTCTGTTGGCGGTTACGAACTTGACGCGGTGGTTGAACAATCGTCTTCTCAGGACGCGGTTCAAAGTAGCACTAGCGGTTTTATCCGAGCTTGGAGCTACGTTGAGCAAAGTGTTGTGGGTGGTGAGCATCGGGTGATGCTCAGCGTTACGGTGCCGAAGTATCAATCCTCGATTGACCAGTCGAAGTCAACGATGATCGTCGTACCGCCTCAGCCTGGTTCTGGCGTCGATGCGTCAGATCAGGTGTTTGGCGCCTTTGCCGATTTGTTGCGCTCAGAGTTAGAAACGATGATGAACGCTACTGCAAAAGTGACGGTTCTAGATCGCGCATACACGCGCCTCTCGGACAGCGAGCTGGCGAGTATCCAATCCTCTGGTAACGTTGCCGAAATGGCGAAGCTGGGCAATAAAGTTGGGGCTGATCTAATGCTTGTGCCCGTCGTCGACCAGTTCAAATACGAGTTGGACACGCGACAGGTAGGGCAACAAATGATCGAGCGAATGGTTTTTAACGTGACGGTGTCCACCAAGGTGATCGAAGTCGCCACCACAAACTTAATTGACAGTCGCCGCTTTCCTCAACGCAACAAAAAATTCCGAACCGATAGGCCGACAGAGGAAATGGCGCTATTTATGGCCGATCGGCTTGGTCGGCACTTGAGCAAAAAAATGGGCGGTTCAGATGCCAGTGCGGTATCCAGTGCTTTTGAGCCCCAACCAGATATTCGGACGCTTACAAAAGAAGTAGACGAACAATTTGAGGAGATGAAAGCTGATGTTCAAAGCGATTGGTAAAAAACTGATGTGGGTGGCTACGCTTTCCAGCGTGGCGTCTCTGGGATATGCAAACTGCAGCGCTTTTGAAAGCGAAGCGGAAGCCTTTGAAGGCATCGTGCCGAAGTTCAATGAAGACGGAAGCATTCGCTCCTTGTCCATGTATGGAGAGGGCACGTTTCTCGTTGCCAAGCGCAGCTTGATGAGCGATGCGCGTCGTAAAGCGGAACTTAGCGCACGGCGAGCGTTTTCTGAATTCATCACCAGTGATTTTAGTGCGTCGACGATAGCGTCCTCGTTGATCGAAACGTCGCAAAATACAGACCAGGATGGCAATACCACCGGGTCGGCTGACGAGTTGGAAAGCACGCTTAACCTGATGAAAAACGACAGCTCTGCAGTGATGTCGGGCGTTGTAAAGCTGGATGAGTGCGTCGATGCTGAAGGCAAATATCTCCTGGTACGTATGGGATGGAAGCCTGAATTCTCTCGTGCTGCTGCCGGGGCCGCGGGTGTCATGGCAGAGTCTGCCAAATCCAGTGGTAGAGAGGAAGATCGGAAGAG
>JBELHZ010000063.1:0-13031 GCA_042091155.1 Gammaproteobacteria bacterium
ACAAGGTTAAGGCGTTGATCGAAGACGCCAAGCAAGAAGGGAACGTGATTGCCGGCGGCGAGTTTCCGGACAAGCCCGGCTACTTTATTCGACCGACCATCGTTCGAGACATCAAGGAAGGTTCGCGTTTGGTGGATGAAGAGCAGTTTGGCCCGGTGCTTCCTGTGATGAGCTTTGCAGATGAAAGCGAAGCGGTAGCGCGCGCAAATTCCTCGCCTTGGGGTCTTGGTGGCTCTGTCTGGTCAGCGAATCCGGAGCGTGCTTACGCGCTGGCTGAACAAATGGACGCCGGCACGGTATGGATCAACAAGCACGCAGAGCTGGATCCGACCATCCCCTTTGGTGGCGCTAAGATGTCTGGCTTGGGCAACGAACTGGGCCAGGAAGGTTTGCTGGAGTTTACTCAGCAGAAGATCATCAATATGGCCAAGGGCTAGAGGGTGATGCGCTAGCGAACGTTAGGGCTTGCGCGGCAATTCACCGCGCAAGTCGCTAAATGGATAGGTCGTTGAGGTTGTAGTCCCTGATAACCCGCTGCCAGTTTGCGTCGTTGAATTGCAGATCCTGTTCTTGGCCTGCCAGGGGCTGATAGTGAAAGCGCGGTTGATCCGGATAGAACTGGGCTCTGGCGTCGATGGCCACGCCGATGACTTCCGAGCGTTTCGCTATTCGCGCTTCGTCGTAGCGAACCGATTCGGATTCGCTCAGGGCACCGGTCGCGCCAAGTACCGAACGGCGACGGTGAAACCCAAAGGTCAGCGAAATTCTCAGATCTTCAGAGGTGTTGGCAAACGAACCATGTAGCGCCTGCCTGTTCACAATGGTGACGTCGCCGGCAGCGCAATACAAAGGCACCGCGTCTGGCAGTTTTTCGGAATCGCTGTTGTCAGCCACTCGAGCCGTGATATCAATTTTGCCCTCTGTGTGGGTGCCGGGTACCACCCAGAGGCAGCTTCGCGCGGAGGTATCGTAAAGCTGTACCTGAAAGTTAAAGCCGTGGATGCCGGCATCCCATTCCGGATTGTCCCAGTGGGTTACCCCATCTTGATGCCAGGACACCGAGCCGCCCAGTCCGGGTTGTTTGATGAATGTCGCGTCGTTATAGGGAACGAAGTCGTCGCCATTGATGGAAGCAGCGGCGGCCAATAAATCCGGGTGGCCATAGAGGCGTAAGCCACTTGGCATCGCCTGACACATACCAAACATCAGAAAGACCACTTTGTGGGCGTCGGCGTCGGCAACGGGTTGAGCCATTTTCGTTGGGTGACGACCGTTCAAGGCCTTGGTGCCACCCCAAGGGTCGGCCAGCGGCCGAATCAGCGAATAGATGGGTTTCGCGAATTCCTGTCCAAACGCCGGTCGGCCTTTGTGATCGTGGGCCGCACCGTTGTCCACCGGCGCACGATCCAGCAGGGAATCCATGTCGGCGCGCAGCAATTCTATTTCCGCCAAGTCCACGGCATTTTCAAACACATAGAAACCTGTGCGATCAAACGCTTCGAGAATGTCGGGGGTCAGTTTTCCGTCTGCTCCCAGTGTGAGCGGGCCGCGATTGCCCAGTGCTTTGGCACGCGCAACACCGTCCGCGACGTAATCGGTCATTGCGTCAGCATGATCCTGAGCGGTCAGAGGCGTATCCATCTGCTTGTCTCTCCCATTGTTTGGCTGCGTGATATTACAAAGCCTGAGTTTTTCGTCCCGTAGACACTTTCACTCATCGTGTCGTGTGCGGCATGATGCAGTTTTTCATGAGAGACGCGGTCATGCAAAATCATTTGCCCGGACGATTGGGCGATCCAACAATAACCCTGCTAACAGATCCAAGGATGGATCCGCGGGTGGCTGAAGTTATCGCAGCCACCGGTGACATCGGTGATGCCATTGAGCCGCTGGACTCGGAGGCCTCCTACGAAGCCTGCGTTGCCTATGGCACGAAGCTTGAATCCTTGATGTCCATGGCGCATCCAGCAATGGATGCCGCGATGCCAGATTACGGCGACGTGGAGCAAATGACGGAAGTCATTCAAGGCGTCGACGGCAATGAGATTACCCTTTATATCCACCGCCCCGTGAATCAAGACAGGGCACTGCCGTGCGTATTCCATACCCACGGTGGCGGCATGGTCATATTGACTGCCGGGGACCCAAACTACGTGCGCTGGCGTAACGATTTGGCGCAAAGCGGACTGGTTGTGGTAGGGGTTGAATTTCGTAATGGCAGTGGTGTGCTAGGTAACCACCCGTTCCCCGCTGGCCTAACGGATTGCGATACTGCATTGCAGTGGACGGACCAACATCGCGAACGGCTGGGTATCTCGGCAATTATCATGTCAGGGGAATCCGGCGGCGGAAATTTGGCCTTGGCGACGACGTTTGCGGCAAAGCGCGCGGGGCGTATCGGCAGCATTCAGGGTGTATACGCCATGTGTCCGTACATCAGCGGAGCCTATGCGGATCCGCCGGACAATCTTGTATCGCTAAAGGAAAATGACGGCTATACGCTGGACGGTCCAATGATGTCGGCTCTGGTTAAGGCCTATGACCCAGAGCTGGCCAACGCCAAGAATCCGCTGGCCTGGCCCTATCAAGCCACCGCAGAAGATTTGACTGGCTTGCCGCCGCATATCATTTCCGTAAACGAATTGGACCCGCTGAGAGATGAAGGTCTTGTGTTCTTCCGCAATTTACTCAGCGCGGGCAACTCGGCGACGGCAAGGATTGTTCCTGCCACGAATCATGCGGGTGATATGAGTTTCCCCGATATCGCCCCGGAGCCTTATCAGGAAACGTTGCGGTCATTGCGCAACTTCGCCTATGTCTGTCAGTAACAGTTCGTTACAACTGCAACAGGTTTGAGGCTTTGCACGCGGCCTTAAAGTGGTTAGTTTCTTTGCAAGCATTAAGAGCTTGTAGGCATGACAATAAGAAAAGCGATATTGGCGTTGTGCATGGTTGGGTTTCTGGTCGTCAGTGCATTGTCGATGGTAGGGCAGGATTTCTATTTGCCGGGCTCGTTTTTGGGTGAGCTGACCGGCAATGGGGGAGGCCGCCTCGTCGTCATACGTTCGGCGGTATTCCTAACCATGGCTTTTTTTATTTTTCGTCACCTGCGCAACAAACGCCCCCTGTCCTCGGTTGCTCCGGTTCAAGTCTTTGTGAACAGCCTGCTGGTTGTTGGCGTGTTTCGACTGCCGTTTTCCAGCGAGTATTGGATGGATTGGCTGATCGTGGCGGGCTTGTGCGTTGCCTCTGTTCTGCTGTACTTCGAAAATCGAAGCGGATCCCAACGTATTTTCAAGAGCGACTGGTAGCGCGCGGGCAGCAGGGCGAATGGCCGGTGTCTAGGTTCTACCGCCATCGATGGTAAAGCTTTGGCCCGTGATCATGCCTGAGTCGCTGGCCGCTAAAAACAACGCCAAGCGAGCTACGTTCTCGGGCAGCAGCCGCTTCGGTAAGGCCACCTGCTCCATCCAGCTCGACTCTTCTTCCGGCGTGAGCCAGGTTTGCAGCTGCCGTTCGGTGACAACCCACCCGGGTAAAATGGCGTTTACCCGCACCAAGCGTTCTCCATAGTCCTTGGCCAGTGCCTTGGTCATGCCGATCAGCCCTGCCTTAGCGGTGACATAACCTGGCATGTTGCTTGGCCCCAATAGCGCATTGATTGAGCTGAAATTGATGATCGAACCGCCGCCGTGACCCGCCATCAGGGGCGCGCAGGCTTGAGCGGCAAAAAACGCCGCATCCAAGTTGATTGCCATGCACTCTCGCCATTGTTCCGGGCTGGTTTCGTCGGGCGAATGACGCATGTCGTTGGCGGCGTTATTGATCAGCACGCTAAGAGAGGATCGGTTGTCTGCGTCAGTGATGGCCCGTTGCAGCGCCAAGGTGTCTGTTAGGTCGAAGTGCGCGAATTGCGGTGCTCCGCCCAGCTCCGTCACCAATGCGGAGCCCGCTTCCACGTTGATGTCCGCAAAGGTTACGCGGGCGCCTTGTTCATTGAATGCGCGTACCAGCGCTGCACCAATGCCGGTGGCTCCTCCGGTGATGAAAACACCCTGTCCTTGAAGGCTTGGATAACGAGCACTGTCCTGCATTTGATGATCCCTTTTGGTTATGATCCAACCTGGGCCAGCCGAGGAGAGCGGTAGCCTGATTCAAAAATTCGGTTAACTGCTCGCGAAAGATAGAAGGTGCGGTCATGAACTTCAAAACTCAGCGGGCTTGGCAGACGCCAGAGATTACGTCTCAGCACAGAATGCCAGCCCATGCGCCATTGTCCAGTTGGCGGAGGGAGGCAGACGCCAAGGCAGATACGATCAGCGAAGCCGTTTTGTCTCTGGATGGTCGATGGCAATTCGAGCTATTTGCCAGACCGGACGATGTACCGGACAACTGGCCAGAAGATTCCACCTCTTCCTCGTTGGTTACGGTACCCGGTCACTGGCAGTTGCAAGGGTTCGACCGACCAATTTATACCAATGTGAAATACCCGTTTCCCTGTGACCCGCCGCGGGTACCTGAAGACAACCCGACGGGTTGCTATCAGCGAACGGTCACTCTAACGAAGGATTGGCTTGGAGAAGAGCAGGTTCGAGTCGCCTTCGATGGCGTGGATAGCGCCTTTCACCTGTGGTGTAACGGCGTGTGGATTGGCTATTCCCAAGACAGTCGATTGCCCGCGGAATTCGATCTGACGGAACATCTGCTGGTAGGTGAAAACTCCTTAAAGGTGGTGGTTTTTCGGTTCAGCGACGGGAGCTACCTCGAAGATCAAGACATGTGGAATCTCAGCGGAATTTTCCGTTCCGTGTCACTGCTCAAAAAACCGCGGCATCGTATTGTCGATCTGCAGGTGACCGCCGGGCTGGATGATCGGTACGAACACGGCGAGCTGGAAGTTAAGGTGACCACTGAACATGCCGCCGGCCATGCAATCCGACTGGCGCTGTACAACTTAGAAGACCCGACCTGCTCTCTGCTCTCTGGCGATCCCTTTCCCATGGGTACGAGGCAGATTGACGAAAAGGGTGGATACCCAAACCGCTGTCACATCAGTGTACCGATACCCTCGCCCAAACACTGGAGTGCCGAAGAGCCCTCTCTGTATCGGATGACCGTATCGTTATGCGATGCCGACGGCCATGTGGTTGAAGTGGAAGCCTGTGATGTTGGCTTTCGCTGCGTCGCAATCATTGAAGGCCAGTTGTGTTTGAACGGGGTGCCGCTGCTGATTCGCGGCGTAAACAAGCACGAGCATCATCCGGCCACGGGTCATCATGAATCCCTGCAGGATGTGGAGCGGGACCTGGTGCTGATGAAGCAATACAACTTCAATGCGGTGCGTTGTTCCCATTACCCGCACCAAGCAGGCTTTTACCGTCTGTGTAACCGGTTGGGCCTTTACGTCGTCGATGAAGCCAACATCGAAACCCACGGCATGACCCCCATGGGTGCGCTAGCGGACGACCCGGCATGGGCTTCGGCCTTTCTGCAACGCATGACCCGAATGGTCGCCAGAGACTTCAATCATCCGAGTATCATTTTGTGGTCACTGGGGAATGAATCCGGATACGGTGCCGCCCACGAAGCAATGTATCACTGGACCAAACGGGCAGATCCCTCCCGGCCCATTCAATACGAAGGGGGCGGTTCGGCGACCTCTGCCACTGACATCATCTGTCCCATGTACGCCAGAACCGATACCGATATGCCTCAAGGGCCGGACTTGGCGCCCAAGCCGGGTTTGATTAAATGGGCGGGTTTAGGCGGCGAGAATCGCCCGGTGATTCTCTGTGAATACGCCCACGCCATGGGTAACAGTCTGGGTAATTTTGCGGACTATTGGGACGCCTTTCGACAGCACCCAAGACTCCAAGGCGGTTTCATCTGGGATTGGGTGGATCAGGGGCTAAACAAAACATTGTCCGATGGCAGAACGGTCTGGGCATACGGCGGTGACTTCGGTGACGAGGTGAATGACCGCCAATTTTGCATCAATGGCTTGGTATTTCCCGATCGCAGCCCGCACCCGACCGTGTTGGAAGCCAAACGCTGTCAGCAACCCTTTACCGCAAAGCTGCGTTCCCGTGGCGAGATCAGCGTTGCGGTGACGAGCGAATACTTGTTTAGGGCCACCGTGAACGAGCACCTGCACTGGCAGCTTATAGACCAAGAACGAGTGATCGACAGTGGAGACATGGTGCTGGAATTGTTGCCCGGCGAGGTACGCAGCGTGCCGCTGTTTTCCAAGGGTCTTCCGCCGCAGGGTTCCAGTTGGCTGAACGTCTGGATTACTCAGATTGATGCGACAGATTGGTCAGAGCCAGGTCACGAGGTGGCACGCTGGCAGTTTGCGCTGAGCGGTGAGCCTCGGCCCCGAGTTGCGCCAGCCCACGGGGCAGTGGTCGCAGAAACCCAGGCCGGGTTTGAGATTGCCTCTGGAGAGAGCACGTGGTTTATCGACGCCGGCACCGGACTGTTGACGAGTTGGGTCAAGGCCGGTCAGGAAATGCTCCATGAGGCTTTGGCAGACAACTTTGTCAGGGCTCCGCTGGATAATGATATTGGGATCAGCGAAGCGGGGCGGCTGGATCCTCGGTCCTGGCTAGCACGCTGGCAGCATTCAGGATTGTTTGATCTGCAGTCGCGATGTCTGAACATTCGGGCTGAACACGACCAAGGCATCGTAGTCGTCGAGCAGGGTCATTTTTTTGATGGGACATTACTGATTGGAAGCGTCTGGACGCATCAGTTTCGTGGCGACGGCCAGATGGATGTTCGAGTGCAGGTCGATGTGTCTGGTGACCTGCCACCGCTGGCCCGTGTTGGTGCCCGTGTGAGTCTCAATACGGCGGCAGAGACCGTCAGTTGGTTTGGACGCGGGCCTCACGAAAACTATCCCGACCGCCTCGTCAGTGCGGATTACGGTTCGTGGCAGCAAGGCGTTTCCGACATGCATACGGACTACATTTTTCCGTCCGAGAATGGCTTACGATGCGATGTCAGTCAGCTACAGGTCGGTGCGATCAACGTCTCAGGCGCGTTTCATTTCAGCGTCAGTCGCTTTGGCTTTGAGCAGCTGTCCGCTGCGACGCATTATTACCAGTTGGTACCTGAAGCAGGCCTGGAACTCTGTTTAGATGGCTATCATATGGGCGTGGGCGGCGACGATTCTTGGACACCGAGTACCAAGGACGCTTATTTGCTGAATGCGGCACATTATCTGTGGGCGTTTTCGCTGAGTTAAATTCAAAATCTGGAGCGGTGGTATGGCTGAATTATTTGGGGTGTGTGACGAGAGGTTTAGTAGCGTGCGGGAGTTGCTGTCGGCAAGCATTGATCGCGGCGATGATGTGGGTGCTTCCTTCGCCCTGACCATCGAAGGCGAAATGGTCATAGACCTGTGGGGTGGTCACTTAGATGAAGCCCGCACTCAACCTTGGCAGCAAGACACCATCGTCAACGTCTACAGCTCGACCAAGACCATGTCTTTTCTGTGTGCCCTGTTGTTGGCCGACCGCGGCCAGCTGGACTTTGATCGTCATGTCTGTGATTACTGGCCTGAGTTTGCACAAAATGGAAAGCAACAGGTCAAGGTCTGGCACTTTATGAATCACGCGGCAGGGCTGTCCGGTATGGATGAGCATATGACGCCTCAGGACATGTACGACTGGGACAAGATGGTGAGCACCTTAGCGGCCCAAGCACCTTGGTGGGAACCCGGTTCTGTTTCTGGTTACCACGCTCTCACCCAGGGTTACTTGATTGGTGAGTTGGTACGACGCATTACCGGCAAAAGTCTTGGTACCTATTTTCAAGAAGAGATCGCCGCGCCGTTGAATGCGGATTTCCACATTGGCGTGCCGGAGAGTGAGTTTCCTCGAATCGGGTTGCTGATTCCTGCCGGTGATGGCAGTTCGCCAAGTGCTGACGAAGACTCCATTGCCGGGCGTACCTTTGCCAGCCCGTTTGCGCCGGCAAGCGAGTCGTGGACGGATGAGTGGCGCCGCGCGGAAATTCCTGCTGCGAACGGTCATTCTAATGCGCGAGCAATCGCCCGGCTGCAAGCGCCGCTGGCCTGCAAGGGTTCGGCCTTTGGGGTCGACTTGTTTTCCAAAGAAACCGCCGAATCTGTCATGCAGCCTCGAATCTCCGGCACGGATTTGGTGCTGGGCGTGCCCATTGCTTTCGGTTTAGGCTTTGGTCTGAATTCGGAGGTCATGCCGCTATCGCCAAATCAGAATACCTGCTTCTGGGGCGGCTGGGGTGGATCCAGTGTGGTGGTGGATCAAGACGCCAGCCTGAGTGCATCCTTCGTAATGAACAAAATGTTCCCCGGGCTCATGGGTGATACACGGTCCTTCGGTCTTTTGCAGGCCGTGTACCAGAGTCTATAAGGCGCTCAGGCGGCTAACGCGAGCAAACAACACAGGAAACAAACATGAAAGATTTTATGTCAAAGGTTGCGGTCATTACCGGGGCCGGATCCGGGATGGGGCGCTACTTGGCGGTACTGTTGGCGAAGTCTGGTTGCGACGTCGTGATTTGCGATGTCAACGAGGATACCTTGGCGGGTACCGCAGCCATGTTAAAGAATTACAACGTGGCGGTTTCCAGTCATAGGTTGGATGTGGGTGATGAAGAAGCGATTAAAGCGTTGCCCGAAAAGGTGATTGCCCAGCACGGCAAGGTCGACTTGGTGTTCAATAATGCGGGTATTACCATCGATTCGGATTTTGCCAACATGCCAGAGCCGGATTGGGACAATGTCATGGACGTGAATTTGCACGGCGTCGTCAACATGACGCGAGCGTTCTTGCCCTATTTAAAGGAGCGCCCTGAAGCCGCCGTGGTCAACACCTCATCAATTTTCGGCATGATTGCGGTACCGCGCCAGAGTGTTTACCACGCCACGAAATTTGCGGTGCGGGGCTTTACCGAGAGTCTTGCGAAAGAAATGAAGGGCACATCCGTACAGGTGCACTGTGTGCATCCGGGGCACATCGGCACAAATATTCTAGCCGCGGCGAAGGTGAATGCATCGGAAGACAAGGATGAGAAGAAGGGGATGTTCGCCCGGCCTGATGCCACCCACGAAGAGCAAGGCGAGGCGTTTCGACAAAATGGTATGCATGCCAGTAAGGCAGCTCAAGTCATTCTCAACGGCGTGCGTAAGCGCCGTAGCCGAATTTTCGTGGGTATGGATGCCAAGCTCATTGATCTGGCCCAGCGCCTAACCCCCATGCATTACGACAAGCTGTTGCCGTTTATTTTCTTGCCCTTGGCGCTTTTCCGGAATAAAAAAGGACTCAAAGAACTGCCAGTTGAGCCATGAGCTCAGGCGATTAAAGGAGAGGTGCTGATGACGGAGTTTGTACGAACGGCTGAAGAGAATTTCGCTGACTTACCGGGCTTTGCCTTCACGCCGAACTACCACGGATGGCAAGACCTGCGGATGCATTATCTGGACGAAGGCCCCAAGGATGGGCCCGTGATGTTGCTCATGCATGGTATGCCCACCTGGTCGTACCTGTACCGCGATGTGATTCCCGTGCTGGTGGCCGCGGGATATCGGTGTATTGCGCCGGATCATATGGGGTTCGGTCGTTCGGACAAGCCAACGGATATTCATTGGTACACCATCGCCCGACATACCGAGATATTGACGTCTCTGATTGTCGAGCTGGATTTGCAGAACATTACCTTGGTGTGTCAGGACTGGGGCGGCCCAACTGGCCTGGCTCAGGCGGCCATGATGCCCGAACGATTTTCCGATTTAGTGATCATGAATACCTGGCTGCATCATGCGGCGTACGAATACTCCGCTGGCATACGTCGCTGGAACGCGGGTTGGCACGCTGGTGGGACCTACGCGCGTGAAGAACCCGATATCGGTCTTTTGTTGGTGCTGAGTTCTGGGCTGATGGACGTAGGGGCGTTTATGTCCGCGTTTGTTGAAGGTAAAGATCACGGCTTGAGCGGTGCCGCCGCGGACATGTATCAAGGTTTTTCAGCACCCTACAAAGGCCTGCCGGATGAGGGCTATAACGGCTTTCGCCGCTTTCCCCTCTCCATTCCATTGGACAACTACCACAATGGCAATGCCGCAGCGCAATCTCTGCATTACCGAACTCTGTTGAACTGGTCTGCCGGCGGCAAGGGCTGCCACTTTATCTGGGGCTGTGCCGATGACGTGTTTACCGAAAGCTGGGGTCGCCAGTGGGCGGAACAGATGGATGCCCGATTTGATGCCCTGCCGGATGCCGGTCATTTTCCGCAAAACACCCACGGTGCCCAGCTTGCGGCGCTGATACTCGAGGGGAAGGGCTAAGACCTAAACCTAAACCTAAACCTAAGAGAAAGGCCCTAGCCGCAATCAGGACAGGTTCTTGGGGCTACGGACTGACTTCAATTGCGCCTACAGCGTGGGTTACCACTCGTCGACATGCATAACCGTTTCCACCGGGGGACGGTAGGCGGCTTTGAATTCCGTACCCTTTGTATAGGCGATGGGGATCAGGGCAACTTGGGTATAGGACTCGTATGGAATACCCAGCAGTTCGGCTACGGCTTTCTCATGAGCTAGGTGCAGGGTTGTCCATGCGGTACCGATCCCTCGTGCCCGGGCGGCCAGCATAAAGCTCCACGCAGCAGGAATGATGGAACCCATGGTGCCTGCCTGTGCGCTTGCGTTGGCACCATCGGCATTGTCGATGCGCCCTTCGATGCAGGGAATCATCAACACCGGCGCCTTAGCCATGTTGTCTGCTAAGTAGTCGGCCGAGGATGCGCTACGTTCCTGACTGTTCGACAGCGTCGCGTCTGCACTGTCAGCGTTCAACTTATGAATGGCAAAGGGCATATCGCGATAGAGGCTGAATGCCTGGCGATAGTACTCGCCAATTTTTGCGCGCTTTGCTGGGTCCGTGACGAACATGAACTGCCAGCCCTGAGCATTGGACCCCGACGGTGCCTGTACCGCTAACTCCATGCATTCTTTGATGGCCGACATGGGCACGTCGCGGTCGAAGTCCAACCGTTTGCGGACAGCGCGCGTGGTGCTCAGTAGCGCGTCGTTGCTCAGTTCCAGTTGCGGTTCTGACATAGCTCTCTCCCTGAATGTATGACCATACATTGAGGCCTAAACCGGCACCAGACGCAAGACGCAGACCGGCCGTTCAGTTGGCGGATTTTGATCTGCCGCGGGGTGGGGTTGGCGTATTCAAAAAGGTAAAAAACCAATGGGCCAAAATGACCAGGGTCAGATTGTCATAGCTTGCGAGCATGTGGCTAAAACCCATGCCCCCAGCGAAAACGAACAGGCAGTTCCACCAGTGCCATCGCAGGGTGACGTAGTGGATTCCGGCAAAAACCAGATTGCTGACCACGACAGCGCCCATAAGGTGGATCGACTCGCCCAACCAAAGAGGAAACAACAGCCGGAATGCCAGTTCTTCAACGATACTGATGTAGAGCAGATAGCCGAGCCATAGGGTATTGCGCAGGTTTGGCGGATGGTCTTTGCGTGCTTGGAAGAATGCCAGGAAAATCCCCAGCGCTCCGGTTGCCGCGACATAGAAAAGTGGCGAGGCAATGGCGCTCAAGGTCGTGGCTTGGATACGATCGAATGATTGAGGCAACAGGAGACCGGCAAGAGCGCATAAGCCCATGGTGGCGCCGTGTCTGCGGAACACCTGACGAAAGGCGCTGATATGGGTGCCGTCGTTTGCAGCAGGACGTTGCAGGCGGCCGGTAGATGCGGGAGGGTCGAATTTCTGCGGGGGCTCTGGTGACTCGTTTAAGGAACTCAAGCTGGGTGCCAGTAGGTGAGGTATTCCGCGTAGACCGCAAAACCTGCCAAACCGTCCACCTCAATGTCGTGGCGCGTTTTCAGTAGCATGTCTCCAGCGGTTTTGGGCTGGGCGTCCAGCAGGCTGATATGGGATCGTAGCCTGACTCCATCACCGATGACGATGGGCTGTAAAATACGTACTTTGTCCAGACCGTAGTTCAGTGGATCACGACCGTCGTCGGGCCACAGCTCGCTGCTTTTATAAAAATGGGTGATCAAACTGATGGCATGGAATCCGTGCATCAAGGTGCCGCCGTAGGGTGTGGTTTTTCCATGCTCCACATCGCAGTGGCCGGGTGTTCGCCAGCGGGTGACTTCGCCGAATACGTTCACCTGTACCTGATCAATTAAGACCCAGGGGCTGATGCCAATTTGCTCGCCAATGCGCTGGCGGGCAGTGGCCAGTAAAAATGGGGTAGTCGTGGTCAAAACGCGCCTTAATGGCTACAGCTGAAAGAGAGCAGGGTAAAGCAACTCAGGCGGATTGACAGCAAACTCCGTTCTGGGCAGGCTCTTGCTCCTATTGAATTACCGTGCTAAGTCGAGGACATAATGAGTGAACAAGCGGTCAGTGCCGAAGAAACATTGGGTGACGACGTACCGGAGGCTCGTATGCCCGGTGCAGCTGGTGCCAGCTTCAAAGGTCCGATGCCCGCGGCTGCCGATGTTGCTCTGGAAGATATTTTGCCTGTGCATCCCCGACTGTTCAGTGAAAACCGCTGGCACGAGTACTTTGCGCGCTTGCGTGAAGAAGATCCTGTGCACTTTAACGAGACAGAAACTGCCGGACGTTTTTGGTCTCTCAGTCGCTATGCTGACATCAAAAAAGTAGATACGGATTGGAAGAATTTCAGTTCGGCTAACGGTATTACCCTGGGTTTTCCGATTGGCGCAGAGCTACCGGAAGGCATGCTTCAGATGACGACGTTTATCGCCATGGATCCGCCAGTTCACGACGCTCAACGCAAAGCCGTGGCCGGATCCGTCGCCCCAACGAACCTCCATAACATGGAGGCGTTGATCCGCGAGCGAACCTGTGCGGTGCTAGATGGTCTTCCTGAAGGCGAAACCTTTGACTGGGTCGAGACGGTTTCCATTGAGCTAACCACCATGATGTTGGCGACTCTGTTCGACTTCCCGTTTGAAGACCGCAGCAAGCTGACTCGTTGGTCCGACGTCA
>JBELHZ010000064.1:0-12697 GCA_042091155.1 Gammaproteobacteria bacterium
CGCTGTTACCGTTGCTCCCTTCCAGGCCTGGCGGAGTTCACAACATGTCGCCTTCAGGGGACCAAGATGGGTCACCATTGCGGTGCGAGATGCTAAAGGAAATGCTCACCAATTCCTACAGTGGATGGTCATTTAGTCGGGTATTCGCGGTCCTACTTTGAGAACCATCTGCCTCGGCGGGTTGCGGTTACCCGGCCATACGGGTAAAAGCCAAAGGCTCACAACAGATCCGGATCCAGCATGCGCGACGACCATCGCCCGTATGCGCTCAAAGTGCTGCTTGGCAAAATCGAAGCAGCGTGGGTGCATCACTTCATCAAGCCTCAGCTGGAGACTCTGGGCCACCATTCGATGATCATGAAGCCATGGAACCTCAAACTCTACGGCCGCAAGATCAGCTTCGGCAAATCTGTGCATGTGATTACGGCACCCGATCGCACCGTCCGATTAACCACTTGGGCGATGCACGAACATCAAGGCCAGATTGACGTGGGTGATGCCGTCTTGATTTGTCCAGGCGTTCGGATCGATTCCGCTTGTGCGGTCACGATTGGTGAGAGCACCATGTTGGCTGCAGGTGCCTACATCACCGACGCAGATTGGCATGATGTCTACGACCGTACTCAGGCGATTGGACACACCGCTGCGGTGACGCTAGAGCGCAACGTTTGGATTGGTGATGGGGCAATCGTCTGCAAGGGCGTCCACATTGGCGAGAATTCCGTCATCGGTGCAGGCTCCGTGGTCACCAAGGACATTCCAGCCAACGTCATTGCTGCTGGCAACCCGGCCAAGCCGGTAAAATCTCTCGACACAGACCGGCCACTGACGACCCGCCATGACATGCTGGCCAATGGCGTAGAACTGGCGCAACAAATGGACGGGCTGGAGCGTTGGCTACGACAAGACAACACGTGGTGGCGCTGGCTCCGTAGCAAGGTCGCGCCTAATAAAAACGACTGAGCCTCGCTAGCGTTACTGCCTGGACAGGCGACAGTATTTTGCGGCCAGTGGCGCACTGGACCGGGTTGGACTGATGTCTAACCCACCCCGCCGTAAAAAGCGGCCACTAACCACCAAACTCTGGGGCTCGCAAATACCCCAAATATCAGCGTATATACGCTCAATGGTGGTTTCATGGAAGGCCTGATGCCCACGGTAGGACACCAGGTATTTCAGCAACCCCTCATGGTCAATGGCCTTGCCGCGATAGCCAATCGAAAGCGATGCCCAATCCGGCTGCGCCGTGACAGGGCATAGGCTGCGAAACAAGTGGCTCGTTAGCACCTCACTTATCGTCGCGTCGTCGGAAGAATCTTGATCGACTGAACTTTTCAATTTCAACAGCTCAGGGTTGCGTCGGTATTCATCAACAGCAACATCCAAGTCGTCCAAACATTGACCGTCCAGAACCGCCACCTGCAAGGCAGCATCCGCTGGATTGATCAGTTCAATCGTTACGGCCGCTCCAAAGGCATCACCCAAGTCCGTGCTCAATTGCTCGCTGACCTGCGGCTTGGATGTAAAGCGCGTCTGGGCGTAACCATTGAGATAAAGCTTCATGGATTTGCTCTCAACAATATGTGTTGAGGCGGCATCTACCGTCAGACGCAGCACGGCGACCACGGGCTTGCCCTTCTCGTTGAGCCAAGAAAATTCATAACCTGTCCAAACGTCTTGTCCCAACCAGTCGCCAAAACCCGACACACCCACGGCCTCACGGCCTTCTTGTCTGGGCATGGGAAACAGGCGGCCTGGCGCGTAGCCATCGGCATATTCCGCTGATTCACCCAATGGGCCCGTGTGCAGATCAACTGTCATATCATTCCTTTCATTCGACGGTGTTGCGCGGCGCTGCTGTTGACCACCAAAGTGTAAACGCATTACCCCGTGGACGCTCAAATGCGTCTTCGACCAAATCGAGCATTCAAAAATAGACCCAACTGGGGTGAAAGGTTTACTCTGCCCGTTTGCCGAAAAAAGTCACCGCATGCTCGAAACCATCCAGTTTATCACCACGCAATATGCCGCCTACGCTTGGGGGCCTTGGTTGCTCGTTTTATTGCTGGGTGGCGGTTTTTATTTCTTGGTGCGTTCAAAGTTCGCGCCCTTTTTCTACCTTCGCCACGGCCTTGATCTGATCAGAGGCAAATACGACAACCCCAACGATCCCGGACACATCTCGCATTTCAGTGCGCTGACCGCGGGCATGGCAGGCACCATTGGCATGGGCAACATTGCCGGGGTCGCGTTGGCCATCCAAATCGGTGGCCCGGGCGCGATTTTTTGGATGTGGATGACGGCCATACTGGGCATCGCGACCAAGTTCTTCACCTGCTCTCTAGCGGTCATGTATCGCGGCTACGACGACAAGGGCGAGCTTCAGGGCGGTCCCATGTACGTGATACGAGAAGCATTGCCCAAGCGCTGGCACTTCCTCGCCTCGCTCTTTGCCGTCGTCGGCTTGGTTGGTTGTTTACCCGCGCTGCAAAGCAATCAGCTGATTCAAATCTTTCGTGATCTGGTGATGATCGAACAGGGCTTTCTCAGTCCTTCCGATGACCCGCTAGTCTTCAACTTAGTCAGCGGCACCATTCTTGCCGGCATCACGGGCGCGGTGATTTTTGGTGGTCTGAACCGTATTGCCGGCACCGCCCGAGTCTTGGTCCCCTTGATGACCGGTCTGTACTTGATCACCGTCATGTTCGCTTTGATGCTCAATATCAGCGCCATACCCGGGGCGTTAAGCCTCATTGTTAGCGACGCATTTACCGGCGAGGCGGCGGCTGGCGGTAGCGTGTTGGCCGTCATTTTGTACGGCGTGCAGCGCGGGGCGTACAGCAACGAAGCCGGCATGGGCACCGAGTCCCTAGTGCATGGGGCGGCGAAAACCAACGAACCCATTCGTGAAGGCTTAGTGGCCATGCTTGGTCCCATTATCGACACGCTGGTCGTGTGCACTGCCACGGCGCTTATGATTCTCATCGCCGGTACCTGGCAGAGTGATGCGTCTCAGGGTGTCACCCTGACGGCCAATGCCTTCTCTACCCTTCTTGGTCCTGCAGGCACCGTTGTGGTCTTCGTCTGCGTTCTTTGTTTTGCGACGACGACCATGTTCACGTACTCGTTTTATGGCTCTCAGTGCGCCAGTTTTGTCTTCGGCTCTAAGCACGTCAACACGTACCGCATGGTGTTTGTGGTCTCCATCGTGCTGATTGCCATCATCTCTATCGAGTCTGCCGTCAGTTTGATTGACGGATCGTTTGCCCTGATGGCCATACCGACCATGGTGTCTGCCATCTGGCTCGCGCCAAAAGTCTTGCACGCCGCAAAGATCTACTTTGCCAAGCTCGACGCAGATGACGACACACCCGATCCTCAAACCGACATTAGCGAACAACCCGCGTAACAAAAACCAGGCATTCGAACCAGCACGTTAGAACAGCGACCAGAGAGAAGCTCATGACCTACAGCCCATTACCCGGGCGTCTAGCCCAACCCAAGCCGGCCACCGAACATACGAGCCAAGCCCAAGCGCGTGTTCAATCAGCGCTCAATTTTAGCGACCGGCAAAGTTTTGAAGACGCCAAACGCGGTTTTATCGCGAGTCTGGACCCTATCACCATCCAGCGAGCGGACGGGCATGTGACCTATGATCTCGAACAACTGGATTTTCTGGACGCCGAGGCCCCGGCTACGGTAAATCCAAGCCTGTGGCGCCAAGCTCAGCTCAACGCGCAGCATCACGGTTTATTCGAGGTTTGCGACGGCCTGTATCAGGTGCGCTCCTTCGATATCGCCAACATGACCCTGATTCGCGGGGACCGTGGCTGGATCATCATCGATCCGCTCACATCGTCGGAATCCTCAGCAGCTGCACTGGCTCTGGCCAACGAGCAACTCGGTGAACGACCGGTGGTGGCGGTATTGATCACGCACAGCCACATCGACCACTTCGGCGGGGTACTCGGTGTCGTCACCCAAGAAGACGTGCTGTCCGGCGAAGTGCCTGTCATCGCGCCCAAGGATTTCGTCAACGAATCGCTGAATGAGAACGTATTGGCGGGTAACGCCATGGGGCGGCGCGCCACCTACATGTACGGCAATCTGCTGAAACCATCCGCCACGGGCTTTGTCACCACCGGCTTAGGCGCATCGCTGTCACTGGGCTCAACAGGCTTTATCGTACCCTCAGATACGGTCAGCGAGACCGGCGAAACCCGCACCATCGATGGCATCGAGATCGAGTTCCAAATGACCATGGGTACCGAAGCACCGGCAGAATTTGTTTTCTACCTGCCCAAGTTCAAGGCATTGTGTATGTCGGAGATCACCTCTCACCATTTGCACAACGTCTATACCCTGAGGGGTGCGCAAGTACGTGATGCCTTGGCATGGTCTGCGCAAATCAACGAATCCATTGAGCTGTTCGGCCATCGTTTGAACATACAGTTCGCGTCACATCACTGGCCCATCTGGGGTCAGGCAAGGGCCATAGAGTACTTGGAAAAACAGCGCGATCTGTACAAGTACATTCACGACCAAACCCTAAGACTGGCCAACAAAGGCTTTAGCAAAGAAGAGATAGCCGAACGGGTCAGCCTGCCACCGAGTTTGGGACAGGAATTTTACAATCGGGATTACTACGGTACCGTCCACCACAACGCCCGGGCCGTTTACGTGAAATACCTCGGATTTTTCGACGGCAATCCCGCCACACTGTATCAACTACCACCCACCGAACAAGCCGTTCGCTACCTGGATTACATGGGCGGCCCAGACGAAGTGGTTCGTAAGGCCGAGGACTCCTTTGCTGCGGGCGACTACCGCTGGGTTGCCGAGGTTCTCAATCATGTGGTGATGGCTGATCCAGAACACATTGAGGGTCGGGCGCTGCTAGCCGATACCTTCGAACAATTGGGTTATCAGTCCGAATCCGCACCTTGGCGTAACTTCTATCTTTGCGGTGCCTTGGAGCTGCGCAACGGCCTTCCGGAATCCAAGCCCTTCGCCGCCAGTGGTGGTATCGCGGCCGGCATGCCCATCGAGAATTTTTTCCAAGTGCTTGCAGTGCGGCTGTTACCCGAAGCCGCCTTAGATTTGGATTTACGAATCGAACTGGTGTTTACCGATCTCGACAGCCGCTACCTGCTGAGCGTGCGTCACAGTGTCCTGAATTACTTTAAAGACGCGAAACACCTGCAGCCTCAGGTTACCTTGACCATCAGTTCGCTGGACTTCAAAAATCTGCTGACCGGAGCAACCGATGCCGCAGCATTGCTGGAGAACGAGCGGCTGGAAATCGACGGCGACGCTAGCCGTCTGTTGTCGCTGCGCGACCTGTTCGATCAGTTCGTCAGACGTTACCCCTTGGTGACGCCGAGAGATCAAAGCCAGCGCTAGATCAGGCGGCTGTTGGCGGCGCAAAGCGCCTTAGCAGCAAACCTGCCGCCACCATGGCTATACCAACCACCAGGCCGGCGGCGTTTGATGGTGGTTGGGCCAGCACCCAGTTCAGCTGGGGCATGGCGATCACCAGTCCGCCAAGGCCGATCAGTAGCCGCACACGCCCAGAATCCAGCCTGCCCAGGCCGGCAAGGTAACCCTGCAATCCTGCGCAAATCAGCCAAACACCGAAAATCGCTTCGGCGAACACCTGAGCCGAGGCGTACCAAGGCCCCTGCAGAATAAAGGCGACATCCAAGACGAAAATGAACGGAATGATGTAGATCACGCTGCCCAAGCGCATGGCCGCAAAACCGGTTTTCAGCGGGTTCGCTTCTGCAATGGAAGCCGCTGCATAGGCGCCCAATGCCACCGGCGGCGTGATATAGGACAGCATGGCCCAATACAGAATGAATAAGTGAACACTCAGGGGATTCAGATCCTGACTCACCAAGGCCGGGGCAAGCACCACAGCCAGAAAGATGTAGGCCGCCGTCACCGTCATACCGATACCCAGAACAAAACTGGTGATCGCACCCATGAAGAGCAACAAACCAATATCGTCCCCAGCCAAACTGAGCAGGTCGTTCACCAAGGTGCCGCTCAGCCCTGTCAGGGACAACGAACCAACGATCAAACCCACACCGGCGAGAACCACCACCAGCTCGATCAGCAGTTTGCCTACGCCGTACATCAGATCCACGGCCCCGCTCAGATCCAAACGATGCTTGGGCGAGAACTGGTTCAGCACCAACAGCGCTGCGGTTGCGTAATAGGGTGCGATGGATTCTTGCTGCAAAAAGATCAGCAAGAAAATCAGCAGGGCGAAAGCCCCCAAGTAAAACCAACCCTCGGCAATGGTCTTAGCCAAGCTGGGAATATCCTCTTCGGCGAGACCCACCACGTTTTCACGACCGGCGTAGGCGTCAATCTGCAAATACAAACTGGCAAAGTACAAAAAAGCCGGCAGCGCTGCTGCGGCGGCCACATCAATGTAGGCGATGTCCAGCAGCGTCGCCATAACGAAGGCGGTAGAACCCATGATTGGCGGTAGCAGCACGCCCCCCGTCGATGCACAGGCCTCAACGCCACCAGCGACTTCTCGCGCCATGCCGGATTTACGCATGGCCGGTATGGTGAGCTGGCCTGTTGTCAGCACGTTGGTTACCACACTGCCGCTCATGGAACCCATGAGACCACTGGAAACGATGGCTACCTTGGCAGGCCCGCCCCGCTGACGACCCAGAATCGCAAACGCCAAATTCAAAAAGAACTGACCGCCACCGGTAAATTGAAGCACTACCCCAAACACAACAAAGCCGATCACAAGATCCGCAAATGCACGAAACGGCAGACCAAAGACGCTCTCAATGGATAACAGATGATAGGACGCGGTTTCCGCCCAGGAAGACGGCAGGCCGTTCAGTGGCCCGGGCATAAACTCAGTGACCACGGGCAGTAAGGAGAATGCCCCTGCGATCAGACACAGCGGCCAGCCCGCGGCACGGCGCAGGGCTTCCAGCAACATCAGCCACATGGCCAAGGAGGCATAAACCGCCGCGTCCGGCGCGGCAAACTCCCACGCCTCATCCAGTGCTTGTTCCGCGGTGACAAAAAAGCCCACTAAAATCGCCACAAAGGTGATGGCCAGCGGCCAATCAATCCACGGTTTGCTGGGAAAGGTAACGAAGACCCACGGCGCGAGCAGCCCAAGCAAGGCGTAAAAATATTGAGTTTCGATGCCGATGAGACTGCTCAGCCATTGTTCGCCACCAAAAAGGCGCAACGTATCCATGGCCAATAGCAGTGCAAGAGTCGCCAAGGTAGCCACGAGTCCGCGCATAAACGGGTGAGGTACGGCTTTTTCCATGAGGCTACTGACGCCAGATGGGGTCAAAGCCGGCGGCGATCAACGCCTCGGCTCGTCGACTCATCCAAACCTCATTGAAATCATCAGGATCGTCGGCCTTATGCACTTGCCATGCCTGAGCCAGTACGTCTTGGCGTTCGATCAAGCGTTGGTTGTGAGCCTGCGCTTCGTCACTCCAAACACCGATCGATTGAAAGTAACGCACTGAACCTTCGTGAAACGGCACAACCCACTGAAAATTTTGCCGATCCATCGCCCAGCCAATGCTGCCCGGATCCGCATTTTTGTAGTCGTCGTAATGCACGTCGATCGCGCGAGCCAAATCGAAGACGAGCTGTTCGTCCTGATCCGCCAACGTGATCAACATCGGATAGGGGTAGGTCGCCCCTTCATGGGGATTGTCCACAGAAATCGCGGCACCTCGCGTGGCCACATGCTTTTGCATGAATGGCACCACAGTGGCCATACGCTCCCAACAGCCCTCGTCATCATGCGGTGCTGGCGGCCAAAAAATACCGCGGGGCGAGGCCTCCAGTTTTCGCGTCGGGCCAGACACCGTGGTGGCATAGGCCGCATCGACTTGTCCGTTGACCACGCCGGTCCACATGGCGCTGTAGCCCGGGAAATCCACCCGCTCAACATCATCCCACGTGAGGCCACCGCAGGCCAAAAACGCTTCAGTGGTCACATTCAGCGCAGGCGCACCACGCACATAGGGCACACGCTTACCGCGTAAATCCGCATAGGTTTTGATCCCTAGGTCGTCCGCCACACCCAAGGCTTGGTTGCTTTCACCATGAGACGCCATAACGATACGCAGAGGCATTGGGCCCCAGGTTTTACCGGCAAACTGAAACACCCCTTCCTGACCGAAGTAGGTGGCAACACCGTTAGCGGAGAATTGCACGCGACCGCGTTGCAGCGGTAGCAGACGGGAGACATCGTTCTTACCGGGCAGCACACGCAGATTGACGTCGTAGTTGTCCTTCAGCGCCTTGCCGATGGCCACGGCCTGGTTATAGCCCGTGGTGCCCAAGTTGTAGGCGCTCCAAGACATCGTGCGGGGAAAGTTGGGCTCAAAGTCATCTTCCCCAGCCTGTAGCGGGCTGACCAGGGCGGCCATCATGACCGCCAAACCGAAAGAAAGCGCTCGTCCAATCGGTCTCACCACCAATCGCGCCACAATTTCCCTCACAGCCTGACCGAGGTTCAGTTCTTGATTCAGCGCGTGGTACATCCATCCCCCAACAATCGATTTATTGAGCCTTGCAACGCAGAGGCCTTAAGCGTTCAGCAATGTATGGCGTGACACTCAGTGGGTCAAGGGACAGCGCCCATCAAGGCTTTCTAACCCCAACAGGCAATATTTCGCCCACCGGTAAAATGGGCAATACTGAGCCTCGTCAGTACACAAAAAGAGGGAGGGAACCATGAACGACGAGTCCACGACGATTCACGCGCCGGCAGGAAACATTCAAGGCCAAGAAAAAAATGACGCGCTTCTCTTTGCCGGCATACCCTATGCCCAAGCGCCGATCGACAACCTCCGTTTCAAAGCGCCACAACGGCTTGCGCCCTTCAGCGACACCTTTGCCGCGCTGAAGTTTTCCCCTGCTGCCCCCCAGATTCCCAGCGGCGGCATGACCGACAGTGCTCCGGTACGCTGGAGCGAAGATTGTTTGTATCTGAACATTTCGGCTCCAACAGACATTCTGAACGAAGGCGACGCCGGCGGGCGGGCCGTGATGGTGTGGATTCACGGTGGCGGCTACACCAGCGGTCAAGGCGCTATCCCGTGGTACAACGGCACACGATTCGCAAAAAACAACGATATCGTCGTGGTATCCATCAACTATCGACTCGGGGCCTTGGGCTTCGCTGACCTCACTCACTTGGGGGACGAATTCGCTACCTCCAACATCAATGGGACCCTGGATCAGATCGCTGCACTGCAGTGGGTTCAGGACAACATTGCCGCCTTTGGCGGCGACCCAAATCGCGTCACCATTGCCGGCGAGTCAGCCGGCGGCTTTAGTGTGGCGACGCTGATGGCCTGCCCCAGCGCCAACGGACTCTTCCAGCAAGCCATTCCCCAGAGCGGTGCCTGTCATCACACACTCCCGGCAGCAGCCGCACGAACCGCCACAGATCACTTTTTGCAAACCCTTGGCCACAGCAGTCCGATGGAGCTTATGGGGGTTTCCGTTGATGCCATTTTGGCTGCCCAAAACGCCACCACTGCCCATTACGGGCGGGGTCCCGGTCAGGTAAACGAGTTGGGGACGTCGGTGTCACCGTTTTATCCGGTACACGGCAATACCACACTGCCTGCTGCGCCTCTCGATGCATTGAAGGCCGGCGCCAGCGCATCCGTAAGAGTCTTAACGGGGAGCAATAAGGACGAAACCACACTGTGGAGCAGTGGTCAGACCGATCAGGCCAAAGTAGAACGGGTTGCCGCAGGTTATGACGCAGACCACGCCCTGGAGACCTATGGCAGCACTCGACCGGACGCAAGTCACCATGATCTGCTGGTGGCGCTGACCACCGATCACATGTTTCGCATTCCTGCCATTCGCCTTGCTGAAGTCCGTCAGGATGCCGCGCCGACATTTATGTATCAGTTCAATTGGCGCTCACGTGCCATGGACGGCGCGCTAGGAGCCACCCATTCGCTGGAGATCCCCTTCGCCTTCGACAATCTCGATCAGGCCGGGGTGAACTTCTTTATTGGCCCAGGACCAAAACCTCAGGCGTTGGCAGACACCATGCATAAGGTTTGGAGCGACTTCATTAAGACGGGTGAGCCCGGTTGGCCAAGATACGATCTGACAAGCCGGGCGACCATGATGTTTGATGATGAAAGCGCGCTGGTTGAGGACCCTGACCCAGAAGAGCGAACGGCCTGGGACGGTATTCGCTAAACCGGCAAAGATCGCTAACGCAAAAACTCTCCTGCACCGAGATCAATGGCGTGCCGCGCGTGGCGGCGTGCCATGGTCGTAAACATGGTATCGCCCCGATCCGTGCGCTGAACCAGCATGGAAGCGATCACGGTGACGGCGAAACCCGCAAAGGCACCACGTCGATAGCCTAACCAGCAATCCTCCCAAGCATAGTTAGGCACGCCAGCACGTATCAGGCCTCGGTAATAGCCACGAACCAGCGCTTCCTCTACCGGCTTGCGCACCTGCGGCTCCAACCCGGCACCAATAAAGTAGGCCACATCATTCATCGGCGCACCCAGAGTGATGCTCTGCCAATCCACGGCGGTGATGGCCAATCCGGAGCCGCTGGCGTTAATCATCAGGTTGTCTAACCGGTAATCAACATGGACCAACGAAAATACGTCGGGGAATTCTGCATTCAGTGGCGTTTCGCTGGCTTCGCCCACCCGCTGAATGATCGCCACCTCATCCGCCGCCAGATTCGATCCATAACGCTCAACAAAACCCGGCAGGGTTTGGCGGTACAACGCCATGGTGTCCACGACCGCCGCGGCTTCCGCATCCCGCAGCCATTTCAAGTCGTGCAGGCTTGCGTCACACCAGGCCGGTGCCTGTAGCCCCACCAGTTCACTTAATGCAGCCTGTGCAACCTCGGGGGTGCAGCCCGCGAGTTGATCGCCCTGCTCCGCCGGTGCCAAATCTTCTAACAGTAAGAAAAACTCGGGGCCGTCATTGAGAATTTGAGAGTAATAGCAGCGCGGTGTGTTGATCGTTACCCGATGCTGTAGTTCTTGATAGAAACGTACCTCTTTCAAAAAATTCAGCAGCGCAACACCGGTCTGCCGACTGTTCTCATCGTCCGAGGGATATTTGCCGATTACAGAAGCGGGCAAGTCACCTTGATTGTCAAAGGCAAGGGTATAACGGACACACTTACCGATCTGTCCGGTGCCCACTCGTGCCGCTTCAAAGCCGCTGACTCGGCCGCTGAGACCCGCTTCGGCAAAGCAGGCGTTAAACCAATCCACGCTGATCGTATCTTCTCTGGGTATCTCAATCACGGTGACGTCCTCCGATAAAACTCCGGGTAAATTTGACTTACTGTGGCGCCATCAGCGCCGCCAACCGCGCATCAAACAATGGCGGCGCAATCGTCAGCCCTGCGCGGTGTTGGGCAACCGCAGCCTGAATGTCTGCCACGACCTCTGGGTGATCTGCCGCCACATCAAAGCGCTCTGCCGGATCCCGCTGCAGGTGAAACAGTTGAGGCACCTCGTGTTTCTGCTTTGCGGGTGCTAGGCCGTAGGCACCCTCAGTAATGAAATGCATTTTCCAAGGTCCTTTGCGATAGGCATAAAGCGCGCCACCACGGTAATACGGCATCTCGTTACGCGGACTCGGTGCTGTCCCGAATAACCGGGGGCTTAAGTCCAGACCATCCGTCGCCGACGCAGCATCACCACCAACCAAGGTCATGACAGTAGAAAACAGATCCATGGCGGAACCCATATCGCTGACCACATCTGGGGCAATGGTACCTGGCCAGTTGAAAACCGTTGGCACCCGAACGCCCCCTTCAAAGGTCGTCCCCTTGCCGTCCCGCAGCAAACCGGAAACGCCTCCCTCTTCGCGCATAAAGAGCCAAGGGCCGTTATCACTGGTAAACACGATCAAGGTCTTGTCGAGTACGCCCGCCTCAGCTAAGGCCTCGCGAACCGCGCCTACGCTGGCGTCGATTTCTTCCACCACGTCACCGTAACGACCGCCCAAACTTCGGCCGGCGAATTCCTCGCTGCGAAACAAGGGCGTATGCGGCATGGAATACGGCAGATAAAGAAAAAACGGTTCATCCGCGTGGCGCGCAATAAAGTCGGTGGCCGCCGCCGTCGCTCTTTGGGTCAGCTGGGTCTGATCCGTGGGCTGCTCTACGCTGTCCTCGAAGCCGTCAGAGGTTGCCTTGCTGAAAAACAGCGGCGCTTCAAAGTGTTCTTTTTCGGGGGCGGCATATTTGGCCGCTCGACGAGCGTAAATGGCTGCACGCTGCTCTAGGTCGCCACTCATGTTCAGTTTGACCAGCGCTTCAAAATCCGGCTCGCCGACCCAATTCATGTCATTGGAGTAGGGCACTCCCACCCACTCATCGAACCCATGTCGCGTGGGCAGCGCATGCGGGGCATCGCCCAAGTGCCACTTGCCAAACATTCCCGTTGCGTAGCCATGGACCTTGAGCGCTTCAGCCAAGGTCAACTCGGAGTCAGGGAAACCACCGGGCTCATCCGGAAAAAAGACGCGAATCGCGTTGCCATACAGACCGCTTCGCACTGGCAGTCTTCCGGTCAGCAGTGCTGCACGGCTGGGGGAGCAAACCGGGGCGGCAACGTAAAAATCTGTCCAACGCTGGCCTTCAGCAGCCAGCGTGTCGATATTGGGGGTT
>JBELHZ010000065.1:0-12713 GCA_042091155.1 Gammaproteobacteria bacterium
TGTGGACAGCTGGCGCGGCATTTTCCTCAATGGTTTGGTCGGCTTTGATCCAAACAGCGTATGGGACTGCCTGATCCACGGTTTGGCTTACTTTTTGCCGCTATACATTACCGTTTTCTTGGCTGGCATCGTGTTCGAAATCTGGTTCGCCTCGAAGCGCGGCCACGAGGTCAATGAAGGCTACTTCGTCACGTCGATTCTTTTCACCCTGACCTTGCCACCGTCCATTCCGCTTTGGATGGCGGCTGTTGGCGTAATCTTCGGTGTGGTGATTGCCAAGGAAGTGTTTGGCGGTACGGGCAAAAACTTCTTGAACCCTGCGCTTACCGGTCGTGCGTTTTTGTATTTTGCCTATCCCGCGCAAATGTCCGGTGATGCGGTATGGGTAGCCGTTGACGGTTGGACCCAGGCGACTCCGTTGGGTAATGCCGCGTCGGATCTGCCTTACGGTGTCGACTGGATGTCTGCCTTTATCGGCAGCATGCCGGGTTCCGTTGGTGAAACCTCAACCTTGGCGATTTTGATTGCCGGCGTCTTTCTGTGCTTATCGCGCATCGCGTCATGGCGTGTGATGGCGGGTGTGTTCCTCGGCATGGTTCTGACGTCGTCGCTGTTCAACCTACTGCCTTCTAGCAACCCTATGTTTACGATGCCTTTCTACTGGCACCTGGTGTTGGGTGGTTTTGCCTTTGGCGCTGTCTTTATGGCGACAGACCCGGTGTCTGCGGCCATGACAAATAACGGCCGTTGGTTCTACGGCATCCTCATTGGCTTTATGTGTGTGCTGATTCGCGTGGTGAACCCCGCGTTTCCTGAAGGCATGATGCTTGCCATCTTATTTGGCAACTTGTTCGCACCATTACTCGATCACTTCGTCATGCAATCCAACATCAAGCGGAGACTTGCCCGTGGATAAATTAGAGAAGGACAGCTTGGCGAATACGTTCCTAATCGCTGTATTTTTGTGCTTGGTATGCTCCGTCGTGGTCTCGTCCATGGCGGTGGCGCTGAAGCCCATTCAGCAGCTCAACAAGGAGCTGGATCAGAAGAAGAATATTCTTCGTGCAGCCGGCATGCTGCCAGCAGATCAAGATGTGTCAGCGGACGGCCGCTCCATCGAAGAGCTGTTCGCCGAGTTTACGGTGCGTGCGGTGGATCTACAGACTGGCGAATACGTTGACGATGTCGATGTCGTCACCTATGACCCTATCCGAGCGGCCAAGGATTCGGCGACGTCCGTTGCGCTGACGCCAGCGGAAGACATTGCGACATTGCGCCGCAGAGAGAATGTTTCCTTGGTCTATCTCAAGGCGACCGCTTCCGGTATTGAGAAAGTCGTTATGCCGGTAAGGGGCTATGGTCTGTGGGGCACACTCTACGGTTACCTAGCGCTGGATGGCGATCTGAACACCATTGCGGGCCTCGGCTTTTATCAGCACAAGGAAACCCCCGGATTGGGCGGTGAAGTGGATAACAGCAAGTGGAAGGCCTCCTGGCAGGGCGTTCGACTGTTCGACGATATGGGTCAGCCCCAGGTGAAGTTGGTCAAGCAGCGTTCTGCAAGCACCAACCCTGCCGCCAGCTACGAAGTGGACGCACTGTCCGGCGCGACGTTCACGACTAAGGGCGTTGAGAACATGGTGAATTACTGGACGGGTGATGATGGCTTTGGTGCCTATCTGAAGCGTCTGAGATCCAACGGCTTGGCCCAGGGGTAGGGGAAGATCATGGCGACACAAAAAGAAGTATTAATTGATCCGATTTTTAACAACAACCCGATTGCCTTGCAGGTGCTAGGTATTTGTTCCGCACTGGCCGTGACCATCAACATGTCGACGACACTGGTGATGTGCTTGGCAGTGATTTTCGTCTGCACCATGTCGAACTTAGCCGTTTCGCTGGTGCGCAACCGGGTACCGACCAACATTCGGATTATCGTGCAGATGACCATCATCTCATCCTTGGTGATCGTGGTGGATCAGGTGCTGCAGGCGGTGGCCTACGACATCTCGAAAAGCCTTTCGGTGTTCGTTGGACTGATCATTACCAATTGTATCGTCATGGGCCGAGCGGAGGCTTTTGCAATGCAAAACGGCCCCTGGCTATCGGCTCTGGACGGGTTTGGCAATGCACTGGGCTACAGCGTGATACTCATCGGCGTTGCGCTGGTACGTGAACCTCTGGGCTCCGGCACCTTGCTGGGTTATGAGATTATTCCCACCGTCGCGAATGGTGGTTGGTATGTGCCCAACGGCCTACTGCTGTTGGCTCCGAGTGCCTTCTTTATTATTGGTTTGTTCATTTGGGCTATCCGGTCGTGGAAGACCGATCAGGTCGAAGAGCCCGAGTTTGAGATTGCTCCGAACGGTCAATACAAGGAGGCAATTTAATGGAACATTATCTAGGCATATTTGTCCGTGCGGTTTTTATTGAAAATATGGCACTCACGTTCTTTCTTGGGATGTGTACGTTTATCGCGATCTCCAAGAAAATCTCCACGGCCTTCGGTCTGGGCGTCGCGGTTGTCGTGGTGCTTGCCATTACGGTGCCGGTTAACAACCTGATCTTTAATCTGTTTTTGCGGGAGGGCGCATTGGCTTGGGCCGGTTTCCCCAATGTGGACCTGAGCTTCTTGGGGTTGCTGTCCTACATCGGCGTCATTGCCGCCATGGTTCAGATTTTGGAAATGGTATTGGACCGCTATGTCCCGGTTCTGTACAACGCCTTGGGCGTATTCTTGCCGCTGATTACCGTGAATTGCGCTATTTTAGGAGCGTCGCTGATGATGATTGACCAAGACCAGACGTTCTCCGAGAGCGTGGTCTTCGGCCTCGGTGCAGGGGTTGGCTGGGCATTAGCCATTACTGCTCTGGCCGGCGTTCGCGAAAAGCTCAAGTACAGTGATGTGCCAGAAGGGCTTCGTGGTTTGGGTATTACCTTTATCTCCGTAGGACTGATCAGCATGTGCTTCATGTCCTTCGGTGGTATCGACATTTAAATTTAGCTGGGAGCCATCATGTTTGATTCAACAGTCTTACTGGGCGTTGTGATGTTCACCGTTACGGTGCTCGCTTTGGTTGGGGTGATCTTGTTCGCCCGATCCAAGCTGGTGAGCGCCGGCAACGTCACCATTTTAATCAACGACGATCCAGACAAATCCGTTGAAGTGCCTGCCGGCGGTAAGTTGCTCGGAACGCTTGCGTCCAAGGGTATCTTTTTGGCCAGCGCCTGCGGTGGCGGTGGTACCTGTGCTCAGTGTCGATGCCGGGTCGTCGAAGGCGGCGGCAGCATTCTGGCCACAGAGGAAGGCCACTTTAACCGCGGCGAAGTCAATGAAAGCTGGCGTCTGTCCTGTCAGGTGGCGGTCAAGCAAGACATGAAGATCGAAGTGCCCGATGACGCTTTAGGCGTGCAGCGCTGGGAGTGCGAAGTCATTGATAACCCTAATGTGGCGTCCATGATCAAGGAACTGAACCTCAAACTTCCTGAAGGCGCAGACGTTGCCTTCCGCGCTGGCGGCTATGTACAGCTGGAAATTCCGCCATACAAAATGGATTGGCGCAGCATCGATGTTCAGGAGGAGTACCGCGAGGATTGGGATAAGTTTAACTTCTGGGACTTAGAGTCAGACGTTAAGGAGACCACGATTCGTGCCTACTCCATGGCGAACTATCCAGAAGAGCGTGGCATTCTGAAATTCAATATTCGCGTATCACCGCCACCACCACGGATGGATCATCTGCCACCCGGCGCGATGACCTCCTATGTCGCCAACCTCAAAGCGGGCGACAAGATCACGGTGTTTGGGCCTTACGGTGACTTCTTCGTCAAGGATACTCCGGCAGAGAAAATCTGGATCGGCGGCGGGGCTGGTATGGCCCCTCTACGCTCGCACATTTTTGACGAACTGCTACGTAAAGGCACGAAGACCAAGATGAGCTACTGGTATGGTGCGCGGTCGCTGCGCGAGATGTTTTATATAGAGGAGTTTGAGGAACTGGCGGCGAACAACGAAAACTTTTCGTTCAACGTTGCGCTGTCAGATGCTTTGGAAGAAGACAATTGGGAAGGCTACACGGGCTTCATTCACAACGTTGTGCTTGAAAACTACTTGAGAGATCACCCGAGTCCAGAAGACTGCGAGTACTACATGTGTGGGCCTCCCCCGATGGCTCAGGCTGTGCAAAACATGCTTGAGGATCTGGGTGTCGAGCCCGAGAACATCGCGTTTGACGACTTTGGCGGCTAACGCCAGAGAACGTCGAGGTGCTGCCCGAAAGCCGCGACTTAGATCGCGGCTTTTTTTTGCCCGTTTTTGTACGTATTTGCCCCAAATTCTACGCTCCCGAGCTTGCATCAGCCCCCTAGGCCAAGCAGATTAGGGCGCAGAAGGATGAGGAGAGTGGTGTGGCGCTGACCCAAGTACAGATTCAACAATACCATCGCGATGGGTTCTTGCTGTTACCGGCACTGATCGACGCTGAGGCTTTGAACCGGCTCAACCAACGCTTCCTAGACATCGTTGATGGTGTCGAACCCTGCAGTGGTGCGATGAAGATTATGCGAGACGTGATGGTCGTCAAAGGCGTTGTCGAGCCTGAAACACCGCTCCACGGCGTGAATAAACTCTTTTGCTTGGAAGACGATTTGGTGCTCAATACCTTCGCCGCCCAACCGGAGTTGGTAAGCTGCGTACAAAGTCTTATCGGCACTGAGATTTTCAGCCTCACCAGCAACGTCTTTAATAAGCCGCCCAAGGTGGATGGCAAGCATCCACTACATCAAGACGTGCGCTATTTCAGCATGCGTCCCGTTTCCTCGATTGTCGCCACATGGACAGCCATTCTGCCAACCACTCGTGACAACGGATGCTTGGCGGTGATACCCGAATCCCACAAATCCGGGGTGCTCACCCATGGGACACCGGATTGGGACTATCTGAATCATGGCTTTTTCGCCATTGAGGATGTGGATATTGAGCGTCGTGTCCATATCGAGATGCAGCCTGGCGACACGTTGCTGTTCCATCCGCTGCTGATACACGGTTCTGGGCGCAATCGAACCGATACTTTTCGCCGTGCCATATCGGTACACTACGCTGCAGCTGACTGCGAATCGCCAAAGGGTGATTGGCAAAGCAAGCCTCAGGTCCGCCGCATTAGCTGACCACCCACAGGCAGGCTGGCCGGCCGGATGAGAACAACAAACGTCTGTGCCCAGAGACGCTGACGGATCCCTATTATGACCGCGAATCTATTACTGCTGCTGACGGCGGCAATCTGGGGATTTGGGTTCGTAGCCCAGGTGTTGGGCATGAATTACCTAGGCCCCTTTGCCTTCATTGGTGCCCGATTTTTGCTCGGCGCGCTCAGTTTGCTGCCCGTGATCTGGTATTTACAGCGGCGTCAGAGTCCAGACCGCCCCAGTGTCGGCTACCTGTTGTTTGCCTCCTGCGTCTTAGGTACGATTTTGTTTGTCGCATCGTCGTTCCAGCAAGTGGGCCTGCTGTATACCACTGCCTCCAACGCCGGTTTTATTACCGGTATGTATATGGTTTTTGTGCCGATCTTCGGTTTGATGCTGGGGATGGCCACGGGCTTAGTCACTTGGCTCGGCTGCTTGGTTGCTGCCTGTGGTTTGTATCTTCTTGGGGTCGATGAACAGTACCAAATGGGGTACGGCGACTTGCTGCAGTTAGCCGGCGCGTCGATCTGGGCGCTGCACATATTGGCCATTGATCACTTCACCAAACACGCGCCGGGCCTGCTGCTGGCCTGTGGACAGTTTGTGGTGTGCGCTGTTTTAGGTATGTTGGTTTCGGTGACCCTTGGTAACGAGACAACTACCCTCGACCAGTTGAAGGCTGCCGGGCCTACCTTGGTCTATGCGGGGATTATTACCGTGGGCGTGGCCTACACCCTCCAAGTAATTGCTCAGGCGAAGGCCAACCCGGTGCACGCAGGGATTATTCTTAGCCTTGAAGCGGTCTTCGGTGCCATAGGCGGTTATCTGGTTCTGGACGAGTGGCTCAGTGTCCGTCAGTTGATTGGCTGCGGCTTGATGTTGCTCGGGATGATCTTGTCCCAGCTAGCCAGCGCCGGGCCTAAGGCCGAGGGAGCCCCGGGCCGTTAAACGTCGGTTAGTCCTGAGGCAGAAAAACACAGGTGGGGCATTGTGAATCTGCTGCGATGGCATCTTCAGGGTACTGATATTGTGGCGTGCCATGCCGCGGGGTGCGCTGATCACCGGCAAGACCGAGGATATCCCCGGATGGGTTGGTGTTCTTGCCATTCTGTGGCCGCATTACAACATCTTTCCATGCATCGTCCTCGGACCAGCGCATGGGCAAATCGGCAATGCTGCCGGGTTGTTTCATGTCCTCAAAACCGCGGCAGACGTGCTCCATAATTTGGCGCTGTTCATCCAGATCTCCGGCGCGCCCTGCGGTTTGGCCGAGGGGGTAATCCAAGTACAGTGCCCGTGGGGCACCCACCGACTGCGTAATCGAGCGAGCACTGGTCAAGCTCAGGGTGGCAATTCCTTGGGCCTCAAGGGCGCGTGCGATCAGTCCAACGGACTGATGACAGACGGGTCAGACCGGAATCAGCAGGGCCAGGTCGACTTCGTCTTTTTTCAATTCGGCGACCAAGGCCGGCGCCAGCGTGTCGCGCACTTTGCGGCTGGAGTAGATCCCGCCCATAAACGTCAGCGCATTGGGTGCAAGGGCGCCAAGGCGGCCGTTATCGATCAATTCATTCAGAGCCTTTAGAGGCAGCACCGCATTAGGGTCCGTTCGCGCTGGGGTCAGATCGTAGGCGAAGTGCGTCACGCGCAGTTCATCGGCAGGGGTCTCTACGGGAATCCGGCGGTAGCTGATGTCATCTTTGTAATGAAAGGCAACTTGGCCGTGGCGATAGACGCCACCCGAGGCGACAACACCAAGTCTGCACTCGCTCAAGGGTTTATTCAGCGTGTGCCACGGCGGCTGGTCGGAGTTGCTGACCCAATGGTAGGGAGGGTGTCCCAGACTCGAATACAGGGCTTTCGTACGCTCGATGTAATCTACTGCAGGCCGGTTTGGCATGTCGACGCTCCTCGCAAGAAGTGGGGAATCTAGCAGATCGCTGTCTAGGACAACAGGTTATGTCTATCCAAGAAGAGGGGAGTAGAAGCGCCTAAAGCGTCAGGTGCGAAGAGAGCTTAGGCCGCGTAAACAAGAGCGGCGAGATCGGCGGCGTTCAACTCAGCGATCTGAAACCCTGATCTACTTAACTGCCCGTTAGCGGACTTGGCTAGCGCCTGCTCTACGACGAGCTGCGCGGCAGATTCGCATCGGCCGCAGCCGGTACTGACCTCTAACTGTTCCTGCACCTGCGATAACGACTGCGCGCCAGCCAGAACGGAGGCTTCGATGTCGTGATCGGTCACAGCTTTACACAAACAGATGTACATAAATTTGCAGGCGTTTGAAGATGAGAGCCTATTCTAAATGCAAATCATTCTTGATATCAATACCGCTCTGACTAGTATGCGCCAATAATAGTAATTATCGTTACAAAACAATAACTTACGAAACGATTTATTGATGTTTTAGAGACTTTCATGCATTGTCGAGTCCGCATTAACTAGGAGCATCTGGGATGAAAAGTTTAGACACCAAGGTCATCGGACACCTGAATACCGTACTCAAAAACGAACTCACCGCGATTAATCAGTATTTTCTTCACGCGAAAATGCTCGACGATTGGGGTTTGAAAAAAATGGGAAAAATGGAGATGGAAGAATCCGTCGATGAGATGAAGCACGCCGATTCCATTATCGAACGTATTTTGTTCTTAGAGGGGTTACCCAATCTGCAGGATTTGGGAAAGCTCATGATCGGGCAAAACGTAAAAGAGATGCTCGAATGCGATCTGGCGCTTGAGATGATCGCGATTCCGGACCTTCGCGCTGCCATCGTCGATTGCGAAGCCTGCGGAGACTTCGGCAGCCGAGACCTGTTCAACAACATATTGATGTCCGAAGAGGAACATGTGGATTGGCTCGAAACTCAGCTGGGGTTGGTCGAAAAGACCGGTATAGAAAACTACCTACAGGCGCAAATGGGCGAGTAGCCTACAGCGCGCCCAGTTCCGCTTCGGTATTGATGTTAGCGAAGGCATTAGGGCTTTCGCTGACAAGAACCCTGGCGGCGTTGTGCATGACATGCCAATCCTTAACGCTTCTGCCTCCGGCGCGAATGTAATCGCCCAGAACCGTCGTCAGGGTTGTTGGTATCAGGCACAACAGAGGCTGCAGGCGCTCCCCGTCATGCAAAACCCGTGAGCCCGCTTCGGCACAATCTGCGGTGAGCAGGTGATCGTGCCAGCCTTCGGGCAGCAAGGGCATATCGCCAGGACAGACCAGTAGCCAAGGCGTGGGGCAGGCCGCCAATCCGCCGTAGATACCCACCAGTGGGCCCTTCTCGTCTAACCCGGTTTCCGCATCAGATAGGACTTGTCCGCGCTTGGCGTACCGTTCGAGATTGCGGTTGGCACTGATAAACACACGGGCGACTTTTGGTAAACGGTGAATCACATAGTCCACCATCGGGTGTGACCCCAAGTCGCCGGTGAACAGTGCAAGGGGTTTATCCGCGCCGCCGAAGCGTCGTCCCTCACCCCCGCACAACACCAAGGCGCTGATCTCGTCGATTGTGATCGAAGCGTTTTCCATTCTTGCAAGACTATCATCCCGACGAGGGCTTTGATTCAATCAAGTCCCGAGGGTTATGCAGGGCATAGGCGAATGCGAGAAGATCACTTTGATGTGTTGATTATTGGTGCAGGCAGCGCCGGCAGTGCTATCGCAGCCCGCGTCAGTGAAGACCCCAATCTGAACGTTTGTTTGCTCGAAGCCGGCCCAGATTATCCTCTGTTGACGAACACCCCAGACGACCTGATCAACTCTCACAATAATTCCTATACCGCCCACGATTGGGGCTTCGAGTACGAGCCCACCCAGGGCCGCAGGGATCGTTTCCCACGGGGTCGGGTCGTGGGTGGCTCCTCTGCGGTCAATACCACCATCGCCCTGCGCGGTATGCCTGAGGACTACGATGACTGGGCCCAAGAGGGTAACGCCGGCTGGAACTGGGCGTCGGTGTTGCCAGCATTCAAACGCTTGGAACGTGATCTGGACTTTGGCCACGAGGATTACCACGGCGACAGTGGGCCCATCACCATTCGTCGCTACCCCAAGGATGAACTGGAACCACAGCATCAAGCCTTTCTGGATTCTGCTGACGCCCTAGGCTACCCCTATTGCCCGGATGCCAACGACCCCAAGGGCTATGGCGCCGGCCCGCAGCCCATGAACAAGCTGGGCCGTCTGCGTATTTCCGCCGCGGTGGGCTATTTGGCCCCGGCACGTATCCGCCCAAATCTGACCGTGCGCGCGGATACCAGTGTCAGACGCCTGTTGTTCAAAGGCGCTCGCTGCACGGGTGCCGAAATACAGCCCAGTGCTGCCGCTGATGGCGAGCAGGTGAGCGCCATAGGTGCACGGCTGGTGATTCTCAGCGCAGGGGCCCTGATGTCCCCAACGGTGTTGTTGCGCTCAGGTATTGGCCCGCAAGATCAGCTGAACCATTTAGGGGTAGAGACCGTCCGACAAGCCCCGGGGGTGGGTCAAAATTTATCCGATCACCCGGCCTTGGGTGTGGTTTGCGAAGTGCGGGACCCGTCGCTGATCGACTTCGATCGGCCGATCATCCAAACCATATTGCGCTACACCGCCGAGGGTTCTGACAAGCGCAACGATCTGCAAATCGAACAGATCAGCTTTGCCGGTCGTTCGGGCGGACCGCCGCTGTTCATGCTCGCCCCGGTGCTGGAATATCAATACGGTCGTGGTCAGTTAACCCTATCTGATACGGGTACCTTCACCGCGCCGGTGCTGCAAAACCGCTTTTGTGAGGACCTTAGGGATGCCAGCCGGCTGGCGTCCTGTATGCGAGACACTCTAGCCTTTACCCGGGTTGGTGCCTTGGCAGACATGATTGAACAGGTGACTTTTCCGGATCTGTCTAGGGGCAGTTCCGTGGCAGATCTTCAGCAGTTGTGCCGGAAGTTTTCTGGCTCTGGGTATCACCCGTGCGGAACCGCAAAAATGGGTCCGTCTGATGACCCGATGGCCGTGGTGGATGCAATGGGGCGCTGTCATGGCGTCGAGCAGTTGGTGGTGGCAGATGCGTCGATTATGCCGTCTGTGCCTCGGGCCAATACGAATCTGACCTGTTTCATGATTGGTGAACAGATTGGGGAGTGGGTGCGTACCCAACCGACGGCCTATGGCCTGTAATCCCGTTGAGTTTTAGTAGGAGCAAAGGATGAACGATCTGATTTTTCGGCAGGTTAGAATTTTGGACGGCACTGGTGGGCCCGAGTGGATTGGCGATGTTAGCGTCCGTGACGGGCGCATCAACGAAGTGGGTTCGGTGACCCAAGGCCTCGCCAGTGGCGGTCGTGAGGTTGTCGCCAACGGCGCAGTGCTGTGTCCGGGCCTGATTGATACCCACGCCCACGACGACGGGGCTTTTTTCCGGCATCCAGGCATGGAGTTTAAGCTGTCCCAAGGTGTAACCACCGTGGTGAGCGGCAACTGCGGGTTTTCCGCGATTCCTGCGGATCCTACCAAGGACTCGGTGGCTGCTAGCGGCGGCATTTTGGCCGGTCTGGAGGGTGAATTTACGGACCTCGACGGCTACTACGCTGCGGCATTAGCCCGGCAGCCCGCCATCAATAACATGATGCTGGTGGGGCATAACACGGTTCGCTCGCTGGTCATGGGCGAGAGCAAGAGCGCGCCGACGGACAGCGAACTGCGCGAGATGCAAGGGCATGTGACCCACGCTCTGGAGCAGGGTGCCTGCGGTTTTTCCAGCGGCTTGATCTATCGGCCCGGTCGATTCAGCAACACCGAGGAAGTCACCGAGCTGGCGAAAATGGCGGCCCCCTTTGATGCCCTTTACACCACGCACATGCGCAATGAAGGCGATCGTTTGCTAGAAGCCGTGGATGAGAGTTTGCAAATCGCCCGGGACGGCGGAGTGCACCTACATATTTCTCACCACAAGGCCGCAGGCAAGGGAAACTGGGGCAAGGTAAAAGAGTCACTCCAGCGCGTCGATACAGCCCTACGAGAGGGCCAACCGGTGACATTGGATGTTTACCCCTACACCGCGGGCAGTGGCCGTATGATCGAATATTTTAACCTCGACCGGGTCAGCGAAGAGCTGGCGGAAGTGGTTCGTATCGCCAGCTGCAAAGCGTTCCGGGCGTACGAAGGGCGCATGCTGGTGGACATCGCAGCCGAGGAGAATATCTCGCTGACGGATCTGGTGATCAAAATTCTGACCGCGCCCCTTGGTGACCGAACTCTGTGTATCCACTTCATCATTGATGAAGCCGACGTCGAGACCAACTTAGCTCACGCAGACATGATGGTGGGAAGCGATGGCATTCCGGATTTGCGCGGAAAACCTCACCCACGCCTATTTGGCACATTCCCCCGCGTGCTCGGCCACTACGTGAGGGAACGTAGCGTGCTGTCCTTGCCCGAAGCGGTTCGGCGCATGACATCTTTATCGGCCAAAACGTTCGGTCTGGGCGACCGAGGCGAAATCAAAACCGGTTATTGGGCAGATTTATTGCTGTTTCAGCCGGATATCGTCATTGATCAGGCCACCTACGACGAGCCTAAAACCGAAGCCGCGGGTATCGACATGGTCGTAGTCAATGGACAAATTGCATTAGAGGCTGGTGCACACAGCGGCGTGGGCAGTGGTCACATGCTCCGCTATCGGCGCTCACCATTTGGGCACTCGAGGTGAGCAAAATACGTTAGCATTGTCGACTCATGCGGCGAGGGTGCCGCAGCATCAATTCAAAGAAAACTGGAGTGCTCATGGCCTTTTTAACTCGATCCCTTGATAACCATGTGCTGACACTGACCATGTCCAGCCCAGAGACCCGCAATGCGCTGACCGGGGCAGAGCAGTTCGACGACATCGTGCAGGTCTGCCAAGAGATCAATGACAACATGTCGATTCGCGCCGTGGTCTTAACCGGAGAGGGCACGGCATTTTGTGCAGGCGGTAATGTGAAGGATATGCGCGATCGCACAGGTATGTTCGCGGGCGATCCCATGGATCAGGCCGAAGCCTACCGCAAAGGGATTCAGCGTATTCCTCGTGCCATCTACAGCCTGAACGTGCCGATTATTGCTGCGGTCAACGGACCCGCGGTTGGCGCCGGATGTGACTTGGCGACCATGTGCGATATACGTGTTGCCAGTACCAAGGCCATGTTCGCCGAAAGCTTCGCCAAACTGGGTCTGATTCCCGGCGATGGCGGCGCGTGGTTTTTGCCCCGCGTGGTTGGCTATTCCAATGCCTGCTTAATGGCTTTTGCGGGTGAGCCTGTGAAGGCCGAAGCAGCGCTGCAAATGGGATTGGTATCGGAAGTGGTCGAGCCCGAAGCCCTTGTCGAACGCGCCCAAACGCTGGCCGCAGGAATCGCCGCCAATCCACCCCACGCGGTACGTTTGACCAAACAACTCATGCGTGCCAGTCAAAATGCGTCGCTGGATGAACTGCTGGACAAATCCGCGGGCTATCAAGCGATTTGTCATGCGGAACCAGATCATCACGAAGCCATTGAAGCGTTTTTCGA
>JBELHZ010000012.1:0-54675 GCA_042091155.1 Gammaproteobacteria bacterium
ATCTAACGCAGGCTCCTCTAATAGCGTGAGGTCCGAAGATCCCCCACTTTCCTCCATAGAGCGTATGCGGTATTAGCTCGAGTTTCCTCGAGTTGTCCCCCACTACTAGGTAGATTCCTACGCGTTACTCACCCGTCCGCCACTGTACTCACACCGAAGTGCTTTCTCGTTCGACTTGCATGTATTAGGCGTGCCGCCAACGTTCAATCTGAGCCATGATCAAACTCTTCAGTTTAATATTTTCGACTTTCAGTCAGATCCGATTTGTCTCTTACGAGACGCCTTTTTTCCAACCATGATGCCGAGTAATCATTTACTCAAAACGAATTACGTGTTCCCACACGAATGGCTTGTTTGTACATTTTGTTTCTTACTAGCGTTTGCTTTCTCGTTAAAGATTGCGTGCCGTAAGAACCACAATGCACTTGCTTTATATTGTTAAAGATCTGCTGCTTGGCTTGTTTCAGCCTCGCTGCAAGGGAGGCGTATAATACGCATATCGAACTGGCGCGCAACTCCAAATTGCAAAAAAGTGCACTTTTCTTTGGGTTGCGATTTGTGGCTACTGGCTCACAACTAGGTGGTAATTCTTTTTCCCCTTGCGAATCAGATAGAAACGCTGAAAAAGAGCATCGTCAAAGTCCAACGTACATGAAACGTCACTGACGGACGCACCGTTCAATTTGATGCCGTTCCCTTGAATCAGCTTTCTGGCTTCTCCGGTAGATTTGACCAAACCTGCTTCGACGAGCACGGTCAAAAGGCCTACTCCCGGCTCGCAAACGCTGTTAGAGAGTCCGTCTTGCCGCAGTTCCTCTAAATCGCTCTCCAAAAGAGCCTCGGTGTCGCCAGAAAACAACGCGGCACTGATCCGCTCTGCCGCAACTACCGCGTCTGCGCCGTGCACGAGCCCGGTGACCTCTTGGGCCAGCTTTCGATGAGGCTCACGACGCTCCGGATGCTCCTCCATCAACGCCTCTAGATCACCAATCTCTTGCTGATCCAGAAAGGTAAACAGCCGCAGAAAGGCCCCCACATCAGCATCAGCGCTATTCAGCCAAAACTGATAGAACGTATAGGGCGAGGTTTTTTGTGGATCCAGCCATATAGCCCCACTTGCCGATTTACCGAACTTGGTTCCATCAGCCTTAGTAACCAGGGGCATGGTAAAGGCATAGGCGGTCTCACCCATGTGGCGTCGAATCAGGTCGATACCCGACACGATATTGCCCCACTGATCGCTTCCGCCAATTTGCAGAGAACAGCCTTCGTTTTGCGCAAGGCGCAAGAAATCCATTGCCTGCAATAGCATGTAGCTGAATTCGGTATATGAAATGCCCTGTTCCGCTCGTTCTAGCCGGGCTTTAACGGACTCGCGCTGAATCATTCCGTTGACAGAAAAGTGTTTACCGATATCGCGCAAAAAATCGATCACACTCAGATCCGCCGTCCAATCGAGGTTATTCACGATCTTCGCCGCGCTGCCATCGGTCGCGTCAAAATCAAGGAAGCTGCTTACCTGATTCCTCAGAGCATCGACCCAGGTGCCAACGGTTTCCTCTCGATTCAGCGACCGCTCATCATCCCGGCCTGATGGATCCCCTATTAGGCCAGTAGCTCCACCGAGCAATAGCAAGGGGCGGTGGCCTTGCAACTGAAACCGTCGCAGTGCCAATAACGGCACCAAGCTGCCAATATGCAAACTGTCTGCGGTTGGATCGAACCCGCAGTAGAGCGTTCGACGCCCAGCGTCCAGATGCTCGAGCAAGCCTGTCTCGTCAGACACTTGGGTTAACAGCCCGCGCCACCGCAGCTCATCGATAAAGGCTTGTGCGCTCATTCGTTCATATCCTGTTATGCATTAGGTACCTCGTCCCGGTGTAGCGCCGGGCCAATCTGCGCTCGGGCAGGCGCAGAACTTTAACAAAAGATCCCTACCGACTGCACGGTCAGGCGAGCGCTTGCGGTTTTTTCTTGTACAAACTTTCTTCTATACTCGCCGCACCGGCCCCATCAGCCGGCAGACCCTAGGATAAGCCATCGTTTGGACGCTATTGGATACCATGCAAATTCCGCCCCTTCACAGAAGACTGGCCTCACTGGTAGGTCTGTGCCTACTACTGTTGGCCGCGAGCGGGTTCATCCCAGAGAGCCCAATCGACACCGGCAGCCGAGCTGATGCAGAGCAGGCCCTAGTGCCGGAGCCATCGTCAAGTGTCGAGACACTACTCCAGCCAACAGCACAAACCATACATCTGGCAGAGACCGCGGAGCTTGCCATCGATCGGTCTAAACAACTCAGAACAACGGTTAAGAATGGCGACAATATGGCCATGATCTTTGCGAGCCATGGATTTTCGGCGCGGACTCTTCACGCGCTGACGCAAACTGAGCACGGAAGTGTACTTGCCGACATTTTTCCTGGCGCCGAACTGATACTCGAGAGCAATGAGCAATTATTGACCTCATTAACCTATCAGCCCGGCCCTCTAGAAAGTGTGGTGTTTACCGGCGACGATGAGGGCGGATTCACTAGCGAAGAGCGCTTCGCTGAACCTGACAAAGTCCTGACTTATAAACACGGGATCATCGACAACAGTCTGTTTCTCACCAGCCAGTCCGTCGGTCTTCCGGACAATCTCACCATGCGACTCGCCCAAATTTTTCAGTGGGATATCGACTTCGTGTTGGATATCCGACCTGGCGATGAGTTTTTCGCGCTATACGAAGAGCACTATTTGGATGAGGAGTTCATCGGCTATGGCGATATTTTAGCCGCCCGATTTGTCAATCAAGGCCGTGCTTACACTGCGGTTCGCTACACCAACGAAACGGGATCTGCAGATTATTTCGATCCCGAGGGGCTTAGTATGCGCAAAGCATTTTTACGTGCGCCCGTGGAGTTTTCCCGAATCAGCTCCAGCTTTAACCTGCGCCGCAAGCATCCACTATACAAAACCGTTAGGCCCCATCGGGGCATCGATTATGCGGCGCCTAGGGGCACCCCCATTCTAGCTGCGGGCGATGGCAAGGTGGAGCAAGCATCGCGAACCAAGGCCAACGGCAATTATGTTGTGATCAAACACGGCGAACAGTTTGTAACGAAATATCTGCATTTGTCGAAATTTGCCCGCAACATTAAAACTGGGAAGCGGGTTAAGCAGGGCCAAACCATCGGCTACGTCGGCGCGACAGGCTATGCTACCGGCCCTCATCTTCATTACGAGTTTTTGGTGAACGGTGTTCACCAAAACCCGCGAACTGTGCAGCTTCCGCAGGCTCAGCCCGTACCCCAGCGGGAAATCGCACGGTTCCAGGAGCGCACGTTTACCAACATTTTGCTGCTGGATCATTTTAGGGATCAGGCAGCGCTCGCATCGGCATCACGATGAAGCTGGGCTCCTTTCTGGGATGCATGACGGGTACGAGCGTTGACGCTCTGGACCTCGCGCTCATTGAAGTAAGCCACCCGAACGGCCCTGAATCATCGTTCAATGAGGAAGTTACGGTCACCCACGCTCATGCGGTGCCGCTACCGGATTTTTTGCGCGACGCGCTGCTCGCCTGCGGACAGCCTGACAGTTCCTCTGTTGACCTTTTAGGGCAATGTGACGGGTTACTGGGGGAGTTTATTGGCGAATCGATCCTGCAGTGGCTGAAAACACTCGACATTGAACCCGCTAGCATTACCGCAATTGGCAATCACGGGCAGACCGTAAGGCATCGTCCGCCCGGCACAGCAGATCAACCTTTTACTTTACAAATCGGCGACCCCAACTGCATCGCAGAATTAACCGGCATTGACACGATCGCTGACTTTCGGCGTCGGGATATGGCAGCAGCAGGTCAAGGTGCTCCCCTTGCACCAGCGTTCCATCAGGTGCTTTTCGACAAACTAGACGGCCAGCCTTGCGTACTGAATATTGGCGGCATCAGCAATATCTCTCCCTTAAGAGGCCGTCTTGGCGGCTTCGACGTTGGTCCTGGCAATTGTTTGATGGATGAGTGGTATGCGACACATCATACCGAACACGGTGCTAACCGTTTTGATGCCTCTGGTGCCTGGGCGGCTTCGGGCAAGGTTGACGATGCCCTGCTCGTCAGCCTGTTAAACGACCCTTACTTCTCGTTAGAGCCGCCGAAAAGCACAGGCCGCGAGTACTTTAACCAGGCGTGGCTCAGTCCTCATCTTGAGCAGACCAACAGGGACATCACCAATCAGGACGTACAAGCCACGCTGGCGGAATTTACGGCGATCAGCATCGCAGACTGTATTTCCAAAAGCCTGCCGAATGTCAGCCATGTGCCAGTCTGTGGGGGCGGCCGCCTGAACACGCATTTGTTGCAGCGTCTTGAACGGGCACTTCACGCGCGTGGGCACAGCCAATGTGTAGTGGAACCGACCGAGTACTGGGGCATCGACGGCGACGCAATAGAGGCTGCGGCTTTTGCTTGGCTAGCCTACCGACGACATTATCTGTTACCCGGCAACATGACAGAGGTAACCGGCGCCCATGGCCCGCGAGTTTTAGGTGCAATTTATCCGGGTTAAGGACGCCCTGAACCGAAGGCAGTTTTACAGTGAAAAAGAACTTCCGCAGCCACACGTCGCAGCGGCATTGGGGTTGGACACCACAAATTGAGCGCCAGACAGGTCTTCGATGTAATCCACGTCGGCTCCATCCAAATAGGGGTAGCTCATGGCATCAACGAGCATAAGCACCCCGGCACGCTCAATCACCGCGTCATCGTCGGCCCGACTGTCATCAAAGGTAAATCCGTAAGAAAAGCCGTTGCAGCCCCCACCAGAGATGAACACTCTCAGACACAGGTTTGGATCACCCTCGTCTTCAATCAGGCGCTTCACTCTGTTTGCCGCTTTTTCCGAAAACGTAATACTGGTTTGCATCTCAGGCCTTAATCGCTTGCCCCAATGCTGTCCGCGGGCGCATCGCCGCGGCCAGACTGTACTGGGCTTGTTGGTTTTTCTGCTTCGTCGGGCACCGAATGAATCAATCGTCCTTGAACAGACGCGCCCATATGCATCTGCAGCACGCTGTAGTGCAGGTCTCCTTGAATGATCGCGCCATCCGCAATCTCTAGGCGCTCGAGCGCATAGACGGTTCCATCCACCCGGCCGTGAATCAATACAGACGGCGCACGGATATCTCCCACTACTCGCCCACTCGGGCTCACAGTCATCGACGCCCCAGGCTCTTCCGCCGTGGTTGTCCCACGCAGCAGACCGTTTACAACCAGCTGACTGGAAAACGTGATATCGCCCACCAGCTCGGCATCTGTCGCTATCAGCGTCACTTCTTTCTTTTTACCCATATCTTGGAGCCTTTTCGCCACCGACATCACCAACATAGCTCATGGAGGAAAGCGCCAACCCTAATCTCATTCAGCTGCCCAAACAAACTCCGCGTCAACAGGGGTCGTGTTTTTGCCAATCATCGCCATTTTTACTGTTGTCGCAACAAAATCTTGCGGCAATACCACCCTTTGCTCAAGCTCTTGGAAATACCGAAAACGGAATTTCAACTCTTCTGGACTGCTCGCCAACGCGCCACCGGAGAGTGTGACTGGCGATCCGCCTTGGGCCCCCTCAACCTCTATGTTGACGGTTCCCGAAACGACTCGCGGCCGCTCCGAAACGTGGATCAAGGTGGCCTTGATAACGAATACTGACCCACCCTTGGGCGTCACACTAAACCGCTCTACCTGCAAACCCTGCTGGCCACCATCAGGCACCATGATCTTGCGGAAAAACCCGAGCTCTGTCTCGAGACTGGCCGTGTCCTTGTGCAGCTGCGTCAATTCATCTCGCAAGGCGACAGCCGTGTATCTTTGGGTATCTATGATCAGCTCGCTGTCCGTCAGGCGGCCGCGCAAGCCTGTATTCGTCGCGGTGAGCTCTTCGACACGTTCTTGTAAAGCCACATTCTCTTCAATTTGGGATTGAGCGATAGAAGCGCCCCAAAGTAGGCCCACTACGCCCGAAATCAGACAGGCAATCAATGCCAAGGTGGGGGCCAACCAACGCCGCCACTTCGATTTCTCTCTGATCACTCGATATTGCACGTTCTTCCTTTTTCATCACGTCCTGTGAAACTGGCGGCTTTTCACCTTCCGTTTTTTTGCTACTCGACCCGCGACGTCCACTATATCAGCTTCGAACGCAACCCAGATTCTATTCCGCTCAGCCTGCCATTGAGACATCGATTCGATTATGTCGAAAGAAAGTAAGCGGAATTCTGTGGCATCAACCGCTATAGTTCGCTCGTTCCGAACCGCTCTTGGAGAAGCCTGACAGTATGTATTTGTGGATCAAGGCATTTCATATCATAAGCGTGATCACGTGGATGGCTGGCGTCTTTTACCTGCCAAGACTTTTCGTTTATCACGTCACTGCGAAGGACGACATCAGCAATGAGCGCTTCAAAATGATGGAAGACAAACTCTATCGCCTGATTATGACCCCCTCGATGATTGTCGCAGTTGGACTGGGCGTTTGGATGCTCACCATTGCTTGGTCAGGCCTTCAGGCGAGCCTGTGGCTTTGGATAAAAATCGCGCTTGTTGCGCTGCTCGTGATGTTCCATTTGAGTTGCGGCCAGATGATCAAGGCCTTCGCCGAGGACCGGCAGCTGCGGACCGAGCGGTTTTTCCGAATTTACAACGAACTTCCCGTTCTTGTTTTAATTCCTGTCGTCATACTCGCTGTGGTCAAACCGTTTTAGCTTCACCCGGGATATAGCGCACTCAGCAACCTACTTCCTCGTCATACAACAACGAAACAAGCAGAAATACCATGCAACGAAATACCTCATCCGCACTCATGCAGCGAGCACAACTCAGCATCCCCGGCGGTGTCAATTCTCCGGTTCGGGCGTTCAAGGGTGTCGGCGGCGACCCGATCTTTTTTTCCGGAGCTCAGGGTGCCTATCTCACCGACGTCGACGGCAACCGCTACATCGACTACATCGGCTCTTGGGGGCCAATGATTCTTGGCCACAACTTCGCACCCACCGTCACAGCCGTAACCGAACAAGCCGAACGAGCCCTGAGCTTCGGCGCACCCACTGAGATCGAAATAGAGCTTGCTGAAAAAATCATCAGCCGAGTCCCCAGCATGGAACGAGTCCGCATGGTGAACTCCGGCACAGAGGCCACCATGTCGGCCATTCGATTGGCCAGAGGTTTTACCGGGCGGGATATGATCGTGAAATTCTCCGGTTGCTACCACGGCCACTCGGACTCTCTTTTGGTCAAGGCAGGCAGCGGGGTACTGACCCTTGGTCTACCGAATTCTCCCGGCGTGCCCGAAGATCTTGCCAAACACACGTTGACCGCACCGTTCAACGATTCAGAAGCTATCGACCGTCTAATGGCGACCTATGGCGACCGCGTGGCCTGCATTATTGTCGAGCCGATCGCCGGCAACATGGGTTGTATCCCGCCCCAAACAGGCTATCTCCAAAAACTCCAAGACCTATGCGGGCACCACGGCGCAGTGTTGATATTCGATGAAGTGATGACCGGTTTCCGGGTTGCCCGTGGCGGAGCACAAGAGCTGTATGGCATCACACCCGACCTGACCACCCTGGGCAAAATTGTTGGTGGCGGTTTACCCGTAGGCGCTTTCGGTGGTCGCGCAGATATCATGAACTGCATCGCGCCTGCTGGCCCTGTCTACCAGGCTGGCACTTTGTCTGGGAACCCATTGGCCATGGCTGCGGGTCTTACGACGCTAAACCATCTTACTGAGGAGGTTTACGCCAACCTCGCGACAACTACACAAACACTGATGGACGGAATCCTCGCCGCCGCCAACAAGCACGGTATTCAACTGTGCGAGAACCATGTCTGCGGCATGTTCAGCTTTTTCTTCGGCCGCGATGAAGTCATCAATTACGATGACGTGGCTGGCAGCAATGTTGAGCAATTTAATGGGTTTTTCCACAAGATGCTGGAACAGGGTATTTATCTGGCTCCGTCTGCATTTGAAGCCGGTTTTCTGTCGGCTCAGCATGGTAGCGAAGAAATACGGAAAACCATTGAGGCCGCCGATCTGGCTTTTGCCGACTTAAACAGTCACTAACAATCCTTTGAACGAATCACCGAAACGGTAAGGAAACCGGCATGCTGGATCTCTATGGCTTGGGCAATGCGCTCGTTGATACCGACGTCGAGGTAGACGATGTTTTTTTATCCGACGAAGGCTTGGCGAAAGGGCAGATGACCCTCGTCGATTCATCTCGCATGGCAAATCTTGTGGGCAAGCTCGAAAGTCGACCTATGCGCAAATGCAGCGGCGGTTCCGCTGCCAACACGGTTTTCGCCGCTCAGGCCTTTGGTCTCTCCACAAGCTATACCTGCCGACTCGCCGATGACGAGAACGGACGGCACTTTTCCACAGAGATGCAAAACGCGGGGATTACAACCTCATCCATTTCCGAGACCGCCTCGGAAAATCGACGATCCGGGCAGTGCTTGGTCCTGATTTCACCCGATGCGCAGCGCACCATGTGCACGGACCTTGGCGTGTCGAGTGAGCTGGGCAAGGACATTGTTGACATCGAAGCTCTGCGCGGCGCGCGCAGCCTGTATATCGAGGGGTACTTGAGTTCAGCGGAACAAAGCAGTCAAACAGCCGCTTACTGCCACCAAATTGCAAAGGATGCGGGCACCCTCGTCGCTCTGACTCTGTCGGATGTGTCGATGATCACGTTTTGCAAGGAAGGCCTGACAGCGATGCTTGGCGACGGAGTTCATACCCTATTCTGTAATGCTGAGGAGGCCTTGGCTTGGTCCAAAACAGACCGTCTCGATGTGGCCATTGCCGAGCTATCCGACATCGCTCAGGAGCTTTACGTTACCCTCGGTGCCTCTGGAGCACAGGCTGTTACGCGGGAAGGGGCTTGGCGGGCTCCGGGCGAAGTCGTCGCCCCATTGGACACCAATGGTGCTGGCGACATCTTTGCCGGTGCCTGCCTCGCGGCACGGCTTCAAGGCGCTTCGCCAATAGACGCCGCTACATTCGCTAATCGAGCTGCCGCCAAAATCATCACCCAATTCGGTGCGCGCCTGCCCCATGTCGACGACTATAAAAGCCTGATGGCCTAGGATCGCTAGAGAGAAAAAACAATGGTGCGATCGATTCGCATGGTTTTCAGGTCCGTCACACAGCCCGCCGCATAAACCTCGATACCCGCTTCTATCGCTTCTTCGAGGCCTTGCGCGTATGCGGGATCAATCGATCGCGCCGGGCTTACCCGGCTTATTCCACAATGCTGGGCGCAAAAAATCAAAACACCTCGGTGTCCCATAGAAACCATTCGCTTCAGCGCGTGCACATGTTTCAACGCACGCTCGCTTACGGCATCAGGAAACTCACCTGCCCCATTCTTGGTATAAAGCGTCACGCTCTTCACCTCGATAAACGCACTGGCCTGCTTGGCATTGCGCGCGAGAAAATCAAACCGCCCACCACCGTCAGGGATCTTCGATTCGGCCTTAATGTCAGTATACCCCGCGAGGCTGATGATCTGCTCCGCAGCCAACGCCTCACCAACCAAGGCGTTTGCCCGACCGGTGTTAACGCTCACCAAGCCCACGGTGGTCTCAACAAACTCTAGCGTGTAAGGATATTTTCGTTTCGGATTATCCGAGACGGAATAGTAGGCAACGCTACCGGGATCGGCACAGCCCGTCATCGCCCCCGTGTTGGGGCAATGAACCGTAATCACTTGGCCTTCGGCGGTTTCAATGTCTGCCAAGAAGCGCTTATATCGGCGCAGTAGCCTACCCTTTTGCAGTTCGGGTAACCTCACGTGTTGATCCCCCAAGCAGTTAGCGCTGCATTAATCCGCTGCAACCCCTGCTCGATCGCCTCAAGGTTAGTCGTATAGGCGAACCGCACGTAGTGATCGGCATGATGCTCACCAAAATCCGCTCCCGGTGTGACCGCCACCTGAAACTCGTCAATTAGCCGCCAACAAAAATCTGTGCTGTTCATACCTGTGTGACTGATGTCTACATAGAGGTAGAACGCACCATCCGGAGCTACTGGAATACGAAAACCCAGCCGTTGTAGACCATCACTTAACAGAGCCGCCCGCTGAACAAAGGCTTCTTTTCGCTGCCCATGAATCGTCATAGCATCATCACCAAATGCCGCCAAGGCGGCGTACTGTGCCGGCGTGCTCGGTGAGATGAACAGATTCTGTGCCAACTTCGTGATTGGCTCGATGGCTTCTGGTGGGACGACGACCCAACCAAGCCGCCAGCCTGTCATGCCAAAAAATTTCGAGAAACTGTTGAGAATGTATAGGTCATCTCTAACGGCCAACCCAGTTTGATAGGGCACAGGGCCGTGGTTCAGCCCCTGATAAATCTCATCCAAAATCAAAAACCCCTGACGCGCCGCCGCAAAGGCCGCCATCTGAACCAGAGCGTCCGCCGCCAGCATGGTGCCGGTTGGATTCCCAGGGGATGCCAGCAGGGCTCCTCGGGTTTTTTCTGTCCAAGCCAACGAAAAATCGCTCAGTGTGGGCTGAAAACGATTGTCCGCATGAACGTTGATTGCCTTCGGGCTAGCACCCACCAAACGCGCAAACACGTCGTTGCAGGGGTAACCAGGATCGGTGATGAGCAATTCATCCTCGGGATTCAAAAGCAGCGCGCTCAACAGGGTAAGCCCGCCACTGGCGCCGCTAGTGACCAAAATACGTTCCGGATCCACGGCAACACCCAAGGCCTCGTAATAGTGGCTGATGCGCTCTCGCAACTCGGGAATACCCTGAGCGGGTGTGTACTTGGTGTGCCCGGCTGAAATAGCGCGCTGAGCTGCCTCAAGGATCGGTTCGGCGGTTTGAAAATCAGGCTCGCCAACCTCAAAGTGCATCACGGTCTTACCCTGACTCTCGTACTCACGGGCGCGTTGCAAGAGCTGCATAACGACAAAGGGGGCTATTTCATCGGACCGAGCTGAGAACATAGAGACGACCTTAAAACCGAATAGTGGGCAAGATGTGAGCAAAAACGCATAGTGCACAAGTGTTTGGCCTAATACATTCACAAAATATCAATACGCTAGGTATAGTGTTCCGCCTCATGATCTGCTAGATTTCGCGCCCTTCTGATTTTGGGCCCCTGCTGACTTTGCTGGGGCCATGATATAGGAAACACTATGGCCGCTGACGCAAAGGCAAAGACAGTTAAAAAAACCGCTCCGACCAAACGTCGCAAAGTCGCAGCTAAAGATTCGCAATTCCGAAACTTTACGCCTTACAAGCCCAAACGTGGCGAGGACTACATGAGCGAGGGGCAACTGGAGCATCTGCGCTCTATCCTCAGCCAATGGCGAACTCAGCTAATGGAAGAAGTTGACCGAACTGTAAATCACATGCAGGACGACGCGGCCAACTTCCCTGACCCCGCTGACCGAGCAACTCAAGAAGAAGAGTTCAGCATCGAGCTGCGCACACGGGATCGCGAACGTAAGCTCATCAAGAAGATTGATAAGACCATCGATATGCTTGAAACCGATGACTATGGGTACTGCGAAACCTGCGGCATTGAGATCGGTTTACGCCGACTGGAAGCTCGCCCAACCGCCACGCAATGCGTAGATTGCAAGGCGCTGGACGAGATCAAAGAGCGACAAATACACGGCTAACGACAGCCCTGATGCTCTCAGGTCGTTTCGCTCCGTCACCGACAGGGCCCCTGCATATGGGCAGCCTTGTCACTGCCCTCGCCAGTTTCTGCGACATCAAACAGCGAGGCGGTGTTTGGTTTGTGCGAATTGATGATATTGATCCGCTGCGCATCGACCCAAACGCAATGGATCATATCACCAAGGCTTTAGCAGCCCACGGCCTCAGCGGCGACGGCCCCATGCAGTTGCAGAGTCATCGCACCACTGCATACGCCGCAGCAAGAGATCAACTCACCGACTTGTGCTACTTCTGTAACTGTTCAAGAAGACAGCTACAGAGAGACCGGCTATATCCCGGATACTGTCGACACAAACAAACCTTTGCCCCGGATCATGCGGTTCGTATCACCGCCGATCACAAACAGCGCCAGTTCTTGGATAGACACAAGGGTCCTTATCCGTTTGTCGCCAGTGAGCATTTCGGAGACTTCATCATTTGGCGACGGGACGCCCTAGTGACCTATCACCTGGCGACGGCTTATGACGATGGACATAGCCACAGCCATGTTCTGAGGGGCGACGACCTGTTCGAGATGACCGCGCCCCAACTGTATCTAATGGATAAACTGGAGTTAAGCCCACCGGAGTATACGCATATCCCAGTGCTGGCCTTTCCCGACGGCACCAAATTGTCCAAACGAACCCACGCGCCGGCACTAAACAGTGCAACCCCCGAGGCAAACCTGAGATACGCCCTACATCTATTGGGGCAGCAACCACCTAAGGCACAGTTCTCCGTCGGCCAATGGTTGGATTGGGCGGTCACATATTGGCGCTTCGACGCCATCCCCCAGACCCTCGCGCCCTTCTCTGAGGCCGACTACGATTAGCCGTCAAGCGCGCGATCCGAGGATTTATAGCAGGCCTCTTTGCGATGTTTTTTTGTTAGTATTGCGGGATGACAAGTATCTTAATAATCGACAACGACGCGACGCGACGTACCGCCACGGCAAATGACCTTCGCGAACAAGGCGTTGAGGTGAGCGAACAGGGCGATTTAATCTTGGATATGCTCGGTGACTTGGACGCCATTATTGCAGTCGACGAAATGATTCTCGATGCAGTTAACACGGTTGCCGGTCTCGCACCCACCATTTTGTTGTCTGCAAACCCTTCAGTGAAGGCATCGGTTACAGCACTGCAGGCCGGTGCGAAAGATTATTTAGCCCTGCCTGCGTCACCCGGCGACCTGATGGCGGCCATCGAGCGGGCGACCGCCTACAGTGTCCGCAAGCCGGTGGTCGACAGCGCGCCGGTGGAGATGATTGGTTCTTCGGAAATCATGGACACCTTGCGACAGCGCATCGCCAAAATTGGACCCACGGATTCTCCTGTACTGATCCTTGGACAATCCGGCACTGGCAAAGAGCTCGTTGCGCGAGGCATTCACGCGGCCAGCAATCGATCCCATGCACCACTCATCACCCTCAATTGCGCGACGGTTCCAGCAAACCTCATCGAATCCGAGCTTTTTGGCTTAGCGGCCTACGAAAACCGCCAGCAAGAAAGCATCGGACTCGTCGAAGCCGCCTCTGGTGGCACTTTGTTTCTGGACGAAATTGCTGAGCTACCGGCCAGCGCCCAAGCTCGATTGCTGCAGGTGGTTCAGGGTGAAAATCGCAAAGTTGGCCAAGCCCAATCGATCCCCGTGGACGTAAGAATTATCGCAGCCACCCACAAAGATCTTAAGGCGCTGACGGAAAGCGGCGAGTTTCGTTCGGATTTGTTTTACCGATTAAACGTCTTGTGCTTGGAACTTTCTCCGTTGCGAGGACGGCGCAAGGACATTATCGATATTGGCGAACGACTGCTCGCCGAAACTTGCCAGCGGTTGAACAAGCCCGGCCTCGTTCTTGGAGAACATGCCAAGGAAGTGATGCTCGAATATCATTGGCCCGGAAACGTGCGGGAGTTGAGCAACGCGATCGAACGCGCAGTCATATTGGCTGACGACGGTGCGGTGATCACACAATCCTTGTTGGCTATCGAGCCGGCACCTGAAGAGCAGCCCGGCGGCACCCAGGAATCGGATGCGACTCAGACATCCCTAGAGGACTACTTTGTTCGATTCGTTCAGGATAACGAGCAGCTTCTCACAGAAACCGAATTGGCGGCCAAACTGGGCATTAGCCGAAAAAGCCTGTGGGAACGACGACAGCGCCTGAACATTCCGCGCAAGAAGACACAACAACGTGGGCCGCGCGAGTCATCTTGAAGCAAATGCTCAATTTTTTTCGGCGCAAAAAATCCGAGCCGCCACCACCAAAACGCATTCGCGACCACCAGTTGGGGCCGGGCATTCTTGATGCAAGCGCCTTAAAGGTTATCGAAGTGTTGAACTCAAACGGTTTTCAAGCCTACTTGGTTGGGGGCTGTGTGCGCGACGCGCTTTGCGGAGTGAAACCCAAGGATTTTGATGTCGCCACAGACGCGCCGCTGGAGGCAGTCAGCAAACTGTTCCGCCGCTCACGTATTGTCGGTAGGCGCTTCCCCATCGTTCATGTGCGCTTTGGCCGGGATCTCATCGAAGTATCAACATTCCGCCAGTCCATTTCCGACAAAGTCGTCCACGATGACCGAGGCATGATTCTTCGCGACAACGCGTTCGGTACCCTTCAAGAAGACGCTTTTCGCCGGGATTTCACCGTCAATGCGCTGTACTACGACCCATCCAACAAAGAGATTATCGATTTCGTCGGCGGCGTCGATGACATCAAAGCCAAGAAAATACGATTCATCGGCGATACGAAGACACGCCTGGCGGAAGACCCGGTTCGCATTTTGCGCGCCATACGATTTTCCGCAAAGTTAGGGTTCACCATTTCCCCAGACATCTTGTCGTCCGTGAAAAATACGGCAAAACGTCTCGAAGCCATTCCGCCGGCGAGGCTTTTCGATGAATTTCTAAAACTGTTTTTGAATGGATACGCCGAGACCGTGTGGCGGCAGCTGCGGGAAACACCCTTGGCGAACGCGCTCTTCCCATCCTGTGACCCAAAGAGTCCCTTGGCCCTCGCCGCCATGCGGAATACAGATGACCGCATATTCAACGGCGCATCGATTACCCCTGGCTTTTTGGTCGCCGTCTTACTCTGGGACGACTTCAAATCCCGCAATGACGCGAAAAGCTCGGAAGACGACGATCCCGCTTTTGCGGCGCTGAAAAGCCAGCAATCATCCATCGCCATACCACGCCGCTTCGGCACATTTGCTCGGGAAGTGTGGACCATTCAAGAGCGATTGCATAAACGCAACGTGCGATCGCTGGACCGATTGGTAACCCACAAGCGATTCAGGGCGGGCTATGACTTTCTCTGCCTGCAAGCAGAATCAGATGAATCCATGCGCCCGTGCGCTGAATGGTGGACCGCCTTTCAAAATGCCGATGAATCCCATCGTGAGGCTCTGATCGCTCAGCTACCGAAAACCTCACGAAAAAGAAACCGCGGTAAAAGCAGACGCAAAACCGCCACCTCAAACGGCGCTTCGACTGGTACAGGTTGAATAGCGAAGCCTCTATGTCCATAGTCTCTTCGATTCGTCCGCTTTAAGTCAGAGTAATTGTTGTGTCCATGCCACAAACCTCAGCGCCAGAAACACCCATCAACTCAAGCGCGACGGATACCGCCAATCTCATTACCCGAATAGAAGCCGCCAAAACGGCAAATACCCTACCCCACTATCTAGCGGTTGAAGGCCCCATTGGCGTTGGCAAGACCACGTTGGCGCGAAAGCTTGCGGGTCTACTGAATTATCCGCTGATGCTGGAGCCGGTCACTGAGAACCCGTTCCTTGATCGATTTTATGCTGAGGGTGCCAGTCAGGCACTGCCAACCCAGCTGTTCTTCCTGTTGCACAGAGCACGGCAGGTCGCAGACATGCCCGGCAATGACCTGCTGGATCGCATGCTGGTTGCCGATTTCATGATCGAAAAAGACGATTTGTTTGCGCAGCTGACCTTGGATAGCGAAGAGCTGGAACTGTACCAGCAGATACACAAAAGTTTAAAAATACAGCCGCCAAAGCCAGATTTGGTCATCTATCTGCAGGCCCCCGCGAAAGTGCTTCAGCAACGCGTCGTTCGACGCGGCCTAGAATTTGAGAGATCAATCGATGTGGAGTACTTGGATGCGCTTGCCGATGGCTACGCCGAATTTTTTCATTACTACGATCAGGCACCGGTACTCATCGTCAACGCCGCAGAGATTGACTTCGCCAACAACCACCACCATTTCAATGCCCTGTTGGAGCAAATACTAAAAATGGAAGGAACACGACAGTTCTTCAATCCAAACCCCACGCTGCTATAGGTTAAACCCGTGCCAAACACGCCAGAACACTGGGCCGCATTATCCGCGTCTGCCCAACGGATCGACACAATTTCAAGCAAACGGCTACTTAAAGACAACGCCCGAAACCAAGGGTTACGGCATAGCCTGGCGGGTTGCCACTTTGATTTCACCCGCCAACGGGTAGACGGTCAAATTCTCAACGAGCTGCACGAACTCGCTCAACGCATGAACCTGTCGGCAAAGCGGGATGCTATGTTCTCGGGCGACAAGATCAATACGTCGGAGAATCGTGGGGTGCTTCATAGTGCTTTACGGGATGGGGCCCCAAGGGCACCAAGCCAGTACAGACAAGCGGTGGCACAAACCAAGCAGCGACTTTTTACCGCGGTAGACGATATCCGCAGCGGTAACTGGCGAGGTTTCACCAACAAGGCCATCAAAGACGTTGTTCATATTGGCATCGGCGGCTCGCATTTGGGCCCAGAGCTTGTGGTGAAAGCGCTTGCCCATCTGCCGGGTAGCGCAAACGCGCCAAAGCTCCACTTTGTGGCGAACATCGACGCCAACGACATCAGCACTGCTCTCGTTGGGCTGAACCCCGAAACCACCCTGTTCATTGTGGTTTCCAAGTCTTTTGGCACCCTAGAGACGCAAATAAACGCGGCGACCGCGCGCAGCTGGTTTTTGGAAAGAACCTGCAACCCTCAGGCGATTGGCCAACACTTTATTGGTGTGACCACCAATCTGGAGGCTGCCGCCCAGTTCGGCCTGAACGAGCACAACATATTCCCGCTATGGGACTGGGTCGGCGGACGCTTTTCCCTTTGGTCTGCCGTGGGCCTTCCTATCATGTTGCAGATCGGTACCACCGCCTTCGATCAACTGCTGGCCGGAGCCAAAGAGGCGGATGAGCACTTCGTTAACGCGCCGGCTGAGCAAAACATTCCACTGCTGTCCGCGCTTCTGGCCACGTGGAATACCACGGCCCTGAACTGCGATAGCCTCGCGGTACTAAGTTACGATCAGAGGCTGACACTACTGCCCGATTTTCTTCAGCAGCTGGAAATGGAGAGTAATGGCAAGTCCGTGGATTTGAGCGGTGAGCGTATAGATTATCGGACCATGCAGATCTTGTGGGGTGGCTGCGGGACAAACGGCCAGCACGCATACCACCAATTGCTGCATCAGGGCACCAGCCGCTTTGCTGCCGATTTCATCATGGTTGCCCGCGATTCTCTGGAACACAAAGAGCACCACCAATGGTTGCTGGCCAACGGTATTGCACAAGGTCAGGCAATGACCTTGGGGCACCAACCAACCAACCCAAACGAGCAGCATAGGCACGTAACCGGCCAAAACCCATCAACAAGTATCGTGCTCGATGAACTTGGTCCCATTCAGCTTGGCTGCTTGCTGGCGATCTACGAGCACAAGGTATTTTGTCAGGGTGTGCTGTGGAATATAAACTCCTTTGACCAATGGGGTGTGGAGCTTGGAAAAAATCTGGCATTACCCATTTTCGATCAATTACAGGGCGATGACGCGTCAAACCAAGATCCGGCAACGCGCCATTTGATCAATTATTTTCGGGCAATCAACCCGTCTTAGTTTCTGCGCTCACGCGCGAATTCAGCAGGAGGTTTCTAATGAGTGAACTCTATTCCGTGCCGCCAAACATTAAGGCCCGCACGCTGATCGATGGTGATACGTACCAGCGCATGTATCGACAATCCATTGAGAAGCCTGACGTTTTTTGGGCTGATCAGGCCAAGACATTTCTCGATTGGTACCAACCCTGGCATACCGTGAGCGATGCGGATCTCCCCAACGGCACCATACGCTGGTTCGACGGTGGCGAGTTAAACGTCAGTGTAAACTGCATCGACAGGCACCTCCCATCACGAGCAAATCAGACGGCGATCATCTGGGAAGGCGATGATCCTGCCGACGATGCTCAGATTACCTATCAAGAGCTGCACGACAAAGTCTGCCAGTTGGCCAACGGCCTGCGCGCCAGAGGCGTTAACAAAGGCGACCGGGTTTGCATCTACATGCCAATGATTCCAGAGGCCGCCTACGCCATGCTGGCCTGCGCCCGTATCGGTGCGATTCACAGTGTCGTCTTTGGCGGCTTCTCGCCCCAGTCCCTGCAAGACCGCATTTTGGATTCGGACTGCCAGACGGTCATCACGGCAGATGAGGGCGTCCGGGGAGGCAAGGCCATCCCGCTAAAAGCAAACACCGACGAAGCGCTTGCCGCATGCCCCAACGTCCACACCGTCATCACGGTCAAACGCACTGGAGGGGATATTGCCTGGACGGCAGATCGGGATGTTTGGTATCACGACCTGACATCGGCACAATCTACCGACGCTGACCCAGCCGTCATGGCATCAGAAGACCCGCTGTTCATCCTGTACACCTCGGGGTCCACCGGTAAACCGAAGGGCGTTCAACACAGCTCGGCTGGGTATCTGCTGCACGCAGCCATCAGCCACAAATACGTATTCGATTATCAGGACGGTGACGTTTACTGGTGCACGGCGGATGTTGGCTGGATTACCGGTCATTCCTACATCGTCTATGGACCCTTGGCCAATGGCGCGACCACGCTCATGTTTGAAGGGGTTCCAACCTATCCCGACGCCTCACGGTGCTGGCAGGTCATCGACAAGCATCAGGTCAACGTGTTTTATACCGCCCCTACGGCGCTGCGACAGCTCATGGCCCAGGGCGATGACTACGTCAGTAGCAGCTCGCGCGCCTCATTACATCTGCTGGGCAGTGTCGGAGAGCCCATAAACCCAGAAGCGTGGGAGTGGTACCACCGAGTGGTCGGCGATTCGCGCTGTCCCATCGTGGATACCTGGTGGCAGACCGAAACCGGCGGCATCATGATTACACCACTGCCCGGCGCGACCGCCCTGAAGCCGGGTTCTGCGAGTCGACCGTTTTTTGGCGTGCAGCCCGCCTTGATGGATGCTGAGGGCAACCTGATTGAGGAACAAGCCGCATCCGGCAACTTGGTCATCACCGCCTCATGGCCGGGTCAGATTCGCTCGGTGTACGGTGATCATCAGCGCGTAATCGACACCTACTATTCAACCTATCCCGGTTACTACTTTACTGGCGACGGCGCGCGTCGAGACGAGGACGGCTACTACTGGATTACCGGTCGCGTGGACGATGTGATGAACGTGTCAGGGCACCGGATTGGTACAGCTGAAGTGGAAAGCGCCTTGGTCTTGCATCCCTGCGTTGCCGAGGCAGCTGTCGTTGGCTTTCCCCATGCCTTAAAGGGTGAGGGGATTTACGCCTACGTCACGCTCATGTCCGGTGATGAGACCGATCCGGACACCTTACTGGCGGAACTGATTGCAATGGTGCGCAAGGAGATTGGCCCTATCGCAAAACCAGACGTGATTCAGTGGGCTCCAGGCTTGCCAAAAACCCGATCAGGGAAAATCATGCGTCGTATCTTGCGCAAAATTGCCGCCGACGAACTGGACAATCTTGGCGACACATCCACCCTTGCAGACCCCAGTGTGGTGGAGGACTTGATCAGCAATCGGGTGCAGCCAGCCAGAGAGTAGACCGGATATGCCATGCACAAAAAAGCCGGCTACTGCCGGCTTTTTTGATCACTAACGATCAGCAGACCTTAGTCCGCTTCGTTCTGGTCACGATAGTTTTCCAGTTCTTTAATGGAAAGCTTGATGCGTCCGCGCTGATCCACATCCAGTACGACGACTTCAATTTCCTGTCCTTCTTTCAGGTAATCGCTTACGTTCTCCACTCGCTCTTCGGCGATTTGTGAAATGTGCAGCAGTCCATCCTTGCCGGGCAGAATGTTCACAAAGGCACCGAAGTCGACAATTCTTGCCACCGGACCTTTGTAGATACGGCCAACCTCTGCTTCCGCCGTGATCTCTTGGATGCGCTTCACTGCCGCATCCTTAGCCGATCCGTCTTCCGCGTAGATGCGCACACTACCGTCATCATTGATATCCACTTCAGCACCGGTTTCCTCAACGATGGAACGAATCGTCGCGCCGCCCTTACCGATGATGTCGCGGATTTTGTCTGGATGAACATTCAGCGTCACCATGGCTGGCGCGTTATCCGAAAGTTCTTCGCGAGATTCGCTCAACACCTTGTTCATTTCACCAAGAATATGAATTCTGGCTTCATTGGCCTGACCAAGCGCCGCTTCCATAATCTCTTCGGTAATGCCTTCGATCTTGATGTCCATTTGCAGCGCTGTAATACCTTTGTCGGTACCCGCAACCTTGAAGTCCATATCACCGAGGTGGTCTTCGTCACCCAAGATGTCCGTCAATACGGCATAACGGTTGCCTTCCTTCACCAAGCCCATTGCAACACCGGCTATTGGAGCAGTCACAGGCACACCAGCGTCCATAAGCGCCAATGACGTGCCACAGACACTTGCCATGGAACTGGAACCGTTGGATTCGGTGATTTCGGAAACCACGCGGATGGTGTACGGAAAGTCTTCAGAATTCGGCAATGCAGCGGAAACACCACGGCGGGCCAATTTACCGTGACCAATTTCACGACGCTTTGGACCGCTCATGAAACCCGCTTCGCCCACGCTGTACGGAGGGAAGTTGTAATGCAGCATGAAGGTATCCTTATAGGAACCTTCCAGCGCATCAATCAGCGCCGCATCACGCAGGGTGCCAAGCGTCGCAACTACGAGGGCTTGGGTTTCGCCACGGGTAAACAACGCAGAGCCGTGAGCCTTCGGCAGCACGCCAACTTCTACTTCAATGGGCCGCACGGTGCGCAGATCACGGCCGTCGATACGAGGCTCGCCATTCAACACGCGCTGACGAACCAGGTCCTTTTCGACCCGGCCAAAGGTATCGGAGACGTCGTCTGCACCGTAAGCAGAGTCGTCGGTAGCCAACTGCTCGACGGCTTTCTTCCGCAATGCAGACACTGCGGCTTGTCGCTCCATCTTGTCAGAGATGCGATACGCCTCGCCAAGATCCGTCTTGATGGCTGATGAAACGGCATCTTGCAGTGATTCGTCCTTTTCAGCTGCCTGCCAGTCCCAAGCTTCTTTACCCGCTACTTGAGCAAGCTCTGCAACGGCGTTGATGATCGCCTGCATTTCTTGGTGGCCGAACAGAACGCCGCCAAGCATTTCGTCTTCCGTCATTTCATTGGCTTCGGACTCAACCATCAGTACTGCCGACTCGGTGCCTGCAACCACCATGTTGAGCATAGAGCCCTTCAGAGTTTCATAGCCGGGGTTCAAAATGTAATTGCCGTCGATGTAGCCAACGCGTGCTGCGCCTAATGGGCCCTTGAATGGGATGCCCGAAATGGCGAGTGCAGCGGAGGTACCGATCATTGCCGCAATATCTGGATCCTGGTCCTTATCCGTCGACAGAACCGTACAAACCACCTGCACCTCGTTCATGAAGCCCTTGGGGAACAACGGGCGAATGGGACGGTCGATCAGTCGACAGGTCAGTGTTTCTTTTTCACTTGGACGACCTTCTCGGCGAAAAAATCCACCGGGGATTTTGCCTGCCGCGTAAGTCTTTTCTTGATAGTTCACCGTCAGGGGGAAGAAATCCTGCCCCGGACGAGCGCTCCTCGCGCCGACTACTGTCGTCAACACGACTGTGTCGCCAATGGTTACGGTTACCGAACCGGTAGCTTGCTTTGCTACTTTGTTGGTTTCCATGACGACGGTCTGGTCGCCATATTGAAATTCTTTATAAATGGGGTTCAAGCTGATTCCTCCAATTGGATCTGCATTTTCTTTCTTTCGTTCTACTTTCTTTCGTTTCTTAACGTCGTATCCCTATGTTGCGCCCCAACTTCGGGGGCAACGGTAGCGCCGCACTCATCTTCTTGGCAGCACTGGGTTACGTTGGCAACACGGTTATGCCGTGAAACCACCAAGGTCTACCTCGGTATTTGCCAAGGCAGGCCAAAACGTTCTTATCGACGCAGGCCGAGTCGCTTAATCAAGTCACTATAACGAGTGACGTCTTTCTTCTTCAGATAGTCCAGCAACTTACGTCGCTGGTTCACCATACGGATCAAACCACGACGAGAGTGGTGGTCCTTGTGGTGATCTTTGAAGTGGCCTTGCAAGGTGTTGATGTTGTGCGTCAACAACGCTACCTGTACTTCCGGAGATCCTGTATCACCTTCTTCAAGTTGATACTCTTTTACGATCTCTGCTTTTGTTGCGGCTGTTAATGCCATTTCACTTACTCCTAAATACGCTGTTTATAATCACATCCAAAACCGCGCGTATTGACAGTCTTGGTGTCTACATTCTGACTAATCGCTAGCAACCAACCTTCTTGGTGCTATGCGACCATCCGTCAAAATCTCACCCACGCCGAGGAAGCGATCTTCCTCGCCGGATTCAAATATTTGCACCCAACCCTCAGTCGGAGCATGCGCCACCTGCACAGGTTGCCCACGGAGCAGATAATGCGCCGTATCTTGGTGCAAACGCATCACAGGCCACGAGCCTACCGCACTGGATACCGGCAACAGCAGCGCGTCCAACGCTTCAGGACTGTCTATTGCCTGTAACTGTTCAAAACTGATCGACTGCTCTTCCTGATACGGCCCTGCAGCCAACCGACGCAACCCAGACACATGTCCGCCGCAGCCCAAGGCCGCGCCCAGATCTTCCGCAAGGCTGCGTATGTAGGTGCCCTTGCTGCAGTGCACAAAGAGTTCGATCTCCGATTCCCTGACGTTCAGCAACTCAGCGCTGTAAATCGTCACTTTGCGAGGCGCACGCTCTACCTCTATTCCTTGACGAGCCAACTTATACAGCGGTTGGCCCTGATGTTTTAGCGCGGAATACATGGAGGGTATCTGCTCGATTTCCCCCACGAACGCTTCCAGCTTTTCAGTCACTTGCGCCGCCGTGACACTGGAGGCATCTGCTTCAGCGATCACCTCGCCATCGGCGTCGCCGGTCTCTGTCGTCACGCCTAGGCGAATTCGGGTCCAATATTTTTTGTCAGCGTCCAACAAAAATTGTGAAAACTTAGTGGCCTCACCAAAGCAAAGCGGTAGCACGCCCGTTGCCAACGGATCCAAACTGCCCGTATGACCGACTTTTTGCGCGCCAAACAGGCGCTTCGCCTGCTGGACGGCGTCATTTGACGATATTCCTGCGGGTTTATCTACCACCAACACACCGTTAACCGGCCTGCCTTTTCGTTTTCTAGCCAACCGTTATTTCTCACTTGGTGGCGATGCAGACTCATCGCTGAGGGTTTGGTCTGCTCGCTGTTGATCTTGAGAGACCGCTTGACCAATCAATTTTTCGAGTTTCGGTCCGCGTTCTACCAATTCGTCGTAATGGAAACGCGGCTTCGGAGTCGTGCGCATAGTGTGCCGCTTAGCCAGTTCCGTACGAAAAAAGCCTGCGGCGCGATTTAGTACACCAATCAGTTCAGCCTGGGCTTGGGCATCTTCCGCCTGCAACGAGGACACATATATTTCCGCGTAAGACAGATCCTTACTGACTTTCACGTCGTTCACGCTCACGAAACTGCCGACCCTGGGGTCCCGCATATCGCGCTGCAAAATGCGCGACACTTCGTCCCGCACAAAATCTGCGACTCGTAAATCTCTCGACATGTCAGAGGGTTTGCTGGCTGCGCGTTAAAGCGAGCGAGCAATTTCCTTTGTATCGAACACTTCGATCAAATCGCCAGAGCGCACGTCATTGTAGTTGCGTACGCCGATACCACATTCGGTGCCGTTTCGGACATCGCTGACGTCTTCCTTAAAGCGACGCAGGGATTCCAGTTCACCCTCGTAAATCACCACATTGTCGCGCAATACACGAATCGGCTTGTTACGGTGGACAGTACCCTCGATCACCATACAGCCCGCAATTTGTCCATATCGTGGCGAGCGGAACACGTCTCGTACTTCGGCGGTGCCAATGATCTCCTCGCGAATTTCAGGTGACAACATACCGGACAGTGCGTCCCTCACATCATCAATCAACTCGTAAATAACGCTGTAATAACGCAGCTCTACCCCTTCGCGTTCGAGTAGGGTCTTGGCAGTTTTGTCCGCTCGCACGTTGAAGCCAAACACCGTAGCGCCATACGTCGCGGCCATTGTGGCATCGGACTCTGAAATACCGCCTACACCCGAACCAAGCACCTGAACAGATACCTCTTCGTTGCCAATCTCCGACATCGCCTGAATGATCGCTTCCAAACTTCCGCGAACATCGGTCTTGACGACGAGTTTCAATATACGTTTTTCGCCTTCGATCATGTTGGCGAACATGTTGTCGAGCTTGGCCGCCTGCTGAGTTGCTTGGAGACGCTCTTGCAGCTTGTCTCGGCGAAACTCTGCCAGCTCTCGAGCCGATCGCTCGTCTGAGACAACCGCAAAATCATCGCCGGCACCTGGCGTACCGTTCAGCCCCAGCAGTTCCACCGGCTGGGAAGGTCCTGCCTGCTTCGTGTTGCTGCCCGTGTCATCCAACATGGCTCTGACGCGGCCGTAGAATTCTCCGGCAATAACGATATCACCTTGCTCCAACTGACCGTTCTGCACCAATACCGTCGCAACAGGGCCGCGGCCCCGATCCAGTCTGGATTCGACCACCACGCCTTGAGCCGGTGCTTCGTTGATCGCCGTCAGTTCCAGCAGCTCCGCTTGCAGCGAAATGGCTTCGAGTAACTCGTCCATGCCTTCCCCGGTGATCGCCGAGACTTGCTTAAACTGGACGTCGCCACCCCAGGCTTCTGGGACCAGATCTTTTGAGGCCAACTCATTGGTCACGCGGTCTGGGTCTGCGCCCTCGAGGTCCATCTTATTGATTGCCACAATGACCGGCACTTCCGCCGCTTTTGCGTGCTGAATCGCTTCAACCGTCTGTGGCATCACACCGTCATCCGCAGCAACCACAAGAATAACGATATCGGTTACCTTGGCACCGCGTGCACGCATCGACGTAAATGCCGCGTGTCCGGGTGTATCAATAAAGGTGATCTGGCCGTTTTGGGTGGGCACGCTGTAGGCACCGATGTGCTGGGTGATGCCACCGGCTTCACCGGATGTCACTCGGGCTTTTCTGATGTGATCCAGTAGGGACGTTTTACCATGGTCAACATGGCCCATTACCGTCACAACCGGGGCCCGGGGACTCGTTTCGCCTTCCATAACCAGCGACGCTTCCAACTGCTCTTCGAGCACGTCTTCGCTGACGAACTTAATTCGGTGACCCATTTCCTCTACGACAAGGGTCGCTGTGTCCTGATCAACGGCTTGGTTGATGGTCGCCATAACCCCAAGCCCCATCAACACTTTGATCACTTCGCCGGCTTTGACCGCCATTCCCGCGGCCAGCTGACCAACGGTAATCACTTCGCCGACTTCGACTTCTCTGGATATAAACTCTTCCGGCTTAAATTCACCGCCCTGCTGATCGACATGAAGGGCAGCGTCTCGCTGGGTTGGACGGCGCTTGTTGCGGCGCTCTGACTTCAAGCTCAACTCACGTCGACGCCCTTTGTCTGCGGAACCAGCGGGACGCTCCCGGCCTCGGGAACGCTTGCCACCGCGCTGTTCGGATTGCTCCTTGGCTTGGATATCAGCCGCAGAAACCGGAGCCGTTGTGGCCGGTGCTTTCTCTGCCTGCTGAGCGGTAACACGCTCATGTTCCTGCTGGCGTTTGAGCTCTTCTGCCTTTAATTTTTCTTCATCGGCGCGCCGCTCGGCTTCTGCCTTGCGCTCGGCTTCTGCCGTGCGTGCTTTTTCTTCGGCCTCCTTGCGAGCGTTGTCTTCTTCCTGAATACGCTGGGCTTCCAGTTCGCTTTGCGAAATCACTGGCTCGTTAGACTCTGGAGCAGCTTCTGGCGCGGCATCAGAACGTTTTACATAGGTGCGCTTGCGACGAACTTCCACCGTAACATTGCGGCCCGTACGACCCTGTCCAGACTTCAACGTACCCGTACTCTTGCGCTTCAACGTTATTTTTTCGGCTGGCTTAGACGCTTCACCATGGCTGCCTTTCAAGTAGGCAAGCAACGTTTGTTTCTCCTGCTCGCTAACCGCTTCGTCTTCAGCCTTGTGGTCGAGACCAGCCTGCTGCATCTGATTGAGCAGACGGTCGACGGGCGCGCCTACCGTATCCGCTAGTTGTTTAACCGTTACTTCAGCCATCAATCACTCCTACCGCCCACGACTTCATGGGTCGGCGCTTTTGTATATCTAGTTCACTGTCTGTTGCCACATGTCATTGCCGATCATGCTGACTCGGCATCGGATTCTTCCGCTTCCGCAAACCACGGTTCTCGCGCAATCATGATCAGCTGTGCGGCTTCTTCCTCGGAAATTTCTGGCGCGATATCCAGCAATTCGGGCACCGCAAGCTCTGCCAGATCCTCCATGCAAACAATTTCATTGCCTGCTAACTTAAACGCCAGTTCCCGCGACATCATGCGCATCTCGAGCAAATCGTCCGCTGGCTTCGCGTCACCCAGTGCTTCTTCACTGGCAATCGCCTTTGTCAGCAACGCGTCCTTTGCCCGATTTCGAAGCTCGTTTACAATTTCTTCGTCGAACCCTTCAATGGCCAGCATTTCTTCCATTGGCACATAGGCAATTTCTTCCAGCGTTGTGAAGCCTTCTTCAACCAACACTTCAGCCACATCGCCGTCTACGGACAGATATTCGATGAACTCGCCAACAAACTTGCTCGACTCTTCTTCCATCTTTTGGGCGGCTTCTTCTTCGGTCATGATATTCAACGACCAACCGCACAGATCGCTGGCGAGGCGGACATTCTGGCCGCCTCGGCCAATGGCCTGAGCCAAATTCTCTTCGGTAACCGCGATATCCATGCTGTGGGTTTCTTCGTCCAGCACGATGGAGGCCACTTCCGCAGGCGCCATCGCATTGATGGTTAGCTGGGCTGGGTTGTCATCCCACAAAACGATGTCGATACGCTCGCCGGCCAGCTCACCAGAGACTGCCTGTACGCGAGAGCCTCGCATACCGACGCAAGCACCGACGGGATCAATGCGACCATCGTTCGTTTGCACGGCGATTTTCGCTCTTGAACCAGGGTCTCGGGCAGCACCGAGGATTTGAATGACGTCTTCAGCAATTTCAGGCACTTCGACCTTGAACAGCTCGATCAACATGGCAGGTGCTGTGCGAGACAAAATGAGCTGCGGACCTCGATTGTCAGGTCGGATTTCCACCAGCATTGCGCGCAGGCGGTCACCAATACGAAAGACTTCTCGCGGAATCAGATGCTCTCGCGTCAGAATCGCCTCTGCGTTGTTCCCCAGATCAATGATGATGCTGTCACGGCCGAGCTTTTTCACAGTACCGCTGATCAGTTCGTTCATGCGCGACTGATACATTTCAACAATCTGAGCGCGCTCTGCTTCGCGCACCTTTTGAACAATCACCTGCTTGGCCGTTTGCGCCGCAATACGTCCAAATTCCACAGACTCGACTTGGTCTTCAAGCACGTCACCGAGCTCTGCGTCGGCCTTGATTTCTCGCGCTTCTTCAACACTGTACTGGGCACCAGGATTTGGCTCTTCCTCTTCTTCGAGGTTGTCAAAATCCACCACGGCCCAGGTACGGAACGTTTCGTACTCGCCGGTCTCACGATCAATCGCAACGCGGAATTCGGCTTCTTCACCGTATTTTTTCTTCGTCGCGACGGCCAAGGCGGCCTCCATGGCGCCAAAGATCACATCCTTTGGTACACCTTTCTCGTGGGAGACGGATTCGATGACCGAGAGTATTTCTTTACTCATGCGTTAAACCTTCCTCAATCAAAAACTGGCACAATTCGTGCTTTTTGAACATTTTCCAAGGGCAGCAGATACTCTTCATCATCTAACTGCAAAACTACCGAGTTATCTTCCAGCCCTGCCAACAAACCAACTAATTTTTTCTTCCCTTCAAAAGGGTAGTTCAACCTGACGTCTAGGCGTTCGCCTACATGCGCTAGGTAGTGTTCACTCTTGAACAGCAACCGATCCATCCCGGGCGACGACACTTCTAAGGTGTACGCCTCGGGTAAAATTTCCTCCACATCAAGCAAGTCGCTGACATGCCGGCTTACATCGGCACAAAGATCAACGCTCACCCCGGCCTCACGTTCAACGTAGATACGCAAAACGCTGTATTTGCCTTGGCTCAAATATTCGACACCCCAAACGACCGCATCCAGCGCTTCTACCGACGGCGCTATCAGCTCTTCGATTTGTAGCTCTTTATTATTCAAATTCGCCTTCTGACTCTGTTTGGCTCATCTCGTCCTCTCGACGACGCTTCTGCATTCGTCAATAGCAATCTCGCCAATTCCCTGACAACCTTTCCGTACAAAAAATCAGGCACAAAAAAAGGGCCTATAGCCCACTTCGTTTGCGCGACTCTCCCGACCCATAGAGTCGAGCGGGCGTAGGATTTTTTGATCACCCACTTCACGCGTTTGAATGATCGCCTTTCGCCACGGTCTGCCTGTGACAGCACACCGACCTTGTTGTGGTAGCGGGGGCAGGATTTGAACCCACGACCTTCGGGTTATGAGCCCGACGAGCTACCAGACTGCTCCACCCCGCAACAACAAGGGGGCGGATTATAGGGAGCCTCAAAGGCAGGTGCAAGCGCCGATTGTGATTCCGCACTTGAGATAACGATCATAAGACTGGGTGAACAAACCTGGGTGGATGTACCTTGATGCAATTCTCTCAAGCCCATCGACCGAACGTATTCGCATCGCTCGGGCTTTGGATAAGGAATGGTGCCGAAGGCGAGACTCGAACTCGCACGGGCATAAGCCCACTACCCCCTCAAGGTAGCGTGTCTACCAATTTCACCACTTCGGCTTTGTTCGCACTATTCCTGTGTTATCAAGATCAATGAGGTCGTCAGTCCAGATTAAAATTCTGGGATTTCGTCGTTTTGCCCGTCCGCTGCAGGGGCCAGATCGTCGCTCAACGGCAAATCCATCGCGTTTTCACTTGAACGTTCGATCACCTGAGGAATACCCAGATTGCCAGCCTGCTCGGACCGCTCCTTCGCGGTATAAGCGAGTCCAAAGGCGATAACGAAAAAGCCTATGGCCAACCAAGTGGTTAGACGGGTCATTGCGGTCGCGCCGCCCGAACTACCAAACACGGTATTTGAAGAACCGCTACCAAAGGCTGCACCAACATCGGCACCCTTGCCCTGCTGAATCAAAACCAAGGTAATAAGCGCCAAGGCGTCGATCACTAACAATGACAATAAAACTGTTTCTAATGTAGACATCTACTTATCCAATCCATGTAATGGATACGGTTCATTCCGAATCCTTCAGCCTTCACGGCCCTCTTGCCTGCGGTACCTAAACCGAGCTAGACATCTGCCGCGCGTATGATGGCAGCAAATTGCTCTGTGTCCAGCGATGCACCACCAACCAAAACGCCCTCTATCTCATCGTGAGAAAATAATTCTGCGGCATTTTCGCCGTTAACGCTGCCGCCATACAAAATTCGTATCCCATCCGCATACTCCGCAGTGACTTCCTGCAAAACGCGGCGCATCTCTCTGTGCATCGCTACCGCTTCCAATGCGCTGGCACTTTTGCCGGTGCCGATCGCCCATATTGGTTCGTAAGCGATCGCGATTTCTCCGCCAAATCGCAAGCAATCGGCTTGGGCCTCAATCTGCGCACGGACTTTCGCTTCCGCTTGGCCGCTTTCTCTCTCAGCCAGAGACTCTCCAACGCAAATAACCGGCATCATACCCGCGGCCAAAACCCGAAGGCCCTTGGCTGCAACCGTCGCATCGCTTTCACCGTGCTCGCCGCGCCGCTCAGAGTGCCCGACCAATACCGCTGTCGCGCCTAATTCCGCCATCATGGCAGCCGATAGGTCACCCGTGTGGGCACCGCTCTCAAACTGACTCACATCCTGCAAGCCGACACCAAAAGACCCTGCGGCGCCCTCGGTCAAACGAGACACATACACCGACGGGGGAACCACAATCACATCAACATGCGATGCCGCTGAAAACCCAGCAACCACCTCGTCTACCAATGCGAGACTGCCGTTCATTTTCCAATTAGCAATGACCAGACGTTTTCTCATCCGCTTCCCGCCATATGAGGCGCGCGATTCGGGCGCGCAATGGTATACGCTGACCCGTGGTTTTTCCAAGAATTCTTCACGCGGTTTCGTCGCCTACGACCCAGCGTTCCGTGTTGGCCTGCGGCAGGCTCAACGATTTGGCGCGATATCCAAGGGCTGTCTCACACTCGCACTGACCGTAAACAACGCCAATAGCCCAACGATGCACAACACCGGTCCGGCGGTAAACGTGCCTGTGAGGTCGTAAGCCAGGCTAAACAGCAGCGGACCGATCGCACTGGCAAAGACCGTGAGCGACGCATTCAGACCACTGATTTCCCCCAAATGTTTCGCGCCGTAATGGCGAATAAAGGCCAGATTGGCCAGCATGCCCCATAGGCCTCCGCCCACTCCGAACCCCACCACCAGACTCCAGTACCCAAGCTCGTGCTGAAGAAAAATCAGACCCACAGCACCTAAGGTAAAGCTCGCCAACATCAGCAGCAAAAAGGGTTTTAACCGAGTGTAATCTGCCAGGGCACTGGCACTGAGACTGGTGGCTACCGAGACCAAGGCCTGTGGAATAAAGTAGGCAAAGGCCTCTTCCCGGCTTCTACCCGCCTCGGCAAAAATGGCAACGATATGGAAAGTTACCGCGGTGCCAAACAGGGCGTGAATCGACAGGCCCATGGAGTACAACCAAAAAACCACATTCGCTCGCACCTCTTTCAAGGTGAAATTCCGCGGGGCGATATTCTTTTCGTGCACGTCCATCGAAGGTGCCTGATTATCCGCCAGCAAGCCGCATGACTCTGGCGAGTCGCGCACCAGCAACAAACACAGCACAGCGAATACGGGCCCGACGACGACGGCCAACCACCACAAGGCGGCGCGCCACTCCCAGACATCAATCATCACTGCCAGTAGCAGGGGAGCAAGAGAAAACCCGAGAGATACGACGACGCCCCGAGCCCCGGATACCAACCCTCTTTTGCGCTCAAACCAAACCAACAGCATATTGCGGCTGGCGCTGGTCATGACACCTTGGCCGCTGAAACGCACGCCAAAATAGCCGACAACCATCAGGCAAAACGCGACGCCAACCGCGTTAATGCCCATCGACTGGCTGACCGATTGGCTCATGACGTCAACTAAGGAGATAAAAACGACTGATGCACCCAGCAACAAGCTGGCGGACACCAGTACCAGCCGGGGGCCGTACTCGTCGTAGAACCGTCCGGCGCGAGTTAAGAACAGGGCACTGGAAATCGTGCCGAGCATATAGGCAAGGGAGAGCTCGGTTCGACTCAGCCCGGTGACTTCAATAAAGGCCTCGGCAAACACCGCCATGCCCATGGTTTGTCCAGGAACGCTGAACAAAAAGCCTAGAGTGGACAGCACGGCAATCACCCAACCGTAAAAGAAGGGTGTTTTGCTTGCGGGAAAGGGCCAATCGTTGCGCAGACGACGGGCAACTCCGGAAGATTGTGTCATACAGTACCTAGATTTTTGCCGCGACCCCTGAATTGCGATCGGTCAGACCGGGGCCTTGAGTATCAGCGCCGCTATGAGAGTTTGATGGCCTGTGCCTGGGCCGCTAAGTCTTCGACAACTCGGGCCACCTCAGCGTCGTCTTCACCTTCCACCATGATTCGAAGCAACGGTTCCGTCCCCGAAGGCCGCACCAAAATACGACCACGGTCACCCAAGGCATCTTCGTGTGCAGCGATAGCCTCAACCAGATCAGGGTGTTCACAAACCGTAGCCGGTGAATCGACATCCACATTGATCAGCAACTGCGGCACCTTGGTCAGGCCCGATGCCACTTCGCTCAACTTGAGCCCGGCATCTTGCATGGCGACCAGCACCTGCAGTCCTGCAATAATGGCGTCACCGGTACTGCACAAGTCCAGGGTCAATATATGCCCGGAGGGTTCACCGCCCAGTGTCCATTGACGCTGGTGTAAGGCCTCCATGATATGTCGATCTCCTACTTTTGCCCGTACAAAGGGCACCGATAACGCCTGCAGCGCGCGCTCTAACCCCAGGTTCGACATTACCGTTCCGACAACACCACCCTGCAACGTCTGCCTCGCTTGACGACTGCGTGTGATGACATACAGCAAGTGATCACCGTCCAACAATTCGCCTTTCTCATCCACCATCACCAAGCGATCGCCATCACCGTCGAAGGCGATACCCAAATCCGCGGCTTCTTCGATAACGCGCTGCTGCAGTTGCTCTGGATGAGTGGAGCCGCAGCGTTCATTGATATTAAAGCCATCCGGTTCCACAGACATGGTGACGACCTCAGCACCGAGCTCGTTGAACACCCGCGGCCCGCTTTGGTATGTCGCGCCGTGCGCGCAATCGAGCACGACTTTAATGCCACGCAAACTGAAATCCCAAGGCACGGAATTTTTGCAAAACTCGACATACCGACCCGGTGCATCATTGATTCTGGAGGCACGGCCTAAACTGGCGGAATCCTCACACACCATTGGCTGACCAATCATCGTTTCGATTTCCCGCTCTAGCGCATCGCCCAACTTATTGCCCTTGCCGTCAAATAGCTTGATGCCATTGTCGTAGTAGGGGTTATGCGATGCACTGATAACGACACCCGCGTCAGCATTCAGTGTCCGAGTAAGGTACGCGATAGCAGGCGTTGGTATGGGACCAAGCAAGCTGACGTCAGCGCCAGCTGAAACAAAGCCGGACTGAAGCACAGACTCCAGCATATAGCCTGAGATCCGGGTGTCCTTACCGATAAGAATATGCGGGCGGCGTCCTTCCTGGGTGAATACCTTGCCAATTGCCCAGCTGAGTCGAAGACAGAATTCTGGCGTGATTTGGTTCTTACCGACGAGACCGCGAATACCGTCTGTACCAAAATGCTTTTGTCCCATATCGCTGCCTTTTCTCTGCCTTTGTTGCGCCCGTTTTCCGAACCCGTCCGTTAGACGAGGATGGAACGCTAAGTGGTCGTTCTTGCGAACGGGAAAGGATGACAGTGGGCTCCTGATAAAGCCAGCAAACCCAGAAAAATCGTGGCGTGGGACCTTATCCTGTGCGGTATGCCGCAAGCATTCGAAGCACATCAGCACTCTCTTGCACATCGTGCACTCGAATCAGATCAGCGCCATTTTGCACCGCCAACATAAGCGCTGCGAGGCTACCGGACAGGCGAGCGTCCACAGGCTGGCCGGTAACCAATCCGATCATCGACTTACGCGACAGGCCGACTAACAAGGGACAGGTCCCTACCCGAGTGGCCGGGAGATTCCGCAACAGGGCTAAATTGTGTTCCAGCGACTTGCCAAAACCGAAACCGGGATCAACCAGCAGCCTGTCGGCATCAATGCCCGCGTTCTGACACAGCTGGAAACGCTCGGCCAGATAACCAGATACGTCGGAAACCACGTCCGTATAGGTCGGCGCTTTCTGCATGGTCTGGGGAGATCCCTGCATATGCATCAGCGCATAAGCCACATTTGAGTCTGCGACGGCTGTCACCACTTCCGCGTCACGGCCTGCCGTAATGTCATTGATCATGCCCGCCCCATGCCGAATAGCAGCGCGCACGGTTTGTGCGTGGTAGGTATCTACAGACAACACCGCACCCAAATCAGACAAGGCTTCGAGCACAGGCAGGACGCGCCGCTGCTCTTCTTGGCTACTAACCGCCTGAGCTCCGGGGCGACTGCTTTCGCCGCCAATATCCAAAATTGAGGCACCGGCCTTGACCATGGCGGAGGCTTGGATTCGCACTGCATCTAAGCGAACGGTCTCTCCATCGAATAACAAGCCGCCATCAGAAAACGAGTCGGGAGTGATGTTGAGAACACCCATGAGCTGGGGTTCTGAGAACGACACGACCTGCGCACCGCAGCGCAAGTCGTGAGTTCTAAAGGGCGAGCTATCAGCCTGACTTGGCCTAGGTTTCTTCGGCTGGTCCACCAATGGGCGACCCTTGCTCTGTATCCGTTTTACCGCGGCCTGAACTGGACGGCGGTTCCGTTGGATGGCGAGGTTTGCCGCCCGCCATGATGTCGTCCAACTGATCCGCTGCTAGGGTCTCGAACTCCATCAACGCGTCGGCCATCGTATGTAGCTTATCGATGTTATCCGTTAACAGCGTTTTCGCCTCAGCGTAGCAATCGTCGACAATCTTTCGCACTTCTGTATCGATCGCGAATGCAGTTTCCGGGGAATGTGCTTTCGGCTTCGCCCCAGCAGACATTCCCAAAAACACTTCGCCATCGTCTTCGTCGTACATCAGTGGTCCAAGCTTCTCGGACAGCCCCCACTTGGTGACCATGCTTCTCGCCAGTTGCGTAGCGCGTTCAATATCGTTCGAAGCACCCGTGGTGACGTGATCGATGCCTAGGGTGATCTCCTCTGCGATGCGGCCCCCGAACAGACTGGAGATTTGAGAGCGTATTCCTTGGGCGCTCATGCTGTAGCGATCTTCTTCCGGCAGGAACATGGTCACGCCAAGGGCCCGGCCACGGGGAATAATCGTCACTTTGTATACCGGGTCGTGTTCAGGCATGAGCCTGCCAACGATGGCGTGTCCTGCTTCATGATAGGCCGTGTTGAGCTTCTCTTTTTCGGACATCACCATGGATTTGCGCTCGGCACCCATCATGATTTTATCTTTCGCTTTGTCGAATTCTTCCATGCTGACCAAGCGCTTGCCGCCTCGGGCGGCAAAGAGCGCCGCCTCGTTGACGAGGTTTGCTAGGTCTGCACCAGAAAAGCCTGGCGTACCGCGTGCGATGATGCTCGCATCCACGTCGTCAGCTATTGGCACCTTTCGCATATGTACCTTGGTGATCTGCTCACGACCGCGGATATCCGGCAAGCCCACCACAACCTGACGGTCGAACCGCCCCGGCCGCAGCAGCGCGGGATCAAGTACGTCTGGACGGTTGGTCGCCGCGATGACGATGATGCCATCGTTGCCTTCGAACCCGTCCATCTCGACCAACAGTTGGTTGAGGGTTTGTTCACGCTCGTCGTGCCCGCCGCCTAAACCGGCGCCACGATGGCGGCCAACCGCATCGATTTCATCAATGAAAATTATGCATGGGGCTTGCTTTTTTGCCTGCTCGAACATGTCGCGCACCCGGGACGCGCCGACACCGACAAACATTTCGACAAAATCTGAGCCAGAAATCGAGAAGAAGGGCACCTTGGCTTCACCGGCAATGGCTTTCGCCAGCAGCGTTTTACCGGTGCCGGGCTGACCAACCATCAACACGCCGCGTGGAATATGACCGCCCAATCGCTGAAACTTGCCAGGATCACGTAGAAATTCCACCAGCTCTTGTACATCTTCCTTGGCTTCGTCCACGCCCGCCACATCAGCGAATGTCGTTTGGATTTGATCTTCGGACAGCAGTTTCGCCTTACTCCGACCAAACGACATGGGACCACCGCGACCACTGCCGCCCCCCTGCATCTGCCGCATGAAGAACATGGCCACTGCAAGGATAATCAGAATCGGGAAGCTGGCTAACAGCAGCTGAGTCCAGACACTTTGGCCTTCTTCCTCGACGAACTGGAACTCAATCCCGCGTTCGCGCAGCTCACTGACAAGGCCCGGATCGTTATCGAACCCTGTCACGGTGTAACGCCCGCCAGAGCGATCTGTCGCGTAGATGCGATTGCCCTGAATGGTGACTTCGTCCACCTGCCCATCTTCAACCGAACTCAAAAATTCCGAGTACTTCACCGGCGGATTCTGAGAATCCACGTTGAAGTTACTGAACACGGTCAGTAACACCGCCAAAATGACCAACCAAAGAACTACATTTTTACCCATATCAGACACCGGGGTTTCCTCACGTTGTTTACGTTGGCGCTTTGATTTAACGACATCCACGCCGCCTTACGTGGAATTCAGATTCAGCTCCGTCCAGGACTCGGTCCACGGCGCTCTTTCTTTCGGATACCTTACATCAGCAAATCATGTGCTGCCGTGTACGCTTTGAAGTCCAGACTACACGACATTTTCACGTGCCAGAGTGATGAAAAACGCAACTTTCTGACTATTTCCTGTTCAAAATCTAAACATGGAAGCCTTGGGCCACGACAAACACTTCTCTCGACTCGGATCTCGAGGCCTTTGGCTTAGTCACATGCACCTTTGCATAGTGTTTCCTCAGTGCCGACACCCAGTCATCCAATCCTTCACCTTGAAAGGCCTTGATCGTCATAGCGCCATTGCGCTTCAACCAACGTTGGCAGCTTTCAAGGGTTACGTCCGCTAAATCCATAGCTCGCGCCTGATCTACCGTGCGTATGCCTGAAATGTTGGGGGCCATGTCAGATAAAACAAGGTCCAGTTGCTGACCGTCCAATAGTGTCGAAATTTCTTCGTTTACCGCCTCATCGCCAGCAAGGCCCTCGATCACATGGGTCTCTTGGCCACTGGTGATCGGTAACGGGTCCACAGCAATCAATAAACCGCCCTGAAGTTTGCCCTCTAGGTAATGGGTCCAGCCGCCCGGCGCGGCCCCAAGCTCTAACACCCGCTGTTTGGGCTTGACGATGCGGAAGCGCTGATCAATCTGTTCAAGCTTAAAATGCGCACGCGAAATTTGGCCTCCGCCCTGGGCCTGACGCACAAAGTAGTCTTTGCGCTGACGCTGTAGCCATCGGTCACTGGATTTGCTGCGTTTGGCCATTGCGGAGACACCGATTACTCATTTCAAAAAACGTTGCTAGCAGTTTGGTAGCTGCTCGCTATAGGATACCCCAATGCAGTCCAATACTTTGAATACCCAGAAAAAGAAGTCGCTCCGCGGCGTGGCCCATCACCTTGACCCCGTGGTCGCCATTAGCGAACGCGGTTTAAGCCAAGGAATCGTTGACGAGACCGAGAGGGCGTTAAGAGATCACGAGTTGATTAAGGTCAAAGTCTTTGGCATCGACCGCGCAAGTCGCGATGAAATTGCGTCGGAACTGGCGGAAAAAACATCGTCTACGGTGCTGCAAAAAATCGGCAAGGTTGCCGTACTCTACCGACACAACCCCAAGGCTAACCCGAAGCTTTCCAATGTGGCCCGGTACCTCGAGCACGCGGGCACTTGAGTTAGTCTGCACGATAGCTGGCCGAACGCTCGACCGCTTCCTTCGGTGCTAGATCAATTCGACCAATGACACCTCATATTCCCGCTCACCACCAGGTGTAGAGACGGTAACCACATCATCTTCCATCTTGCCGATCAGAGCCCGCGCAATTGGCGACATCACAGAAATTTTGTTTTTTTTCAGGTCGGCTTCGTCTTCCCCAACGATGTGATAGCGAATCGTTTCGTCGGTATTGCAGTCGATCAGCGTCACCGTAGAACCAAAAATCACCTTGCCAGACGCTTCCATTTTCGAGACATCAATAATCTGGGCGTCTGCAAGTCGGCCCTCGATTTCTTGGGCACGGCCCTCGTTGAAGCTCTGCTGTTCACGCGCCGCGTGATATTCGGCATTTTCCTTCAAATCTCCGTGGGCTCGGGCTTCGGCTATGGCCTCTGCAATTTCTTGGCGCAAAGGGCCCTTACGATAGGCGAGTTCTTCCCGCAGGCTTTCTGCACCCTTGACGGTCATCGGATTTGGCATTGGACTACTCCCCTTGCGCCAACGCGCTGTGCAATTGCTGAAGGCTCGTCACCTGATCGCCGATACCCTGACGAATTGCGATACAAAAGGCCTCACCACCGGCGAGAGTCGTCGTGTAGCAGACCTTTTTTTGCAGCGCCAAGCGGCGAATCACGGCTGAATCCGCGATGGATTGACGCCCTTCCGTGGTATTGATGATCAAATCGATTTGTTCGTTTTTGAGCATATCAGAGACGTCTGGACGGCCCTCGTTTACTTTGTCTACCTGATCACATTTCACGCCAGCCTTCAGCAGTTCTCGCGCCGTGCCTCGTGTTGCCACCAACTTGAAGCCTAAGTCGACTAGGTTCCTGCCCACGTCGACAACGCCGGCTTTGTCTACGTCTTTCACGCTAAGGAAAGCCCGACCACCTTGCGGCAGCCGCTCGCCGGCACCCAAAGACGCCTTGCAAAACGCTTCACCGAAAGTTTCGCCCACGCCCATCACTTCACCGGTGGATTTCATTTCCGGGCCCAAGATGGGGTCGACACCAATAAACTTGTTGAACGGAAAAACGGATTCTTTTACGTGCACAAACTGAGGAATAACCTCCTCGGTATAACCCAGGTCTTTCAGCTTTTGACCCGCCATACAGCGTGCAGCAAGTTTCGCAAGGGAGTGTCCGATACATTTCGATACAAAGGGCACCGTCCGTGAAGCCCTCGGGTTTACCTCAAGCACAAAGACGTCCTCGCCTTGCACCGCCATTTGCACGTTCATCAAGCCAATAACGTTCAACTCCAACGCCAGCGCTTTGACCTGCTCACGAATTTCATCTTGAATCGCTTTCGGCAAGTTGTAGGGCGGCAGTGAACACGCGGAATCACCGGAATGCACACCGGCCTGCTCAATATGCTGCATGATGCCGCCGATCACGACTTGCTCGCCATCACAAATAGCGTCCACATCGACCTCTACCGCCTGATCCAGAAAGCGATCCAGTAGAACCGGTGAATCATTGGACACATCGACAGCATTTTGCATGTAGAGGCGAAGCTCGTCTTCGTTGTAAACGAGCTCCATGGCTCGACCGCCCAGAACATAGGACGGGCGTACAATGAGCGGATAGCCAATTTCTTCTGCGCGCTGAACACCTTGCTCCGCATTGGAGGCAACCCGATTGGACGGCTGACGCAAGTTGAGTTTGTCGACCAGTGTCTGAAAACGCTCTCGGTCTTCGGCACGATCGATGGCGTCGGGGCTCGTACCAATAATCGGCACGCCTAACTTAGATAAATCGTCAGCAAGCTTTAGCGGTGTTTGACCGCCAAATTGTACGATCACGCCGGTAGGCTGCTCTACCTCGACGATGGCCAATACATCTTCCAGAGTCACAGGCTCGAAATACAGGCGATCCGACGTGTCGTAATCGGTAGATACCGTCTCAGGGTTGCAGTTCACCATGATGGTTTCATACCCATCCTCGCGCATCGCCAAGGCCGCGTGGACACAGCAGTAATCGAATTCGATACCTTGGCCAATGCGATTCGGCCCACCGCCAAGCACCATGATCTTTTTCCGATCCGTGGGCATGGCTTCGCATTCTTCCTCGTAGGTCGAATACATGTACGCGCTGTTGGCCGGAAACTCTGCGGCGCAGGTATCGACGCGTCGATAGACGGGTTTAACGCCCACGGCTTGTCGCGCCAATCGAACATCGGCTTCCGGACAGCTTAGAAGCTGAGCGAGGCGTCCGTCAGAAAACCCCTTACGTTTTGCCTGACGCCACTGCTGCTCTGTCATATCGGCACACTGCCGGTTTGCGTACTGTGCTTCCTCGACGATCAGGTCTTCTATTTCGGCCAAAAACCAAGGGTCGATTTTGGTCAAATCAAAAATGTCTTCCAGGCTGTATCCCACCCGGAATGCATCAGCAACAAACCACAGTCGCAGGGTGCTCGGGGTCGCCAGCTCGCGCTTGAGCACGCTGCGCCATTCCGCGTCTTGGGTGTCCAATATCGGATCAAAACCCACCATACCGATTTCAAGGCCGCGAAGTGCTTTCTGCAGCGACTCCTGAAACGTGCAGCCTATGGCCATCACTTCACCCACCGACTTCATTTGGGTGGTAAGACGGGTATCGGCCTGGGGGAATTTTTCGAACGTAAAACGAGGAATCTTGGTGACAACGTAATCGATACTTGGCTCGAAGGATGCCGGTGTCACACCACCTGTGATGTCGTTTTCGAGCTCATCCAATGTGTAACCAACCGCCAACTTTGCTGCGATTTTTGCGATGGGAAAACCCGTGGCCTTGGAGGCTAATGCCGACGATCGCGACACTCTGGGGTTCATTTCGATGACGACCACGCGCCCATCCTCGGGACTGATGCCAAATTGAACATTTGACCCACCAGTTTCTACGCCGATTTCCCGCAGAACGGCAATCGATGCGTTACGGAGGATTTGATATTCCTTGTCCGTTAGCGTCTGAGCAGGAGCCACCGTGATGCTGTCCCCGGTATGCACACCCATCGGATCGACATTTTCGATGGCGCAAACGATGATGCAGTTGTCTTTTTTGTCCCGCACCACCTCCATTTCAAACTCTTTCCAGCCGAGCAGCGACTCATCAATCAGCAGCTCAGACGTCGGCGAGAGATCGAGTCCTCGCGTACATATTTCTTCAAACTCTTCTCGGTTGTACGCCACTCCGCCGCCGCTACCGCCCAGAGTAAATGACGGCCGAATAACGCAGGGGTAGCCAAGCTGGCTTTGTACCTGAAACGCTTCCTCCATGCTGTGGGCGATAGCCGAACGAGGCGTTTCTAAGCCGATCGCTTTCATCGCACGATCAAAACGTTCGCGGTCTTCGGCCTTATCAATCGCATCTTGGCTCGCGCCAATCATCTGCACGCCAAGGCGCTCAAGCACTCCTTCGCTGACCAGATCCAGCGCACAGTTCAGGGCGGTTTGACCGCCCATGGTGGGCAGCAGGGCATCCGGCCGCTCGCGTTCTATAATTTTGCTGACCGTCTGCCATTCAACCGGTTCCACGTAGGTGGCGTCGGCCATTGTGGGGTCCGTCATGATGGTCGCAGGATTTGAATTGACCAGAATGACCCGATAACCCTCGTCCTTGAGCGCCTTACAGGCCTGGGCTCCGGAATAATCGAACTCGCAGGCTTGGCCAATCACAATGGGGCCTGCGCCTAGGATCAGAATCGATTGAATGTCAGTACGCTTCGGCATGTATCTATTTACCTCTTTTGCTCGAGCATCAGATCGATGAATTGATCGAACAAATATTCACAATCTTGTGGGCCAGGGCTGGCTTCGGGGTGCCCTTGGAAACCAAACGCGGGCCGCTGCATGTGGCGAATCCCCTGCACGGTGCCATCGAAAAGCGACTTATGGGTGCACTTAAGATGCTCAGGCAAACTGCTTTCCGCTACGGCGAATCCGTGGTTCTGGCTGGTGATCATGACTTCTCCCGTATCCAAATCTTGGACGGGATGATTCGCGCCATGGTGACCGTGGGTCATTTTTTCCGTTTGCGCGCCGCTGGCAATCGCCATCAACTGATGGCCCAAGCAGATGCCAAACATGGGAATATTCTGCTCAAGAAACCGACGGATCGCCTCAATAGCGTAGTCACAGGGCTCCGGATCGCCCGGCCCGTTCGACAAGAAAATGCCATCAGGCTGCATTGCTAGCACCTCTTCGGCGCTGGTTTGTGCCGGCACCAAGGTAAGGTCACAGCCCTTACTCGCCAGTATGCGCAGAATGTTGCGCTTCACCCCGAAGTCATAGGCGACAACCTTAAATTTTGCCTCGACCAACTCGCCATAGCCGGACTCGCGGGTCCAACAGGTTTGAGTCCAAGGCCGCCGAATGCCAGTAACCTCTTGGGCCAAGTCCATTCCGGACAAACCGGCAAAACCTCGGGCTGCTTGCAGCGCATGCGCTTCGCCTGCCGGCGTGTCGGCGGTTTCATCCGCTAAAATGCAGCCGGCCAATGCGCCTTTTTCTCGCAGCAGCCGCGTGAGTCGTCGCGTGTCCACGTCCGCTATCGCTACGGTATTTTGCGCTTCCAAATAGTCTTGCAGCGTACCGCGTTCACGCCAGCTGCTAGCACGACGAGGCACCTGACGAATGATGAGCCCAGAGGCCCAGACCTGGTCTGACTCTTCGTCTTCTGGCGTCACGCCGGTATTACCGATTTGAGGATACGTCAGCGTCACAATTTGCCGACAATAGGATGGATCCGTCAGAATTTCTTGGTAACCGGTCATCGCGGTATTGAATACCACCTCACCAACAGATTGACCTGTGGCGCCAATGGATTGGCCGTGAAATACGCTTCCGTCTTCGAGCACTAATAGGGCAGGTCTCAAGAAGATTCCCTTTTAACTGGTCTGCTACCTGTGATGGACTGCGGCTCGTATGCCGCGATCTATCACGCCTAACCCTGCTGATTTATCGTCATCTTCGCCCTTCCGAGGCCCTGCGCGTACACGCAGGCCAAGGGACACCGGCCAAACGTGAAAGACGTAGGCGAGGTTGTAAGGGTGCTGAAAACGAGCCAGCGGGTTAGGCGGTGAGTGTACGGAGAGTGGAGTGAAAAATCAGTAAAAATCTGTGCTGTTTCGCTCCGCCCTGACCTTCCCTGTTGGGGCTTAGATCCCGAGCAAATCCTGCATGTCATACCAGCCCGGAGCCGCCTCAGCGACGAACCCTACGGCGCGCAGCGCACCTTGCGCGAAATTGCTTCGGCTGTGGGCTCGATGGGTAATCTCCAGTCGCTCGCCATCGCCGGCGAAGAGCACAGTGTGCTCTCCGACAATGTCGCCACCACGAATGGTGGAGAAGCCAATCGTTTTGGAATCCCGGGCCCCGGTAATGCCTTGACGGCCATACACAGCGTCTTCGGCCAGGTTACGATTCAAGGCCTTAGCTAACACCTCACCAATTCGCATCGCGGTGCCGGAAGGTGCGTCAATTTTATGCTTGTGATGCGCCTCGATCACCTCTACGTCTACGTCGTCACCCAAGGCTTGGGCCGCCAGCTCGATCAGACGCATGGAAAGATTGACTCCAACGCTCATATTGGGCGATACGAAAATCGCGGTATTTTGCGCGAAACCTCTGAGCGCTTGCTGCTGACTTTCGTCAAATCCCGTGGTTCCAACCACCATGCGCTTGCCCTGAGAGGCGCAGACGTCGGCGAGTGCCAATGTCGCCCCGGGCACGGTGAAGTCAATCACGACGTCAAAGTCTGAGGTGTGCTGGGACGGATCGGCGCTCAGCGCCACATTGAGCAAGCCCATTCCGCAGACGGTGCCTACGTCGTCACCAATCTGAGGGTGCGCTGGGTGCTCGAATCCGGCGGTAAAGGTTAATGATTCAGACTCCATAATGGCCTGCACCAAGGTTTTCCCCATGCGACCTGCCACACCCGCTACTGCCACTCGAATCATGTACTTGCCTGCTACGTTAGTAATGGACCGACTCGAACCCACAACACCGCGTGCGTTCAAGCGAGAATGACGACCAACTTAGGGTTTCAGTTCGTCAAAAAAGCTTTTTACACCATCGAACCAGCTTTTGCCTCTCGGCGAGTGCTTGCTATTCGAGTCGAGTGAGTTTTTCAGCTCTTGCAACAGCGCGCGCTGCTCGTCCGTTAACTTGACGGGGGTTTCGACAATTACTTTGCACAACAAGTCCCCAATGCCGCTACCTCGCACTTGGGTAACACCCTTGCCGCGCAAGCGGAAGACTTTGCCGGTTTGCGTTTCTGCAGGCACCTTGAGCTTCACTCGGCCGTCCAGAGTTGGCACGTCCAACTCGCCACCTAGTGCAGCATCGGGAAAGGAAATGGGTACCTCACAATGTAAGTGCCGGCCGTCACGCTGGAAGATTGGGTGCGGTTTGACGTCAATTTGTACGTAGAGGTCACCTGCCGGACCACCGTTAGGTCCCGCCTCGCCTTCGCCTGACAGCCGAATTCGGTCGCCCACATCCACGCCCGCAGGCACTTTCACAGATAAGGTTTTGCGCTTTTCAACGCGGCCCGCACCGCCGCAGCCGTTGCAGGGATCTGCAATCACCTCACCCCGGCCGCGACAGCGCGGGCAGGTTTGCTGCAACGAAAAGAAACCCTGGGAAACGCGAATCTGCCCAGCGCCATTGCATTCCGGACAGGTACTGGCGGATGTGCCCGCTTTCGCTCCGGAGCCGTCACAATCGTCGCAGCCCGCCAACACCGGAATACGAATTTCAACGGCATCACCGTTCACCGCTTGTTCCAGCGACAGTGCCATGTTGTACCGCAGATCCGAGCCGCGCGCAGGACCGCCACGACCGCCGCCCCGGCCACCACCGAATATGTCGCCGAACACGTCACCAAAAATGTCCCCAAAGCCGCCGGCACCACCGCGACCTCCGCCGTTGCTCGCATCCAGTCCCTCGTGACCATACTGGTCGTAGACTTGGCGCTTTTCAGCGTCACTGAGCACTTCGTAGGCTTCGTTGGCTTCCTTGAATTTTTCTTCAGCAGACGCGTCGTCAGGATTACGGTCTGGATGCAGCTTCATGGCAATACGGCGATAGGCCTTTTTCAGGTCACCGTCAGAAACGTCGCGTCCCACGCCGAGGACTTCGTAATAATCTTTCTTTGCCATGTCTTTCCTTCACAACGTTCACGTCAGCATCGTCCAATCAAGATTGGCGTCAGGGCCGCGCGGATCACCGCATATGTAACGACAAAAGCCACCCCAGGGTGGCTTTCGAACAGATTTCATTGAACCAAAGCGTTACTGCTTTTGCTCTTTGTCCTCTTTTACTTCTTCGAACTCGGCGTCTACCGCGTCACCGTCTGGCGCCGCTTCGCCGGGCTCACCGGCTGCCTGAGCCTGTTCTGCATACATCTTTTGCGCCAACTCGGCAGACGCTTCTGAGAGCACCTTAATCTTCTCTTCAAGGGCATCCTTGTCATCGCCCTTTAAGGCTTCTTCCAAGTCTGCTGCCGCGGCCTCAATCGCCGTTTTTTCGTCTTCCGTCGCGGTATCACCCGCGTCTTCTACTGCTTTTCGAGCACCATGAATCAAGCCATCGGCTTGGTTGCGCAAGGTCACCATTTCCTCAAACTTCTTATCTTCCTCGGAATGCGCTTCTGCGTCTCGAATCATCTGCTCGATTTCTTCGTCCGAAAGACCACTGGAGGCCTTGATGACGATGGACTGCTCCTTGCCAGTGGCCTTATCTGTAGCGGACACATTCAAAATGCCGTTGGCGTCGATATCGAAAGCCACTTCAATTTGAGGCATACCCCGTGGCGCCGGTGGAATCTCCGCCAAATCAAAGCGCCCAAGCGACTTATTCTGACCCGCTTGCTTGCGTTCACCTTGAAGCACATGAATCGTCACCGCCGTTTGGTTGTCGTCTGCGGTAGAGAACACTTGGGTCTTTTTCGTTGGAATGGTCGTGTTCTTTTCGATCAACACGCTCATCACCTGACCCATGGTCTCAATACCCAAGGACAGCGGGCTCACGTCCAGCAATAGTACGTCCTTGACGTCACCGGCTAGAACCGCTGCCTGAATGGCCGCTCCCATGGCCACCGCTTCGTCTGGATTCACATCCCGACGGGCTTCTTGCTTAAAGAAACCCTTCACTTGCTCTTGCACCATGGGCATGCGGGTTTGTCCACCCACCAAAATGACGTCGTCGATGTCATCAATGCTCAGGTCTGCGTCCTGTAACGCGACACGGCAAGGGTCGATGGTCCGGCTGACCAGATCGCCGACCAAGGATTCCAGCTTGGAACGAGTCAGCTTTGTCACCAAGTGCTTAGGACCGGTTTGATCCGCCGTGATGTAAGGCAGATTGACCTCGGTCTGTTGGCTGTTGGATAGCTCGATCTTGGCTTTCTCAGCCGCCTCTTTAAGACGCTGTAAGGCTAGAGGATCGCTGTGCAGGTCCACGCCGTTTTCTTTTTTGAACTCATCGGCCAAAAAGTCGATGATCTTGAGGTCGAAGTCTTCACCGCCTAGGAACGTGTCACCATTGGTCGAGAGCACTTCGAACTGATGTTCGCCGTCCACTTCGGCAATCTCGATGATTGATACATCAAAGGTGCCGCCACCCAGGTCATAGACCGCAATTTTCGCGTCGCCGCGGTTCTTATCCAGGCCATAGGCCAATGCCGCTGCCGTTGGCTCGTTAATGATGCGCTTCACTTCCAAGCCCGCGATCTTGCCCGCGTCCTTTGTCGCCTGACGCTGAGAATCGTTGAAATACGCTGGGACGGTAATCACCGCCTCGCTGACGTCCTCACCCAAGTACTCTTCAGCTGTCTTCTTCATCTTTTTGAGAATTTCGGCAGAGATCTGAGGAGGAGCCAATTGCTCGCCACTCACATCGATCCACGCATCACCGTTGCCGGCAGCCGCTATTTTGTAGGGCACCATCTTGATGTCTTTCTGTACGACATCGTCTTTGAACTTCCGACCAATCAAACGCTTCACCGCAAACACCGTGTTGTGGGGGTTAGTTACCGCTTGGCGCTTGGCATTCTGACCGACCAATATTTCGCCATTTTCGGTATAGGCAATGATTGACGGTGTTGTTCGATCGCCCTCGGAGTTTTCGATGACGCGCGCATCACCACCATCCAAAACCGATACACAGGAATTGGTCGTGCCCAAGTCGATACCAATAATCTTTCCCATTTTCTTCTCCGCTTGTACTCGTTCAAGGTGGAACGTTTGCCACCCTCGAATCTTTAAAATTAAATCAGTGTTGTGTTCAACGATGCTGTCTATGTTTGGTCGAACGCGATTTCTTCAAGGCCTAAAAACGTCGCGCCTGACATTTACTCGCCTTTCACCACAATGACTTTGGCCGCTCTGACCAACCGACCGTTCAGGGTGTAACCGCGTTGCATCACATCCATGACCGAATTCGGCTCCGCGTCTGGGTTAGGCACCATGGCCATGGCCTCGTGCAATTGAGGATCAAAGGGTTCGCCGATGGGATGGACCATGGCGACACCGGCTTTTTCCAAAATGCCGACGAACAGCTTGAGTGACAGACTGATGCCTTCTGCCATGCTGGCCGCGTTGTCCGTCGCCTTGGCTACTTCTTCGGCTTTCTCCAAACTGTCCAGAACGGGCAACAAATCGCCGAGCAGTTTTTCCACCGCAAATTTGTGGGCATTCTCTACGTCACGCTGGGATCGACGACGCACATTTTCCATTTCTGCAATCGTTCGCAACAGCTGGTCTTTCACCTTGGCCAGTTCGTCTGCCTGCTCGCCGGTATCCACCGCTTCGCTGAGCGGCTCTGGGTCTGCTTGCTGGGCGTCAGAATGAACCTCTTGTTCGCCCGACGACTGACCCGATTCGCCGCCTTCGTTGTTCTGCAGCTCATCGTCTTGATTTTCTGATTCCGATTCGTTCACCGGTTCATTACCCATAACTTTGCCTCATTCGCCCTTTGCTGTGGCTTTATAGGGGTAGCGCGAAAGAAAACAAGGGGTGACGGCAGATTCTATGCCGTCTGGGGATTCAGGAGCCGTTGCGCATCGCCGCGCTTAGCACCTTGGCCGTGACATCGACGACTGGGATGACGTCTTTGTAATCCATGCGAGTGGGTCCGATCACGCCGAGAACTCCGGCCAGCTCACCGTTCACTTGATAAGACGATGTCACCAATGACATATCACCCAATGGGCGATAGCCGGACTCCTTGCCAATAAACAACTGCACCCCGGTGCTTTCAAGGCACTGATCGAGCAAGGTAAGCACCCGACCCTTTTTTGATATTGCTTCGAACAAGCTTTTCACCACCGACGTATCTGCCGAGAAATCCAGCAGCCGGCGTTCGCCGCTGACCAGCAGCTCCTGTCCATCCCCATCGCTACCGGGCATGGCTTGGGCCGCCACGTCCAAGGCCCGCTGCATCAGGGCGTCCATTTGTTCCTTGTCTTCACGCATGCTGCCAATAACCGAGTGACGCACTTCCATTAACGGCCTACCACCGAATTCTCGGTTAATCAGCGCCGCTGCCTGAGACAACTCATTGTCCGAAAACGGTTCTTCGACGTGGATAACCCGATTTTGTACCTCGCGGTCGTCCAACACCAAAATCACCAAAATCCGGTGTTCGTCCAAGCGCATAAACTCGAGCTGACGCAAATTGACCTGATTTTTTCGTGGCGTTGTGATCAGACACGTCATCTGGGTGAATTGAGACAGCATCTCGGAAGCCGTCGCCAGCAGCTCGCTTGGGCTCATGTTCGGGTTCAGCTCGTTTTCAAGCTGCTCCACCCGCTCCTCATGCCAAGGTTCAACACTCAGTAACGTGTCGACGAAAAAACGCAGGCCCAGCTGGGTGGGTACCTTGCCCGCCGATGTGTGGGGCGAACTCACCAACCCCATCGCTTCCAAGTCCCCCATGACGTTGCGAACCGTGGCCGAGGAGACCTGAACCTGAGGCAGCATGGCGAGGGCTTTGGACGCTACAGGCGTTCCATCAGAGATGTAGTGTTCCACCAGAAGCTTCAGCAGTTGCTGGGCCCGATGATCCACCTCACCGCCAAACGTTTTTCCCGACCTCGTCTCTGACATACGGTTTCAACCCTTTACGGATGCGTTACGACCCCTTGCTACGGCGTGCAGAAGACACGTCCAAATCTTATACCAGACGGCCGGCTCATCAAGCGTCTATTCTTGGACTGAGATCTTGGACTGAGATCTTGGACTGAGATCTTGGACTGAGATCTTGAACTCAGAAGCCTTGATCATTCTGACAGACACCATGCATGCTAAGGCACCATTAAATGCTACGCTGCGACGCTATTCACCGGCCATATTTTACCGACTCCTATGCTGAACCAACTCACCATCCGCAACTATGTCTTGGTCGACCAGCTCGACATCAGCTTTGCGTCCGGTCTGACCGGCATTACGGGGGAATCCGGCGCTGGCAAATCTATTTTGTTGGGTGCCCTCGGTCTACTGATGGGGGATCGCGCGAAAGCAGAGAGTGTTCGACCCGGTACCGAGAAGGCAGATGTCAGTGCCGAGTTTGCCTTGCGCCCGGGTTCCGCACTGCATCAACAGCTTTGCGCAGACGAACTCATCGAAGCCTCCGACGACTGTTGCCTGGTCAGACGCATCATCAGCGCAGAGGGTCGGTCCAGGGCCTTTATCAACAGCATTCCCGTCACCCTGGGCTATCTCAAAGACGCCGCAGAACACTTGGTTGATATTCAGGATCAAAACCAGCACCAGCGACTGACGGATCGCGTCGTGCAGCGCAACATGCTCGACGAATTTGCCGAGGCCAAGCCGCTGGCAACTCAGGTCGCTGGGCTCTGGCACACCTGGCAGTCCAGTGTGCAAGAGATCGAACGACTGCAGCAGCTCATTGCAACTCAAGACGATCGCAAAACCCTGCTGAGCTACCAGCTGGAAGAATTCGCGGCGCTCAACATTGCAGACGGCGAATTGACGGCGCTGGAAACCGAACACAAACGCTTGGCTCAGGCACAGAACATTCAGGCCCAGCTCGCTCAAGTGCAGTCCAGCCTAGAAAATCTGGATGGCCTGCGCCAAGCAACCAAGGTGATCGAGTCCATTGATGACAGCCACTCCGCACTGGAAGCTGGCGTCGAAACCCTCAATTCCGCGCTTGCGTTGATCGATGATGCGGCCCGGGACCTGCGCCACTATGAGGATCAGGTTGTAGTCGACCCCCAAGCGTTGGCGGATGCTGAAGCCAGATTGGAACTCATGTATGACCTGGCCCGAAAACACAAAATTCAGCCAGAACGGCTAAGCGAACACGCGCAGACCTTGCAAGACGAATTCGACGCAATAGCCTCGGATCGCTCCATGCTTGAGCAGCTCAGCGCAGACGAGCAGGCGCAACGCGATGCGTATCGCGCCAAAGCCAAGACGCTGTCGGCTAGACGACGAAAAAAAGCCGGAGCGTTCACCCAGGCCATTGATCTCAACATGCACGCGCTGGGCATCAAGGAGGGGGAGCTGAGTGTCGTCTTTCACGAACAAGAGGGGGAGTTTGGTCTGGAACAGATTGAGTTCCACGTCCGCACCAACAAGCGTTTTGACGCTGGACCACTCAACAAAATTGCCTCAGGCGGAGAGCAAACGCGAATCAATCTGGCTATCCAAATCGTCGCGGCACAGCGCAGCGAACTGCCCTGCTTGATTTTGGACGAGGCCGATGTGGGCGTCGGCGGTACCACGGCCGATACCGTTGGGCGCATTCTTCGAGAGCTGGCCGAACGCACACAAGTAATCTGTGTGACCCACGCGCCGCAGGTGGCAGCGAGATCGCACAATCATATGTGTGTGATCAAAAACGGCGCTCATACTGACATCACCGCTCTGTCTGAAAGCGAGCGCGTCGAAGAGCTGGCCCGCATGTTGGCCGGCGCCGATGTCACCAGCAAAACGCGGGACTACGCCAAGACCCTTCTCAGCGAAGCCACTATCGCGCCGTAGCACCAATGGTGCCGTTAGATTATTTCAACAATTCACTCACATCTGCGAGATAACCGTTGGTGCTGAACCCGAGGAGCCTTTAACATCACGCCCATGAAATATCTCTACTTAGCCGTTCTCGCCCTCAGCGTTGGCGGGTGCAGCATGCCCCAGATCAAAGTGCCGGACCTGAAAATACCTCGGGTGTATAAGCTGTCTGTGCAGCAAGGTAATGTCATCACCCAAGAGATGGTAGATCGCCTAGAACCTGGCATGACAAGGAATCAGGTGGAATTCGTCATGGGACGTCCGGTGCTTCAGGACCCGTTTGACGATGATCAATGGGTTTACCTTTACACCCTTGAGGTGCCCGATGTCTTCATACAGGCCTTCAAAATGGTGCTGACATTCGAAGAAGATACGCTGGTCTCCATTACCGGAGACTACGTACCCACCACCGCGGAAGAGAAGGCTCAACAAGAGGCTCAAGAAGAGGCTCAGGAAGAGACCCAACAAGACGCCGAAGAGGCACCAATTGACGATGTCGCTGACGAGGTGACCTAGGTACTGGCGCGCTGACTTGCGGCTCTGAGTCGCCGCGCGGTTTTTGGATCCACCAGTAAGGGCCGATACAGTTCCAGCCGATCACCGTTTTTCAGTTCACTCTCAACCGGCCTCAATTGACCGAAGACACCAATCGCCGACTGATCAACTTCCCACCCCGAGCATTCAGACATCTGAGCAAGGCGTTCTATCGCCTGACCGATCGTTGCACCATCTGGTAACTCAATCTGCAGTTGATGCTGATGGGCTGGCAGCGCGTAGAGTACGTCAACCTTCATCAGCTGTTCTGCTTGCCGGCCAAATCAATGCGCTGAGAAAACGCGTCGACCATGCGATCGGCGGCTTTTTGCGCAATGGGATGAATCAAACCGGCAAGTAAGCCCGAGGCGACGAAATCCAGCTGCAGATCGATGCGACAACCCTCGTCACCCAACGGTTTGAAACGCCACTCGCCCTCTAGGCGTTGAAAGGGCCCGCTCTTCAGCGATACCTCGATGCGCTGGTTAAGCACACCCTTGTTCAGCGTCACAAACCCATATTCTGCCCCAGCCTTGGCAGCGATCACCTTGGCCTCAACCCAATCCACATGATCTTCGTCTTGATGACGACTGAGCACAGTAACCCCATGGCAGCCGGGCAAAAATTCCGGATACCGCTCGATGTCTGCGACCACGTCATAGGCCTGGGCCACCGGCACCATCAGCAAACACGAACGGGAAATTTCGGTCACGGCCAAAGGCCTGACAGCATGGGCCAAATGGTGCTGAGGAATACGGCCAAGACGCCCAAGGGCGCGACGATGCCGGCGACCACCTTCCAGGCCCAACCCAGAACAGGATTTTGAATGCCTAACTGTTGCTCAACCATGCCCTTTGGCAACAGCCAGATGGCAAAGAACGTGATCAACATGCCCCCAAGCGGCAGCAAAATATTTTGGGAAAAGTAGTCCACGCTATCGAAAAACGTTAGGCCGCCAACGAAGGTCACATCGCTCCAGATATTAAAGGAGAACACAGTGCCCAGGCCCAAGGCCCAGCAAATGACACCGAGGCTGATGGCTACCCGCTGTCGCTTAGCGTTGTATTCTTCCACTAAGAAAGACAGCGCAGGTTCCGTCAGCGAAATGGCCGACGTGATCGCGGCAAAACTCAGCAGCAAAAAGAACAGTGCGCCGAAAACGCTGCCAAAGGGCATCTGACCAAAGGCCAGCGGCAAGGTAACAAATGTCAGGCCCGGGCCTTGAGCCACCTCCAGCCCATTCGCGAAGACGATGGGAAAAATCGCCAGACCCGCAGCCACGGCAATCAGGGTGTCCAGTGCCGCAATGGTCACCACCGTGGTGCCAAGGTTCGCGTCATCGGGCACGTAGGCCCCGTAAGCCATCATGGTGCCCATGCCGAGGCTCAGAGTGAAAAAGGCCTGCCCCATGGCGATCAACCAAGAATCGGCTGTGACCGCATCCCACTTCATATCGAACATAAAGGCGAAGCCCTGATCAAACCCGCCTGAATTGAAGCTGTAGACCAACAGGGCAATCAAGAGCAAAAACAACAGGGGCATAAACCAGCGTATCGCCGCCTCCAGACCCTTCGTGACCCCTCGACCAACGATCCATATGGTGAGAATCATAAAGGCGGTTTGATACGCAATAAGCTCGAGGGGACTCGCCAGAAAATCATCAAAGCTCTGACCCACCGTTTGCGCAGACGCACCCTCAAAGGCCCCACTACCGCTAAGCCATACGTAGTTCACCGCCCAGCCTGCAATCACCGCGTAATAGGACAGAATCAAAAATCCCGCCAGCACACCCATCCACCCTAAAACAGACCAACGCTGACTGCGTCCCGCGGCCTTGGCCAGTTTGCGCATGGTATGAATGGGGCTGGAGCGGCCTTGTCGCCCCAGCAACACTTCGCTGACCATGATCGGGATACCCACCGCAGCGATACACACGAGATAGATCAGCACGAACGCGCCGCCACCATTTTCACCAGCAATGTATGGGAACTTCCAAATATTGCCCAAACCCACAGCAGACCCTGCCGCGGCGAGCACAAAGAGCCAACGACTGGACCAGCGCTGTGACGAAGCGGAAGTTGATGTAGTCATAAGAACCCCTCGGGAAAGATGCCCGTGATTGTACTACCGAATTCCATAACCATGGCCAGTCCTCGATAGAATTGCCAAACTGCTTCACAAGTTTGCGGTATCAATTCAGCGCTCCCCCAGAGTGCTATATACTCCCCCGCCCTCACCCGCTCAGTCACTCGGACACGCCCATGGCAAAGTCAGGAAAAAAAACCAGCCCCGGCAGTATTGCGCAGAACCGCCGCGCCCGGCATGACTATTTTATTGAGGACAAGTTTGAGGCCGGACTGATGCTGATGGGCTGGGAAGTGAAAAGCATTCGTGACGGCAAGGTGCAGCTGGCAGAAGCATTTGTGCAGATTCACCAAGGAGAAGCCTACCTTGCAGGCTGCAACATCACGCCTCTGCTGAGCGCATCGACCCACGTCATCGCCGAACCCCAGCGCATGCGCAAGTTGCTGCTGCACGCCAAGGAACTGTCTCGCCTGTTTATTGCCAGCCAGCAAAAAGGCTACACCATCGTGCCACTGGCTTTGTATTGGAAAGGCAACAAGGTGAAGTGTGAAATCGCCTTGGGTAAGGGCAAGAAGCAGCACGATAAACGCGATGCCACGCGTGAAAAAGACTGGGCGCGAGACAAGCAACGCCTATTTAAGGTTACGCGCCAATAGAGCGTCGCCAAGCGACCATTTCAATTGCCGCTACCGCAGCCTCGATCCCTTTATTGAATTCATCGTCAGAGGCCCGATCGACGGCCTGCTGCATGGTAAACACCGGCAGGATCTCGACCACCACCGGGCGGCGGAAATCGTGCATCACCGAACCCAAGCCACGCATGGACTCTTCGCTGATCATCTCAAAGTGTAAGGTGTCGCCCTTAACGATTACGCCGAAACAAATGATCGCATCGATCTGCTGCTCAACGTCTTGCGCCAACAAATCTCTGGCCGCCAGCGGAATCTCTAAAGAGCCGGGCAGCGTGTGGGTTTGAATATCTGTGTAGCCTGCTTGGCCCAACACCAGCTGACAGGCCTCGGTCATACTCTGCACCAGTTCGGGATACCACTTGGATTGCAGAATGCAGATACGCCCCGGTTGATCGACGGTCGGCAAGGCCGAGGTATCCACGACGGTTTTCATTCAGGCGACGCCCTCAACCCGTCGCTCGGGAGCGATCAGCCAAGCGCCAGATCCCGTATCTAAGATAATGCGGCCGGCGGTGGCGAGCACCGTGCAATCTGCCCGCAGCTGCCAGGTGGGCACCGGAGCATTCTCTTCGCGCAGGACATCTGCGACCGCGCCGACACGCACAAGGCCGTCACCCGCTTCGGCGATTCCCTGCATAACGGAGAAGACTTTTTCGATTCGTCTGGAATCTAAACTCATGCGCTCTACTCGGCTTTTCACTACGTCGCAATTTTTACCAGAAAGCACAGATCGCCGCCAGAAAACTTGTGATGTGACGACTGCCTCACTTGCAGGATCAGACAGAGGTTAACGCTGAGGACAACGACCCGAACGTGTTATGCTTTGCCGCAATTCAACAACGAACAGAGCGGGAGCTGAACAACAGCGAACAACCCTTTCGAACAATGACCGATGTTATGAGTGCTTTATAGGGCGCTCACTAAGAACATGGGGGCGACTTGGTTTCAGACGCGTCCGCGTCGAAAGCGTAGCTTTTGACGTTTAGGCACCTGAGACTGCGACGCACCACTTAGAACATGGGGGCGACTTGGTTTCAGACGCGTCCGCGTCGAAAGCGTAGCTTTTG
>JBELHZ010000012.1:54775-54870 GCA_042091155.1 Gammaproteobacteria bacterium
ACGTTTAAGCACCTGAGACTGCGACGCACCACTTAGAACATGGGGGCGACTTGGTTTCGACGCGGGTATCAAAGTTTGCGGTGCATGCCGAGAGG
>JBELHZ010000013.1:0-54689 GCA_042091155.1 Gammaproteobacteria bacterium
AGACCGCACTGATCACTGGGCCGATGGTCCAGCAATTGACCCGCGGTGAACAGAAAATCATAAACCAGCGGCGGCGCATCGGGTTCGTCGCCAAACACTCCATGCTTCAACACCTCGGGCAGCCAGATTGCATCATCTGCCCACATCTGTTGATAGGGAATGTCCTGCAGATCACACCAAAACGGTTTGGCCTCCGGAGTTTCTGTCATGGTCCCCGTAAACTGACGGGCGACGAACACATAGCCCAACCACTGAGGACCGTCACGCTCGACAAAACGCAGTTCCGCTGCACAGCCCAGCGGTTGCGCCTCGATACCGGTTTCTTCACGCATTTCTCGGCGCGCGCAAGCCCACAGCGACTCGCCAATATCCCACTTACCACCCGGCGCATTGATCTTGCCCATGCCATGACCGGTCTTTTTTTCAATCAACAGCACGCGGTTTTCATCCACCAAAAAGAGCAGCGTACCGACACGTTCCGGCTGCCAGGCCTGCTGCCAGGGCGTCTGAAGTGTTGGCCCCATGGTTAACCCGTGCCGTAGCGATTCTGAAGCGCCGCATAGAGAGCTTCCGGCAACTCTGCCGCCGACACGTCCAGCTCTTCAAGCAATTCAATTAGGTGTTCGTTGTCCTCGCGACCGCTCCAGAGCTTGCGGTACTCGCCAGTTTTATAGCCATTATTCTGGCGGAAGCGATTGAGCATGTTTTTGCCGATGTAGAGGGCAAACAGCTCCTCGAAAGCCATGGGCAAGGCCGCCATGGCGTCTAAGAACGGTTGCAGCTCGAATGATCGGGTACGCAGACACGACGCGGCCAACGCCTCAATGGCCAAACGGAACTGTTCGGCTTGGGCTTCCGGTGTGGTCGCCGACGGCGGGGCGATGCCGTTGATCGCTTCGGCTATGGAGGCGTCCACGTCGCCTTGTCGGAGCAACTCGCTCAGGGCAAAGTGCCAAATATCCACCAGTTCCAACTTCACCTGATCCAGATCGCCGTCCTGCTTTTTCCACCATTTCCAACCGAAGTGGTCGAGCATTTCTGCGCATTCGACCCACATGGCGCGGTAATACTCGTAGCCTTGAGTACGCCACTGCTCATGCACCAGCGTGTTGTGTGCGTCCTGCATCTCAGCCATGGTTTGCAGCATGGCATATCGTTCGGTCACACCCTCGTTTGAGCCATTGGCGGTCGGCATAAAGTCCCCTGTCTGAATTCACTTGATAGCCCCGAAGCCTACCTAAACTGCGCGGAATACGCCCTACCCAATCTATTGCTCGCCCGCGAAGCAGCCGTTAGCCTACAACTCAAAGTTCACAGACACCTACTGAGGCGCGCTCATGGATTTATCATTTGGCCCCGAGTACGACACGTTCCGCGGCGAAGTCGTTACCTTTTTGACGAACAACGCGGATAAGGCACCAAAGAGTAACGATTTGCGTGGCCAAGCTGCCAAGGACTGGCAGAAATTGCTCATCGAAAACGGTTATACCTGCCGCACCATTCCCAAAGAATTCGGTGGCTACGGCGCAGAACCCGACATCATCAAGTCCCGTATCATTGCCGAAGAATTTTCCAAAGTGCGGGTGAACTCGGGCTTGGGCGGCCAAGGAATTTCCATGCTCGTGCCGACGCTGCTGGAAATGGGCACCCAGGAACAGAAAGAACAATTCATTCGCCCGACGATTATGGGTGAGATGCTGTGGTGTCAGGGTTATTCCGAACCCGGTGCCGGCAGCGATCTGGCCGCCCTGTCCACGGCCGCGGTTTTGGACGGCGACGAATGGGTGATCAACGGCCAGAAAATCTGGACCAGTACGGCGCAGATAGCAGACTGGATTTTCTGTTTGGTGCGCAGCGAACCTGATGCACCAAAGCACAAGGGCATATCGTTTTTGCTGTTCGACATGAAAACCCCGGGTATCGAAGTCCGTCCGCTGGTTGACATGACAGGGCACGCCAACTTCAACGAAACCTTCTTCACCGATGTACGCGTACCAAAACACCAGATTGTTGGTGAACGCGGTCAGGGCTGGCAGGTGGCAAACGCCATTTTGGGCCACGAGCGCGAAACCTTGGCCCCGGCAAATACCGCCCAGACCCGGATCAATGCACTGGTCGATCTGATGAAGAACGAGACCGCAGACGGCGCAAGGCTCATCGACAACCCGGTGTACCGCGATCGTCTAATGAAGATTCAAAGCAAGGTCATGGCCATGCGTTTTAACGAGTTGCGCGTGCTGTCTGCCCGCTTGAATCCGGGTCAAGACCCGGGATTGTCGCGCATGATCACCAAGCTGGAAGGCACGGAACTGCGTCACGACTTAGAGGGTTTAGCCATCGATGTCATGGGTGAAATTGGCTTGGCCTATGAGGACAACCCGTACCTGCGCGGATCCGGCAGCTGGCAGCGGGAGTACATGTACTTCTTGGGTCTGATTATCGGTGGCGGCACATCGCAGATACAAAAGAACATCATCAGCGAGCGCGGCCTTGGCATGCCTCGCGAACCTAAATTCGAGAAAGCGAGTTAACGATGCAATTTGGACTATCAGAAGAACAGATCCTCCTCCGCGATAACGTCAATCGCTTCTTGGATGACAATTCACCATTAGACCGGGTGCGCCTCTACGCCGACGGCGGCGATGACGCCGACATTTGGGCAGGCCTTGCTGAACTAGGCGTGCCTGCCTTGCTGGTGCCCGAAGAACAGGGCGGCATTGGCTTATCGCCACTGGATGCCGCCATCGTGGCGGAATGCCTTGGCGCGCATATCGCACCGACACCCTTTCTTGGTACGGCGGTGATGGCGCCTACCGCCTTGGTCGCCAGCGGTGGCGATCACGATACGCTGCTGGCAGACATCGCCGCAGGCACTCAGCGCGTCGGCGTGGCGTTTTCCGAGGCGATAAAGCGACGCAATGACGCCCGAGTGGAGGTGCGCGGAGAACGAATGTTTGGCAAATCACTCTTTGCCTTTGACGCCGATGCCGATTCCTATCTGGTGGCAGATCAGCACAAACACCTGCATCTGATTTCTGCCAGTGATCCGGGGTTGAAGCGCACACACCTCACCACAGTGGACAAAACCCGGCGCACGGTAGAGCTCACCTACGACAATGTCGAAGCCCAGTGCATCAGCACTGATACCAAGGTCTTTGATGCCACCTTGGACATCGGTCGTGTCGCCATCGCCGCGGACACCCTCGGAGCGGCCCAGAACATGTTGGATCAGGCAGTGGAGTACGCCAAACAGCGCGAGCAGTTCAACCGCCCCATCGGCAGCTTTCAGGCGGTAAAACATATGTGTGCAGAAATGGCCGCGCAGCTTGAACCGTGTCGTTCCATGGTGTGGTTTGCCGGCCATGCCTTGGCAGAACTGCCAGACGAAGGACGTATCACTGCCTGCCACACCAAGGCGCATCTGGCCGAGGTAGCTCAGTTTGTCGCCAAGACGGCGACGGAAGTCCATGGCGGCATGGGCTTTACCGATCTGGTGGGACTGCACTACTGGTTCAAGCGTTGTGGCGCGAATCGTCAGTGGTTGGGCGCACCGGAATTTGTGCGTCAGGAAGCCGCCGTACTGCAAGGCCTCGTCACCGTTTGACAGCCAGCGTACCCCTGTCGAGAAACAAGCCGGTTGTTCGTGAACCCACGTAAGCCGGCTTTTTTGTCTTTGCTGGCCGTGATGACCGGGGCCCTTATTCTGGGGGCGACGACGGCCGCGTTGCGCGAGATCGACATCGGCAGTACCGCAGCAGGCTTTTGGCGGGTGGCGCTGGCCTTACCGATCTTGCTGGTGCTCACCGCCGTCAGCACCAAATCCGTCTGGCAGTTACCCGGCAAACATCAGTGGATCCCGCTCCTTGTGGCTGGTGCTTGTTTTGCCGGCGATCTGATCTTTTGGCATCTGTCCCTGATCCACACCACCCTGGGGAACGCGACCTTCCTCGCGACCCTTTCCAGCCTATGGGTACCGCTGACCGCGTTCGTGTTCTTGCGCCAACGCCTTTCGCGTCTGTTTTTGCTCGGACTGGCCTGCGCCTTGGGCGGATCAGGCATCTTGGTCATCTCCCACCTGTCCATTGGCACCGGTTCTTGGACAGGGGATCTCTACGGACTGCTCACAGGGTTTTTCTTTACCGGCTATATTCTCGCCGTTGGACGATGCCGTGAAACGCTGTCTACCTCAGACACCATGCTGTATTCCTCTGCCTTGTGTGCCCTGATGTTACTGCCCTTTATGCTGGTGGCGAAGGTCGCCGCTGGCGAGCCCATGATGCCCGCATCGTTAGCCGGCTGGCTCAGCGTCTTTGCCCTTGCCTGGCTCGCACATCTATTGGGCCAAGGCTTAGTCGCCTTTGGTGTTGGCCGTTTGAACACCAGCTTAGCTGCCGTGATTTTGTGCCTGGAAGGCGTGGGTGCCATGGCGGTGGGCGCGTTGTTTTACGCCGAGGCCCGAGGCCTGTTCGATCTGGTCGCAGTGGCCCTGATCGTGCTGGGCATCGCGCTGGCTCAACGCCATATGACCCGGTGAAAGACGGCGCCTAGCGGGCCCATCACAGGATGTTCACATACTTGTTATCTCGCCGTGTTAGCCTCTTCGACTCTGTAGTTTTATCTTCCATAGATGACTTTATCTCACATTATCTCGTCGGAACGCGACAACACCGATCACTATGACCTCTTTGTCATCGGCGGTGGCATCAATGGCGCTGGCGTTGCACGAGACGCCGCTGGCCGTGGCTATTCGGTCGGCCTGTGCGACTCCGGAGACTTTGGTTCGGGTACGTCTTCCGCGTCAACCAAACTGATTCACGGTGGACTGCGCTACCTTGAATACTACAAATTCCGTCTGGTGGCCGAATCATTGCGGGAGCGAGAAACCCTGTGGCATATGGCGCCTCACATCATCTGGCCCATGCGATTTGTGCTACCACACCACAAAGGCCTCCGGCCTCAATGGTTACTCAGACTCGGCCTGTTCATTTACGACCACCTTGGCGGCCGCAAATTACTGCCGAAGGCCACACGGGTTGATCTTCGGCAAGATCGAGCAGGCGCCATTCTTCACGAGACATTCGATACCGCGTTTGAATACTCGGACTGTTGGGTCGAGGACTCGCGCTTGGTCATTTTGAATCTACGCGACGCCTGGATGAATGGTGCGACGATCATGCCGCGCACGAAGTTGATCAGCGCCGTCTTTGCAGATGGGCACTGGCACCTGGTGCTTGAGGATCAAATCCGTGGTGAGCGTGCCTCGGTCACCGCTGCTCAACTGGTTAACGCCGCGGGGCCTTGGGTCGACGAGGTGCTGCGCCAAGCCTTAGGCCGCAATGACACCAACAACATACGCTTGGTGGGTGGCAGCCATATCGTCATCAAACGGCGTCTACCCGACGACCGCTCTTACATGTTTCAAAACGCCGACGGTCGCGTGATTTTCGCCATTCCGTATGAAACCGATTATCTGATGATCGGAACCACCGATAACGACGATGTCTCCCTAGAGGAACCCCCTCAGATTACCGATGCAGAGATCGAGTACCTGTGCGAGGTCGCTTCGGATTACCTGCGCGACGCAGTCACGCCACAGGACGTGGTCTGGCACTTCTCCGGTGTACGCCCACTGTTTGACGACGGTGCTGATCAGGCCACCGAGGCAACCCGAGACTACGTGATCACACAAGACCGCCCGACCGACGGCAAATTGATCAACATCTTTGGCGGCAAGATTACGACTTACCGAAAACTGGCCGAAGAGGTTATGACCTTGGTGGATCAGGCGGCGAACAAAAAAACCGAAAAATGGACCGCCCATGCGGCCCTACCCGGCGGCGACTTCCCGGCGACGCACTTTGAGCAACTGGTCGCCAAGGCCACCACCGACTTCCCCTTTGTCGAACCTGTGCTACTGGAGCGTCTCGCTCGTCTGTACGGCACCCAGCTCTGGCTTATGCTGGCACAGTGCGAACACGCCGACGATCTCGGCCAACACTTTGGCGCGAGCCTGTATCAGATGGAAGTGGATTTTCTTGTTCGCGAAGAGTGGGCCCAACGGGCCGACGACATCGTTTTTCGGCGAACCAAGCTGGGGCTGCGTATGCAGCCTGAAGAAATCAACGCGCTGCAAGCGTACCTAGATCAGGCGGCGGTAGTTCAAAGCGTTACCGGTTTTGCCACAGACCTCGACAGCGCCCAAGTGTCTTAGGCAGTAAGCCAGCTGCTGGGCCAGCGCCTTGGGCTGCCCCATGCTTGCGGCCAGATGCGCCGTGGTGAATTCATCCGGCAACTCGTCTCCGACGAAGGCCCAAAGCTCCTCTGCAGACTGCACACGATACCGTTCCAGCACGTTCAACAAATGACGCCCTTTGCGCCGCCAGCCACCACGACCGCGACGCGCCTTAGGATCGAAGGTCTGCAGTTCTTCTTCTTCGGTCAGGACAACTTCAACCGCAAAATTTGGGTGTTTGAGCATTTCCGGCAGATACACCAGTTCGCGCAGGATGTGCACAATGGCACCACGTTTGGGCGAACGACGACGCGTAAACTCGCCGGTTTCAGTGTCCTGCACCCTGACCAAATGCTTGGCTTGGGGGATGGGGTGCACCAGTACGACGGGACTCAGATCCGCCAGCGCCGACATCTTGCGGCCCAGACCGCTGAAGCTGGAGGTTTGCACTTCGTAAATCACACCATCACGAACCACATCGGCAACGAAGCCGCCAAACGGAACTTCTGCAAGACCGGTCTCACCCAGATAGTCTTCTTTCAGCGCGGCGTGCAGTGCGCCTTCGTTCAACATGCCAATCTTTGCCATTCGGCCAGATTACCGGCAGAGGGCCTGCCGACGCTAGAATTAAGACGCAGTGAGACACAGGAAACGCATGGATGGGCACACAGGAACATTGGCATATGACCGTAAACACACCGGTGGGCCAGCAAAGCGGGTCGCTGGTGCTGAATCTAGACGGGGCCGTATGCAGCGGCCGCCTGTTCAGCGAAGCCGGCGAACTGCCGCTGCAAAACGGCACCGTGCACAACGACGAGCTGCGCTGGCAACTGCACTTGTCTCGCCCCATTCCCATGACCATCGAATGCCTAGCCCAGATCACTGGGAACACAATCCAAGGCACCGCAACGGTTGCAGCATTCGGCGACATCACTTTTACTGGGACGAGAGGAGACGGCTAGAGCATCTCAATGAAATGCCTGGTCGAGAAACAGCGTTAAGGGGAGAGATATGAGCTGGGAAGAAGAACTGAACGAAATGAACCATCGGGCCAACCTTGCCGAGGCCATGGGCGGACCCGAAAAAGTGGCGCGGCAGCACGAGTTCAACAAAATGACCATTCGCGAGCGAATCGGTCACATCGCCGACCCCGACTCGTTCCATGAGCTCGGCAAACTGGCCGGCGTGGGCGAATACGATGAGGACGGCAACCTCACGCATTTAACCCCCTCCAACTTCGTATTCGGCACCGCGGACATCGATGATCGGCCTGTCATTTTGTCCGGCGATGACTTTACTGTGCGAGGCGGCTCGGCGGATGCCTCCATCGCCGGCAAACGCGTACAGGCCGAAGGTCTGGCCGCAGAGCTGCGACTGCCGCATATCCGCTTAGTGGATGGCATGGGCGGCGGTGGCTCGGTAAAAACCATCGAAACCGCCGGACGAACCTACATTCCCGAGCTGCGAGGCTGGGAAACCATCGTGTCACATCTGAGCATCGCGCCGTCCGTCTCATTGGCCCTGGGATCCGTCGCGGGCATTGGTGCCGCCAGGGTCGCCACCTCACACTATTCGGTCATCGTGAAAAACAGTGCACAAATGATGATCGCTGGACCGGCACTGGTGGACTGGGCAAGTTTAGGCGACGTCAGCAAGGAAGAATTGGGTTCCTACAAAATTCATACCCGCAACGGTGCCATTGATGATGAGGCCGACAGCGAACAACAGGCATTCGAGATGGCTCGCCGTTTCCTGTCCTATCTGCCAAGCAGTGCCGATGAACTGCCGCCGGTTGAGACCTGCAATGACGATCCGGAACGAGAAGACGAAGCACTGCTGTCTATCGTGCCCAAGGATCCACGACAGGTGTACAAAATGCACAGCGTTCTGGAATCCGTCTGCGACGAAGGCTCGTTTTTCGAAATGGGCAAAAAATGGGGGCGTTCAATCATCACCGGCTTGGCGCGCCTGGACGGTATTCCCGTGGCCATTTTTGCGGAAAACCCCCGAGTCTATGGCGGCGCTTGGACCGCGGATGCCGCCAACAAACTGATTCGGCTGATGGACCTCGCCTCGACCTTTCACCTACCGGTGATTCATTTGGAAGACTGTCCCGGATTCTTGATTGGCAAACAGTCAGAGGAAGAAGGCACCATTCGTGCCGGCGCATCCGCACTGGCGGCCATGGGTCAGCTCACCACGCCTTTTTGCTGTGTGGTTGTCCGCAAGGCCTTTGGCGTAGCCGGGGGCGCAAACCACAAACCCGGCAGCCATCACTTCCGCGCCGCGTGGCCGTCCGGCGATTGGGGGTCGCTACCCATCGAAGGCGGTATCGAAGTGGCCTATAAGGCTGAAATCGCTGAGGCCAAGGATCCCGACGCCCACTTGGCCAAAATCAAAGAACGACTGAATCGCCTGCGCTCACCCTTTCGCAGCGCCGAGTACTTTGAAATCGAGGAAATTATCGATCCGCGAAAAACCCGCGGCTATTTGTGCCGATGGGCGAAATTGGCTCGCAAAGCCTTGCGAACCGACCCGCCTAACTTCGGCTATCGACCATAGCCCGAGCAAGACCCACCACGTTTAATCATCAGGAGTTAGAATGAGCGAGGGATTTCGACAGCATTCTTATCAACCGCCAGAAGGCGCTACCGAAGTCATTTTGGTGCGTCACGGCGAATCCAGAGCCGCCAGCAAGGAAAATCCGTTTCCCTTGGTCGACGGCCACGGCGACCCCGAACTGCACCCCAACGGCGAGCAGCAGGCCATCGCCGTGGGCGAACGTCTCAAGCACGAGAACATCGACGCTATCTACGTCACATCACTGCAGCGCACGGTTCAAACCGCAGCGCCATTGGCAACCCACCTGGGTATGCCCACGCGAGTGGAAGCAGATCTACGAGAAGTCTGTTTGGGCGAATGGGAAGGTGGTGTACTGCGTATGAAAGCCGCCGCCGGTGACCCGATCTTTCTGCAAATGCAGGCGGAGGAGCGCTGGGATGCGATACCGGGCGCCGAAAGTTGGGAGACGCTCAATACCAGAATCACCGCAGCACTGACGAGAATCCATCAGGCGCACGCGAACCAAAAAGTGGTCGCCGTGGTGCACGGCGGGGTTATTGGTCATATTCTGGCGCATGCGACGGGTGCATCACCCTTTGCCTTCAATGGTGCGGACAACGGCTCCATTTCGCGCATCGTGCTGCATCAGGACGGCATCAAAACCCGTTCGTTCAACGACAACGTCCATGTCCAGAGCACACTGCATAGCGGCAGCGGGCAGCTGACTTAACAGACCGCTAGGTTTACAGAATCCGTGATGGTGGATGCTGACTTTGCTGCTTAAGTGTTGTTAACGAGGGTTTATCAGGCTCAACAGGCCAGATGGCTGAACGCACCATCGTCTGCCACTATGAACAACATACTGCCCTTTAGTGGAGATAAGACATAAATGAGAAACTTAAGACGTTTGGTGCTGGGGTTGGGGTTGGTGTCCTTGGCTGGTGTGAGCTGGGGTGAGGAAACCTGGGACTGCAAGCAACTTAGAGATGTCCTTGTGGGGCCTCCCTTTTATGTGGATCAGGAGGAAACGGACCAGACCTTCTTAATCAAAGTTGAAGACTCTGCGATAGCGATAGTCGCTGATGATTCGCAACTGTTCGAATGTGACTCTGAAGATTGTCGTCAACCTCTTTCAGCTAGAGACTTTCTTATCAAGGGAGAAAACGACGAGTCAACCTTCATACTCAGTGCGGTTGGGATCGGACAGGGGTTTAGGGCAACTTACTCAATAACCTCAAAGCCAAGCGTTGGCGAAACAATGATTCGAATGGGGGTTTGCTCTCCCTTAGGAACCCAATCAAACCAGTGACCCACAGCATCACAGGTTTACCTTTGTCGCTGAAAATAGTTTCTAGCCCGTAAAAACCCTGGGTTTGAGATGTCTGGCTGTGCTTTGCCACTAGAAGCAATGATGTGGCGCTAAGCTAAGCCGCGGATCGTCCTTACCGTGCGATGGAGCATCATTCGCGTTAGTCTCAGAGCAACAATCTCAAGGATAAACCGCATGAAGCTCTTGGGTTTTCTGATTTGTTTTGCGCTCATGTTGTGGATGATGGATACGTCAGCAGGCATCTCTGCGTTTATCGACACGATGAGCGTAACTGTCGTACTGGGCGGAGGCATCGCTTATGCGGTCGCTAAAGATGGCATTAGCCAAACCCGAGATCAGGCGCTTCTAAATTTTGCTGACGGCGCCGTGTATTGGGGATGGTTAGGGTTTCTCGTCGGCTGCGTCGCCATAGCAGGGACACTTAAAGAGCTTAGTGGGCTCGGCCCTGCCGCAGCAATCGCCTTTTTAACGATACTCTATGGTTACTTCATTAAGTGGATGATCATGGCCTTAGTCGACACAAGCGATACGAAAGCCTTTAAGCGCAAAGAGTTAAGCGATTAACTGAGACCTCCTATTTTCGGATACTTGTCGACAGTTCTGACATGAACATGAGCGTGAAACGCATCTTCACAGATTTACCTTTGTCACTGATGCGTATTGTTGGTAGTTTTTAGCAACAGTCAATCACTCAGCTGCCATTGCATACTGCTCATGAGCCAAGTCTATAAAACTTGCCTGTTTAAGGTTCACAACCCGTCTAAGCGTATTTAGAGGGGTTCTAGGCTTCTGGGTGCCTTAGCAGGGCAGCCACCACGGCTTCCAGTTCCTGAGGCGGCAGATCTTTGAGCCCAGCCATGCGCTCGTACACCGCTGCCGCGCCAGCGTGCAGGGCATCGGGCAAGCCGACATCCGAGTAGGTCTCGCTGATTTCCAGCATTTCGCCTTCGAAACGCCAGGCCTTGCCCGAGGTCATTTGCGCCGCCCGCTGACTTTGTTTGAGCAGACTCGGGGCAGAAATGGCCCATTCAGCGTGCAGAGCTTCAGTGACTCCACCGGCCTCGGCTAAGGCATTCGCCGAAAGTAATAGGGCACTGGCTCCCTTACTGTATGCGGCGTAACTCATTTTCAGCATCGACGCTGCAACATGTTGCTCGACCGCCCTTGACGCGTTCTGGGCTTTTTTCTGGGCGGCAACCATGGGGATGGCTTGCAGTGCCCCGGCACTGAACCACTCCGCCACGCCAGCGGCATGATGGCCGGACAGATACAGACGAGTGGTGCCTGGTTGCAGCGCCGGTGGGCCAATGATGCCGCCATCGACAAAGGCCCCTAGGCCCATGATTTCGCCAATCTGTATGGACGTTGAAGGCGCCAAGGCATTGGCATCAATGTACAAGCCGGCAAATGCCGTCGCATGGACTCGCTGGGCCAGCGCCACTGCGCCGTGCGGCGGACAGATACTGATCAAGGCATCGGCCCAAACGCTGATCTCGTCTAGGGAATCAAAGGCGATCAGACCCTGCGCCCGGTCTCGGGTTTCGGCGCTGCGGCTGGCAGACACCCAGCCCACGTTATGGCCACTGTCTTGCAAGGATCGAGCGACGGAGACACCCATGGCCCCGGGATGCAGCACACCAATGTTTCGGGATGGGTTCATCGTCATAGGCCTACTTTCGATAATCCAGCGGTGGTTCACGATCACCGAGCAGGGCCGCATAGACGAAGTCTGGCCCCTGAGATTCCAGCAGTTCTGCCTTGGCCTCGGCGATTACCTCAGGCTGTAAAATCAGCTGGGCCGCAGATTTCGCCAGCAACCGAGTCGCCAAGCCCATGCCTTTGTGCCCAATGCTCATGCCGCCAGCGGCCACCGCCTGCCAACTGTGCGCGGGGGTCCCGGGGACCCAAGTGGCCGTCGTGAAACCCACCGTAGGCACCAACCAACTGACATCACCCACATCGGTAGAGCCCATGGACTGTCGCACACGATAGGGAGCAACGGTTTGCTCTGAACCGAGTTCGCGCCTGGGATTAATCAATGTGGGGCGTATGGTTTCGGCAAATTCCTGCTCGGCAGGACTGTAGGTAATGCCGCCCATGGCCACCAGATTGTCGTTGACCAAACGTGCCAAGGTCAGATTCGGCAACACGGGATAATTACCGTGCATGACTTCGACATGCACCCGCGTCTCTGTGCCCATGGCCGCGGCCTCTGCGGCAGCCACCACGCGTTCGAACAATTGCACCACCTGATCTTTGTCCGGATGCCTGACGTAATAATAGACTTGTGCGGTTTCCGGCACGATGTTCGGCGCATCGCCGCCGTTAGTAATAACGTAGTGCAAACGGGCGGTTTGAGGCACGTGCTCGCGCATCAAATTCACCATGAAATTCATGGCTTCCACGCCATCCAATGCCGACCGCCCTCGATCCGGTGCAGACGCCGCGTGGGCTGCTCGACCGGTAAAGGTGAAGCGCCCAGACTTGTTGGATGTAGTACTGGAGGGCGACGCCGAGTTGCCGTCGCCGGGATGCCAGTGCAAGACCACGTCCACCTCGTCGAATACCCCCGCTCTGGCCAAGTAGACTTTACCGGAACCTCCCTCTTCGGCAGGTGTGCCTACCAGTTTGATCGTCGCACTCACTTGGCTGTCCTGCAGCCACTGACTCAACGCCACCGCCGCTGAGGCCGATGCGGCACCGAACAGGTGATGCCCGCAAGCATGACCGGCTGCACGCTCTTCGGTGACCTGTCGAAACGGCAACGCCGCTTGATTCAGACCGGGCAAGGCATCAAATTCTGCCAACAAGGCCACTACCGGCCCGGCGTCTGCTTCTGCGCCCGAACGAAACGTCGCCACAAAGGCCGTCGGAATGCCGCCAACCCCACTTTCGACCGAGAAGCCGTGTTCGGCCAAATAGGTTTGCAGTGCTGCGCTGCTTTGGTACTCCAGATACCCTAATTCGGCCAGTTCCCAGAGCTTGTCAGCCAGCGCCACACCTGCGGCCTGTTGCTCCAAGGCAAAGTCCGCTGCTCGATCCGACAACGTATCAATAGGAGCTTCTGCTGACACATGGGGTGCCGCACAGACGGCGGAGGCCACAAACAACAAGCCAGTGTTCAATAGAATTGGGAGTCGCATAGGTAATCCTCTCTTTGCAATGGTGCCTAACGTATCAGTCGTTTACGCAGGATGCGGCCAATGAGCTTATCGCCACACCACGGCTGCCCTGTCGTACCGAGTTCCGATCGTGCCCCGGGGTAAGATAGGTGAAACTGATGCCGGTTGCAGGATCTGCCCACACCAGTTGGCCTCCTGCACCATTGTGGCCAAAAGCCTCTGGCGAATTGGTTTTACCAAAGCCTCTGAAGCTGCGACTGCTGTCGCCACTAATGATGAGGCCCAAAGCCCGATTAGCGGGTTTCTTGAACATCATATCGGTCATATCGCCGGAACGAACCCGACGAGCGTCCAACAGAGTTTCCATTGGCCAAAGCGTTGCATGCGCATTGCCGCCTGTCAGCAGCGCTTGATAGAACAGGGTCAGCGCTGACGCCGTGGCAAATCCGCCGCCACCCGGCACGCCGACTGCCTGCACTTCGGGTTTGTTAAAGGACAAAATGGCACTTTCGGTGACCTCGGTTTCTGGCGGCACCGGCATTCCCAAATTCGTGTATTCCTGCTCGGTCATCGCGTCGCCCACGTAGACGCATGGCAGGGCCCGAACGGTCTCTGATGCCGGCAAACCCACATACAAATCGTCCAGTTGCAGCGGCTGTAAAATACGCGATCGGACAAAATCACGATAGCTCACGCCAGACCGGCGCTCGATGATTTCGGCAATCACCCACATAGAAGACGACGGGTGATATTCAAATCGAGAGCCGGGCTGCCAGTTCAGACGCCATTTGCCAAAACGGCCGTAACGCTTGCCGCGGTCATCCCAGTCCAGTGGCGCAAAGGGCGCGGTGGGGAAGCCTGCCGTATGGGTAAAAAGCTGGCCTACGGTGATGTGATCTTTTTCGTTGGTACCAAACTCCGGCACGATATCAGCCACCACTTCGTCTTCGGCAAGATCGCCGTTTTGGAACAGCAGCCACGCCGCGGCGGAAGTGATCGCCTTGGTGGCGGAAAAAATGCAGGTCAGCGAATCGTCCCGGGCGGTACCGTAGCTGTGCTGAAACACCACCTCGCCTTGGCGGGCAATGGCGATCTGCGCCGCCGGCAGCAAGCCTTCCTCAACTTCCTTTCCGGCGCGTTGCAGCAGCGCCTCAACGCGCTCTGTGTTCAGGTCAAATTTTTCCGCCCGTGCGGCCTGCTGATCGCTTAACAATCTCGTCATCTTTGTACACCCTCTCCAAGGTCTTACGTATGGCCCTAGACTACGCATGGACGCATGCAATGACTATCCACATTGAAGCGCCGCCCATTTGCTCGCAGGGCTTACCCCACCTAAACTGCCTGCTGTAATTTTACGAGCACCACTATGTCCATTGTTAACGGGCTGATTAGCGCCATCGGCAACACGCCACTTATCCGCATCCATAGCCTATCCGAGGAAACCGGCTGTGAGATTCTCGGTAAGGCTGAGTTCATGAATCCTGGCGGATCGGTAAAAGACCGTGCGGCGTTGTGGATGGTGCAGGAGGCAGAAAAAGACGGTTCACTGAAACCCGGTGGCACGGTGGTAGAGGGCACTGCAGGCAATACGGGCATTGGTCTCGCCCACGTCTGCAACAACCGTGGTTACAAGACCATTATTTACATGCCGGACAATCAGTCTCAGGAAAAAGTCGACCTGCTGCGCACCTTGGGTGCGGAAGTTCGCGTGGTTCCGACCGTGCCCTACGCCAATGACGAGAACTTCCAGAAACAGGCCGGACGTTTTGCCGCCACCTTAGACAACGCCATTTGGGCAAATCAATTCGACAACACAGCGAACAGCTTGTCCCACTACGAGTCCACGGGGCCGGAAATCTGGTCCCAAACCGACGGCGGGGTCGATGTCTTCACCTGCGCCGTAGGCACCGGCGGTACGCTGGCGGGCACATCGGCCTATCTGAAGGAAAAAAATCCGAACATCAAAATCGTCTTGGCAGACCCCATGGGCAGTGCCTTGTACAATTGGGTAACCACTGGCGAAGCGGTGATGACGCCGGGGCCTTCGATGACTGAGGGCATTGGCAACTCCCGGGTGACGCAGAACCTGGCCACGGCAACCGTCGACGACGCCGTGCAGGTGGACGATCAAGAAATGGTCGATATGGTGTACCGACTGCTGCATCAGGAGGGTTGGTTCTTTGGTTCCAGCTCGGGCATCAACTTAGGGGCCGCGGTAAAAATCGCCAAGGAGCTTGGTCCGGGGCATACCATCGTTACCATTCTTTGCGATGACGGTGGCAAGTATCAGTCACGACTCTACAACCCAGCATTCCTGGCAGAACGGGATCTCAGCATCCCCTCCTTTACCTAGCCCGATGACCCCGACGGGAGACATGAGTTCGTGGCAGCAGCCTGAGGTCATCAAAGCCTGCTTGTCTGGCAGTCGTATCGCCGTGGTCGGTTTGTCCAGCAATCCGGCGCGGCCCAGCTACGGCGTCGCGGCCTATCTGTTACAGGCGGGCTTCGATGTCGTTCCGGTGAATCCGCGAGAGGACGCCATACTCGGCTTGCCCTGCTATCCGGATCTGGCGTCGGTTCCTGGCACAATCGATCTGGTGGATGTCTTTCGGCAGTCCAATGCGGTTTTGGCCATTGCCGAAAGTGCCATAGCGGTTGGCGCCAAGGGACTGTGGCTTCAACTGGGCGTCTTTCACCCCACAGCCTTACGCTTGGCTGAGGACGCCGGACTGAACTGTGTTGCCGATCTATGTACGAAAATCGAACACGCTCGACTGCAGGGTTAAGCGATACCGACTAAACTTTTCGCGGCGTCACAAAACGCCTCAACCGCCTCGCGCATATCATCACGACGCTGTTGCCCTGCGCTTTCGCTGAAGCAAAAACTCAGCCGCAACTGATTCATGCCTGCACCCGGATCACGCTGGCGCGCGTCCGTGGGATAAAAATCGTACATGGGAATCACCACAAGTCCGTGATCCATCACCATCTTTTCGATCATGGCATCGTCGGTACGCACCTGCTCACCGCCTCCAGCGTTCAAAAACGTGAAAACAGTAAAGAAACCCCCCTCCGGAATGGTCCAGCTGAAGTGCGTCTTGTGCGCACCCAGTTCACGCTCAAAAACGTCCAGCAAAATTTGTCGATTCTCCCGGTACACCACGAGCTTCTCTTCCGCCAATGGCCAGATGCTCTGACGTTCAACGAAGGCTTGCGTACCGGTGTGTTCCTGATTTTTGGGCGTCTCATGCAGCAGCGCCTCAAAACCACGCAGCGCGCCGGGGCTGTGGAATAACAGCTCGCTGCTGGATTCCACCAGTGCCAGCTCAGACAGGGCCACTTTTTTGCCTTCCGAAATTTCCAGCTCGGCTTCGCTGTAAAGAAAGCCCACGCGAGGCCCGGGAAAACCGATCTTTGAGCCGGTAAACAGGTGCACGGTTTGTTCAGGCGCCATGCTGAAGAAAGGCTTGGCTCGATCCGCTGGCGCCGCGAAATTGATGTACAGGTAGGGCGCATCTTCGAGGATCAAGATACCCTCTTCGCGCGCTACCTGAAGAATCGCCTCGCGGCGTCGCTGGCTGAACGAAAATCCGCCCGGATTGTGTCCGTCTGGCACGGTGTAATAGAACGGCACGAAGTAACCTTGCTCACGCGCCGCTCGGATCTGCGCGCGCATCACCTCGGGCAGAGCACCTTCTCCATCCATGTCCACACTGAAAATTGTCGCGTGCTGGCACAGCGCCACCCGCGCCGTAAAACCGGCGTAGGTGGGAGCGTCGGTAATGTAGGCTACCTTTTCGCCAGGATGCTCAAACATGGAGCAAATCAGATTGATCCCGCCTGACGCACCAACGGTTGGAATGAGCTTTTCCGGGTTCAGAGTCAGACCCCAATCCTTGCCATACACATTGGCAAAGGTCTGGCGCGCGGATACTGGCCCCAACGTATCGGTATAGGAATAGGCCTCCCGCAGGTATTCGGGCAGCACCGCAGGATCATTCAAACCCTCGCGATCACGCAAAAACTCGAAATAGGCTTCCTGATGTTCTAAAAATCCACGCGGATCCGTCACCTCCGGATGGGGATAGCCCGCGCCCAGATGATGTACTTTCAAACCTCGCTGGGCAGCGATCTCTCGAAGACCCGGGAGCGACGCCGACATTTTGCGTGTAACCGAAACAGCCTGTTGCTGGACGTTAGGCGCGACTAGATTTGCCACTGACAACCTCGTAAACCAAATGCACTGTACGTGGTGCACGCTCGTGCTCCACTGCGACCCTCGACTTTAGGAGCTTTGGGCTGCGGTGTCGATCTTCTACTGCTCGACGTCCTTTCCCCGATGTTTATTTTTCACCGCGTTGCGTACTTTTTTGCCGAAGGCTCGCTCTCGAGAGTGACGGGCGGCCAGCGATTCGCGGTTGCGCATCTCTTCTGCCTTCAGGGCCTGATAACTGTGCAACCGTTGTTCATCCAGCTCGCCGGTTTGCAGTGCCCCAACCACCGCGCATCCGGGTTCTGCGCCATGGGAACAGTCGTTGAAGCGGCACATGGACGCCAGCGCGTCGACGTCGGCGAACAGCTGATCCAGACCGTCTTCGGCTTCCGCCAGCTGCAGTTCGCGCATACCGGGACTGTCCAAAATCACCCCACCCTCGGGCAGTCGGTGCAAGGACCGGTTGGTGGTGGTATGACGCCCCTTGCCGTCCTCTTCGCGGATGGCTGCGGTTACCTGCACGTCACCACCCAAAAGCGAATTGACCAAGGTGGACTTGCCGACACCAGAAGACCCCAGCAGGGCGATGGTTTGGCCGGCACCGCACCAAGGATTCAGCGTTGCCACTTCCTCGGCGTTAAGCGCATTAATGGATAACCTTGGAATGTCCGGAAATCGCTGGGCTAGGGATGCGACGTATTCGGCTGCATCAGCCGCCAAATCCACCTTGGTCAGCACCAAGACAGGCGCAATATTCGCCTCCATCACCACGGACAAGTAGCGTTCCAAACGCTCTGGACTGAAATCTGCGTTGCAGGACGTGACGATCAAGGCGGTATCGACGTTTGCCGCGATCAATTGCAGGGCCCCCAAGGGATTGACGCGTTTGATCACACTGCGCCGCGCCAACATGTCCAACAGCGTGCCGGATTGGGCATCAATAATGACCCAATCACCAATCGTGGGACGGGTTTCTTCGTCGCCACGAAACCATCGCCCGCTCAGCGGAACGCGGTCTGAAAGCAGGCTACCCTGGGGGGCGATACTCAGTCCGGTCCGTTCAACGCCAATCACTCGCGCAACAAAGCTTGGCGGCAGCGCATCCGCCGGGTGGCGACGCTCACTCACTTGAGCTTGGAAGTGCTCGTTCCAGCCGAGTGCCTGAAGTTGCTGCGTATCCACGTCGAGCAAGGGCTTACCGTTCTCGGTCATGCCGCCGGCCTGCTGTTCGAACGCGGGAACATCAGAAATCCCAGCCGGGATTGGGGTTGGCCGTGAAGACCCCATCCAGGGACTCAAGCAAGGACAACGGCGCCCTAACCCCGTCTGAAATCGCCAGACTGCTGGCGCTGGCTACGCCCCAGAGCAAGCGGCTGAAGCTGTTAACCGTGCACGCCAGTGTCGGCAGCGCGGCATCGGTGCCCGATACCGCCGTCGATTGCCTGCCTAAGGTCACGACCCAGTCGCCACTCAGGGAACGCCAGGCTGCCCGTTCAGCCGCCAAATCTTCTGCCGCCAGCACGCCGTCAATGGGGTCTTCAAGGTGCAACTGAAAGACGATATCCGGCCCTGAATACGACAGCGCGTCGAGACAGCTAGGCAAATCCAACACGCGCAGCTGGTACCACGCATAGGTATTTTGATCCGCGTAGAACTTACCCTTTTCCGCAATGGTCTGAGCGCGAAAGGGCCTTTTGAGCATACTTTGCAGCTGTACGTGGGGGGGTTCGAGCAGGCGTATGGAGTAAATCTGATCCGCCAGCGACTTGAGCAGTGCCAGCAGCTCGAGCAGGCCATCTCCGTTCTCGTAGCCCATCCATTTCACCTGATACGGGCCGTTTTCACCCTTTGGGCGCATCCACACAAAGTGGGTCAGTCGTGGGCCGTCGTAATAGCCAAGTCCAAAACCGTCGTCCATGCGCAGCTCGGCCTTGAAGGTGCGGGGAAGATTTAGCACCACCGAACCGTGCAACCGCGGACGTGACATCATGGCCGCCAGCATTTGATCCGCCTGCTTGACACCCAACCGCGCCGGCGTTCGCGCTTTGAGGCTGACATCCAACAATCCGGGATCGAAGGCAAATTCGTTGATGTAGGCACCGGTTCCAAACCCCACCTTGTTGTAAAAGCCTTGATCAAACATGCCTAGGGTCGCGACTGCGGCACCTGCTTGCTGACCGTTCACTAACTGGCGGGCCGTGAGTTTTTGCGCCAAGGACAACCCTCGAGCGATACGGCTGGTGGTCACCGCCGACACAACACACAGGGGTAAATCCTGTTGATCCAGACGCATGGTGCCGAACTGCGCCAGCACCGCGCACTCGACCTCACCGTTAATCACCGCCACCCCGGTCTCACCCTCGGCATAAAAATCGAGCATGGCACGGTCGGTTTGCTTGCTGTCTGACCATCCGATCTCACGCCAGACCCGTTGCAGGGCAGGCATGTCGGCATCAATTTCAAGATCGCGGATGTCTATCTGCAGTTCGTCGGACACGGTCTGGCCTCCATTCAAGAGTCTCGTTTCAGCCTTTGTTTTCCTTGGGCAACACGGGCCGCATGGTGGAAAAGTGCTGCTTGTTCACGGACATCTCCAGCAAATCGGCCTTGGTCGGCGATTGGGCCAAGGCTTCCAGTTGAATTCGCGTAACGTTCATCAAATCAAACTCTTTTGCCTCATGCCTTTCCAGTGCTTCTTGCGGCGTGATCCAAATACTGTCGACGGTTTCTTGTTCATCGTGGCTGCCGCGCTGACTTTCTGGGGCAGCGGCGATGAAAAAGCGCGTATCGAAGCGTCGTGGGCGACCCAGAGGAGTCACAAAACGGTTGTAGAAATGAATATGGTCTACCGCCAACTTGAGGTTTTCCTTGCGACAGATGTCCAGTAAGGACAGCGTGCCGTCGTGCAGCGGATCGCGGTAGCTGGCAAAGCGATCCTGCACAGCGGCATCGGCAAAGGACACCAGCTCGCCGTCAGGGGTATAGGCCAGCATCAGACCGGCTTCTTCGAAGGTTTCGCGAATGCAGGCGATCCAGAATCCGCGCCATTCGTCGCCCAAGGCCGCCACTTGGGGCTGTTGTCCCTCGGTAGGACCGTGGCGGTGGGCATCGTAGGCGTGAAGGTGGTCGTCTGAGTCCACACGACCTCCGGGAAACACATACATGCCCGAGGCAAAGCTCGCCTTGCTGGTGCGTTTCAACATGAATATTTCGTAGCTGCTTGGCGCCTCTCGCACCACGATGACCGTCGCCGCGGGACGAATAGGCTGGACCGGGGCCCGGGGGAAATCCAGATCAAAAGCAGAAGACATAAAACGCACCCATAGTTAACAGCGCCACAGGCTACAAGGTTGGCCTGGTGCTCGCTAGGCCTGTATTACCGCTACCGCTTGGTGCAGTATCTGGGCTTGGAGAAAGAGGGGAATTTTCGTGAACGACAACAACAATGGCTACTGGAAAGCCAATCTGCGCCTGCTCGGTATTTTGCTCAGTATTTGGTTCACCGTGTCATTTGGTTTCGGGATTTTGCTGGTCGAGGAACTGAATCAAATTCCTTTTTTTGGCTTCAAACTCGGCTTCTGGTGGGCACAACAAGGTGCCATCTACGTCTTTGTCGGCCTGATCTTTGTTTACATTCATCTGATGCAAAAACTCGACCGGCAGTACGGGGTATCTGACGACGAGGACGAATCCTCAAATGCGGAGGATGCGTAGCATGGATGCTCAGTCCCTCACTTACTTATTTGTCGCCCTGTCTTTCAGCCTGTATATCGGCATTGCCATCTGGTCCCGTGCCGGCTCAACCAACGAGTTCTATGTTGCCGGTGGCGGCGTTCATCCCATCGCCAATGGCATGGCCACCGCCGCCGACTGGATGAGCGCAGCTTCGTTTATTTCCATGGCAGGCATCATCGCCTTCATGGGCTACGACGGTGCCGTGTACCTCATGGGTTGGACCGGGGGTTATGTGATTTTGGCGCTCTTACTCGCCCCCTACTTGCGCAAGTTCGGCCAGTTCACCGTACCGGATTTCATCGGCACTCGGTATTACTCCACCACAGCACGTGTGGTGGCGGTCATCTGCCTGATCCTGATTTCGTTTACTTACGTGGCGGGACAAATGCGCGGCGTCGGCATCGTATTCTCCCAGTTCCTTAACATCCCGATTTTCTGGGGCGTTATCGTCGGTATGGCCATCGTCTTTATGTATGCCGTACTGGGTGGCATGAAAGGCATTACCTATACCCAAGTGGCTCAGTACTGTGTGCTGATCTTTGCCTATCTGGTGCCCGCCATCTTCATTTCCATGCTCGTCACCGGCATACCGGTTCCGCAAATTGGACTGGGCGCGGAGGTCGCAGACGGTTCCGGTTTGTCCGTACTCGACAAGCTTGACCAAACCCTGACCGAGCTGGGCTTTGCCGCATACACCCAGGGCGGGAAAAGCACCATCGACGTGTTCGCCATCACCATGGCACTGATGATTGGCACCGCCGGATTACCCCACGTCATCGTTCGCTTCTTTACCGTGCCCAAGGTTTCCGATGCGCGAAAGTCGGCGGGCTATGCGTTGATTTTCATTGCACTGCTGTACACCACCGCACCCGCGGTCGGAGCCTTTGCGCGACTGAACTTTGTCGAAACCATCCACAACACCCACTACAGCGATGTGGCGGGATGGTTCAAGAGCTGGGAAAACATTGGCCTGATCGGCTGGGAAGACAAAAACGAAGACGGCCGCATTCAATACCATCCCGGGGCGCCCTTTGAAGGCAAGCCAACCTTCGGCCCAGAGCGGCGCGCCGACGGTTCACGGGACGTGCTGAACACGCCAACGGCCAGCGAAAACGAGGTGTATGTGGATCGGGACATCATGGTGCTGGCCAACCCGGAAATTGCGGCCCTACCCGACTGGGTGATTGCCCTGGTCGCCGCTGGCAGCCTGGCCGCTGCTCTATCAACGGCGGCAGGGTTGTTGTTGGTCATATCCACATCGGTCTCCCACGACCTGATGAAGAAAACCTTTGCCAAGGGGCTGACAGACCGGCAAGAGCTGTTCTATGCCCGTTTGGCTGCGGTCACAGCCATTGGTATTGCCGGATACTTGGGTATCGACCCACCCGGCTTTGTGGCGCAGGTGGTCGCCTTCGCCTTTGGATTGGCAGCGGCCTCGCTGTTTCCGGCGATTTTGCTCGGCATTTTCGATAAGCGGATGAATCGTGAAGGGGCTATCGTCGGCATGCTCGCCGGTCTGTTGTTCAGTCTGGCCTACATCGCCTACTTTAAGTTCGTGTCGCCGGAAACCAACAGCGCCGAGTATTGGCTCCTTGGCATCTCGCCTGAGGGAATCGGCACCGTTGGCGCGGTGATCAACTTTGTCTTGGCCTTGGTGATTTCACGCTGCACGGCACCGGCCCCGGATCATGTGATGGCGCTGGTCGACAACATCCGCATACCCAAGGGTGTCGCCGAGCCGCAAAACCACTGATCAGGAACGCACACCACCGCTGGCGAGGATGACCTCGCCGGTGATCCAATCGGACTCCGGTGCGCACATCAGATAAATCGAGTTCGCCGCATCTTCCGGAGTGCCAAGGCGACCCAAGGGCGATGCCTGCTTCGCGGCTGCCAGTTGCTCATGGCTCAAACCCACTTTTCGCGGCTGGCCTTTCACCATGGAAATATTGGGTTCGCGCTCGTACGGACTGGTGAGCCGTGTCTCGATGGCACCGAAAGCGACGGCGTTAACCGTGACATTAAATCGGCCCCATTCCTTAGCCAGGGTTTTTGTAATGCCAACCACAGCGGCCTTGCCTGCTGAATAGGCTAGCTGTGTGGCGCCACCGTGCACCCCCATGGTCGAGGAAACATTGACGACTTTGCGTGTTGGTGCGTCCGGCCCGGCATGTTCACGAAGCCAGCGCCCGTAGGCTCGCAAGATCCGAAATTGGGCACTGGCATGAATATCGATCATGGCATCCCACTGCTCGTCGCTCATGTTGTGGATGGCGCTATGCCATATATAGCCCGCGTTGTTTACAACGATGTCTAAGCCCCCGAGGGCTTCAAGCGCCGCATTGACCACCTGATCCGCCGCTGCGGGATCGGTTAGATCGGCGGGGAAGGCTACCGCGCCGGGTATTGATCCGGCTACGGCTTCCGCCACATCGGCATCTAAGTCATTGATCAGCACTCTCGCGCCGTGAGAAGCGAGCTTGCGCGCGGTCGCTTCGCCAATGCCGCGGCCCGCACCGGTGACCAACGCATTCTTTCCTTCAAGGCTGCCCATAGTGCACTCCTATCCTTTCCACCAAATTTGCTGAACGTTTTCCAGAACAACGACCCAAGGGCATTAGCCGCCAAATTTCGCCTTGGCTTCCCGGCGGCGCGCATGGAGTACCGGCTCGGTATAGCCACTGGGCTGGGCGATCCCGGCGAAAATCAGATCGCAGGCAGCCTGAAAGGCGACACTGTCATCGACGTTGGGCGCCATGTTGCGATATTCGGAATCCCCTGCGTTTTGTCCATCGACCACGGCGGCCATACGCTCCATCGTCGCGCGAACCTGTGCTTCGCTACAAATCCCATGGTGCAGCCAGTTAGCAATGTGCTGACTGGATATACGCAGGGTTGCCCGGTCTTCCATCAGCCCCACGTCATTAATATCTGGCACTTTGGAACAACCCACACCCTGATCCACCCAGCGCACCACGTAACCTAAAATGCCCTGAACGTTGTTATCCAGCTCCGCCTGCACGTCGTCTGCGGACAGATTCTTGCCTGCCAGCAACGGAATTTTCAAAATATCGTCGACACTGGCCGGCGCTCGACCGCGCAATTCGTCTTGGACCGAGGCAACGTTGACTTGGTGATAGTGCAGGGCGTGCAAGGACGCGGCGGTCGGTGACGGAACCCATGCGGTACTCGCTCCCGCTCTGGGATGATTTGATTTCACCTCGAGCATTTCTGCCATTTCGTCAGGCTTGGCCCACATACCCTTGCCAATCTGCGCCTTGCCCTGAAAACCGGCACGCAAGCCCACGTCTACGTTATTGTCTTCGTAGGCGGTGATCCAGGTTTGAGCCTTGATGACGTCTTTCTCCAAGACGGGGCCCGCTTCCATGCTGGTATGAATTTCGTCACCGGTGCGGTCTAAGAAACCGGTATTAATAAACACGATGCGATCCTTGGCGCGCTCAACACAGGCTTTCAGATTGACACTGGTACGACGCTCTTCGTCCATGATGCCCATCTTCAGCGTGTTGGGTGCCACACCGATGGTTTCCTCCACGCGCGACAGTAAGTCGACGGCTAGCGATACTTCGTCCGGGCCGTGCATTTTAGGCTTAACGATGTACACGCTACCGGTGCGGGAGTTGCGCAAATCACCACTGGTCTTCAGCAAATCGTGCTTGGCCGCTAGGCCGGTAACAAAACCGTCCAAGAACCCCTCAGGTACTTCGTTGCCCTGACCGTCTAAGACCGCGTCCGTGGTCATCAAATGACCCACGTTGCGAACCAGCATCAGGCTTCTGCCGTGCAGCACCAGCTCACCACCGGCTGAGGCGGTGTACGTGCGGTCAGCATTGAGTTGGCGAACAATCCGTCGCCCACCCTTTTCCATCACTTCTTCCAAGGTGCCCTTCATCAAACCCAGCCAGTTGCCATAAACGATGCATTTGTCTTCGGCATCCACCGCGGCCACAGAGTCTTCACAATCCTGGATGGTCGTCATTGCGGACTCGACCACCACGTCTTTCACGCCTGCCGGGTTTACCGCTCCTACCGGATCGTTCCGATCAATCACAATATCCAGATGCAGACCGTTGTGCTGCAGCAAAATACTGCTGGGATCTTCTTCACCGACAAAGCCGACAAACTGCGACTCATCCTTCAACGCCGTATTGCCGCCGTCAGACAAAATGCATCTCAAGTGACCAACGCCGTCGGCATCCATGCCAATACCGTAGCTCACCACGTCACTGTGACTGCCATGGGCTAGGGGCGTCACCTCGTCGAGAATCTGCTGGACTCGCGCCACGACCAGCTCGCCACGAGCCGGATTGTAGCTGCTGCCTTTTTCTCGGCCAGGCTCTTCAGCAATGATGTCCGTGCCGTAGAAGGCATCATACAAACTACCCCAACGCGCATTCGCCGCGTTTAGGGCATAGCGAGCATTCATAACCGGCACCACCAGCTGAGGACCCGCAAGGGCAGCAATTTCGCTGTCGACGTTGCTGACTTGGATAGAAAAGTCGGCTGGTTCGGGCAACAAATAACCAATGGACTGCAAAAAGGCTTTGTACTCGGCCTCATCAATGGGCTGACCCTTGCGGGCCAGATGCCATTCGTCGATTTGTTTTTGTAGACTCTCACGCACCGCAAGCAGCTCACGATTTACCGGGCCTAGCTCTTGTAAACAGGCCTCAAAACCCGACCAAAAGGCTTCCACACTGACGCCGGTACCGGGTGCAACTTGATCCGCGATGAATGCGTCCAATTGAGCGGCAACTTGCAATTCGCCGCGATTCACTCTGCTTTGTGACATCTTTTTTCCTGTCTGGGGATAAATCAGCGGGCAGTATATCGCCACCAGAATGCAAATGGCTGGAATACCACCCATGCGTTTTTTTCACTACTTATACCCCCAGTATTCGGCAATGAGATGTTACGTGCTACTGTCATTACCACCATTCGGACTCGGGTATTGGGGAGGATTTGATGAGCGAACGTCTTGCAGGTAAGCGCGTTTTGGTCACGCAGGCAGAAGACTACATGGGGCCAGCAACCATCGAGTTGTTTCGCGAAGAGGGAGCAGAGGTCATTGCGGACAATTCGGATTTGACCCAGCCCGGGCGCTGCGAGGAGCTTATCAGCGGCAATGGTGAAATTGATGTGCTGATCGCGAATCTGGCCTCGCCGAACTTCACCGGCATACCGGTCACGGAACTGGCCGCAGAAGATTGGCACTGCACCTTTGACATGATGGTGCACCCACTGCACCGCCTGTGTCAGGCCATCCTGCCCCAGATGATCGCCAGGCAGGCCGGTAAAATCGTGGTGTTTGGCAGTGCTACCGCCCTGAAAGGTATGCCGACGGTGACCGCCTACAGCGCAGCCAGAGCCGCCCAAACCGGTTACATCCGGTCGCTGGGCGTCGAGGTCGCCAAGCACAACATACAAGCCAACTTGATCGCGCAAAACTACGTGGAAAACCCGGTCTATTATCCGCCCCAACTGCGTGAAAAAGAGTCCTTCCAAAAGTCTTTGGCGCGGCAGGTACCCTTGGGCAGATTGGCTACTGCCAGAGAGGACGCCCTGTTCGCGCTGTTTTTGGCCTCCCAAGAAAGCAATTTTTTCGTTGGCCAGTCGATTCCGTTTAGTGGTGGTTGGACCCAGTAGCCGAGCAGATCGTTTATTTTTAGTGGACTTATACGGCAGCCAAACCCAAGATATGCTGTATACATAGCCAGTTAGAGATAGCCAATGCAGCGTTTGGGCGGTCGGGTTAAGCGCAGAATACGCGCCGGTCATCGCACCATCATGCAAAGCCAGGAGTTGTGCGCCCATTTTGAGGTTGATCATGACGAGATTGAGGCGCTTTTGCTCGAACGCAAACTGCCTTTTCACAAAGACTCGAACGGTCAGATCTGGGCTTCTATCGAGGCCAAGACGTCGACCAAAAGAACGCGCTAACGCTTCTGTGATGTAGACTCGTCACACTCAGCGTACGAATGGAACTCGGAGGGATTCGTGAAGTATTTACATACCATGGTCAGGGTTACTGACATCGACAAATCGTTGGCATTTTACTGCCAGGCCCTAGGGCTAACGGAGCTGAAGCGCTACGACAGCGAAGAAGGCCGTTTTACCCTAGTATTTCTTGCCGCCGAGGGAGACGAAGAAGCGCAAGTTGAACTGACACACAACTGGGACCCAGAGCCCTATGACGGCGGGCGTAACTTTGGCCATCTGGCGTATAGTGTTGACGACATTTATGCCACCTGCCAACGATTGGCGGATCATGGTGTCGTGATCAATCGTCCACCCAGAGACGGGCGCATGGCCTTCGTCCGATCACCTGACGGCATTTCCATTGAACTACTCCAGCAGGGACAGGCATTGGCACCAGTGGCGCCATGGCAGGACATGGAAAACGTAGGCGAGTGGTAACACCTGAACGATAACGAAACGGAGCAATCAAATGAAACTGTATAACTCAATGGGACCTAACCCCCACATGGTACGAATGTACGCAGCAGAGCTAGGGATCGATCTGGCGCTGGAAGAAGTCGATCTGATGGGCGGCGAAAACCGTCAGGCCGCGTACTTAGCCAGGAATCCATCCGGCCAGTCACCAGCATTGGAACTGGACGACGGAACGGTGCTCGCGGAAATCACCGCAATTTGCGAGTACCTCGACGACATCACCGAAGGAAAGACCCTGATCGGCGATACCCCGGAAGAGCGTGCGAATACGCATATGTGGACTCGGCGCGTGGACTTAAACATCTGTGAACCCTTGGGCAACGGCTTTCGCTATGCGGAAGGCCTGCAAATCTTCGAAAGCCGCATGATCACCATTCCGGAAGCGGCGGATGGCCTCAAGCGCATTGCTCAGGCCAAACTGACGTGGCTGGACGAGCAAATGAGCGACGGACGCGAATTCATTGCTGGCGCAACCCTTTCTATGGCAGATATTTTGCTTTACTCCATGATGGTCTTCTTCGCTGGCGTAGGCCAACCCGTGAACGCGGAAAACACCAACGTGCAAGCTTGGTTCGACCGAATGGCAGCCCGCCCAAGCGCGCAAGCCTAATCCCACCCGCCGCTCTGACTGGGTGCCATCGCGCTCAGTCAGACGCCTCGCGCAAAGCACCCTCTTCCCTAGACTGATATGGTTAGTCTACCTGATGTGATCGCAGTGATCCTTTTTGTCCCTTTTCTTCACAATACTTTGAACTCGTTCACTCTATTGTGATCGCCGTCTGCTGGACTCGTCCCAAATTCCTAGGAAAATAAGGGGCTTAGCGTGACGCTGCGGGGATTTTCGAAACCTGCTCTTTTTTAACATTGTTACCTTGCGTAACCTTCGCGACGCGCTGCCAGAAGCGACGCCACTGATTTTTACAGGAACACCACATTCATGAGAGCCACTTATCTCTGGGCCGTCGCAATCGCCGTATTACTGGTCAGCTGGTTGGCTTCAGGCCAACTCGATCAAGAGGCCGTGGCCTATGAGGCCTCCATTGCTGAGCGCAATGCCGAAAGCCGCACATTGATGAGTGATCAAGCCCCTACCCAAGTCCGGGTTATGCTTTCACAGGCGCAACTGCAAACTCGGTACGCGAACGTTCGAGGCAAGACCCAAAACAAGCGAACGGTGCAAGTCCAGACGGAGATAAGGGGTCGGGTCGTCACCCGCGCCGTTGAACGGGGTCAGCTCGTCGCCGCCAATCAGCTGCTGTGCAAATTATCCATCGAAGACCGTAAAGTGGCGCTTATCGAATCCCAACAGCGCGTTAACCAGGCGAGAATTGACTTTGACGGTGCCAAACGTCTTCGAGCCCAAGGCTACAATTCCGAGAGCGCTATCGCGGCGGCGCGAACCCAACTTGCCGCTGCTCAAGCGGAATTAGCGCGCCGTGATCTGGCCCTTGAGAAAACCTCAGTGCGCGCACCGTTTGCGGGCTTCGTTGAAGACGTGCATCTTGAAATCGGTGATTACGTCGAGCCCGGCCAGCCTTGTGCAACCTTGGTCGACATGAACCCTATGCTCATGGTCGGCCGGGTGGGTGAGCGAGTGGTACAGCAAATCAACCCCGGCATAGAAGCCATCGGCTCCTTCGGCGACAAAACGGAGGTTCGTGGCCCGATAAGCTTTGTCGGCCAGCAAGACGATCCAAGAACACGCACCTATGCCATTGAGGTTGAACTGGACAACGCCGACGGCGCCTTGCGTTCAGGCTTAACCGCTCAGATCCGCATCCCCATCGCCCAAGCGTTGGCACAGAAAGTCTCACCGGCCCTATTCAGTTTGGATGACAACGGCGGCTACGGTATTCGCGTGGTCAACGACGACAACCGAGTGGAATTTTATACTGTCGATGTCATCGCTGAGGAAAACGACGGTGTCTGGGTCACTGGGCTGCCAAACAAGACCAAAATCATTACCGTTGGCCAAGAGCTGGTTGTCAGCGGAGAACGCGTGGATCCGGTTCTCGTCGATACGTCCCTGGCGACGTCATCTGCTTCCAGCCTGACCCAAGCCGGCAGCTAAACGCTTAGACCGGCCGCGCCACCGACCGTCAAATTCGGTCGAGGCGGATCGGTCAACCACAAACAGGACACTCATCGTAATGAACGCTCTAGCCGCCATTATTTCGCGCTCACGCACGACCCTTCTTCTGCTGTTCATGATCCTGCTCGCTGGATCCATTGCTCGGGTCGCGATCCCCGTTGAGGGTGACCCGGAAATTGATGTCCCCTTCTTTGTTATTACCGTGGTTCACGAGGGCATTTCGCCAGAGGATGCCGAGCGCTTGCTGGTGATGCCGTTGGAAATCGAACTTCGTCAGGTGGAGGGCATCGAAGAAATCAACAGCTTCGCCGCGGAAAATGCCGGCACGGTCATGGTGGAATTCGATGCCGACTTTGATCTGGATCAAGCCCTATTGGACACTCGCGAAGCCGTGGATCGAGCCAAGGTAGAATTCCCGACCGACGCGGAAGAACCCGTCGTTCAGGAGCAATCCACCTCGGACTTCCCGATTCTGCAAATCAATCTGATCGGCGACGTACCCGAGAGAATGCTCTACAACATCGCGCTGAATCTCAGGGATGAAATCGAAGCCCAAGACGGCATTCTCTCAGCCGACATGACCGGACAGCGCGAAGAGCTGATGGAAGCGATCATTGATCCGACCATCATGGAAACTTATCAGCTGTCCACCGATCAAATCATCAGCAGCATTGTGAACAACAACCGTCTGATACCCGCGGGCAGCCTTGACAATGGCGAAGGACGCTTTTCCGTCAAAGTACCGAGCATCATTGAAGACCCGAGAGATGTGCTGAATATCCCGGTAAAGACCTCAGGCGACACCGTTATTACCATTGGCGATGTGGCTCAGGTGCGCCGCACCTTCAAAGATCGCACCAGTTACGCCCGGGTAGATGGACGCAACACCATCAGCCTGCAAATCGTTAAACGCGCCAACTACAACGTACTCGACGCCATTGCCAACGCGAAACGTGTGGCGGAGCAATTTCGGCCCCGCCTGCCGGCCAAGGTAAGCCTTATCTATTCTCAGGACCAAGCGCCGTACGCTGAAAGCCAGGTCGTCGAACTCGAAGGCAATATTGTAACGGCCTTGGGTCTGGTGATGATCATCGTCGTTGCCGCAATGGGTTTACGCAGCGGCATCATCGTGGGACTGGGTATTCCAGCCTCTTTTTTGTTCTCACTCATCTTCATTTACCTGCTGGGCTATTCGTTCAACTTCATGGTGATGTTCGGCATGCTGTTGGGCTTAGGCATGCTCATCGACGGTGCCATCGTTGTCACCGAGTACGCTGATCGCAAAATGACCGAAGGCTACAATCCCCATCGTGCCTATGTGATGGCGTCTCAGCGCATGTTCTGGCCGGTGACGGCATCCATTGCAACGACTCTTGCCGCGTTCCTACCACTCATGTTTTGGCCCGGCGTTTCCGGAAAGTTCATGCGCTTCCTGCCGGTAACGGTCTTTACCGTACTGTCTGGCAGCTTGCTGTATGCACTGATTTTCGGGCCCGTGATCGGCTCCCTATTCGGCAAGGCTGGCAGTACCAATGATCGCGCCCAACATAAGCTCAACGTATTGGAAAACGGCGATCCAAGAACACTAAAGTCGATCACCGGGTTGTATGCCCGAGTCCTGGGTGTGGCGACTCGTTACGGTCTGGTCACCATGATTGGCACCATCGCAATTCTGTTTACTACCTTCTGGGCTTATGGCCAATACGGCGGTGGCTTGATCTATTTCTCAGACGGCGAAAACAAATTTGCTGTGGTCAATCTTCGCGCCCGAGGAAATCTCAGTGTCGATGAAACCAACGAGCTATTGAGTGAAGTGGAGCAGCGCATTCTGCAAGTCGAAGGCATTGCTCATATCAACGCCTATACCCAATTGTCAGGACGCCCCAGCCGCGACGGTGGTACCGACCGAATCGGATCGGTTTTCCTTGAACTCTACGACCGGTCTGACCGGCGAGTCGATTCGGATACCGTACTGGAGGAAGTCAGGGCACTAACGCGAGACATTGTTGGTGTGCAGGTTGAACTGCAGCCGATGGACATGGGCCCACCCACCGGTAAGGACCTGCAAATTGAGCTGTCCTCGTACAACCGATCACTGATCGAGCCGGCGGTTACGAAGATCGTGGAGTATCTCAATACCAGCGTAGAGGATGTTCGCGACATTGATGACACCCGCGCCCTGCCTGGTGTGGAATTTAAAATCGAAGTAGATCGTGCACAGGCAGCCATTTATGGCGCCGATGTCACCCAGGTAGGCGTGGCTGTGCAACTGCTCACCAACGGCATCAAAGTTGGCGAGTATCGACCCGATCGATCGGAAGATGCCGTGGATATCCGCGTCCGCTACCCGTCGGAACAACGAGGCGTCATGGCCCTAGACGAACTGCAAATTGTCACGCCTGACGGCCTGGTGCCACTGGCGAACTTTGTCACCGTCAAACCGTCGGACAATGTCGATACATTGCAGCGAGTTAATGGCACACCCATCATGATGATTCTCGCCAACGTGGCACCTGATGTGCTGGCGGACACCAAGGTCAAAGAAATACAGGCGTGGATCGACTCCCAAGACTGGCCGCCGGAACTTCGCATTCAGTTCCGCGGTGCCAATGAAGAACAAGCGGAGTCCCTCGCCTTTGTTGGCGTTGCTTTCGGCATGTCCTTGTTACTCATGTTTGTGCTGCTGGTAACCCAGTTCAACAGTTTCTATCAGAGCTCGTTGATATTATTTGCTGTCATCCTATCTACTGCAGGGGTGCTCCTCGGGTTGCTGATTACCGACAATCCGTTCAGCGCCATCCTCACAGGAGTAGGCGTCGTGGCCTTAGCCGGCATCGTGGTAAACAACAACATCGTGTTGATCGACACCTACAACGAGATTCGCGACAACAACCCAGACATGCACTACGTGGACATCATCGTACGCACCGGAGCCCAACGCTTGCGGCCCGTCATGCTCACCACCATTACCACGGTATTCGGATTGTTACCCTTGGCGAGCAACCTGAGCATTGACCTGGTTAACCGAACCATTGAGTACGGCAGCATGCTGTCCAGCTTCTGGGTACCGCTGTCACAAGCCATCGTATCGGGGCTGACCTTCGCCACACTGCTGACCTTGGTTACCACACCGGCCATGCTCGCGATTCCCCATCAAATCAAGGGCATCGTGAGACGCTTACGCGGCACGCCGGGCAACGCTGCTGAGCAGTTGGCCGGCGAGTCTGCTGGCTAGTGGGCCAGCAGCCAGTCAATCATGTCAGGATAGGCGCGCCTGTCCTGCAGAAAAAACAGATGCCCTCCGTCGTAGAGACGAAGTTCGGCATTAGGCAAGGAGTCGCATAGAGCACGCATGTTCTCCGGCGGGGCAATCCCGTCATAGCGACCACCGGTTAGCAACACCGGCATGGTTAACCCGTCCAACCGATCAAAGGTGTCGTGTCGCTTCCGCGCAGCAAGCTGCTTCAATGCGCCGGCCTCATCTCGGTCAGGCCGCCTTGACCTCAGGGACAGTTGCTCCAGCTTTTGCCAGGACTCCGGGTTTTCAGTAATCCATTCGTCCGTGCGTCGGGTATCGGTGATTTGCAGATTGCGGCGGATTCTTTCAAAGGTTTCCAGCTCTTCAAGTTCGTGTAGCGGATAGGAGGGCTGACCCTCACCGCCAGACGAAGTACAGGCCAACACCAGCGAACGAATTTTGTCGGGATAACGGATGGCCAGCTCCTGCGCTACCATGCCGCCAAACGATACGCCAACTACCCGCACCGCTTCGTCTTCGCTGATCATATCCAGCACCGCCGCCGCGTCATTGGCGTAGTCCACCATGGTGTAATCACCCGGTGGATTTTCAGTCTGCCCCAAGCCGCGCTGATCAAAACACACCAAGTCAAAGTGCTGGCCGAAAGGGGAATCAAACTGATTCGGTGTGTTGCGCAGATCTGCGCCCGTACCACTGATGTACAAAAGCGTTTCGCCTGCGCCTCTTCGTTGGGCATAAAGCCGCAGTCCGTTGGCCTTAACGAATCCAGAAAATTCCTGGGGCAGCATGTTGTGGTACATCTATGTCATCTCTCGGCGCGCAAGCAATTGGGCAAAGGTTACGACACGCTCTGCTTCTTCCGCATGTAAATTTTCAATCAATTGGCCATCCAACTCGGCAACCCCCTTGCCCTGCCCCACGGCGCTCTGCCATGCGGACAAGATCGCCTGCGCCTTTAAAACCGCGTCATCACTGTAACCAAACACATCGTTGGCTACCGGAACCTGATCCGGGTGTATCAGCGTTTTGCCATCGAATCCCATTGCCCGACCCGCTTCACAGGCGTCACGCAGGCTGTCCAGATTACGAAAGTCCAGGTGCACACCATCGAAAATCTCTTTGCCCAGATGTCTGGCCACGAGAACACAGTGTTGCAGTGCATAGGCGAGGTTGTCGCGCGAAGGGGTGTGTTGAGCGCGCAGCTCCTTCACCAAATCACTGGTTCCCATCACCAAGGCCGTCACATGAGGGTCAGCCGCAACGTGCTGCAAATCCAACACGGCGGTTGGGGTTTCAATCATGATCCACAGCGGCAGCGAGGAACCGTGGCTTGCTAACGCATCCTTGATCTCGGCGATCTGGGCCACGCTTTCGATCTTAGGAAACAACAGGGCTCCAATCGATGCATGGGCAAAGCAGCGCAAGTCGTCCATGCCCCATGGGGTATCCAATCCATTACAGCGAACCACCAGTTCGCGATGGTCATAGGCATTGTGCGTTAGAGCCGCTAACACCTGTGATCGCGCCTCGGACTTGGCAGTGGCAGCCACGGCATCCTCAAGATCAAAAATGATGGTGTCGCAATCTAACGACTGCGCTTTTTCCATCGCGCGGGAATTCGCGCCGGGCATGTACAGCAGTGAGCGGCGGGGCACGAGGAGCGCTTGTGCAGTCATGAAAATTGTCCTTCGAGTATCTAGGGCCCGACTAAAGTGCCACGCTGACATCTGTTTTGCATTAGCATCTGGACTTTACTCCGCGCGCTTTCGCCGGCAAATGTCTTCACAAAGGGAATCCTGACATGCAGCAACCGTTTAATCTCAGTGGGCACGTCGTTGCCATTACTGGCGCCTCATCAGGCTTTGGCCACCACTTTGCCGGCGTACTGGCCAGCGCGGGTGCGAAAGTGATTCTTGGCGCTCGACGCACAGACAAGCTAGCGGAGCGTGTTGAAGAGATCACCGCCAACGCAGGTGAAGCCCTTGCCGTGTCCCTGGATGTGCGCGACAAAGAAAGCATCGGGAACTTTCTGGATGCCGCCTACGATCACTACGGTCGGTTGGATTGCGTGATAAACAACGCTGGCGTGGAAGCCGGCGCGAAAACCTACCACACCATCGATGAGGACGACTGGGACTTCGTGTTAGACACCAACCTCAAGTCTGCGTGGTTGGTCTCTAAGCTGTATACCGACCGGGTGGTCGCCCATAAGCAGGATGGCGGCAACATCATCATGATTTCCAGTATTACAGACTCTCGCACCATCAAGGGTCAGTTTCCCTATGCGGTATCCAAGGGTGGTATGACCCGCATGACCGAAGTCATGTCGCTAGAAGCTGCTAAGTACAATATTCGTGTGAATGCCTTGGCGCCGGGATATTTTCTTACCGACGTGAGTCGCATCTTGCTGGAATCGCCCATGAGCAAAACCTTCGTCAATGGCATCCCCATGCGTCGGGTGGGTGAATTCCCCGACTTGGACGGACCATTACTGCTATTGGCCAGCGACGCGTCCCGCTACATGACGGGATCGGTACTGGTTGTCGATGGCGGCCATGTCTGCGCCTCGCTCTAAACCATTTATCCAAGCAACAGGAGTTTTCATGACAGCCATTACACCTTTCGACATCACCATCAGTAACGACGACGTCGCGGACCTCCAGCAGCGTATCCGGAATACCCGCTGGCCGGACGCGGAAACCACCGACGATTGGAGTCAGGGCGTGCCCCTAGCCTACGTACAGGAACTGGTTCAGTACTGGGGTTCTGACTACGACCATCAGCGTTTGGCAACGCGCCTGAACGCTTTTGATAATTTCAAAACGTCTCTGCTGGGCTTGGGCATTCACTTCATGCACATCAAATCCAGCAATCCCCAGGCACGGCCCTTGCTGCTCACCCACGGCTGGCCGGGGTCCGTTGTGGAATTCCTCAAGGTCATCGAGCCACTCACCGAACCACAAAAACAGGGCGGCAAGGCTGAGGACGCTTTCCATCTGGTGATACCGTCATTGCCGGGCTACGGCTTTTCCGACAAACCCACGGCAACGGGCTGGAGTGTGGAGAAAACCGCTGATGCTTGGGCTGAACTGATGGCTCGACTTGGTTATCCACGTTACTTCGCCCAAGGCGGTGATTGGGGCGCCGTGGTTACCTCCCACGTTGGTCGACGCGATCCCGAGCATTGTTTGGGCATTCACCTCAACATGGTCACCGTGCCGCCGGATGCCAGCGCCAGCGATTTGACCGAGATTGAGCTCTCAGCCCTCGCGGGTTGGCAGTTCTATCAAGAATCGGATTCCGGTTATTCCAAGCAACAGGCGACCCGGCCCCAAACCCTAGGCTACGGCTTGGTGGATTCTCCCAGCGGACAAGCCGCTTGGATTGTTGAAAAGTTTTACCAGTGGATGGACTGCCAGGGACACCCTGAAAATGTGGTCAGCCGCGACGAGCTGCTGGATGACATCATGATGTATTGGCTCAACGGTGCTGGCGCTTCGTCAGCCCGTTTGTACTGGGAGAGTTTTGGTAACGCGGCGGGCAATAGCATCCCTGTCGAAGTTCCCATGGGCGCATCGATTTTCCCCAAGGAGATTTTTCGTACCAGCCAGCGCTTCGCGAGCGCGGTCTACAAAAACATCGTCTTCTGGAGTGACAAGGACACTGGCGGGCATTTTGCCGCCTTTGAACAGCCCGATGTCTTTGTTGGCGAAGTCAGGGACTGTTTTGGACTGATGCCACAGCCCTGAGCCCGGAACAAAGGCCATGCCGGTTAGGCTGCACCGAGTTCCACGCCTTCGATGGTGACTCGGTGCATCTCTCGTCGGCTACCTTGGTAGTCATTGACCGCCCAATGCCACGTCGCGCGGTTGTCCCAAAAGGCGAGGGCACCCTCGCTCCATTCAAAGCGAATGCTGTGCTCGGCACGGCCGATGTGTTGGTATAAAAAGTCCAGCAATGGCGCAGACTCTTTATCCGTCCAGCCCTCGAAACGCAGGGTAAAACCCGGGTTGACGTAGAGCGACGGTCTGCCAGACAGCGGATGCCGAATAACCACCGGATGCACCGCATCTTGATTGGCCGCCTCGGCATTGCCCAAACGACCCTTCATCCCATCCATGTAGTCGGCTTGGGCACCAAACACATGCCGCGAGGAGTGCACTGCTCGCAACGTGAGCAACATCTGCCGCATACCCTCGGACAGTGTGGCAAAGGCCTTAGTGCAGGAGGCAAATAACGTATCGCCCCCGATTGGCGGAACCTCTCTGGCTAACAGCATCGATCCAAGTGCGGGTATCTGATCGTAAGAATGATCCGTATGCCAATAACCACCAATGTTGACTTGCTGCTCGGGCTCTTTGACCACCTGTGCAATGGCCGGATGGCCGTCCACATGGGCGAAAAAGCGATTCACGTTGATCTCGCCCCAACGTTCGGCAAAGGCAAGATGCGCTTCCGGCGCAAGACTCTGTTTCTCGAAAAACAGCACTTCATGATCTGCAAAGGCCTGCTCTAGCTCGCCCATTTGCTGAGGAGTTACCTGTGAGAGATCAACGCCCTCAACCAAGGCGCCCACCGCGCCCTTGCTTGTTATCTTTAGATCGCCGCTCATTTACACACTCTCCCGTTCACTTATTCACCACTGACAGACACAAAGGCCAACATGTCATTCAGCAGGCGTTTGCTGCTTTTTTTTCGGTGCCGGAGCAAAAAATATCAACACGCCGGAAAAGACATTCAGCGTCGCCACAATCAGCAATGCTCCGTCGTAGCTCCCCATTGTATCTCGGTAAATGGACACCAACCAAGGCGCCAAGGCGCTTAACGCCAAGGCATATGGCATGGCGGCACCGCGAATCGCACCGAGAAACCGACGACCAAAAAAAGACGCCCAGATCACTTCCTGCATGGGAATCATGCCGCCCCAGCCCAAACCCAGCACCGCATAGGCTGCATATATCCACAGCAGGCTGCTCGACGCCGTGGCATAGACGATCAAAAACAAAGCAATACCCGTCACCGACGCAGACACTGCTGCCAGCGGTTTCGGCGATGTTCGGTCAATCCAATAGCCCCACACCGGCTTACTGATCATCGCAGGAACAGACGCCACCAACATCGCGAAGGCCGCTTCGTTACGGGTGAGTCCGGCATCGGAAAGAAGAGGCACCGTGTGAATCAGCAAGACAAAGATGTTGATGGAAAAAAAGCCGAAGGCGATCACCAGGGCGTAAAAGGAAAACGTTTGCACCGCCTCTCTTCGGGTAAAGGAAGCGGCCAATTCCAAACGCGCGCGTTCCCCGCGACCTTGCGCAATCTGTTCCGCAGAAAGACCATCGGGATGCAATCCGTGATCCTCTGGTGCGCGACGCATAATCAGGGCCAGCGGTAACGTCAACGCGGTGGCGCCAACCCCTAACCAGACCCAAGCGTCACGCCAGCCAATGGTGTCCACCAACCATGTCGCCAAGGGTGTGAGTACAACACCCCCAAAGGACACTCCCATGGCCGCGATGGAGATGACAATGCCCCGGCGTTCAACAAACCATTTCGATAGCGTGACGTTCACCACCAGATTGCCGAGCATGGCGCAGCCAATGGTTACCATCACACCATTCAAAATAAGCCATTGGGACAAGGTCTCTACCTGACTGGTCAGTGCCAGCATCAAGCCCAGCAGAACGCTGCCACACAACATAATTGGCTTTCCGCCATAAATATCGACGCGTGAGCCTATGTAGATACCCACGAAGGCCATCACCATTTGCCCGATGGTTCGTGTGAGCGTGAAATCGGCGCGACTCCAGCCCAACTCGGTGGTCATGGGTTCCATAAAGGAACCCAGCACATAGCTGTACATTCCGGTAGAAATAAACTGAGCAACAAAGGCCGCACCGACCAGATAGTAGCCGTAGAAAATCGGCCCGGAATTGCGAGGTTTGGGGTCTGACAAAAAAATTTCCAAATGGGAGCTACCCAGACTGTGCACGCAAAACCGTGCAGAGTCTGGGCGTTTCGCTGCTCGCGCTAACGCAAGTAGCGAACTAGGCGGTCAGTGCATGTATCACTTGGCCAACAATGGCCTCAGCTTTTTCATGCATTTCAGCATCCGTGGCGTCCTGAATCGGATGCTGGACAAAGACGCGATGCGCATCAGGCATACCCAGGGCGTCTGCCTGAGCCGTTGCCGCAGTCACGAACTCAGACGAAGCGATGGATACCGCTGGTGTTCCCTGAATCTCAAACCATACCGTGTCATGCAAACTGCACGTGGTACAAGAGCCTCAGTCGGCCAACGCCTCGATGACAAAGTCATTGTCTTGGCGAATCTCTTCACGCAGGGCCGCAGGCGCGGGCTTAGAAAATGTTGGCTTGGCGTAACGCGTCAGCGTGACCCCGGGTAGCTGCTTGGCCAGCACGTCTTCCAGCTGATCCAAAAGCACACTGCCGCGCGGCTTGGAAATATCCAGCAGGGCCACTCTGCCCGTTATCGTATTCGGTCGCGGCGTTAACTGCCGCGTGACCGGTACCCGCTCGTCTGTCGGGTCCATTATCGTCGTCATCACTTTTCTCCTCTTTTCATTCGCTTGCAACGTCTTCGGATCTTTTGAGACGTTTCTTTTACCTTACTCTTGGATCTTACGCGATACCGGTATCGAGCCAACATTGCCCGTCACCCATCCGTGGAATGCGCCAGAAAACTTACCCGCTTCACCGCCAGCAACGACGATATGAATGTCTTCGTCCTGCCGAAACTTGGTCATCATCTTATTTAGTGCGGCATCGTCCATTTTCGCGGCTGATGCTTCCTTGATTCCCGTTGCGGAATTTTCATCCGCCACCAATTCCCTCACAGGGCGGGCACTGACTTCCTGAATGCGTTGACGAATGTCTTCCTTGGTGTAGTTGTCCCGCATGAACGTATCCACGTGTTCAGGCACCACCACCAACAAACAATCTGTGGCGAAATAGGCCTTGGGGCTCATCACCGACTGCAGGCCTTGCCCTAGGGTTCCCGCCAGCTGGGAGCCGGTGCGGGAGTCCTGGTCGACGATCAATGTCGGGCCACTGCTCATCGTGAACACCGTCACCACCGAGTCTTCTTTATTAAAGCCTCGCTCTACATGCAGCGGCGACCACGGGTTGCGCTCTTCCCATTCGGCAAAACACATGGTGAATTTCATGGGATTGCCGAGGGTCGAGCGTTCGGTTCCACCGGGTCTGGCACCACCAACGTTGCGGACCACTAACCGCAGAGCACGACCAATCGTCGCATTGGCCCGATTACCCTGACCCAGTGCGCCAAGACCCATATTCATACCGATACGTTCCCGAATAGGACCGTTCACGACGATGACAGGACTCGCCCCCATGGTCGTCGCCATCACACCGTGAATGTTGTAATCGTCCGTTAAAATGGCTTCTACAGCAGCCAGCACCACGGGCAAGTATTCCGGTTTACAACCCGCCATGACCGCGTTGATGGCGACTTTTTCGATGGTGACTTCGCCCATGTTGGGCGCCATTTCGCCCAATACTTCTTGAGCGTCTCGCGTGGTGCCCGACAGCATGGCCAACACCCGCTCCGGGGTTGGCGGCACGAGGGGCAAACCGTCGGAAAACCCCTGATCGAACATGAACTCGACTTCGTCGTCTTGGCTGCCAACCTCGATACGGCGGGCGCGAATGGGACTGCCTTCGGCCAAGGCCCGAAGTCTTGGCTCGTTGGCAGGGTCAACGGATAACGAACCACAGCCCGGACGCCAATCCGGCAGTGCTGTCCAGTCCAGTGCCAGATCACCCAAGCCCTCATCGGCATTGAGTTCCGCCGCGAGTGACTGCCACTCGTCTTTGACAAAGCCCACCAAACGCGACGTTTCTGCGCCTGTGGCATCCAGCATCAGCAACGTCGGCACGATTTCAATATCGGCTCCGAAGGAGACCGCGAGCGCACTGTCATCCAAGATGGAAAATTCCGGATTAAACTGTTCGGCAAGTATTTTGTTGCCTGCTTGGTTTTGGCCGATGATGTGGACCGGCATGTTGCCAGCGTACTGTTTGAAGAAAGCGGCCAAAACAGGCATCACTTCCTTGCAGGTCGGACAGTCTTCTTTAATAAAGCAAACGAGTGCCCGTTCTGCTTCAGGACTCGAAACGCTGTCCCCCTCTAAATTTTCAAGCTGGTATGCCGGAAGCGAAGCCACATCACCCTCCCCAGTTATGGGTTAACAACCGTGTATTGAGTTTCACAGTCTATACCGAGTAACCTTCGCGCAAGAAAAATTTTTGGGGATTGGAATGAGCGAAGTATCCGAATTTCGAAGTGATGTCAGCGCGTGGATTGCGGAGAACTGCCCAGCAGGCGCAAAGGGCCCTGGCCAAATGGCCAACGGCAGCACCAAAATCGAACTGGAACCCGATGTGGCTCTGTGGCTTGAGCGCTGTTCCGAAAAAGGATTTACCGCACCCACATGGCCTACGGAATTTGGCGGCGGCGGTCTGTCTGCGGATTTGGCAAAAGTCTTTTATGAAGAGATGGGCAAGGCCAACGCTCGAACGCCGTTAACCGGCATGGGCATGACGATGATTGGCCCCACCCTGCTGGAATACGGTACTCAGGCACAAAAAGAACGTCACATGCCCAAGATCATCCGCGGCGAATTGCAGTGGTGTCAGGGATATTCCGAACCCAATGCCGGTTCTGATCTGGCCGCGCTGAATACCCGTGCGGAAGATCAAGGTGATCATTACTTGCTGAGCGGTCAAAAAATTTGGACCTCGGGTGCCTACACCGCGGACTGGATGTTTGCCCTCGTGCGCACCGACTTCGACGCTCCCAAGCACGATGGCATCAGCTTCGTTCTTCTACCCATGGATCAGCCCGGCGTCACCGTTAAGCCCATTCGACTGATTTCCGGTTCCTCGCCTTTCTGCGAAACGTTTTTGGATAACGCCGTGGCGTCTAAAGACGATTTGGTGGGCGACCTGAACCGAGGCTGGACGGTCGGCAAACGGTTGTTGCAGTTTGAACGCTCGGGTATCGGCGGCCTCTCCGGTGGCGCACGACCCTCGGAAGCAGGCACAAGCCTGCCGGAAATCGCCAAGCAATACGTGGGCGAGGCGTCGGGTCGTATCAGCGATCCTGCGATACGAGAAAAGGTTACGACGCTGAATATGAATCGGGCGTCTTTTCGTCTCACCGCCCAGCGGGCAAACGCAGAGAACAAGTCTGGTACTCCCGGCGCAGCAACCTCCATCTTCAAACTCTACGGCGCAGCACTGCAGCAGGACGGTGCAGAATTGAAGCGCGAGTTGATGGGCTTCCAAGGGCTCGGCGCCCAAGGTGACGGCTTCAGTGACTTTGAACTGACCACGGTGGAAGAATGGCTGCACACCAAGGCGACCACGATTTACGGCGGCAGCAACGAAATCCAGGCCAACATTATCGCCAAGCGCGTTTTGGGCTTGCCTGAGTAAACTGTAGTCACCCCTCGGCCAACGCTTGCCTGAACAGTCAGGCAAGCAGGCCGGCCGGCCATAGAGCCAACTGCTTCTCCTTTCTCTGTCTGGCGCCCTCCCGCACACTTCCTTTTCACGCGCAAACTGTCATTCTCTCGCGCCATGAAGACCCCCCGAACCAACGCAACTGACACCTCGCTGTCAGGCACAAGACCGACCTTTCGAGAAGCAATCACACCTGTGCTGATCCTCGGCTGGCCGATGATTTTGACTCAGCTGTTCATCATGGGCACCGGGTTTGTCGATACGGTGATGGCGGGCCGATATTCCGCAGTAGACCTCGCCGGCGTATCTCTCGCGGGGAATGTACTGTGGCCCAGCTTCATGCTGCTCACCGGCATCACCATGGCGTTATCGCCCATTACGTCACAACTACGGGGCGCTGGCCGTACCCAGGAAATTGGCAAACACATACGACAAGGGCTGTGGCTGTGTTTGGTCAGCAGCTCCCTGCTCGTCTCCATTTTGCTGAACGCGGAAATTCTCTTTGGACTCGTTGACATAGACCCCAAGGTCGCCCACATAGCCAGCGAGTATTTGCGCGCGATTAGCTGGGGCATCCCGCCCATCATTCTTTATGTGGCACTGCGCCATACTTCCGAAGGACTGGGGGTGACTCGACCGCCCATGCTGATTGCCGGCAGCGTGCTCCCCCTGAACGCCTTACTGAATTACGCCTTTGTTTACGGCAACTGGGGGGCGCCGGAACTGGGCGGGGTCGGCTGCGGCTGGGCAACAGCCATCGTTTTTTGGGTCGAGTTTGGTCTGATGATGATCGTTGTTCGACTGCGTTACTTTAAGGCCACCAACATTTTCGCCGATTTCAGCTGGCCCAACCTCGAGCTGATGAAAGCCATACTGAAACTCGGCATCCCAATTGGCATCGCCATCTTTTTGGAAATGGCCATGTTTGCCGTTGTCAGCTTTTTGATTGCAGCCCTCGGCGTGATTCCTATGGCAGCGCACAGTATTGCCGGTAACCTGAATTGGCTGACCTATGTTATTCCCATGGGTATGGGCGCGGCTGCAGGAATTCGTGTGGGATTTTTGGTCGGCAGCAACGATTTTCTCGCCGCCCGAGTCACCGCCGGTGCCGTGCTCAAATTTGCCATTGGCTATGCCTTGATCGTCAGCTTGTTACTTATCGTCTTCCGGTTGTCCCTCGTTCAGATTTATACCACCGACGTAGACGTGATCGAACTCGCCGCCGCGTTGTTGGTGCTCATCGCGGTCTATCAGCTGGTGGACGATACGCAGGCGGTAATGATTGGCTCCCTGCGAGGCTATAAGGATACGACCATGCCCATGGTGTTCAGCTTGGTAGGCTACTGGGTACTGGCCCTGCCCTTGGGCTATCTGTTAGCCACGGGCTTTTTCACCGGCGAGGCACTTGGTGTCTACGGCTATTGGCTCGGAATCACGGCGGGCCTAGCCGTGGTTGCCGTGATGGTTTCCTTTCGGCTGCGCAGCCTCAGCGGTAACGCCGCTAAGATTCGCCGCATGTCGCAACAAGGCGATTGAGAGGCGGAACTTGGCGGTCATTGCAGGAGCAATGCCGCCTTTGCGTGGCGACTATGGCTTAACCGGCCGATTGAGCCGGCATATCCGCTTCGATCTCAACGACGTCATCGCTACTGGCAGAAAAGATCAGCGCACTATTGGCCACGGGCTCGTTGCGCAACGTCTTTTTGTCCAGAGAAAAGTCCTGGGTGTTTCTCCATGGCCCAGTGCCCTGCTTGGGGAACAAGTGCATAACCCGCTGCATATAACCTGCAGGAAAATCTGCAATCCATGGCAAGGTTTGCATCCCCGCGTCTTCGTCACGCAGACTCGGCAAAACGCGGTCCGCCCCACTCACATCCATGTGTTGGAGCAAGCGGCAGACCCACTCGGAGGTCAAATCGGCACGCAGCGTCCAGGAGGCGTTGATGTAACCAAAGGTGCTCACCAAGTTGGGCACACCCGAATACATCAGCCCCTGATACGTATAGGCGCTTGAAAAATCCACGGCATCGCCATCAACGCTAAAAGGCACGTCGGCCAGCAACGCCATTTTCAAACCCGTCGCGGTCACTATGATGTCAGCGGACAGTTCGGCGCCTGACTTTAATCGAATGCCTTGCTCGGTTACCGAATCGATCTCATCAGTGACCACCTCCGCCGTACCGTTCTTAATCGCCTTAAAGAGATCGCCGTTGGGCACCAAACACAGCCGCTGATCCCATGGGTTGTACCGCGGGGTGAAGTGCTTATCGACGTCATAGCTCTCGGGCAGCAGTTGCTTGACGAAGCCAAGCAACTGCTTGCGTACCTTCTCTGGCGCTTTTCGAGATTGCTTGTAAAAGTAGTTTTGCATCGCCACATTCTTAAAACGCGTCAGCTTGTAGGCCCAAGACTCGGGCAGCGCTTTACGCAACACGTTAGCGACAGCATCCTCATCAGGCCGAGCAACCACGTAGGTAGGTGAGCGCTGCAACATGGTGACCTTGGCCCCCGCAGCGGCCATGCTGGGGACTAACGTGACCGCGGTGGCCCCGCTGCCGATGACGACCACACGCTTACCAGAGTAATCGAGGTCTTCGGGCCAAAACTGCGGATGGACAACCTCGCCAGCAAAATCGCCAATACCCGTAATCTGCGCATCGTAGGCTTCGTCGTAGCTGTAATAGCCCGAACACATAAAGAGGAAGTTACAGCTCATCTGTTTGGTGCTGCCATTTTCGTCTATTGAGAGCGTCCAGCGCGCCTGTGAAGAGGACCAATCTGCTGCGACCACGCGGTGAGAAAACCGGATTTTGTCCGCCAACTGGTACTCGCCAACGGTTTCGCCTAAGTAGCTCATGATCGAAGGCCCGTCAGCAATGGCCTTTTTGGCCTTCCAGGGTTTAAACGAGAACCCCAGCGTGTGCATGTCGCTGTCCGAGCGTATGCCCGGGTATTTGAAGAGATCCCAGGTACCACCAATATTTTCTCGGCGCTCCAAAATGCCCACGCTTTTATCGGGACACGCTTGATCCAAATGCACTGCCGCGCTGATACCTGAGATACCGGCACCAACAACGATAACGTCCAGATGTTCCATGATGACTCTCCACTGTGTGCTTTCAACGAGCGCAGAACATTATCATTAAGCAAGGAACAATGCCCGCAGCCGAAGCTGGCCGACAAATGATCGATGCCATCGCACACCCTTCGCCAAGGCAGTAAGGCCGACAAATCAACTCAATGAGACGCCGCAACCATCACGCGCTTTTTCAGAGTAAAAGCGCTCGGCGTTACTTTTGATTAACATTTTGAAATATTTTTTTTCGGCCACTTTTTGTCCAGAAGACGCGATTCGATACCTTTGGTAACGCCTATTGCACGCCTTTTGAACGCACGTAAACCCCGCATTTCATGCCAAATCGTTAAAATTTGCTGCTCAAATTCCGCGCTCGAAAACCGACGAATTCCGTCGCACCAAACCGGAAATTAACGGCCGTTTCTTTGTGTAAATAAGTAACGCTTTTGGTAACAGGTAATAAACCGTTTCAGATTGTATCAACCAAAAGTATATGGTATCTCTCTGCTCAGGTATTCCATCACGGAGGGAAGAGTTGATGAACCTATTAAAGAGAACCGCACTTGGTGCTCTGTTGGCTACTGTGGCAGCACCCGCTGCGCTGGCAGAAGGCCGACAAATTGAAGAGGTCATTGTGACCGCGGAACGACAAGAAGCGTCCATTCAGGATACTTCCATTTCAATCACCGCCTTCACCGGCGATTTCATTGACGATTTCGGTATTCGGAATCAAGAAGACCTGCAGAACTTTGTGCCTGCGACGACGATTCAGCCCTACGACGCGACGGTTCGTGGTGTTGGCCGAAACTTCCGCGCCTTGGGCGGAGATCCGGGTGTTGCGACATACATGAACGGCGTGTATTCCGAGGACTTGCTGACGGCTACGGCAGCGACCTTCTGGGATGTTGAACGTATCGAAGTACTGCGTGGTCCACAGGGCACACTGTACGGTCGTAACGCCGTTGGCGGCGCGATCAACATTCTCTACAAAGAGCCTACCGACGTCTTCGAAGGCGCAGTAAAGGCTATTTACGGCAACTTCGGCACCGAAGACTACTATGGTGCCTTCTCGGGCCCGCTGGCTGATAACTTAATGGGCCGCGTCAACTTCAGCTATCGCGATCGCGATGGTGTGATCGACGAAATTGGCAGCACAGGTCCAGACCTAGACGGCCTTGGCACTGAGAACATCGCTGTTCAATTGAAATGGCTGGTGAATGACGACGTGACCGTCGATGTTCGGCACTCGTGGATGGAAATCGATCGCCCCTTCGGTGGCGCTAACGGTGGCGGCCTCGTGGTTTTGAACGAAGACGGCAATCCGTCTCGCTCAACAGACCTCATTCCTGGCTATCGATTCGTTGATTCTGCCCAGACAGACCCCCTTGCCGGCGACTACTTACTGCCTGGTACCTCAGTACGTCAGTTCACCAACCCGGTTACCGGAGTCGTGCAGAGCGCACAGCCTAACCGAGCAGGTCTGGACTACATGGACGCCGCTGGCTTCCAGAACGCTATGTCCTCGCTGGATGGCTGGAATCAAACCTCAGACGCCAGCGTGGCGGCTTACAACGAATGTGTCTTTCCTGGCGATATCAGCGGCAGTGACATTTGTGCAGCGACCAACGGTCTAAACAACGAGGCTTTCGACACCAGCAACACTCAGCTTGCTGTGACTTGGGACGCCAGTGACCGACTGAGCCTTAAGTACATCTACGGCTTCAATGAAATTTCGTATCACCGCACAACTGACGACGACAACACGGCTAGCCAGTTTCATGATCGTCAGTTCTATGTGAATCACGAAGCGCGTTATAGCTCCCATGAGCTGCAAGCGTTCTACGAAATCAATGACACCATGTCAGTAACCTCAGGTGTGTTCTGGTACGAAGCGACGATTGACCAGCGCGGCGATTACTACTCAGACGTTGGTTCTCCGAAGTATCAAAATGCGGCAGTCATGCCAACAGCGGCCATTGGCGCGGTTGGCTCAGGCGCGCTAGGCGGCGGCTTAGAGGGCGTCCCCGTGTCCGCGCTGCTGGCCAACGGTGCTGGTATCACTCTGTTTTCCGCCAGGGATGCGTGTCTGGGTGAAAATCCAGCAGAAACCTGCGCCCGAAACTACTCAGCCGACAATAGCGCCGAGCAGTTGGGCATCCTAGGAACCGGTACGCGTAACGACAACCTGGTTGTTGGCACCTGGGCTGGTGACGATGGAACCAGTCGCGACCTCGACGTGATCCACGGACCTCGCACGGTTGGATCAGACCTGTTGTACGCAACACAGACCCAGCGTGATGCCTTTGCGGCATACACTCAAGGCGTCTGGGATTTTGCCGAAAACCTGACCTTAACGATCGGTGTTCGCTACGCCTACGACGAGGTGCTTGCTGAGGAAAACCTGTTCCGCTACAACGAAACCATGGGCACCGGAGACATTCTGGCGCGCCTGGTGACAGACGACTTCGTCAATCCGATCGGCCAAGTGCTTGACCAAGCCTCTTACCAGATCAACTCCACCAACGGTGGTTTTGTCGTGGATGCAGACGGCGCAGTGGTTCTTGATCCGGTCACCGGACAACCCACCCCAACGCAAACGGTAACCAATGGCGGCTTCCCAATCGCTGTCAGTGTGTACCGTCCTTTCGAACGTAAGGATGAAAAATTCACCGGTCGAATCAATTTGGATTGGGACATCAATGAAGAAGTCATGATGTACTTCTCCGCCACATCCGGATATCGCTCGGGCGGCTATAACCTCGTTTTCTTCAGTAACACGGCGGATTACGATCCCGAAGAGCTGATAGCTTATGAGATTGGCTACAAAACTCGCTTCCTCGACAACACTCTGCAAATCAACGGGTCATTCTACCTGTATGACTACGAGTCGATTCATACGGTGGCAACCGAAGTCACAAGCCTAGGCGGCACGTCAACCTCTGTACTGCCGGCGCCAGGTGCTGAAGTCATGGGAATTGAAGCAGAGATACTGTGGCTTGCTACAGACGTCCTGACTTTGGGCGGAAACTTTAGCTACACCCCTAGCGAGTACACGAAGGACCTGAACATTCTCGACCCAGCGCGCGTGGGCACACCCACCTCGTTGTACCCGGATCAGGAGACCAATGAGATCAACATCAACGGCAATCAGTTGCTGCAGGTGCCTGAGCTCAAGTACACGGCCTATGGAACCTACACGATTCCACTGGATGGCGGTGCGAACCTCGACCTGTCAGGCGTTTACAGCTGGACCGACGAGGTTTACTACTCACCGTTTGAAAACGAGAACGAGATGTCTGAGGCCTATGGCCGCCTCGACCTTCGCGCGACCTGGACAAACGCTGAGCAGAACATCGAAATCGCAGCGTTCTGCAACAACATCTTAGACGACGTTGCTGTACTGCAGATCTTGCGTCACGGTGAAGACGAGCACTTCCGACAAACCGCTGGCACCACCATGCCACGATTGTTCGGTATCGAACTGACGTACAAGATGGGTGCTTACTAAGCTCCGTCTTTCATGAGGGCCTAGTACCCTCAGTGAGTCTGAAAAATGCCACCTTCGGGTGGCATTTTTTTTGGCGATCTCCATTGACCGCCCGCCGTCAGATCCGCGTCTGGGCCTACCCAAACCTCGAACGCATAGTGATACCAAACCAACCGTTACCCTATGTATCATCTCTCCCCGTTTTACTTTTCGTAACAGCCTCAAAGCGGCAACTTTTGATTCACCGCAAATCGGCGCGCGCTTTTTTATTCCAAGACAAAATCTTGAAATGCCCCTCCTCGCCCTAAACCAACGAAATAGCCGCGAAAAACCGCAGGCCACGGCGAGGCGTGCACCAATATCGCTGTGTTTTTCGGTAACAGGTCACGTACGTGCCGACGGATTCAAGCTGTTTGTATCAATTAAAAGTATATGTTATCTCCTACGTTCAGGTCTTAAATCACGGAGGGAAGAGCTGATGAACCTAACGAAGAGAACCGTACTTGGTGCTCTGCTGACTTCTCTGGTAGCGCCTTCCGCGCTGGCAGAAGGGCGGCAAATCGAAGAGGTCATTGTGACCGCTGAGAGGCAGGAGGCGTCCATTCAGGATACTTCTATATCCATTACCGCCTTTACAGGCGAATTCATTGACGATTTCGGCATTCGAAATCAAGAAGATTTACAAAACTTTGTGCCCGCGACGACGATTCAGCCCTATGACGCCACGGTTCGTGGTGTTGGCCGAAATTTCCGTGCATTGGGTGGTGACCCGGGTGTTGCTACCTACATGAACGGCGTTTACTCGGAAGACTTGCTGACCGCTACGGCTGCAACCTTCTGGGACGTCGAGCGTATCGAAGTACTACGTGGCCCACAGGGCACGCTGTACGGTCGTAACGCTGTTGGTGGCGCGATCAACATTCTTTACAAAGAACCTACCGATGTGTTCGAGGGCGCCGTGAAAGCCATTTATGGTAATTTCGGCACCGAAGAGTATTACGGTGCGTTCTCTGGCCCGCTGTCTGACACCCTGATGGGCCGCGTTAACTTCAGTTATCGCGATCGCGACGGTGTGATCGAGCAGATCGGCCCCAAGGGCGTTGACCATGACGGCCTCGGCACTGAAAACATCGCTGTCCAGTTGAAGTGGCTGGCGACTGACGACATTACTGTCGACGTACGTCATTCCTGGATGGAAATTGATCGTCCGTTCGGTGGCGCTAACGGCGGTGGCTTGGTCGTACTGAACGAAGATGGCCAACCTTCTCGCTCTACCGACTTGATTCCGGGATACCGTTTTGTCGATTCAGCGCAGACGGATCCGCTGCAGAGCGATTTCGTGAACCCGAATCAGCAGATACGAGCGTTCACAAACCCGCTAACCGGCGAAGTACGTAATGCGCAACCAAACCGTGCCGGTCTTGACTACGCTGACTTCGATGGATTCCAAAACGCGATGGCATCGCTAGGCGGCTGGAACAACAACGACAACGACGCTGGAGCCGCAAGCCTTGCTGCTCACAACGCTTGCGTATTCCCCGGCGATATCAGCGGCAGCGACGTTTGTGCTGCAACGAACGGTTTGAACCACGAAGCCTTCGACGCAAGCACCACGCAAGCAACAGCCACCTGGGATGTGTCTGATAGGCTCACCCTTAAGTACATTTATGGCTTTAACGAACTTGCCTATCACCGCACAACGGACGATGACAACACGGCAAGTAATTTCCATGACCGTCAATTCTACGTAAACCACGAAGCACGTTACAGCTCGCATGAACTGCAAGCGTTCTATGAAATCAATGACACGATGTCTGTGACGTCAGGCGTTTTTTGGTATGACGCAACGATCGATCAGCGCGGTGATTACTACTCAGAAGTCGGGTCGAACCGCTTTCAAAATGCCTATAACGGAAATACCATCGAAGCGTTCTTCGGCGGCGCACCGATGGCGACATTGTTTAGTGCTAAAAACAACTGTCTTGCCAATCCAGACACTCAAACTTGCCAACGCAACTTCTCTGCAGGAACAAGTAATGAGCTGATTTTCAGCGGGACAGCTGATGGCTTAGACCCAGGTGTAACGCGTAATGACAACCTTTACGTATCCCAGTGGTACGGCGATGACGGCACCAATCGGGAACTGGACGTCATTCACGGCCCACGCACGGTTGGTTCAGATTTGCTGTACGCGACTCAGACCCAACGAAATGCGTTTGCTGCATACAGCCAAGGTGTTTGGGACTTTGCCGAAGACTTTACTCTGACCGTGGGAATCCGGTATGCGTTCGACGAGGTGATCGCTGAAGAGAACTTATTCAGGTACACGGAAAGCGATGCCTTGTTTGGCTTCTTGCCAGCGTTTGGTTTTACCGGTAATCCGCTCTATGAAATCAACAAAGCCAACGGCGGTTTTGAGATGGATGCTGACGGTGAGGTTGTTACAGACCAATACGGCCAACCAATTGCAACAGATACCGTTGTCAATGGCGGACACCCAATCGCTGTATCGGTTTATCGTCCTTTCGAACGCAAAGACGAAAAGGTAACGGGTCGTATCAACTTGGACTGGGACATCAGTGATGAAATTATGATGTACTTTTCCGCTACGTCGGGCTATCGCTCGGGTGGTTACAACCTCGTTTTCTTCAGCAACACGGCTGACTACGATCCAGAAGAGCTGACGGCCTATGAAATTGGTTACAAGACCCAGTTCCTAGATAACACGCTGCAGATTAACGGTTCTTTTTACTTGTATGACTACGAACAGATCCACACTGTGGCGACGGAAGTCACCAGTTTAGGTGGCACCTCAACGTCTGTACTGCCAGCTCCTGGAGCTGAAGTCATGGGTATTGAAGCAGAAGTCCTGTGGCTCGCCACGGACAGCCTGACCCTAGGTGGTAACTTCAGCTACACGCCAAATGAGTACACCAAAGATTTGGAAATACTCGACCCAGCCAGTGTTGAAACGCCTACGTCGCTGTACCCGGACCGCGAGACGAACAGGAAAAACATCAACGGCAACCAGTTGCTGCAGGTGCCTGAACTCAAATACACGGCCTACGGCACGTATGCGATCCCATTGGATGCGGGTGCTAACCTTGATCTGTCCGCTGTCTACAGCTGGACCGACGAAGTTTACTATTCTCCATTCGAAAATCAGGCAGAGAAGGCTGAGTCCTATGGACGCTTGGATATTCGTGCCACCTGGACGAATGCAGAACAGAACCTGGAGGTTGCGGCCTTCTGCAACAACGTCATGGACGACGTTGCTGTCTTGCAGGTCCTACGTCACGGTGAAGCTGAGAACTTCCGTCAGACCGGTGGTACAACCGTACCTCGTCTGTTCGGTGTTGAGCTGACCTACAAGCTGGGTGCTTACTAAGCCCCACTTGTCTTGGGAGCCTTAGGGCTCCCAACGTGTCAATAAAGATGCCACCTTCGGGTGGCATTTTTTTTCGGTCGTCTTTAGACGTCGAGAGCGCCTCGCCGATGCAGGGCGAGAAACGACGAACGAAAGCTGGAACTAGTTACCTGAACGCGCGTTGGCTGCCGCAAGCTGGTCCAGCAGCACGACAGTATCCTCCCAGCCGATACAGGCATCGGTAATGCTCTGACCGTAGGTCAGATCATCGCTGAGAGCCTGCTTGCCCGCGACCAAGTGGCTTTCGATCATCACTCCCAGCACATTGCCTGGCGCCGTTTGTAACTGCTCCGCCACTGCGGCAGCGGCTATCTTTTGGCGTTCATGATCCTTGGAACTGTTGGCGTGACTGAGATCCACCATCAATCGCGGCGGGGCACCGGCCTTGGTCAGCAAATCGCACGCCGCTTGCACTGACACCGCATCAAAGTTCGGCTCCTTGCCCCCACGCAAAATCACATGGCAATCGTCATTTCCCGTGGTGGAAAAAATAGCCGAATGCCCCCCCTTGGTCACTGACGGAAAGATATGGCTGTGACTGGCAGACAACACGGCGTCGACGGCCACCTGCACATCGCCCAAGGTGCTGTTTTTAAACCCAACGGGACAAGAAAGGCCAGAAGCCAGCTGTCGGTGAATCTGGCTTTCCGTCGTTCGCGCGCCAATGGCACTCCAGCACACCAAATCACCAATGTACTGAGGCGTAATGGGATCTAAGTATTCGGTGCCGGAACCGAGGCCCAGCTCAGTGATATCGCGCAGCAGCTGCCGTGCGGTGGCCAAACCGGTGTTGATATCAAAGCTATCGTTGAGATGAGGATCGTTGATCAGACCCTTCCAGCCGACCGTAGTTCGGGGTTTTTCAAAGTACACCCGCATCAATATCAGCAGTTCGTCACGCCATTGGTGAGACGCCTCAGCCAGCTTTTCAGCGTAGTCCATGGCCGCCACGGGATCATGAATAGAACAAGGGCCGACAATCACCAGCAAACGCGGATCGTTGCCCTTAATGATCTCGGAACACGCCTTACGCGTATTGAACACAAAGGAAGACCCTTGCTCTGAGAGGGGAATATCTTCCAGCAGCGACTGGGCGTCACGCACCTCGGCCATGCCGGTGATTCGAGTATCGTCTGTATTAAATTTCATGGCGCGATGCTAAACCACCGCGACAATCAATAACAAACGGTTTCCCATAACGGTGCAGCTCCAACACGCGCGAGTGCCCCGCGCAACGGCTCACCGCCTTCCCAAGAAGCAGGAGCGCTAGGCGGCGTCGCTGACCGACATGGTGCTGTCACCCAGCAAACAAGCCGTGTCCAACATGCGGTTTGAAAAGCCCCACTCGTTGTCATACCAAGACAGCACTTTCACCAGACGCCCACAGACGCGGGTATGGTTCGCATCGAAATTGCTGGAAAAGGCATTGTGATTGAAATCCGTGGATACCAATGGCTGTTCGTTGCAGGACAATACCCCATGGGCGTCAGCCTGAGCGGCAGCGCGCACAATCGCGTTCACTTCCTCAACACAGGTCTCACGGGACGCCGTAAAGGTCAGATCCACAAGGGATACGTTGATCGTCGGTACGCGAACCGCCAGACCATCAAGCCGCCCGACGAGTTGCGGCATCACCAATCCAATGGCTGCGGCAGCCCCGGTTTTGGTTGGAATCATACTCTGGGTGGCAGAGCGCGCCCGGTAAAGGTCCGTGTGGTACACGTCGCTCAGATTCTGATCGTTCGTGAAGGCGTGAATTGTCGTCATCAAACCCTGCTCAACCCCAAGCGCTGTGTTCAGAGGCGCAACCACGGGGGCCAGGCAATTGGTCGTGCAAGAGGCATTTGAAACGATTTGTGCGTCCGCGGTCAGGACATCGTGATTCACGCCAAACACCACGGTTTGATCTGCATCAGACGATGGGGCAGATATCAGCACTTTCCTGGCACCAGCCCGCAGATGCGCGGACGCCGCCTCTCGGGATGTGAACAACCCGGTACACTCAAGCACCACATCAACATCAAGGTCAGCCCAAGGCAGATCGTTTGGGTCACGCTTGGCGCTGACGGCAATGGGATCACCGTTCACCGACAAGCCTTTAGGGGTAACGTCTACATCGGCACCAAATCGGCCATGGGTGGTGTCGAATTGCAGCAGGTGGGCGTTGATCGCCCGC
>JBELHZ010000066.1:0-12385 GCA_042091155.1 Gammaproteobacteria bacterium
GGGCGCTGAGGGTAAGCGGCAGATCCAGTGCTTCACCGGCTCGGCTATCGAGCAGACTCGTCAGGCGTTCGCTGCGCTCGACGCTGATTGGGGCATCGGAAATTGCGCGAATGGAATAGGTCTGGCTGTGCTGGGTTTTGTTCAGCACCTTCAGACGGTACTGGTTGATCGTTTGGTGACTCGCATCAACTTGGGATAGTGCGCCGCGTTCGCGAAGGATGTCGATCTCAAGCGCGCTGCGGGAAACTACCGCCAGACTGAACGCCGTGATCATGATCAGCAGCACTGACGCGTAGCCGACGGCCCGGGGGCGCAGCCACCGTGTTTTTCCGCCGGAAAGTGCCCGTTCGGTGGTGTAGCCCACGAGGCCGGTTGGATAATCCATCTTCGTCATCACCTCGTCACAGGCATCAACGCAATGGGCGCAGCCAATACACTGGTATTGCAGGCCATCGCGTATGTCGATGCCGACGGGACAGACCTGTACGCACAGTTCGCAATTGATGCAGTCGCCCAGACGCGATGCGTGTTGTTCTGGGGCAGCGGTGCGCTTTCTCGGGCCCCGAGGCTCGCCGCGGGCGGCATCGTAGGAAACGACCAAGGTGTCTTGGTCTAACATGGCGGCTTGAAACCGCGCATAGGGGCACATGTAAATACACACTTGTTCGCGCAGCCAGCCGGCATTGACGTAGGTGGCCGCGGTAAAAAATACGGCCCAGAACATGGCCCAGCTACTTGCCTGGAATTGCGGCAGATCTGCGGCCAACGCCCGAATCGGGGTGAAGTAACCCACGAAGGTTAGCCCGGTCAGTCCTGCCCAACCGAGCCACATGCCGTGTTTGGCTAATCGTCTGCGTACCTTGTTGAGAGTCCAAGGCGAGTTATCGAGGCGCATGCGCGTGTGGCGTGGACCCTCAGCGACCTGCTCCATCCACATAAAAATCGCTGTCCACACGGTTTGTGGACAGGTAAAGCCGCACCAGAGTCTGCCAACTAACGTCGTGACGGTGAACAGAGCAAAGGCAGCAATGATCAACAACCAGCCGAGCAGCCAGAGGTCTTGGGGAAAGAAGGTCAACGTAAAAAGGTGGAACTCGCGTGCCGCCAGATCAAAAAGCACGGCTTGCTGCTGAGACCAATTGATCCACGGGAGCGCGAAATACCCGACCAATAAAGGCCATCCGGTAAAGAACTGCAGGCGTTGAAAAAAGCCCCCAACGAAGCGCGTGAAGATACGTTCTGGCCGTCGATAAAGATCTCTAGACCCGAAGCCCTCAAGCTTGACCGATTCGTTTATAACGTTGTGGGCGTCTGCATTCATGGTGATCTTCTGGGCGTCCCCTTGTCGCTTGGCGGCTGATAGTGGTGGTGATTGCGTTACTGGCCGAGCCCGTTGACATAGCCCGCCAATATGTGAATTTTTTGCTGATCCAGTACGTCACTGAAGCCGGGCATCGTGCCGTTGCGACCGTGGCTGAGAGAATGGGCAATGTCCTTGGCAGTGCCGCCGTAAAGCCAGACGTTATCGGTGAGATTCGATGCGCCCAGGACTGGATCGCCTGTGCCATCTGCACCGTGACACATGGCACACATGACCGCGTATTGCTCACTGCCTCGGGCCGCTGCGGATTTCCCATGCTCCCGCCCAGACAGTGCAAGCAGGTATTGAGTGACGTCGCTGACACCCTCTTCGCCGAGTACGGTGCCCCAGGCTGGCATGATGGCGGTACGACCGTTGGTGATCGCGAATTTCACGTTGTCGAAGCCAGCACCCCAAAGCCACTCGTTGTCTTGAAGATTGGGAAAGCCAGTGGTGCCCCGGCCGGTTACCCCGTGGCAGGTCGAGCAGTGGTTGATGAACAGTCGGCGGCCGACTTGCGTTGCCAGTCTGTCCTCAGCAAGCTCGGTGGGTGACATCGCCGCCAGCTTCGCGTAAAGCGGCGAAAATCTTTGTTCATGGGCGGCGGCGTCAGCCTGCCACTGGTTAGCAGAAGTCCAGCCGGCGGTGCCCTCGACATTGCCCAGCCCCGGATACCAGACGAGATAACCTACAGCGTAGACCATGGAAAAAATAAACAAACCAACCCACCAAAATGGCAGCGGGGTGTCGAGCTCCTGTATGCCATCCCATTCATGGCCGGTGGTTTCTTCGTCGGAGGTTTTTCGATTGACGAATAACAGCACGAGAAACACGATCAGGCTGCCCAAGGTGCCGACAATGACGAACCAACTCCACAGGTTACTCATGGGCCTTATCCTTGTGGTCACTGACGGATTCAGAGGCGCTCGCTGGGGGTATCCGGTCGTCTGTCTCCAGTGGGATATGCCCGAGGGATTCGAGCCGACCGCGCCTTGATGGCCAATAAACCCACGCCACCAATGCGCTGAAAGCCAGCGTGATGGACAGCAGTGAAAAGAGCGTGGCGTTCACAAGCGGTCTCCATAACCCTGCATGTCGAGCCCAAGACTCTGCAGATAGGCGATTAGGGCTTCCGCCTCGGTTTTTCCCGCCACCGCAGAACCGGCGTTCTCAATGTTTTCGTTGCTGTAGGGCACCCCGAGGGTTCGCAGTACTCGCATTTTGTTCGGGGTGATCTCGCCGTTCAGGGTGTTCCGAAAAAGCCATGGGTAGGCTGGCATATTGGATACCGGTACCACACTGCGCGGATCCAAAAGATGCGCCGCATGCCAAGCGTCACTGTAGCGGCCGCCAACCCGGGCGAGGTCTGGGCCAGTGCGCTTTGAGCCCCAAAGAAACGGGTGTTCGTAAGCGTCCTCTCCGGCGACCGAATAATGGCCGTAGCGGGCGGTTTCATGCTGCAGGGTGCGCACCATCTGTGTGTGACAGTTGCTGCAACCCTCGCGTATGTATATGTCTCGGCCTTCGAGTTGCACCGCCGTGAGCGGCGTCAACGTGTCGATGGGTTTCGACAGGTTGCTGGAGAAAACCAGTGGAAAAATCTGCACCATGCCACCAATACTGATGGCCACCAGAATAAAGGCCATCAGAAGCCCAACGTTTTTTTCCAGTGCCTCGTGTTTCACAGGGTTGCTCCTTGCGGGGTGGCCAAGGGTGTCGCTGGAACGGGTTCTTCATCGTGGGTCTCGCCGCGTGCCGTTTGGTAGACGTTGTAGGCCATGATCAGCATGCCGAGGAAGAAAATAGCGCCGCCAATGAAACGAACGTAGTAGCCGGGGTAGCTGGCCTCTACGCTTTCGGCAAAGCTGTAGGTCAGCGTTCCGTCTACGGAAGTTGCTCGCCACATCAAACCTTGCAGCAAGCCGTTGACCCACATTGACGCGATATAAAGCACGGTGCCGAGGGTGGCGAGCCAGAAGTGCAGATTGATGAGTTTTACCGAATACATCTGGCCCTGCTTGCGGCCGTAGAGCAGGGGGATCAGGTGATATATCGCGCCGATAGAGACCATGGCAACCCAGCCTAGGGCGCCAGAATGCACATGGCCAACGGTCCAGTCGGTATTATGAGACAGCGCATTGATGGTCTTAATTGACATCATGGGCCCCTCAAAGGTGCTCATGCCGTAAAAAGAAAGCGACACGATCAGGAATTTGAGAATCGGGTCTGTGCGTAACTTATCCCACGCCCCAGACAGGGTCATGATGCCATTGATCATGCCGCCCCATGAGGGTGCTAATAGAACCAGTGACATCACCATGCCAAGATTCTGTGCCCAGTCCGGTAGCGAGGTGTAGTGCAGGTGGTGGGGGCCAGCCCAGACGTAAATGGCGATCAATGCCCAAAAGTGAACGATGGAGAGTCGATACGAATAGATCGGGCGTTCGGCCTGTTTTGGCACGAAGTAGTACATGATGCCAAGGAAGCCTGCGGTGAGGAAAAACCCCACGGCGTTGTGGCCGTACCACCACTGCATCATGGCATCCATGGCACCGGCGTAGACCGAATAGCTTTTCGTTAGCGTGACGGGCAGGGCCAGAGAGTTAAAGATATGGAGCAAGGCCACACCAATAATCAGAGCACCAAAAAACCAATTCGCGACGTAGATATGCTCAATCTTTCGCTTGGCAATGGTGCCGAAGAAGACGATGCCGAACAGTACCCAGACCACGGCGATCAAAATGTCGATTGGCCACTCAAGTTCGGCGTATTCCTTTGAAGACGTGATGCCCAGCGGCAGCGTAATGGCAGCCAGCACGATGACCAGATTCCAGCCCCAAAAAACGCATTTGGCCAGCGCGCTGGAGATCAATGCGGTTCGGCAGGTGCGTTGCACGACGTAAAAGGCAGAGCACATCAGTGCAGACCCGCCGAAGGCGAAGATGACGGCGTTGGTGTGCAGGGGACGTAGACGGCCGTAGGTAAGCCAAGGCGTATCAAAATTCAGTGCGGGCCAAGCGAGTTGGGCAGCGATCAGGACGCCAACCCCCATGCCCACGATGCCCCAGACAACAGTCATCAGTGCAAACCAGCGCACCACGTCCATGTCGTAAGTTGGTTGCTGCGTCATATCTTGCACGTTGTATCCTTTACCGAGGTTTGGAGAAGGGCCGAATCTGTGCCGCCACCCATAGAGCGTGTGTTGTCTGAGTCGCCTAAAATCCCAGAGTTCAACGGCGTCCCCAGAAGGCAGGCTCCAGTGCGGTGGTGCCATCCAGTACGCTACGTGATCCTCAATTTCACCACTAGCCAAGGCCCATCTGATTCGTGATGCAGATCAAATAAACGGGTAAAAACAGTCTTTCTATGGGCATTACTTTTTCCGCTGAGAGGTTCGTGCGGATTTTTGGGGTCGCCCAGCACGCATTTGATTCTTGACCCCTGCGCTTCGACCCTCTCTACTGGATCTTCTTTTTTTCTGGATGCTTATCGATGGAAAGCAAACGCAAAGGCCCCCTTGAAGACCTCACCATTATCGACTGTACCCGGGCACTTGCCGGCCCCTTTGGCGCGGGTTTGCTTGCCGATATGGGCGCGCGGGTGATCAAAGTCGAACCGCCGTCCGGTGATGGATACCGCAACATCCCACCGTTTTTGTCGGACCATGCGAAACCCCACGAAGAGCAGGATGCTGGTACCGACTTTGGCGCACCGTTCGCTGCGGTAAATCGCAACAAGCGCAGTGTCTGTCTGGATCTGAAAAACGCGGGGGACAAAGCTGTTTTTCTGCAGCTCTGTGATCAGGCGGATGCCGTACTGGAAAATCTCCGTGCCGGCGTAATGGATCGTCTGGGTTTAGGCTATGAAGTGATCGCCGAACGTAACCCGAAAATTGTCTATGCCTGTGTTCGCGGTTTCGGTGATCCGCGTACCGGGGAGAGTCCCTACGCGCACTGGCCCAGTCTTGACGCCGCGGCCCAGAGTTTTGGTGGTTTGGTGCACGCTAATGACGGTTTGGTGACGCCGGCTATTGCCGATATTTTTCCGGGCACGCTGATGGCTCTTGGGGTGGTGTCAGCCATTCACAGCGCCCAGCGATCCGGCAAGGGCCAGTTTCTCGATGTGGGTATGTATGACGCCATGTTGGCCTTTCAAAAGAGCGCGGTAGCTCAGTACGGTTTTACCGGCAAGCCGAATCCCGCGGGACTACAGCGCGCTATGACGCTGTATCCCTTTGATCTGTTTCCCGCCAAGGACGGCCGTATCGCCATAGCCGTTGGCCAGCCGCGCCACTGGGATCTACTTTGCGCCGCCATGGAACGCCCGGATTTGATGGATGATGAACGTAGTTTTTCCAACGAAGCGCGTTTGGCGAATGTGGATTGGGTGGAGGAACAGATTTGTGGGTGGACGCGCAATCTGTCTCGTCAGGACATCATGGCGAAATTGGATGGCGCGATTCCTGTTGGCCCGGTGCAAACCATGGAGGATGTGTATATTGATCCGCACGTAAGCGCGCGAGGTATGTTGGAAACCTGCGAGCCTGCCGGTGACAATCCGCCGATTTCTTTAGCGGCGAGCCCAATCAAATTCCTAGACACGCCAACGTCGTTGTATCAAAGACCACCGAATTTGGGTGAGCACAACGCCGAAGTGCTCGCGGAGTTCGGTATTGAGGCGCCGGCGCTAAAGAAACATTAGTTTTACGATGATTCGGCCTATGGTCGAGCACCCTAAAATGCTTTAGCGTTGGGACACCGTTGGAGAGAGACGTCGATGCATACACTGGTAGATCCTTTAAAGCGAGCCCTGCAAATCCGGCCTCAGGCCCTAGCACTCATTGACGGTGACCGTGAGGTTACCTACGAAGAGCTGGCTCATCGCTGTTCTTTGCTAGTGGGGGCTCTGCGACGTTTAGGCGCTGAATCCGGTTCCCGGGTTGCGATTCTGGCGAACAACGGTTTTCAATATTTTGAGGCGTATTTGGGTATACCTGCCGGTGGCATGGTGGTCGTTCCTCTGAATACCCGGCACGCCATGCCAGAGCTGGTTTACGCACTCAAAGATTCGGGTGCCAATATTTTGATTACCGATCGCGCCGAATTGGGCGAACTGGCCGATGAAGTGGAGCATGTCATATCGTTGTCGGACGGTTACGAAACGATGTTGGCGGGAGCTCAACCTGCGCCACTGGGTGAGGGTATTGCCGAAACCGATCTGGCTGGGCTGTTTTATACCGGCGGCACGACCGGGGCCAGTAAGGGTGTGATGCTGACGCATCGAAATTTGATCGCAAATGCACTGAATTGGTTGGCGTCGGTACCTCAGCTCGAAAGTGACCGCACCTTAGTGATGGCTCCGATGTTTCATGCTGCTGGTTCCAACGGCATTCTTGCGGCGATATGGCAGGGCTCTCTGCAAGTACCCTTGGGCACATTTGACCCCGGTGCAGTGCTGGATCTGATCGAGAAGCACCGTATCAATATCACCCTTGGAGTGCCTTCCATGCTGGCAGCCATCGCGGAAGAACAGCACGCGAATCCCCGCGATACCAGCAGTTTGCAGGTGCTGGCCCACGGCGGCTCACCCATTGCCACGGAAGTCATTCGCCGCGCCAGCTCGGCATTTCCATCGGCTCAGATGATTGAAGTTTACGGCGCCACAGAAACGTCACCCTTGGCAACCTTGTTGGGCCACGAAGAAACGCTGATGGACAGTGTCCTTGCTCGTAGCTGCGGCCGCGCGGTGGTGGGCTGCAACATTACCGTGCGTGATGCGGACGGTAACGAACTGCCCAAGGGCGATGTTGGCGAGGTGGTGATTGCCGGTACAAACATCATGAAAGGCTACTGGAATAAACCCGAACAGACAGCCGCGGTGCTCAAACATGGCGGTTACTGGACCGGCGATCTAGGGTACCTAGACCCCGAGGGATATTTGTTTCTGGTGGATCGCTCCAAAGACATGATTGTTAGTGGCGGTGAAAACGTCTACTCCACGGAAGTCGAAGATATTTTGTATCGCCATCCTGCGGTTCTGGAAGCGGCGGTATTTGGCGTGCCAGATGACAAGTGGGGCGAAGCCGTGCATGCGGTCGTGGTGCCAAGACCCGAGAGTCCGCCGATAGATCCTGCGGAGTTGATCGCCTTTTGCCGTGAGCATATTGGTGGCTACAAGGTGCCCAAGGGTATAGACATACAGCATGAACCCTTGCCGAAATCCGGGCCCGGTAAGGTGCTAAAGCGCGAGCTGCGTGCACCCTTCTGGGAGGGGGCGGATCGAGCCGTCAACTGACCGAGGCCGACTGCGGTGTTTCCGAGCTAACTTGAACGAGGAAAGGAGAAGTCGGGTATGAAAGAGATTCTTGATCGTATTTTTGAGCGCAATCGCCTCAACCGGCGATTGCACTGGACCACGATTGCCTCTGAAAAGGTGCTTTTGGCCATTATTGGTCTGCTGTCGGTGATTGCCAGTGGGCAGTACATTTGGGGCATGTTCGAGGTTGGGATCATTACTCTGGCGGATTTGTTTCTGCTGTTCATCTACGTCGAGATCATCGGCATGATCGGAGCCTTCTACTCCACCAACCGCATACCTGTGACTCTGCCGATTATCATCGCCATTACCGCCCTATGTCGTCTGATCATCATGCAGAGCAAGGATATGGAGGCTTTGACGCTTATTGCCGAGGCCGCTGCCGTGCTCATTTTGAGCGGAGCGGCGTATTTGATGAGCCTCAAAGACAAGCTGAGTCAGGACAAGCTGAATCAGGAGCGCCTTGAGGCAGAGCGCGGTGACGCCCTCGATAAATCCCGTGAGGAATAGCGGTAGCCGTTGGACACGCTTTGCTCCTATCGTTTCCACAGGTAGTAGACCGCCGGCAGAATCAGCAGGGTCGATAGAACGGCGCTGATCATCCCCCCGACCATGGGGGTCGCCAAACGACTCATGATTTCCGAACCTGTACCCGAACCCATCATGATAGGTATCAGGCCCGCTATGGTGGCGCAGGCGGTCATCAAGACAGGTCGCACACGAAGCCCGGCGCCAGCGACGATGGATTCTTTCAGTGCATCGTCGGTCAAACCCTGTTGTGTATCCCAGGCCCGCTGCCAACTTTGGTTTAAGTAGACCAACATGATCACGCTGGTTTCAACGGCGACACCAGCGAGTGCGATAAACCCGACCCCCACCGCGATAGAAAAATGGTAGTCCTGCCAGTAAATCAGCCAGACGCTGCCGACCAGGGCCAAGGGCAGGATGGACAGCAAGACGGCAATTTCGGCAAACCTTTGGAAATTCAGGAACAGCAGCAAGGCGATGATCACTAGGGTGAAGGGCACCACATAGGTCAGTTTTTCCTTGGCTCGTAACATGTATTCGTACTGTCCAGACCAGCTGATCGAGTAGCCCGGAGGCAGCTCTAGCTCCTTGCTGACCCTTGCCATCGCTCGGTCAACATAACTGCCGACATCGGTGTTCTCGATGTCCACAAGAACCCAGCCATTGATACGCGAATTTTCGCTTTTGATCGTGGCGGGTCCATCCTCGATAGAGATGTTGGCTACGTCGCCCAGCGCAATGCGTTGACCGGTAGGCGTCACGACCGGTAACAAGGCGAGCTGTTCAGGAGAGTCTCGGTAGGATTGTGGGTAGCGGATATTGACCGGATAGCGTTCGAGGCCTTCGACGGTCTGAGTGACGTTCACGCCGCCGATTGCCGATGAAATAACCTGCTGCACATCGGCAATGTTCAATCCGAATCGTGAAGACTTTTCTCGATCAATGTCTACCTTGATGTAGCGGCCTGCGGCGACTCGTTCGGAATACACGGAACTCGTGCCGGGCACGCCCGCCAGAATATTTTCCAGTTGCTGCCCAATACGCTGAATGACATCCAGATCTGCCCCCGCAACTTTGATACCAACCGGTGTTTTGATCCCGGTCGCCAGCATGTCGATACGGGTTCTGATTGGCATAACCCATGCGTTGGTTAGGCCAGGAAGCTGGACCAGAGACGCCAGTTCCTGCTTGAGGGACTCCGGGGTAACACCGTCACGCCATTCACTTCGGTCTTTGAACTGGATAAAGGTCTCGATCATGGTTAAGGGTGCCGGATCCGTGGCGGTTTCCGCCCGGCCGACTTTGCCGAACACGGTTGCGACCTCGGGCACGGTGCGAATCAACTTGTCGGTTTGTTGTAGCAGCTCTCGAGCCTTGCCGATGGAAATACCGGGGTAGGTGCTCGGCATGTACATCAGGTCGCCTTCATCCAATGGCGGCATGAACTCATTGCCGATCTTGGTCATCGGCCAAAGAGTGGACGCCAGAATCACAAGAGCGATTGCGACAGTGCTCTTGGGATAGACGAGGACCTGCTTTAGCACCGGCAGGTAGGCGGCACTGAGGAAGCGGTTAACAGGGTTTTTCTGTTCCGGTCTGATTTGTCCCCTTATGAATAAACCGATCAAAACCGGCACGAGCGTGATGGTAAGCCCGGCGGCGGCGGCCATTGCGTAAGTTTTGGTATAGGCCAGGGGTGCAAACAGACGTCCCTCCTGGGCCTCAAGGGTGAAGACCGGGATGAAACTTGCGGTAATGATCAACAGGCTGAAAAACAACGCCGGACCAACCTCCGACGCGGCTTGCGCCACTATTTGCCACCGGTTTTCTGGGGTAATAGGCGTTCGTTCCATATGTTTGTGCATGTTTTCGATCATGACAATGGCGCCATCAATCATGGCTCCAATGGCGATTGCGATACCGCTTAGGGACATGATGTTGGCGTTAATACCCTGCAGCTGCATGACGATGAATGCCGCGAAAATGCCGACGGGGAGACAGACGACGGCGACCAAGGAGGACCGAATATGAAATAAGAACGCGGCGCAGACTAGGGCGACGATGCCAAGCTCTTCCAGCAGTTTGTGCCACAGGTTGCTGACGGCGTCTTCGATTAGCCTTGAGCGGTCGTAGACCGTGACGATCTCTACCCCCGCTGGCAGGCCACGTTTCAGCTCGGCCATTTTGGCCTTAACCCCGCGAATGGTCTGTTCCGCATTCTCACCGAATCGCATCACGATGATGCCGCCGACGGTCTCGCCCTTGCCATCGAGTTCGACGATGCCGCGACGCATTTGTGGCCCCAGAGTGATCTGCGCCAAATCTTTCAGCCGCAGCGGTGTACCGTTTTCATTGAGGCCAAGGGGGACATTGGCTAGATCATCGGCGCTCTGCAAATAGCCGGTGGCTCGCACCATGTACTCGGCTTCGGCCATCTCCACGACTGAGGCTCCGATTTCCTGATTTGCCCGTTTGATTGCGGTTTGAATATGCGACATGGGAATGCCGAAGGCGCGCAACTTTTCCGGGTTCACGGTGACCTGATACTGTTTGACCATACCGCCGACTGCAGCGACTTCTGATACGCCCGGCACAGTCTGCAGCTCGTACTTGAGGTACCAATCCTGAATTGAGCGTAACTGGCTGATATCGGTTTGACCGGTAGGATCCGTCAAGGCATAGACATAGACCCAGCCAACTCCGGTTGCATCTGGTCCCAGCTGGGGCTTGGCATTTGCGGGCAATGACGGGGCGACTTGGCTGAGGTACTCCAGAACGCGGGAGCGCGCCCAATACAAATCGGTATCTTCATCGAAAATCACATAGGTGTATGAATCCCCAAAGAAGGAATAGCCGCGCACGGTAACCGCGCCCGGTACCGAAAGCATGGCTGTGGTGAGCGGGTAGGTCACTTGGTCCTGAACCACTTGGGGGGCCTGCCCTGGGTAGCTGGTTTTAATAATGACCTGCACGTCGGACAAGTCGGGAATGGCATCCACGGGCATATTTTTCAGGGAGAACATGCCTCCGCCCACCACGAGGGCTGTCGCCAAGAGGACTAAGATCCGGTTGTGCAGAGACCAGCGAATGACGGATTCAATCATGGCCATTCTCCATGTCATGGTCCTTGGATTGCTCGTTCTTCATGGTCGAATGATCCATGGTCGAATGATCCATGGTCGAACGATCCATAGTCGAATGATCCATGGTCGAATGATCCATGGTCGAGTGATCCATGGTCGAGTGATTCATGGTCGAGTGATTCATGGTCGTATCCTTCATGCTCGCGTGGTTCATGCGCTTGAAGTCCGAAGTTTTGCTGGATTCCGAGTCCAGCAAGAATTGAGCCGAAGTCACTACTCGCTCGCCAACACTCAGGCCGCTGCGAATTTCAGCGAACGCGCCATCAATGCGTCCGAGTGCGACGGCTACGGATTTAAAACGACCTTCGCCTAGGGCGAGAACCACGCGATCTTGATCACCCAAGCGAATCACCGCCTCCTTTGGGATGACTAACACATCGGGGTCAGCTGATGTCTGGATAGCGACTTTCGCAAACATATTGGGTTTGAGTAATGCCTGCGGGTTGTCAAAACGCAGGCGCACGCGGGCCGTGCGGGTTTGCGGATCTAGAGTCGGATAAACATAGTCGACCTCTCCCAGCCAACGCTTGCCGGCCAAGTAGTCCAACGTCATGGTAACCGGCTGACCTACCTGCACCAGTGGCGCTTGGCTTTCAAAGATCTCAGCTTGCACCCAAACATCATCAAGGGTGCCCACCGATACCAAGGTGGTGCCGGGCCGGACAAAGGAACCTTCGCGGATGTTCAGGTTGTCGATAACCCCGGATCTTGGCGAATAGAATGTGAGAGATCGCCTTACCTGTTGGCTGCGTCTGAGCTCACCAATGATGGCAGCGTCGATTTGCAGTGCCTGTAGACGATTCTCGGCCGCGCTTATGAGTCGAGGGTTGTTTCGGTTCAGCGCAAAGACCAGCTCTTCTTGGGCGTTGACTAGCTCCGGCGAATACAGGGCATAAAGCGGCTGGCCTTTTTCCACTCGGTCGCCATCGGTTTTGACGTAGAGTTTTTCTACCCAACCCTCCACCCGGGGGTGCACATGGGTCAATTGATCCTCGTCATACTGCACGTAGCCCACGGTAATGATGGTGGGCTGCAGAGA
>JBELHZ010000067.1:0-12225 GCA_042091155.1 Gammaproteobacteria bacterium
CGCGAAGGCGGCCGTACCGTAGGCGCGGGCGTTGTCGCAAAGGTCATCGACTAGGTTGAGCCCATGGCTTGGGGCCTTAGCGTCCCAAGCGAAATAACACAGGAGCGGTATCGCTCCTTTGTTGTCTTTGCGATGAAAAAGTGCGGTGGGAAGGAATTGAATCCAACTCACCGGTGCGCGACATTGATCGAAACGAGCTGCGTCTGACGGCGTGAGCGAAAAAGGTTCCTCGAAGCGAGGATTCTTGCGATAGGCCAGTAGCTCAATTGGCAGAGCAGCGGTCTCCAAAACCGCAGGTTGGGGGTTCGATTCCCTCCTGGCCTGCCATTTACTTCGCGTATGTGAGAAGTAACGGCAGCAACATTGGAAAGGTTACGTCACCGCGTACGGACGCAGTTAGGAAATTAGCTTGAATACCAGCGTAGAAAATAAAGCAGGATCTCTAGACTGGCTAAAGTGGCTGGTTGTTGTCGCGCTATTAGCTGGCGGTGTATTCGCGAATTGGTACTACCAAGACGAAATGCTGTTGTTGCGCGTTGCCGGATTACTGGCAACGGCGGCAGTGGCCATATTGTTGGCGTTGCAAACTGAACGAGGCAAGGCTATCTGGTCGTTGCTCAAGGAAGCACGCACAGAAGTTCGACGGGTTGTTTGGCCAAGTAATCAAGAGACCACACAAACCACCTTGGTTGTTATTGCCATCGTCTTCGTTTTCGCACTTATTTTATGGGGATTAGACTCCCTGCTGGGCTGGATCGTCAGCTCAATTATCGGGTAATCCAGAATGTCGAAAAATTGGTACGTGGTGCACGCATATTCCGGGTTTGAAAAAAACGTCGCCCGGGCGCTACAAGAGCGTGTCAATCTCTCAAGCCATCAAGAGAACTTTGGCGAGATTTTGGTGCCGACGGAAGAAGTGGTGGAGATGCGTGGCGGGCAGAAACGTCGCAGCGAACGTAAATTTTTCCCAGGCTACGTGCTGGTGGAAATGGAGCTCAACGATGACACCTGGCACCTAGTCAAGGAAACACCACGAGTGATGGGTTTTATTGGCGGCAAGGCCGATCAGCCTGCACCGTTATCGCCTCGGGAGGCCGCGGCCATTTTAGATCGCGTCGCAGCCGGTAGTGAAAAGGCGACACCGAAGACAGTCTTTGAGCCGGGCGAAATTGTTCGCGTGACGGACGGGCCGTTCAATGATTTCAATGGTGTTGTTGAAGAAGTGAATTATGAAAAGAGTCGACTGCGCGTCGCGGTGACTATTTTTGGTCGTTCGACCCCTGTCGAGCTTGATTTTGGTCAGGTTGAGAAGGGTTAGGCGCACCACGCAAACAGTAAGAAAACGAAAAGACGCTGCAGTTTGCCGCTGCAGTGTCATAACCCCGGGGAGTTAGGGATTAAAGGCCCTCACGTTGGTACCCGCAAGGAGTAAAGCATGGCTAAGAAGGTTGAAGCGTACATCAAGCTGCAGGTTGCAGCAGGTCAGGCGAATCCAAGCCCACCGGTAGGCCCGGCGTTGGGCCAGCATGGTGTGAACATCATGGATTTTTGTAAGGCGTTTAACGCCCAGACCCAATCGGTAGAGCAGGGACTCCCGATTCCGGTCGTCATCACGGTTTATGCCGATCGATCCTTTACATTCGTGACGAAAACACCGCCTGCGGCCGTGTTGCTTCGTAAGGCTGCTGGAATCGCCAAGGGTTCCGCGACTCCCAATACTGTGAAAGTTGCGAAGGTGAATCGCGAGCAATTGGAAGAAATCGCCAAGATGAAAATGCCCGATCTAACGGCAGCTGATATGGACGCCGCTGTGCGAACCATCGCAGGCACCGCTCGGGCTTCCGGTATTGATGTGGAGGGTGTCTAAGTGGCAAAGCTAAGTAAGCGCATGCGCGCGATTGCAGAAAAGATTGATGCTGATAAGGCCTATGGTATCGACGAGGCTGTGGCTCTTCTAAACGAATTGGCCGGCACGAAGTTCAAAGAATCCTTTGATATCTCGGTAAACCTAGGTGTTGACCCTCGTAAGTCGGATCAAGTGGTTCGCGGTGCGACCACATTGCCCCACGGTACCGGCAAGACCGTCAGAGTGGCTGTATTTGCCCAGGGCGAGAACGCTGAAAAAGCATTGGCTGCTGGAGCCGACCTGGTCGGTTTTGACGACTTAGCCGAGAAAGTGAAAGGCGGCGAAATGAATTTCGACGTCGTGATCGCTACGCCAGATGCGATGCGTATCGTTGGTCAGCTTGGTAAGGTGCTCGGCCCACGAGGTCTGATGCCCAATCCAAAAACTGGCACGGTGACTCCCGACGTTGTTACTGCGGTGAATAATGCGAAAGCGGGTCAGGTACAGTTTCGTACCGATAAAGCGGGCATCATTCACGGCAGCGTTGGTCAGGTAGGCTTTGATCCGCTGCAAATTCGTGAGAACGTTGAGGCGTTAATGGCGGATTTGAGAAAGGCTAAGCCAGCATCCGCCAAGGGTATTTATTTAAAGAAAGTGACGCTGTCCACGACCATGGGTCCTGGTGTGTCAATTGATCAAGCTACTCTGCAGGCCAGTTAATCGGCCTGGGGATAGATGAATTTGGAGGTTGGGGGTGGCTAGCTATCCCCGAGCCGTCAAAAACCGTAGGGGCTTAGCTGGATAACAGCGAAGCTTAATGGCCTACGCAGATGGTGAGTCGCTCAATGTAGCGAAAGAATGGATAGGATGAAGGCTCAGCCGGATCCCTTGACGTTCGTCTCCGAGAGTTTAAGAACCGAAAGCCTGTTACCGGGTCAAGGGTCTAAAGCGAAAGAGGCTCGCCGCTAACGAACGCTGCATTAGCAGTATTCGATAACGTGACCGGTCTCGTTCTGCGAGATTGGTTGAAAAGGAGAAAAGTGTGGCGTTAAGACTTGAACAGAAACAAGAAATTGTTGCTGAGGTTAACGATGCTGCTACATCTGCTTTGTCGGCTGTCTTGGCTGACTATCGTGGTTTGACTGTTGCAGAGATGACAGAACTTCGCGTGAAAGCGCGAGAGACTGGTGTGTATCTGCGCGTGGTTCGAAACACGTTGGTTAAGCGAGCTGTAGAGGGTACAGACTTTGAGTGTCTTAATGACGCCTTGGTGGGTCCCACGTTGCTGGCGTTTTCTACGGAAGACCCTGGTTCTGCAGCGAGACTGCTAAAAGATTACGCAAAAGACTTTGAAGAACTTGAAATCAAGGCCTTGTCCATTGGGGGCGCATTACTTCCTGCCGATCAAATTGATCGTGTCGCGAAGCTGCCTACGCTGGATGAAGCACGATCACAGTTGATGAGCGTAATGCAGGCACCGATTATCAAGCTGGCTCAAACCTTGAACGAGGTTCCCGGCAAGATGGTACGTGTGGTGGCTGCGGTCAAAGATCAGAAAGAAGCAGAAGCGTAAAACTCAAGATTCGCTTTAGATAATTAGGAGAAATGGAATGTCATTGTCAAAAGATGATGTATTGAATGCAATCGCTGAAATGAGCGTCATGGACGTTGTTGAGCTGATCGCAGATATGGAAGAAAAGTTTGGTGTTTCTGCGGCAGCAGCGGTTGCTGTAGCGGCTCCAGCGGCCGGAGGCGGCGACGCCGGTGCCGGTGGCGCTGAAGAGCAGACCGAGTTTGACGTAATGCTGGCTTCTGCTGGCGACAAGAAAGTAAACGTCATTAAGGCTGTTCGTGCTATCACCGGTTTGGGCTTGAAAGAAGCTAAGGCTCTAGTTGACGACGCTCCTTCTGCTATCAAAGAAGGCGTTAGCAAGGACGAAGCAGACGACGTGCAAAAGCAGCTTGAAGAGGCTGGCGCTACGGTTGAGCTTAAGTAGTTCGATTGCAGTTAGCATTTTTGTTGACGTAACACAGCTGGGTCAGGACGTCGAAAAAACCGACGACCTGACGCCAGCTTTTCGTGCTTGCGAAAAAAGCACGTTGGATTCGATGATCATTAGGTAGGAGATTCGCATGGCTTACAGCTTTACTGAAAGGAAGCGCATTCGGAAAGACTTCGGCAAATTGTCCGAAAAAATGGAGTTGCCATACTTGTTGGCAATCCAAACCGACTCTTACAACAAATTTTTGCAGGTTGGCACCGGTCCCGAAGATCGCGCCGAATCCGGCCTGCACGCGGCATTCAAATCTGTCTTTCCCATTGCCAGTTACTCCGGCAGCGCAGAGCTTGAATACGTAGACTACCGTTTGGGTGAGCCCACCTTCGACGTTAAAGAGTGTGTGTCTCGTAGTATTACCTATGCAGCTCCGCTGCGCGTCAAAGTGCGCCTGATCATTTATGACAAAGAGTCATCCAGCAAAAAAGTCAAAGACGTAAAAGAGCAAGAAGTGTACATGGGCGAAATTCCGCTCATGACAGAGAACGGTACCTTTGTTATCAACGGTACTGAGCGCGTGGTCGTGTCTCAGTTGCACCGGTCGCCCGGCGTATTTTTCGATCACGACAAGGGCAAGACCCACAGTTCCGGTAAGCTTTTGTATAACGCTCGCGTTATTCCATACCGAGGGTCTTGGTTGGACTTTGAGTTTGATCCAAAAGACGCGGTGTTCGTTCGTATCGATCGCCGTCGCAAGCTGCCTGCATCAATCATTCTGCGGGCCCTTGAGTATTCGAGCGAAGAAATTCTTGAAACGTTCTTTGAGACTAATACGGTCTCGATCAAGGGCGAAGACGTTTCAATCAACCTGATTGCAGAACGGTTACGTGGCGACGTCGCCACATTTGATATCGCCGGTCCGAACGGGAAAACCATTGTTGAGATGGGCCGACGTATTACAGCCAGACACGTTAGGCTGATTGAAGACAGCGGCATGAAGAAGCTCGCCGTGCCCCGCGAATATCTGCTAGAGCAGATAACCGCGAAAGACATTATCGATAAATCGACCGGCGAGGTAGCCATACCCTGCAACTCGATCATTACCGAAGAAGTTGTTGAAAAGCTGTTTGAACTCAAGGTCAGCAGTTTCGAAACGATTTACACCAACGACCTGGATTGCGGTCCCTTTATTTCCGACACCATGCGCGTCGATCCAAGTTCAAATCGCTTGGAAGCCTTGGTGGAAATTTATCGCATGATGCGTCCTGGCGAACCGCCAACGAAGGAATCTGCAGAGAACTTGTTTGGCAACCTGTTTTTCTCAAACGATCGCTACGACCTTTCCGCAGTCGGGCGGATGAAGTTTAACCGCCGGCTCGGTCGCGAAGAGATTGTTGGCGAAGGCACACTGTCCAGAGAAGACATTGTCGAGGTGTTGAAGACCTTGATCGATATCCGTAACGGTAAGGGTACCGTGGACGATATTGACCACTTGGGTAATCGTCGTATCCGATCCGTCGGTGAGATGGCGGAAAATCAGTTCCGCGTTGGTCTGATTCGTGTTGAGCGGGCCGTTAAAGAGCGTCTTAGCCTGGCAGAGTCCGAAGGTCTGATGCCTCAAGATATGATCAATGCCAAGCCTGTGGCTGCGGCTGTTAAAGAATTTTTCGGATCCTCACAGCTGTCACAGTTTATGGATCAGAACAACCCGCTGTCAGAAGTGACGCACAAGCGCCGGGTTTCCGCGTTAGGGCCGGGTGGACTGACTCGGGAAAGAGCCGGCTTCGAAGTGCGCGACGTGCACCCAACTCACTACGGTCGTGTGTGCCCCATTGAAACCCCAGAAGGTCCGAACATTGGCTTGATCAACAGCCTGGCGACCTATGCGCAAACCAACGAATACGGATTCTTGGAGTCGCCTTATCACCGCGTCGTGAAAGGCGTAGTGACTCAAGAGGTCGAGTACCTGTCCGCGATTGATGAAGCACAGTACGTGATCGCTCAGGCCAGCGCGCCGCTGGATGCGAAGGGTCGTTTCACTGAAGAATTGATTGATGTGCGTCATCAGAACGAATTCACCAAAACCGCTACGGAAAACGTCGACTTTATGGACGTATCGCCCAAGCAGGTGGTATCCGTTGCCGCATCGCTGATTCCGTTTCTGGAGCACGATGACGCCAACCGAGCATTGATGGGTTCCAATATGCAGCGGCAGGCTGTGCCAACACTGAGAGCCGAAAAGCCCTTGGTCGGCACCGGCATGGAGCGCAATGTGGCGCGTGACTCCGGTGTCTGTGTTATTGCCAAGCGCGGCGGTGTGATTGACAGCGTAGACGCCAGCAGAATCGTGGTTCGAGTAGCCGATGCGGAGACTGATGCGGGCGACGCCGGTGTCGACATCTACACCCTGACGAAATTTACGCGATCAAATCAAAATACCTGCATCAATCAGCGTCCCTTGGTTAAGCCGGGCGATGTGATTAGTGCCCGAGACATTCTTGCCGATGGACCGTCCATCGATATGGGTGAGTTGGCGCTTGGTCAAAACATGCGTATCGCGTTTATGCCCTGGAACGGTTACAACTTCGAAGACTCCATCTTGGTTTCCGAGAGGGTGGTCAAAGAAGACCGCTTCACCAGCATTCACATTCAGGAGCTGACCTGTATCGCTCGCGATACGAAGTTGGGGCCGGAAGAAATCACCAGCGATATTCCAAACGTTGGCGAAGGTGCGTTATCCAAACTGGACGAGTCCGGCATTGTGTACATCGGCGCTGAAGTTGGCGCAGGCGACATTTTGGTCGGCAAGGTAACGCCCAAGGGCGAAACCCAGCTCACTCCGGAAGAAAAACTGCTGCGTGCGATCTTTGGCGAAAAAGCATCGGACGTTAAAGACACGTCGCAACGGGTGCCTAGCAGTGTCAAAGGCACGGTAATCGATGTTCAAGTCTTCACCCGAGATGGTGTGGAAAAAGACGAACGTGCCAAGGACATTGAGCAGGCCCAGATGGCGCAGATCCGTAAGGATTTGGACGACGAAATGCGCATTATTGAAGCGGCAACCTATGAACGCTTGCAGCGTGCGCTTGTAGGCAACAAGGTCGCCAGCGCGCCAGGTTTGAGCAAAGACAAGGCGATTGACGAAGAGTACTTGGCCGGCCTTGCGGCGGACGATTGGTTCCGCATTCGCATGAAGGAAGACAAGCTTAACGAACAGCTAGAGCTTGCTGAGGCTCATCTGCAAGAGCGTAAAGAGGGGCTAGACGCCCAGTACCAAGACAAGCGCGGCAAGATCGAAACGGGCGATGATTTGGCTCCAGGCGTACTGAAAATCGTCAAAGTGTATTTGGCGATCAAGCGACGCATTCAGCCCGGCGACAAGATGGCCGGTCGGCACGGAAACAAGGGCGTGATCTCAGTGATCATGCCAGTGGAAGACATGCCTTTTGACGAGAACGGCGAGCCCGTTGACATTGTACTGAATCCGCTGGGTGTGCCATCGCGCATGAACGTCGGACAGGTCCTAGAAACCCACTTGGGTTGGGCGGCGCATGGCATCGGTAAGCGAATCAACCGGATGCTGGAAGCTCAGCAAAAAACGGCTGAAATTCGCAAGTTCTTGGATGAAGTCTACAACCAAGTCGGCGGTGCTCCAGCAGACCTCAAGAGTCTGAATGATGGGCAAATTCTCGATTTGGCAAAGAACCTGACGGCAGGGTTGCCGTTTGCCACGCGAGCCTTTGACGGTGCGGCGGAATCCGAGATCAAGAAGATGTTGGAATTGGCAGAGCTTCCCGGAAGCGGTCAAACAACACTTTATGATGGTCGAACCGGCGACACATTCGATCGCCCTGTGACCCTGGGCTACATGTACATGCTCAAGCTCAACCACTTGGTTGACGACAAGATGCACGCGCGTAGTACGGGTTCATACAGCTTGGTCACCCAGCAGCCATTGGGCGGCAAGGCCCAGTTTGGCGGCCAGCGATTTGGTGAAATGGAAGTGTGGGCACTGGAAGCTTACGGGGCAGCCTATACGCTGCAAGAAATGCTGACGGTTAAGTCAGATGACGTAAACGGCCGAACCAAGATGTACAAGAACATCGTAGATGGTGATTTCAAGATGGAGCCGGGCATGCCCGAATCCTTCAACGTGTTGGTCAAAGAGATTCGATCTCTGGGTATCAACATCGAGTTGGAAACGGACTGACCCGATTCAAGTATCCGTTAGAGACTTGAATTGCTTCAAAAGAATATGAGGAAACATCGTGAAAGACTTACTTAATCTGCTGAAATCACAAAGCGACGTTGAAGAATTTGACGCGCTGCGTATTGGCCTTTCATCTCCAGAGATGATTCGGTCTTGGTCCTTTGGCGAAGTGAAAAAGCCCGAGACCATCAACTATCGAACCTTCAAGCCTGAGCGTGATGGTTTGTTCTGCGCCCGTATTTTCGGGCCAGTAAAAGACTACGAATGCCTGTGCGGCAAATACAAGCGCCTCAAGCATCGTGGTGTGATTTGCGAAAAATGTGGCGTCGAAGTGACGCTGACCAAGGTGCGTCGTGAGCGTATGGGGCATATCGAACTCGCATGCCCCACCGCCCACATTTGGTTTTTGAAATCACTGCCCAGCCGAATCGGCCTGTTGCTGGATATGACCCTGCGTGATATCGAGCGAATCTTGTATTTCGAGTCCTTTGTCGTGATCGACCCGGGTATGACGGATCTGGAAGTAGGGCAACTGCTGACTGATGAAGAGTACTACCTCAAGATCGAAGAATACGGCGATGAATTTGACGCGCGTATGGGTGCTGAGGCCGTTCAACAGTTGCTGTTGAATCTTGATATGAACCATGAAATCGAAGTGCTGCGCGAAGAAATTCCCGCGACGAACTCCGAAACTAAGATCAAGAAATTCTCCAAGCGTCTGAAACTGATGGAAGCGTTTGTTCGTTCTGGTAATAAGCCCGAATGGATGGTCATGACAGTCCTACCGGTTTTGCCGCCAGATTTGCGCCCGTTGGTACCACTGGACGGCGGACGTTTTGCAACATCGGACCTCAACGATTTGTATCGCCGGGTCATCAACCGTAACAACCGTTTGAAGCGTCTGTTGGACCTGTCTGCACCTGACATTATCGTGCGCAACGAAAAGCGCATGCTGCAGGAATCCGTTGACGCATTGCTCGACAACGGTCGTCGTGGCCGTGCGATCACCGGTTCCAACAAGCGCCCGCTGAAGTCTCTTGCAGACATGATTAAAGGTAAGCAAGGACGTTTCCGTCAAAACTTGCTGGGTAAGCGAGTGGATTACTCCGGCCGTTCCGTGATTGTGGTTGGCCCAACACTGCGCCTGCATCAGTGCGGTTTGCCCAAGAAGATGGCGTTGGAGCTCTTCAAGCCATTCATTTTTGGTCGTCTAGAAGATCGCCAGTTGGCAACGACGATTAAGGCCGCGAAAAAGATGGTCGAGCGCGAGACACCCGAGGTTTGGGATATCTTGGCCGACGTGATTCGCGAGCATCCCGTGATGCTTAACCGAGCACCGACACTGCACCGATTGGGCATTCAGGCTTTTGAACCAGTCCTCATTGAGGGTAAGGCTATTCAGCTTCACCCCTTGGTGTGTAGCGCCTATAACGCGGACTTCGATGGCGACCAAATGGCCGTGCATGTGCCGCTGACGCTGGAAGCGCAGCTGGAAAGCCGCGCGCTGATGATGTCCACGAACAACATTTTGTCTCCCGCCAGTGGTGAGCCAATCATCGTGCCCTCACAGGACGTGATTTTGGGCATCTACTACATGACTCGTGAAAAAGTGAATGTGCGAGGTGAAGGCTCTGTGTTCTCTAATGCAGACGAAGTCCACCGCGCTTATTACGCCAAGCAGGTTGATCTGCACGCGCGGGTGAAGGTTCGTGTGGATGAGCAATCTACCAACGAAAGCGGTGAAACCGTTGTTCAGCGAGTACTGCACGACACCACGGTAGGTCGTACGCTGCTTTACGCTATCGTGCCTGACGCCCTCCCGTTTTCCATGGTCAATAAGACGATGGATAAGAAGAGCATCTCGAACCTGATCAACGACTGCTATCGTCGTTGCGGGCTCAAGGATACGGTGATCTTTGCGGACCAGCTGATGTACGCGGGATTCGCTCACTCGACTTCGTCGGGTGCGTCTATTGGCGTCGAAGACTTTGTTATCCCAGATGCCAAAGAGCGCATCATTTCTGAGGCTGAGGCCGAAGTCGCTGAAATTGAATCTCAGTATGCTTCCGGTCTGGTAACCCAGGGTGAGAAATACAACAAAGTGGTTGATATTTGGTTGCGCGCCAATGACTTGGTCGCACGATCCATGATGGATGGTATTTCCAAAGAAACCGTAGTGAACAAGGGCGGTGAAAGCGAAGAGCAAGCGTCGTTCAATAGCGTCTTCATGTACGCTGATTCCGGTGCACGAGGCTCGCCAGCCCAGATTCGTCAGCTCGCAGGCATGCGTGGTCTGATGGCGCGGCCCGATGGCAGCATTATTGAAAACGCGATCACCGCGAATTTCCGTGAAGGCTTGACGGTAAACGACTACTTCATTTCGACTCACGGCGCTCGTAAAGGTTTGGCCGATACTGCGTTGAAAACAGCGAACTCCGGCTACCTGACACGCCGTCTGGTTGACGTGGCCCAAGACGTGGTAATCACAGACGAAGACTGCGGTACCACTGCGGGTCTGTTCACAACAGCGATTATCGAAGGCGGCGACATCGTCGAAGCCTTGGCCGATCGAGTGCTGGGTCGAACAGTAGCCGAAGACGTTTATGCGGCCGACGGTAAAGAGATTCTGGTGGCTCGCGGCACGTTGATCGACGAGGCTTGGGTAGAAAAATTGGATGAGTTGGGCGTAGACGAGATGATCGTTCGGTCGGCCATCACCTGTGAGACCGCTCATGGTGTTTGCCGGGCATGCTACGGCCGTGACCTCGCTCGTGGACACCTAGTTAACGTCGGTGAGGCTGTCGGAGTGATTGCCGCACAGTCCATTGGTGAGCCAGGTACTCAGCTTACGATGCGTACGTTCCACATTGGTGGTGCAGCCTCGCGGGCAACGGCAGTCGACAATATTCAGGTTAAGCATGGCGGCACGATTCGCCTGCACAACCTGAAAACTGTTGAGCGTGAATCCGGTGAATTGGTTGCAATTTCGCGCTCTGGCGCGATTGCGGTAGCCGATGAACACGGTCGTGAGCGTGAGCGCTACAAGTTACCCTATGGCGCGGTGATTTCCGTTGCCGAAGAAGACGCGGTCGCAGCTGGCCAAGTCATCGCCCAGTGGGATCCGCACACCCACCCAATTGTTGCAGAAGTGTCTGGTGTGGCGACATTCGTTGAGATGGAAGAAGGCCTATCCATGAATCGTCAGACAGACGATTTGACCGGCTTGACCAACATTACGGTGCTGGATCCTAAGGATCGTCCCAGTGCAGCGAAAGACCTACGTCCCGCAGTACGCTTGAATGATGCCAAGGGCAATGCCGTGAATTTGCCAGGCAGCGATGTGCCAGCGAACTACTTCATGCCCAGCAATGCGATCCTCAACATGGAGGACGGTGGTAAAATCGGCGTCGGTGACATCATCGCGCGAATTCCTCAGGAAGGTTCCAAGACCCGTGACATCACTGGTGGTTTGCCTCGAGTTGCTGACCTGTTCGAAGCTCGGAAGCCGAAGGAGCCTGCAATTCTTGCGGAGGCGACCGGCATCGTATCCTTCGGTAAAGAAACCAAGGGCAAACGTCGCTTGGTTATCACCCCAGCGGGCGGTGATCCGGTTGAAACATTGATTCCGAAATGGCGCAGCATTGGCGTGTTCGACGGCGAGCAGGTGGAACGCGGTGAAACCGTCTGTGACGGACCGTTTAGTGCTCATGACATCTTGCGGCTTAAGGGTGTGGAAGAGCTGGCGAAGTACATCGTCAACGAAATCCAAGAAGTTTACCGACTGCAAGGTGTGACGATTAATGACAAGCACATCGAAGTGATCTGCCGTCAGATGCTACGTAAAGTGGAAATTACTCACTCTGGCGACACGGATTTCATTCGTGGCGAACAGCTGGAGTACACCGCGCTGCGTCAGGCAAACCAAGCCTTGGCTGCTGAGAACAAAGATCAGGCGGAAGCCCAACGATTGCTGCTGGGTATCACCAAGGCGTCGCTGGCGACAGAATCCTTTATTTCTGCAGCGTCTTTCCAAGAAACGACCCGAGTGTTGACCGAAGCAGCCGTCACCGGCAAGCAAGATCATCTGCGCGGTTTGAAGGAAAACGTGGTTGTGGGACGTCTGATTCCTGCAGGAACAGGTCTGAGTTATCACGCAGATCGAAAGCGGCAGC